>JAKQKQ010000004.1 GCA_029560585.1 Verrucomicrobiota bacterium | reverse complement strand
GTTGTCCACCGGGTTGCGGTTCTCGTAGGTCTTGCCGCTGACGTTGGCGATGTACTCGCCATTGATGAAGTTCTTGAATTCTTTCATGTCGTACTCGCTGAAATGGATTTCGAGGCCCACTTGCCGATGGGTCGTGACGTGTTGCCAGGATGCGCGTCTATTTTAGCGAGATTATTTTAAATTCTCGATATTTTTTTCACTTCCGCAAATCAAAGGGAAAACCCGCACCCACCGGCCAATGTCATGACGCCCCCCGGGGTTTTCGGTATCGTTAGAGGCTCGCGCACGTCGCAAGAGGAGACATACCATGACCCATAGCACCCCGCAGTTCGTGCGCCCCCAGGGCCGCAATACCGGAAAGATCGTCAGTGCAGCCGACGCCGTGCGCTTGATCCGTGCGGGCGACACTGTGGCGACCACTGGCTTCGTCGGCATCGGCTTCCCCGAGAACATCGCCATTGCCCTTGAGCAGCGCTTCCTCGACACCCGGGAGCAAGACCCGAACGGGAAGGGCCAGCCCGCGGGGCTGACCCTCGTCTACGGTGCGGGTCAGGGCGACGGCAAGGATCGGGGCCTCAACCACCTGGGCCACGAAGGGCTGGTCAAGCGCGTGATCGGCGGCCACTGGGGCCTGGTGCCGCGCTTGCAGGAGCTCGCGGTGTCGAACCGCATCGAGGGCTACAACCTGCCCCAGGGGGTGATCACCCACCTGTACCGGGACATCGCCGCCGGCAAGCCCGGCACCCTGACCCGGGTAGGCCTGGGCACCTTCGTCGATCCTCGCTTCGGCGGCGGCAAGGTGAACGAGCGGACCACCGACGACCTGGTGAGGGTCATGGAGATCGACGGTGAGGAGTACCTCTTCTACAAGGCCTTCCCGATCAGCGTGGGCATCATCCGCGGCACCACCGCCGACCCGGACGGCAACATCACCATGGAGAAGGAAGCCCTGACCCTCGAAGGCCAGGCCATCGCCATGGCCGCGCGGAACAGCGGCGGCATTGTCATCGCCCAGGTCGAGCGCATCGCCGAAGCCGGCTCCCTCAATCCACGCCAGGTGAAGATCCCCGGCATCCTGGTGGACTGCATCGTGGTCGCCGAGAAGCCCGAATGGCACATGCAGACCTTCATGGAACAGTACAACCCGGCCTTCTCCGGGGAGATCCGCGTACCTGTGAGCTCCCTCGAACCGATGGAGATGAGCGAGCGCAAGATCATCGCCCGCCGTGCGGCCATGGAGCTCACTCCCAACGCGGTGGTGAATCTGGGCATCGGTATGCCCGAAGGAGTCGCCGCAGTGGCCGCCGAGGAACGCGTCATCGACCTGATGACCCTCACTGCCGAGCCCGGCGTGATCGGTGGCATTCCCCAGGGCGGGCTGAACTTCGGTGCCGCCATCAACACAGCAGCCATCGTGGACCAGCCGAGCCAGTT
>JAKQKQ010000326.1 GCA_029560585.1 Verrucomicrobiota bacterium | reverse complement strand
GCCACAGCCAGCGCTGCGATAGCCTCGCCTGTTCCCGTCGGCCCCAGGCCCTCGGTGGTCTTTCCTTTTATATTAACACATCCGGGACTCACCTTCATTGCATTCGCCAGCGACTCTCGCATTTGGGCTGCAAACGGACCTACCTTGGGCTGCTCGGCTATGACCACCGTGTCCAGGCTGCACACCCGATACCCCGCCGCCCGAATCATGTCCACTGTATGCGAAAGCAGCGCGATACTTGAAGCGCCTGCATAAGCCGGATCAGTGTCGGGGTAGTGCTGACCGATATCGCCCAATCCCGCCGCGCCGAGCAAGGCGTCGATCACTGCATGAGTCAGGACGTCCGCATCCGAATGACCAACCAGCCCAAGGTCTGCCGGAATCTCGACACCCCCCAGCACCAGTCGTCTGCCAAGCGCCAGCCGGTGAAGATCGAACCCCTGGCCCAGGCGTATCGTCGGGGGCTCCAATCCGCTCGCCGCTCCCATCCCGCTCATCTCCATCCCATTCGCCTCCGCCCCGCCGCAAGTCGCGCCGGCGCCCGCTCTCGACTCCGACCCAAGCAGGGCCTCGGCCACTGTCAAATCGAGAGGGTCAGTTATCTTGACATTCCGCCGCGAGCCCGGAACCACAGCCACAGGCAGGCCCAGTCGTTCTACGAGGGCACAGTCGTCGGTGGCCTCGAAGTTGCCCGACGCCTCGTGCGCTTGGCGCAATACCGAAAGCTTGAAGGCCTGAGGAGTCTGAATCATCCGAAGACGCGACCGATCCAACGTCTCCCCGACGAGGCGCGCCGCCCGATCCATCTGGGCAGCCATAACCGCCTTCACCGTGTCGGTGGGCGCAACGCCGCAGGTCGCCGCACCCCATTCCTCGGCAGCCTCCACCGCTGCCCACACTTCGCGAGCGGTGACAAGCGGGCGCGCCGCGTCGTGCACCAGTACGATCTCATACTCTCCCGACACGGCCCCAAGGGCGCGCGCCACCGACGCCTGCCTGCTCGCGCCGCCGGCCACCACAGTGCACCCACGCTCAAAAAGTGAAGAGAGGGAGTATCGGTGTACGATATCCCTCTCGAACTGCTTCTCATCGCCTGGCGGCACAGCCGCCACCAGCTCGCCCAGAGCCCCTGATGAAGCCAGAGCGGTTATGGAACGGACCACAATCGGCATGCCGCCGAGATCCATATACTGCTTGGGCACCGCGGCCCCCATACGTGTCCCGGAGCCCGCAGCCGCCACGACGGCTGACGCGCACGGACGACGGGCAACCATGCACATACACCTCCCGTGCGGTCATGCGGCGCTGTCATACGGCGCGGTCGACAGCCTTGAGTTTGGCAAAGAT
>JAKQKQ010000325.1 GCA_029560585.1 Verrucomicrobiota bacterium | reverse complement strand
GAGATGGCGGTTGATAATAATCAATCGAGAGACCCCGCTGTCACCGGCGCGGGGGCACGCTTCGGCGGTTGGGGCGCGCCGGGCGACGATTTCTGGGCCCGCGGGCCCGCCGTGATTACGATCAAAAATTCCGGTGACGTTTCGCGGGGCGAAATGCTCCAGAAAGGAACAGAAGATCATGGAGTTCAGAGGGAGGCCGGATTCTCCGTGGCCGGTGCTTGCGGCCGATAATTCGGGTATCAGTGTCGGCGCGCGCCCGAAAACGGGCAGCCCGTTTGCGCAAAGAATGGTCGTGGAGACTTAAAAAATTCGAGGTTCGGCCAGGACGGGCCGTTGGCCGGGCGGGGCGCCCTTGGGGTCGGGGTACGGTTAAATAATTCGCCCGGGCCAGCCTCGCGCGATCGCGGGGCATCCGCCGGCGAGCTGTTCCCGGCGGTGCGGGTTGCCACTGTCCGATCATCAAGGAGTTGGCCTCGGGCGGGGGCCCGCGCCCCCGCCCTGGGCCTTCCTCCTATCGGATTATTGCCGCGGTCTTTCTCGCCAGCGTCCGGAATGCCCCCGGCATCTCGCGCACCCTCAGGTCCCCGGGCCACTCGCTCCAGTCCCCGCCGTGCGGGTCGCGCAGCTTCAGCGCCTGGCCGTTCTCCACGGGCCGGCGGCCGAGCTGCTTGACGAAGCAGGCGATGCCCCTCTGGCGGCACTCGTCGCGCAGGTCCCGCGGCCACGCGAGGTCGAATGGCCTCCCGTGCGGGCCGCTCTCGCCGCCCACGATCGCCCAGCCGATCCCCGTGAGATCGATCTGCACCCTCTCGAGCAGCGGCTCGACGGACAGGCCGCGCAGTCTGGCCGGCACCTTCCGCAGATCGTCCACCGCCCTCGCCATCCGCTGGTCGATCACGCTGGTCATCGCGACCAGGTTGTCGGGCCAGGGGATCCCGTGCTCTTCCCGCAGCCACCGGGCGAATTCCGCCATCCTGGCCGGGCGTTTGGTCACCCACAGCCAGATGTGGCGCGCGCCCTCCTGGGAGGAGACCGCGCCGATGATCTCGTCCTTCAGGAAGCCGAAGCCCACGCCTCTCGACAGGGCGTCGCCCATGTCGCTGACGAAGACCAGCCTGGGCATGCCGTCGAGCCACGGCTTGCCGGGCACGGTCCTCGACTTGCCCTTGCGCGTCACGCGCCGATCGGGCCTCGGCTTTCCAGCCAGGTCCGCCTTGCGCGCCATCTCGGCCATTCGGCCCGGGAAGCACGTGACCCGCTCGAAGGTCGGGGCGTAGCCCTTGCTGATCTTCTTGTCGGGTTTCTCGCCGTTCAGGCCCTTGTTGCAATGCAGTTTTCCCGCATAGCACGAGAAGGGCCTCTCGATGCAGGCCTGGAGCGCGCCCCGCATGCGCCTGCCATTTCTTGCCCCGGGACCCGCCTGTCTCTCGAGTTTCGCCGCGATGGCCCTGCGGCGCTGGTACACGTCGGTGGCCGTCAGGCCGTCGAGCGCCCCGTCCAAGAGGCGCTGGGCCTCCTGGGCCGGCACGCCATGCTGGGCGAGTTCCGCTGCGGGCGCCTTTCTGAGCGCCGCGGGCGTTGGCCACAGGGGGCAACCCCCGCAGCCCATGACCGGGTTGACGGTGCTGTCGCACCACTGGATTTTTGTCTCATCTGACATTATCAGTCTTCTTTCTATATTCCTGGGTCCACGAGGGCCGGTTTTGTCACCGCCGGTCGTCCGCAAACCCCTTCTTTTTTAAAAGAACAAACCGTGTGTCTCGCGCCATGCGCCCACCCGGGCACACAGCACGCACGGTCAACAGCACGAGAGTGACGGGCGCCAGAACGGGGCCCGACCCATCTTCGGTGTGGTCGCTGCTTGGGCTATCGGAGCCCCCGACCATCCTTCTAGGGTGCCGCTACGAATCCGCCGCGGCACCTTCGTCCGGGGTCGATGGACTCCCCGGACCGTATGCAGCATTAGACCATGCTGGTCACCCGCCGTTCAAGCGCATTTTTTTGCGTCCTCACAGGCCGCCATGGCATTGGTTCCCACCGGGATCGCCGCCGATTGTCCCTTGCCGTTTTCAGGACCGGTCGCGCTGGCCTCGCGATCGGGTGGCCCCTCATCGCCGCCGAACGATGGGACGCGGAACCGTGGCGGGGACTCGGCGCACTCGCGGCCCACCAGGTGGCGGCAGGGACCGACTGATAAGAATTTGTAAAAATCCCACTGGAAGCCCGGGCCGCCCATGCAAGTCAGTATGCCATCCCCAAGCTTATCGCGCCGGATCATTGCAAGAGGGGGCCCCTCCGTGGTGAAGCTTGGCAGGTGGTGGATGCCGCCGACCGGCGGTGCCATGATCCCCATCGCGGGGTGCGTGGCGGCCGATTTCAGAAGAAGATACCAGAGTTTGCCGTCCTCGAATGCGCGCTCCAGGGCGGCCTCCGTCAGCATGAGGAACAACAGGAGAGGCATCTCCCCGCTGATGGGCGCCTCGACCGACTCGAGCCGGAATTGGCCGGGCATCAGGCCGAAAGCCCGGTCGCGACCGACCGCGACCTCGCCGTCGCCCGATCCCAGGAGGGCAAGGCCCTGGCCGCCGATCAGGATGGCGGGCGCCTCGACCGTCAAGGTCACGAGCGGGCAGTCCCATTCGGGAGGCAGGCCGATCATGCATCCGAAGGACCCGTGCCCCAGCGCATCATCCCACCTGTGCCGCGCCGGAACGCCGGCCGGGAACCGGAGCCTTGAACTCCGGACCAAGAGCGGTTTTGGGTCGGGCCGTGGGCCTTCTCGATGCTTCATCCGGCCCCCGCTGACACGCTGACACGCTGACAGTCCGCCGTCGCCGCGGCCTTGAGGAGTTTATTATCTTCTACCACGAGCCCCATCCGCATGGCGGCATCCAGAATGGGCGTCAGCTCGCTGCTCTTCTGCCGGTGGAATCGGCGGAACAGATCGCGCCGGTTGCAGGGACCCCTCGTCCTCAGCTTGGCCACCATCGCCTCAATCTGGCCGGACGTGACTGCCATGTTGGATCGCAGGGAAGCCGGTGCGGGGACGGCGGCTTCGGTGGCGGCGCGGTGCCGCGCCAGCGCCTCCCCGGCGATTTCGGCGGCCAGCAAGAAGGTATCGCTCGGGATTGCCTCCGGCGGTGGCGCCGGCGTGTGGCAGAAGTTCAAGGCCAACGCGATCCGGGCCACCAGGGCGGGGTCCGGCCCGGTCGGGTCTTGCCCCAGCGCACCGTATGACTCGGCCGCGCCCGGCGAGAGGGCGAAAGTGAAACCGTCCCTGTCGAGGCGCCATTCGAAGATCACTTTTGCGACATTGTGGCGCCAGTCCTCGGGCGGCGGCTCTGGCCGCCGGACTGTCCCGGTCGCCGGTCCGGCGACCGGCAGGACCAGAAGCCGCCGAGCGAGGGAGCCGTCGGCGACGCGGATGCGCCCCAGCACTGGACTCAGCTCGCCCGCCCCGCAACACCACAGCAGGCTCGCGCCCGCGTTCCAGTGCTGGTCGGCCCCCTGGCAGACCAGCCGGTCGCCCCGCCGGAGGCGGTCCAGGAACCCGAGCACGTCCCTCATCTCGCGCGGCGGCCCAGAGAGGAAACGCAGGATCGCGTCGCCATCAGGCAGCAGGTCCACCACGTGCCCGTCGAACGTCCGCTCGGTCCAGCGCGCAACCAGCGCGCCCGAGATCCCGGAGGTCCGCACGACCGGGCGCAACCCCAGCTCGAACAGGCCCATCTTATGGCGGGCCTCCTCGTATTTCCCCAGCGCCTCCCGCTCGTCACGCTCCAGGTGCACGTCCTCCATCCCGCAGGGCGTGCGCACCACGGAGGGCATCTTGCCCGCCGCGACCTCGGCGCGCATCTGTTCGGCCTCCCGGTGCAGCTCGTCATACCGCATGCGCAGCAGGACCGCCCCGTGCCGGGCCTCGGCGAGCATGAAACGCCTCTGCCGCCGTGAGAGGGCCAGTCGCCCCGCGATCGTCTCCACTTCGCCGGCCACGGGCCCCAGCAGGCTCCGGCACGCCTGGTATGGCTCGCAGCCGGGCCCGCCGACGAGCAGCAGGTCAAGGGCCGGGTAGATGATCCGATCGCCCCCGGGGAGCCGCAGCCGCCGCACTGGACCCGAGGCGGCGCCGACCGCCCCCACCGTGAGCATCAGCGCAGCGAGCGGGTCGAGTCCGAAATGAGCGCGGACCCATTCCGAGGTCTCGCCAAGCCAGGGCGGCACGCGGGACAGGAGAGAGCCGATGTCTGTCGCCCCGATATCTGGACCATGCGGCACCGGGCCCCGGGGCACCATGTTCGCCCCGGGGTCCAGGCCTTCTTGGGCCGGTGCCGTGTCCATCCCAACACCACGCATCATGCGGCTCTCCTCGCGCGGTCACGCCCCGGGTTGAACCGGCCATCCCACCTCGCGGGTCGACCGCGGCGCGCCGGCGCCCGTATCGCCGACCACGGCCGGGACGCGTTGCCCTCCGGGTGGCGACAGGATCATCAGGTGCGCCAGATCGCCGGTGATGCCCGCCAGCAGCGATCGGCCTTCGTCCGCCGCCCGGGCGATGTACCGCTCTGTGGCGGGGTCGCGGGCCGGCATCCCCAGAAGGTCGTAGATCTCGTCGGGCACGCCGGCGGGGCGGTGGGCCAGTTCGATCTTGGCGAGGTCGCGAAGTGCCTCGATGTCCTCCCGGTGCGGGGCTAGCGCACCGGCGCGGAAATGCCGGCGAAGGTAGGCCAGGCGGGGCCACGCCGGGACTCCCTCGAAGGCCGGTTCATCCTCCACGTCGCACGCCAGCGCGGCCACGGGGTCCGGCTGTCGCCGGGCCCAGTCGGCCGCGCCCTCGAATTCCATCAGATGCTTCGCCGGCATTTGGGCGGCGATCATGGGTGCCGCGCACAATTCGAAGACGCGCTCCAGTGCCATGCCCGTGACGGCCCTGGAGAGTCGCGCGGGATCCTCCGCCATCAGGCGGACTTGCATGGGCGACAGTTCCGTGTCCGGGTCCAGCCATCTGAGCGCCCGGATCAGCGCCGGGGCGAGTTCCCCCCGGTCGAACCGGAGCCGGAGCGCCTCGGCCGTCGCCGCGTCGGGTGCCCCTCCCGCCAATGCCGCGATCTCGCGCAGCAGCTCCCGCCACTCATTCTGCGGCGCGCCCCGCCGCCGTCGCCGTTCTCCCGGGCCGGCGCCGGGCGGGTTGGTTACCCGTCCGCCGCGATTCTTCACTTCGCTCTTCGGCGACCCGCGTCCCGTAGGGCAGCTCTTCTCCGTCTTCATTTTCGTTTTCAATCTCACCTCCGTTGTTTCCCCGCATCCTGCGGGGGGTTGTTGGTTGACGCTCCCTGTTCGAGTTGGCCCCGTGCCCGCGCTCATGGGGCGCCTCCCGCATTGGCCAGCCCCAGGAGCGTGTCGGCGTGGCACGCTTCGTCCGGGCCGCACCAGCACGCGAGATCCTTGCCCCGCAGCTCGCCGATCCGGGCCAGCACCTCCCCCGCGGATTTGCCGCCGGGCGCGTCGTGGCGCAGGCCCGCGAGCCAGTCTTGGTGCGCCCTCACGCACGCCCCGCGATCGCCGTGCACGCCGACCCTCCAGGGGTTGCCCCAGAAAGTCGGCCGACTCACCACGATTGCCATGGGCGGCTTCCGATGGCCTCGCTTGCGCGACAGCCTGATCCGGCGCGGCGCGCTCGCGCGTGCGCCCCGTCCGTGACCCTCGCGGGTCGTATCCAATGTTCTTCTCATGTTTGTTCTCCTGTCTGTGGCGCCCTATTGCCGCCCGACGGGCGCGCCGACCCGGCGGTGGTGTTTCCCGCCCCACGCGGGCGGAAAATGTCTGCGATGGTGATCTGCGGTCCTGATCTCATGAGGCCTCCGAGAGGGCCTTGCCTTCAGCCCCGCCCATTTTTTCCCTAAACTGGTGGAGCTTGATCTCTGTGGCGTGCAGTTCCCGCGACTGCGCGATCGTGAGCCGGACTCCGGCTCCCCACACGCGGCCGATCATCTCCCGCAGGGCGATGGCCGCATTAACGATCCCCTCCACGCCGGGCCCCGTCGTGCGGGGTTCCTCGCCGGCATCCTCGGCGGTTGTAGAACCGCTTGCCGCGGGCGACGGGCTGTCCGCCTCCTTGGGCGCAGGTGAGGGTGCAGGCGCGCGTGCGGGTGCACGTGCAGCATGACCATCGTCCAGTTTAGACTCAGGCGGCGCGACCTTGGCATCATCGTCCTCCCGCCCCGGGTCACGACGTGTCCCCATGCTGGCGGTGTTCCCGCCCGACGCATCCACCTTCTCCGGATCATCGGCCAGGAGCCGCACGGCCCCTCGCACGGATATCGCGGCGGGACCGGCCCCGTCCAAATCGGCCAAGGATGGCCGTTTTGCAGCCGACATCCACCGGCGCGCGGTGCGCGGACTCAGGGCCGGCACGTTTTCCGCCAACCACGGCTCCCATGCGCCGTGGGCGACCCGTGTCTTCGCCTCGCTGAGCAGGCGCCCGACCTCGCAGGCGTGCTCGGCGGCCACCTGGATCGCGGTGCCGAATTTCCCAATCAGGGACTCCGTCTCCGCCACTGCGTCGCGTATCTTAGCCGCCAGTTTCTCGAGTGCGCGGTCTCGCTTTTTCGGCTTCCCCGCCACCCGCCTATGGGCGACGGCCATCTTCGGGCCGCCGGCCCCGGAGGTGCTGGGATCGTGTATCACTTGTGCACCCCTGTGTTGAGCCGCCGCATCGCGGCGGGATTGTCCATGCGTTGCACCGCGTACGACGCCGCGGCTGTTGGCGTGCTGGCAGATCGTCGGCCAGCCCGGTTCTGTTCTGGTTGCATAGCGGTTAACCGCCTGGCGGCGGGGAATTGGCCTGGTGGTTTTCGGGCGGTCCGGTTTCCCACAAATCCCAGGTGGGCGTGGCAAGCTGGCCCAGGTGAGCCAGCGCGCGGTCCGCCCACGCGACCTCCTCGCGCAGCCGGGCCAGTTCGGCCAGAACACCGGGGGCGGGCGGCGCCAGTCCGAAGGTCGCCAGGACGTCGCTGCCGAGGTGCGGATTGTCCCGCAGTTCCAGGGCGCCCAGTTCCCAGAGGCGGCGCATGTCCGGTTCCCGGTCGAGCAGGACACGCCGGGGCGCGCGCTGGGCCAGCCAGAGATAGGCGGCCCAGGCGGGCGGTGGTTCCTGGCCTGCCCGGGTATGCCGCAGGGCCTCGTCGAGCAGCCGCGACGCCCAGTCGGCCCCCCGCTCGGCCCTCGCCACCGCCGCACCGAAGAGCAGGGTGTCCCTGGCCATGTCGCGCCGGCCATCGGTCAGACTCAGGGTACAGGCAGACCGGTGGCAATGTACATAGTGGCCGGTGTGCTGGACGACCTCGGTGGCGCGCCTCGCGAGGCGCCGCATGTCCAGCGGGATGAAGTCGCGGATCTCGTCGGGGCTGCCGTGGCGGAACAGCGGCCTATAACCCCGGCCCCACCAGTCGACGCAGTGGTACCGCTCGGCCAGCCCGATGAGGTGGTCGAAGATGTCGAAGAGCTCCACCGATAGCGCGCCGGCCCCGAAGCGGTCCATCAGGCGCCTTTGGGTTATGGTAGAACGGCAGCCTTCGCCGAAGAAGAGCCGGGCGCGGGCGAGGAAGGCATCCCAGCCGGGCGGTGCGTCTTGATGGGCGCTCATAGGGCGACCCCCTCCCGGGCCGGGGCGGCCCACGGGGACCCCGCCGCGGCGAACGGGGTCCCGCTCTTGCGGCGGTCCCCCGCGCGCGGCGCCGCCCCGGGGCCGCCAGGCCCATCGTATGTCAGCCGGCAGAGTGTCCAGTGCCACCGGGGACCGAGGAGCCGCTTGGCCCCATCGATGTCCCCGATGCCGTACCGGTCCCGGGCGGTGCCCGCAATGCGCCGGCGATGCCGCCGGTTGCCCTCGGTCAGCAGGGTGAAGTCGGAGTTCTTCGGCGGCCTTGGGTTTCCCCGCGACAGCCCCCAGGCGCGGCGGCGCCTGTCCGCCTCCAACCGGCCGCCCTGGAAGCCGATGAAGTTACCGGCCAGGTAGAGGGCGACACCCGCGGGGGAGGAGTGGACGGGGGCCAGGTGCATGCGGCCGAACCCGTGGGGCCGGCCCAGCCGGGCGACCAGCCCCCAGAGAGACCGGGCCGCGGGATTGAGGGCGGACCGCAGTTCGGCGGGCGGGGCATCCGGGCGGGTGACCACGCGCCAGTCCGTCCCGGCCTCCACGTCCAGCGCCGTCGCGAGCAGGCAGTGGATATGGAGTCCGCCGGCCCGGGAACGGCCGACGACCCAGAGGTACGCCAGTTCTGGGTAGCGTTTCCGCAGACCGTCGAGTACGTGCTGATATCGGGCGACGGCCGCCCTGAGTGTCCGGACGGAGCGCCGGAACGTAAGGGTGCCGAACAGCACTCGGGAGGTGCCCCACTGGCCGATGAAAGAGGAGGCCGCCATGCGCACGCGGAAGGCGGTCTTCTGGTAGCCCGGGGCCGGGGCGATGTGCGTCAGGGCCTGCGGGGTCGGCTGGGGACGATCCGACGTATGGCCGGCTGACTTAACATCGGGTATAGACAAGGCGCGGGCGGGGACAGAGAGGGAGGCCTCAAACCCCCCATCCCTATTTGCCGGCATATCGCGGAGGGCGATCACGCGGCCCCCCTGCCAGCGCGCACCTTGGCGGGGACCGCGGCGGCCTCGATGCCGTCGAGGCTGCAGCGCCACCGTCCACCAATCCGGACGCCGTTGAAGCGCCCGGGATTTCTGCGCACCGTCTTGGTGGACGACCCGAAGCGGGCGGCGACGCGGCGCACCGCCCGGCATCGCCAGTTGGACGGCTTTGCCAGCAGCAGGGGATTAACGGCGAACGCGTTAATGTCCCTTCTGGATTTGAACTCATTGCGAGATGCTTCCATACGCTTCCGAGCTAGACACCGGTGAGATGCAAGTCAAGAAAAAAGATGATGTACATCACAAATAAAGTGACTGAAAAAGTATAATAAAATGATACACAGCAAGTTTTCACTGGACAATGCCCGATCGGGCGGCCACTGTATGCGCATGGGAAGAATCTCCACATCGACGCACCCCGTTGCGCATGTCAGACGGATTACCGGCCTGAGTCAGAAAGACTTTGCGGAAGCTTTGGGGATATCGCGAGACCACCTCGCGCGGATCGAGGCGGGATCGGCTCCGCTCAGCGACGGTGTCGCCGGCCAGATCAGTGAAGAGTTTGGGGCCAGGCTGCCCAGCAACAGCCAGAGCACTCCGGCCACGGATAGTTCGCCGCGGGCGGAAGACCCCCACAAGGGCCGGCCTTGGAAAGATCTCCCTCCCTACTCCAAGGAGCATTATGAGCAATGGAAGCGGCGTACGCAGGTGAGAGTCAGCTACTCTGGACCGCAGGCGGGCAAGGCGTTCTTGCGCTCTATGGCCGACGTGCTCTATGCGATAGGCGAAGCTTTCAGTGGTGGGGGCGTTGATCGGCTTCGCATCGAAGTTGAAGGGCTTGCGCCCTCGGGCGAGGTGAGCGCCGACATCTTGAAGCGGCTGCTCGTGGCGATCGCCAGGACCGCGAGCTTGAAGATTGAGAAACCGATGGGCGAGAATCGCTGGTTAATGCCAGACTTGGCCGTTGCTGCTAAGGGCGGTTCAGGTGGCCAAATTAAGATATTTGTCAGGGGCAGGGGAGGTGTGACGAAGCCGGCGTGGCCGGCCACGACGGGACGATTGACATTTGACGAGCTGTTCGATGAGACGAGCGGTTCGGCGTCCCAGCAGCACAAAGGACAAGAACAGGTCAAGGCAAAGTGACCCAAGCCGGCAACTTGTCTTCAGACCGGGAGCTGTTTCCGGTGTGGCATCAGCTGGTCATCGTCGCCAAGGCCTCGGGCGGGGGCTCGCGCCCCCGCCGTTGGCTCCCGGTGCGACGGTCCGGTTGGTCGTCGCTTCACCCGCCGGCGGTGTTACCGCGCCGGCGCAGGCTCCATGCAGGCCTCCAGGTACGCCCGTATGGAATCGCATGCAAACAGCCTGCGGCCCCGGATCGCTCCGGGCCTCCGCAGGCAACACGACCTGATCAGCCCTCGGGCCGTCAGGTTGTACAAATGGGACCTCGACAGTCCGAAGAGTTGCCGTGCGCCCTTGGCGTCGACAAACTCCGGCGCCGCGACGACGGTCGCGGCGGTCGGGGCCCCTTCATTTATCTTCATGCGCCACCAGTATAGCGGAAAAGTCCGCGGGATGCAGCATCGGGATGGGCCGGGACAGGGGTTCTCGGGGGGCAAAACGGGGTGCGCTCAGGCCCCGGGCAGCACCGACGGCAGCACCGACACGGCCGCCCGCAGGGGATCGAGTTCGCGGTGCGTGTACGCGAGGTTCATTGCCGCGCTCGCGTGGCCGGCCAGGGCTTGCCGGGTCTCGATGCTGATGCCCGCGTTGGCGAGCGCACTGACAAACGCGTGCCTGAGGCTGTGGAAACTCAAAGTGGTATTGCGTCGGCCGCGGTCGGTGTGGCGTATGATATCGGGACGGATGCCCGCCTGGGCCATGATCTTCGCGAACGAGCGAGAGAGGCCGTGCGCACCGCCGGTCTTCTTGCCTATCAGGGACGGAAATACTGGGGCCTTGCCGACCCCTGGTCTCTTGAGTAGCACCCGCTCGAGATCGGGATGCAGCGGCACGACGACAGTCTTCCCGGTCGGGGCCGTTTTCTTCGGCATGAACCGTATTGCGCGCTCCTTGACGTCGATGCTCTCCCACCGTAGGGCGGCGATGTCGCCGAGTCGTGCGCCGGTGTAGAAGCCCATCAGGATGGCGCCGCGCCAGTCACCATCTGAAGACCGCACGAGAGATGCCACTTGGGCCGACGTGAAGTTCTGACGCTCCGCGTGCTCTACCGGCAGGTGTTCCAGCGCATCGCAGGGGTTGTTGGCGATCAGCCCCCGGCGCCGGGCGGCGTTGAATGCGGTGGAGATGTTGCCGACATTCTGCTTGGCGGTGCTGCGGCTTTTGCCCTCGGTGAGCTGGGCGTCGCGGTAGGCGGCGATGTCGCCCGTCGTGATCGCGTCGATGGGTAGCGCCGCCCGGCCTCCGAGGCTGGATATAAACTCCTTTACGCATTGGCCATATCGCTCCGATGTGCCAGCGCTGCGCGCCCGTCGCTTTTCCGCGAGCCATTGCGTCAGCCACTCCTTGGCGCTGACGGATTGCAGGCCCTTCCCGGTGGTTCGCTCCAACATTCCGGAGAGAAGACGTTTGACCGTGCGTTCGGATAGGGTGCCCTGCGCGGCCATGTTTTCTGCGGCCTCCAGCGTCAGGCAAACTTCGAGGGCCTCCTTTCTGGTGTCGGCTGCGGTCTTTTGAGTGCCGTCGGGCTTCAAATCTCCCCTCGCTGGGCGTATGCGGACCTTTGTGGATTTCTTCAACTGGCGGCCATCGGCCGTGGTGTAGCAGCAATACCAGAAAGGCGAGCGCTGTTTGGAGTCTTGGGCCAGGGACGCCATAGTCAGAATATAGTCAGAATGTACTGGGCCGTCAACCGACGTCCATGGATGTCCGCTTACCTATGAAGAGGGGGATTTGCGGGTAGAGGGAATCGAACCCTCAACTCAGGCTTGGGAAGCCCACATTATACCACTTAACTATACCCGCTGATTTCAGAAAATTATGCGGCCATCGGGGGCGGGTTTCAAGGGGAAATCGGGCTCGGATTTGGGGTTTTGAGTTTTTGGTTTTGGGCGCTGGGCGCACGAAATGGGAAGTTGGCGATTGGATGAAGTGCGTGGCATGATGGGAGGGGTGGATTTTCCGGGAAGACTGAGGTGGTGGCTGGCGGCGGGTTGCGGCGTTGCTGTGCCATGGTTTTTGGTGTGCCCGTGCACGGCGGCGGAGATGGATGCCGGATGGGGGAAGGAGAGGGTTGAGGTGGTTTCCTCGACGCGCGGTCGCGTGTGCCTGAATGGGATGTGGCGCTTTTCACCGGGGGGCGAGGGAGGAGCCCTGACGGAGGCGGAGGGGGCGTGGGGATGGATTCGGGTGCCGGGTTTTTGGAGTGTGTCCAACGGTGCGCCCGGGATCGGCGTGCGGGGCTCCGGGGCGGCATGGGAGAATTTTGGCGATGGGGTCGGGTGTTCCGTGGGTTGGTATGAGCGGAGGGTGGCGGTCCCCGAGGCGTGGGCTGGGCGCACGATTGTCCTAGACTGCACGCGGCTTGAAGGGGACGCCCAGGTGTTGATCGATGGTCGGGAGGCCGGGCGGATCGGTTGGCCGGGCGGTGAGTTGGACGTCACGCCGATGGCCAAGGCGGGCGGCGAAGTGACCCTCCGGTTGCGGGTTGAGCGGCTGGTGGGAGGTGGGGCGCATGGCGGAATTGGGGGCGATGTGATTTTGTCCTGCAGGCCGAAGGGCCGGCACATCGCGGGCGTGATCGCATCATCCTCCATCGAATCGGGCGAGGTGAGCCTGCGGGTCGTCCTTGCGGGAGCGGGCAAGGCGGGCGACGCAACGGTGTCGGCCGTGTTTTCGGGGGCGGAGACGACGAGACGATTCGGCGCGTCGGTGCAGGCGCCCCAAGAGGATGGCGGGTCGTTGCAGTGCTCGTGGCGGTGGCCCGGCGCGCCGGTCTGGGACCTTGGTGCGCCGAGGCTGCTGTCGCTGAAGGTTGCGGTCGAAGGCCCGGGCGTTCGGGATGAATGGGCGGGGCCTTTTGGGTTCCGGGAATTCCGGCTGGAGGGGCGATGGTTGCGCATGAATGGGTCGAGGGTGAGATTGGTGCCCGCGCCGTCACCGGGCGGTGGCACGCCCGAGGCCATCGAAGCCGAGTTGCGGCGTCTGTACGGCCTGGGTTTCAATGCGGTTGTGTGCGATGCGGCCGGTTGGGGGAGGGGATGCGGGGCGCCGGACGCGGCATGGCTCTGTGAGGCTGCGGCGCGGGCGGGGCTGGTGGTGGTGGCACCACTGGCCGGTCTGTCGGTGGTGCTGGACCGGTGGTCGGGGCAGCGCGGCGAGGCGGTTTGGAGACAGGAGGTGGTCAGGGAGTTGGGCCGTCTGGGGGCGTGGCCATCTGTGGTGGCGTGGTCGGCGGATGACGGGGGCCTGGCGTTTTCCGGGGGGGCCCATCCGGCGAGGCTGGGGATTCGCGCTTGGCCGTCGTCGGAGCGTTGGCGGGATCGGGCGCGGATGGCGGGATTTGCAGTTGAGGCGATACGCCGGGTGGACCCGTGGCGGCCGGTGATGTTGTGCGGCGGTGGGCCGCTGGGCGAGATAGATGCGCCGAGGGCGATGGTGGGCTGGGCGCCGGTGCAGGAGGTGGAGGATTGGCCTTCGCGGTGGGTGGAGACCGGCGAGATGCCATTTGTCACGCTCGACAGCTGGGCGGCTTCGGGCGCCGGGCTTTTTGCGGTGGGGCGGGAGTGGCTGGGCCCGCTGGTGGTGGAGCACGCGGCCGCCGAGCTTGGGCCTGCGGCCTATGGGCGCGAGGACATGACGTTGCGGAAGGCGATTGCCGATGGGCCTATGGCGTGGCGTCCGGAGGTGGTTGGAGGTGGTCCGCTGGTCGAAGAGCTGGGGGCGCGTTTCATGGGGCGCGTGGGACGGGCGTGGCGCGGTTGGGGTGTGGCCGCGCTTCCGGTGGCGCCGGGCCCCGCGTTGAGGACGCTGGCGGCGACGGCGGAGGGTGGACAGGGCGAAGTTCGTCCCGGCCTTAGGGGCTGGCTGGTTTCTGCGGGGCGCGGGGGATCCGGGGTATGGCCTTGGCCGGTGGATGCGAGTTGGGCGGGGCCGACACTTGGATGGATCGCGGGCCCGCCGGAGAACTTCACCTCCAAGGATCACCATTATCTGGCTGGCGCGCGGGTGGAGAAGTCCATCGTGGTGGTGAACGACGGGCGTGCGGAGGCGGGTTACTCCGTTCGCTGGCATGCGGATGTTGCGGGGCAGGAGGTTGGATTCGGGGAGCACAAGGGGCATCTGGCGGCGGGGCAGGCGCGATTTTTGCCCGTGGACTTCGCGTGCCCCCTGGTCAATCTCAAGGCCGAAGGGAAGATACGGCTCGAGGGCGAACTGGGAGGCCGGTCGATCGAAAACGATTTCGCGGTGCGGGTCTATCCCGGGGTGCCGGGCGCCGAGGCCGGGCGCGCGGTGCACGTGTTTGATCCGTCGGGCGAGACGTCGCGGGTGTTGCGGGCGCTGGGCTTCAAGGTGCAGTCATGGGATGGGAAAGGCGAGGCGAACAGGGTTTTGATCATCGGGCGCGGCGCGCTTTCGGCGGGGCCTTCGGCGCCTGGATCCTTCGAGCAATTTGCCGCAGATGGTGGGCGGGTGCTGATCTGTGCCCAGGAGCGGGGCTGGGTGAGGTCGGGAACGGCGTTCCGTCCGAATCTGAGGGCCGAGAGGGCGTGTTGGGAGGTTGGGACGCAGCGGTCGCACCCGCTGGTCAGGGGGCTGGATGCCGAGGATTTGCGCGATTGGAGCGGCGGCCATGGTCCGCGGCCTGGGTTGGCGGCGCCCGATCCGGGAGCGACGCTGAGGATCGCGGCGCTATTTCCGCCCGCCTGGGGCGATCGGGGCACGGTTACTGTGGCGGCGCCGGAGAAGCCGCATTTTGGCGGGTGGCATCCGATCATCGAGTGCGGATTTGATCTCAGCTATGCGCCCCTGATGGAGCTGGAGCACGGGCGGGGCGTGATCCTGTGGTGTTCGATGGAGGCGGACTCGCGAGCGGAGAATGATCCCGTGGCGCGGGATCTCCTCATGCGGATGATCGGCTATCTCGAAGGATTTCGGCCCGCGCCGGAGCGTGGCCCGACGTATTACACGGGCGGTGAAATCTGGCGGACGCGGCTTGAGGCCATGGGCGTCGATTTTCAACCGGTGCAAGCGATGCCCAAGGTGCCGGGGTTGCTTGTGGTGGCGGACGATAGCCCGATCGTCGATCGGCTGATCGAGGAGCATCTCGAGCGCGGGGGATCGGCGCTTTTTCTGCCGAGGGAGCGCGAGCGTCTGCCGATGGGTTTCATGGCGAAGCCCGGCTCGTTCTATGGCCGGCCCGAGGGGCTTCCGCCATGGCCAGAATGTCGGGGGCTATCGGTGTCGGACGTGCGGACCCGCTGCGACATTCGAGCACCGCTGATTGTATCGGGGCCGGGGAAAGTGGCCGCGGGCGGGCTGATGGCGAGGCTCCAGAGGGGCTCGGGGACGGCGTTGTTCGTGCAGGTGGGCCCCGATCAGATCGCGAGTGGGGGATCGGCGGCGCTGGGCCTGAGCGAGTGTCGGAATCTGGGATTGCTCTCGAGGCTGTTGGCCAACATGGGGGCGACGTTTGCCACCGATCGGCGGGCGTTTGCGCCGCAGGCGGATCCGCTCTTGCCGGCACTGCTCGAGGGCGGATGGATGGTTCGCATGGAGCCAGGCAAACCGCGCGAGTTGGCCGAGGGGAGTTTTGGGGAATCGGCTGGGTGGGCCGAGGCCGATGCGGAGATGCGGGAGTGGAAGGCGGTACGGCTGCCGGGTTCTTGGCAAGATGCGGATCCGGCGCTTGCGGTCTTTCATGGCGCGGTGTGGGTGCGGCGTGAGGTGAATTTGCTGAAGGAATGGGCAGATAGGCCGCTGCTTCTCAAATTGGGCCAGTGGCGCGGGAGCGTGGTCGTGTACTTCAATGGGAAGAGGCTGGGGGCAGGCGCGGTCGGGGATGGGGGGGCGCTGGTGGTCTCGGTGCCACCGGGGCTCGCCGTGGAGGGAACCAACGTGATCGCCGTTCGGGTGTGGGACGAGGGGGGATTGGCGGGTCTTTTCTCGCGGGACGGTGAATCCCTGCGGCTTGAGGTGGCGGGCCGGCCTTCGGGTCGAGGATATTATCAGACGGGAAGGGACGGGAAACCCCTCACCTCAGATCGGCTGTCGTGGCTGCCCGACATGGATTCGAACCATGACTAAAGGCTCCAAAGGCCTCTGTGCTACCTTTACACCATCGGGCAAAATCAGCCGAGGCGGACCTCGTGTGACCAACAACCATGGCCGAAGGTCGCCCGGAGATCAAGCTGGACGGCCCGCACGTCCGCATCCGGTGCCAGCAGGGCGAACATCGTGGCCCCGGAGCCAGACATCATGGCGGCGGTCGTTTCGGGCCGATTGCGGAGCCAGGACTTGAGCCGCGGGAGCAGGAGGTATTTGCCGAACACGGCGGGTTCGAGGTCGTTTCGCATCTGGCCCCAGGGGAACTCGGCGTTGACCTCGCCGCGTTTTTGGTGCTGGGGCAGGGCGCGATAGGCGGCGTACGCCCAGGGCGTTGGAACGCCAAAGCCGGGATTCACCAGGAGCGCGCGGCCGGGCAGTCCGGCGGCCTCGACGGGGGTGAGGATCTCGCCGCGGCCGGTGCCGCGGGCGACTGGAGGCCCGAGGAAGAACGGGGCGTCGGAGCCGAGTTCGGCGGCGAGCGCGAGGAGGTCGTCTCGCGTCAGGGGCTGATCGCACAACTCGTTCAGGGCGTCGAGCGTGGATGCGGCGTCGGCGCTGCCGCCGCCGAGGCCGCCGCCGGCGGGGATGTGTTTCTCGAGGCGGATGTCGAAGCCGTCATCGCGACCGGTTCGCCGGCTGAAGAGTTCGGCGGCCCGGACGACGAGGTTGTCGGGCCCGCTGGACAGGCCTGAGGCGGGGCATGAGAGATTGATTTTGCCGTGGTCCGCGCGACGGATCTCGAGGCGATCGCAGAGGCTGGTGCGAATGAATATGGTGTCCAGCTCGTGGAATCCGTCGGGCCGGTGGCCCGTGATGTGGAGCAGGAGGTTGATCTTGGCCGGCGGATGGCGCTCCGTGAGGTTCATATCCGCAGCCGAGGAAACGCCGCGGCGCGCGGGATTCAAGGCAATTTGGACCAAGGCGATGCGGAAACTTCGGCGTCTGGCGGTTTTGTCCGCAAGGGTTTCTTGTTGCCGGGGGCGAGGTGGCATTGCAGATTGAGACGAAGTGAGTGCGTCGAAGAAGGCGAAGTTCAGCCGGGTGGTACTGAAGTTGAGCGGCGAGGCTTTGCAGGGGGATGGTGAATCGATCTGCCCGAGGATCGTGTCTGCGCTGGCGAAGGAAGTGAAGCTGGCGGTTGGGCTGGGGGCGCAGCTGGCGATGGTGGTGGGCGGCGGCAACATCTGGCGCGGGGGCGTTGCGGCCGATGCGGGCATGGACCGGGCGACGGCCGATTACATGGGGATGCTCGCGACGGTGATCAACGGACTGGCGTTACACGATGCGCTCGAGAAGGCCGGGGTCCAGACGAGGGTGATGACCTCGATCGACATGCGGAACGTGGCCGAGCCGTTCATCCGGCGTCGCGCGCTGCGCCATCTGGAGAAAGGGAGGGTGGTGATCTTCGTGGCCGGGACCGGGAACCCGTATTTCACGACGGACACGACGGCGGCGCTACGGGCGGCAGAGATCGGGGCCTCGGCGCTGCTGAAGGCGACGAAGGTGGATGGGATCTACGACCGGGACCCAAAGAAGCACGCGGGGGCGACGCGATTCAAGCGGATCACGTACCTCGACGCGCTGCACCGCCGGTTGAGGGTGATGGATGCGGCGGCGTTTTCTCTTTGCATGGAAAACCACATCCCGATTATGGTCTTCGACATGTTCCGGAAGGGGAACATCCGGCGGGCCGTCAGCGGACAAACCGTGGGGACGCTGGTGAGTGACTAGATAACTGGAGGCGAAGATGAAGATACATTTTTCGGTGAGGCACCTGAAACTTACGGAGGCCATCAAGGATTACGTGCTGGACAAGATCTCGACGATGGATCGGCTCGACCAGCAGGCGATCGGCGCGCACGTCGTTCTATACCGGGACCAGACGCACGGGTCGAAGCCCTTCCGGGTCCAGGTGCACGTGGCGGTGCCGGGCAACGACCTGCACGCGGAGACGCGGGCGGGAGACCTGTACGAGGCGATCGACCTGGTGCACGAGAAGCTCGAGACGCAATTCCGGAAGCACAAGACAAAGCTGCGCTCCAAGCGCGTGAGGGCGAGCCAGAGGGCGCTCCGCACGATCCGGGGGAAGTAGGGCCCGCGCCCGGAATACCGAAAGGGAAATAGGCATGACACTGGACGAGGTGATGTTCGAGGCGGAAGCCGCGATGGAGAAGGGCGTGGAGCACCTGCATCATCAGCTCGCGACGGTGCGGACGGGCAAGGCATCGCCCGCGCTGGTTGAGAACATGATGGTTGAGGCGTACGCGGGCACGACGATGCGGCTCAAGGAACTGGCGGCGATCACGGCGCCCGAGGCGAGGATGCTGTTGATCCAGCCATGGGACATGGCGACGGTGGACCCGGTGCGCAAGGCGCTGGAATCGTCACAGCTCGGGATCACGCCCCTGGTGGATGGCAAGTTGATCCGGATCCCGTTTCCCGAACTCTCGCAGCAGCGCCGGGAGGAACTGGTGAAGAACATCAGGAAGATCGCGGAGGACCAGCGGGTGGCCATAAGGCACTCGCGGCGCGAGGCGATGGAGGCCATCAAGAAACTGCAGAAGGACGGCAAGATCACCGAAGACGAGCTGACGGTTTCCGAAAAAGAGGTGCAGAAGCTGACGGACAAGTTCGTCGCGGATGTGGACAAGCACCTGGCCCAGAAGGAAAAGGAACTGATGCAGGTCTGATCCGCCGGCCGCTCGGCTGATGGCCGGGCTCGGGGGTTGTCTGTGGCGGCGTCCGCGATTATCCCGCGTGGCCCGGTTCCACTGCGACGCGGCCCGCGGGGCCGCCAAAGCGTGCGGTGACTTGGCCATTGGGGACCGATCGAGGCATCCTTGGCGAAGCTGAAAGTCGGGAGATTGAGGGAGTTGCCGCACCGCCCACACGCGCTCGTGGCCACGGCGCGTTTTGAGAAGTTCCGGATGCGGCTAGGCTAAGCGACATGGGTGTTTATCTCGATCATCTTTCGGGATCGCCGCCGCATCCGGCGGTGCTGGAGGAGATGGCGCCATTTCTCGATGTGGAGTGCGGGTCGCCCTCGGCGGTGCATTCGATGGGGGTCCGCGCGAGGCGGGCGATAGAGACGGCAAAGGGGCGCGTGGCGGCTCTGGTGTGTGCCCGGCATCCGGACGAGATCATTTTCACGTCTGGGGGTACGGAGGCCGCGAATCTCGCCGTGAAGGGGGCGGCGTTGGCGGGGGGGCGGACGGGGGGCCACATCGTGGCGACTACCGCGGAGCATCCGGCGGTGGCCGAGTCGCTTCGGTGGCTTGAGGGTCGCGGCTATCGCGTGACGCGGGTGGGGCTGGATGCGCTGGGGCGGGCGGATCCCGCGGCCGTGGGCGAGGCGATGCGGGAAGACACGTTTCTCGTAGTGACTCATCTGGTGCAGCACGACATTGGAACGGTGCAGCGGGTCGCCGAGATCGGGGCGCTGGCCCGGCGCGCGGGTGCGGTGTTCTGCTGCGATGCGGCTTGGGGTGCCGGGTGGGTGCCTGTGGACGTGGGCGCGATGTGCTGCGATCTGATGTCATTGGCCCCGGCCCGGTTTGGTGGGCCGAGGGGCGCGGGTGCCCTCTACAGGAGGCGCGGTGTGGCGCTGGAACCGCTGTTGCACGGTGGCGTGCAGGAAGGAGGGCTCCGGGCGGGGGGCGAGAATGTCGCGGGTTTGATAGGCGCGGGGCGCGCCGCGCTTGAGGCCGAGCGGGATTTCGTGGAACGGGTCACCCGCGCACGGGCCTTGCAGGAGCGGTTCGTGCGCGGGATGGCGAGCGCGGTGCCGTCGTGGGCGCTGAATGGCCCGCGACCGGGGGAGGAGCGGGCACCGAACAGCCTGAGCCTCAGCATCGCGTGCGTGGAGGCCGAGGCGCTCGCGCTGGCGTGCGATCTCAAGGGGGTGATTTTTGGTGCCAGCACGAGTTGCGTGAGCCGATCGATGCGGCTGTCGGCGGTGCTGCGGGCGATCGGCCAGCCCGACGCGCTAGCGGCGGGGCACCTGCTGGTGGGGCTGGGGCGGGATTCGACGGAGGCCGATGTCGATTCTGCGCTGTCGGTTTTGCCGAGGGTCGTGGGTCGGCTGCGAGAGATGTCGCCGTCTTGGGGCGAGTTGCTGGCGGGGGGAGGCGATCCGGTGGTGGTCGATTGGTTGATGGAACACGGCGCCTAGCCTGCATATTTCACGCTTTCGCGTGAAACATGCAGGCTCAAAGGAAAACCGCGCTCCGAAAAACCTGATCGTGGAGGGTCTGGGGCCACCGATCCGCGAAACACACTCTGCAACCGCGAAAAGTCCCAGTCTTTGC
>JAKQKQ010000318.1 GCA_029560585.1 Verrucomicrobiota bacterium | reverse complement strand
CCCCGTCACCCGCGACAACACCATCGTCATCGCCGCCGTCAACGTCGTCTTCCCATGGTCCACGTGACCAATCGTCCCCACGTTCACGTGCGGCTTCGTCCGCTCAAACTTCTGCTTCGCCATAACTCCGGCTCGCCTCCGCTAATACTTCACTTTTTCCAACATCTTTTTCGATACGTCGGTGGGCACCGGCTGGTACCGGGCAAACTGCATGGTGAACACCGCCCGTCCCTGCGAAATGTTGCGCAGGGTGTTGACGTACCCGAACATCTCCGAGAGCGGGACGCTCGCGGCGATCACCGTCGCGTCCTCGCGCGGGACCATGCCGTTGATCTTGCCGCGCCGGGAGTTGAGGTCGCCGACGACGGCGCCCGTGTAGACCTCCGGCGCCACCACTTCGACATCCATGATCGGTTCCAGCAGCACCGCCTCCGCCCGGCGGGCGGCGTTCTGGAAAGCCATCGATCCGGCCACCCGGAAAGCCATCTCGTTGGAGTCCACCTCGTGGTAGCTCCCGTCGTACAGCTCGACATGGATGCCCGTCATCGGGTATCCGGCCAGCACGCCGTTTTCCATCGCCTCGCGCACGCCGCGCTCGACCGAGGGAATATACTCGCGGGGAATCACGCCGCCTACCAGTTTATTCTGAAAGCGGAACGGCTCCCCGCCGTCGCTCGGACGCATGCGGATCCAGACGTGTCCGTACTGCCCCTTCCCGCCCGTCTGCCGGATGAACCGGCCCTCGGCCTCCACCTCGCGCGTAATGGTCTCCTTGAAGGCCACCGAGGGGCGTCCCACCGAGGCTCCCACGCCGAACTCGCGCATCAGGCGATCCACCAGAATCTCCAGATGCAGCTCCCCCATCCCCGAGATGATCGTCTGGGCGGTGTCCTCGTCCTGCTTGACCTTGAACGTCGGATCTTCTTCCGCCAGCTTGATCAGGGCGTTGGTGAGCTTGTCCTGGTCGGCCTGCGTCTTAGGCTCGATCGACACCGACACCACCGGCTCCGGGAACGACATGCGCTCCAGGATTATCGGGTGCTTCTGGTCGCACAGCGTGTCGCCGGTAGTCGTCTTGCGCATCCCGATCACCGCCGCAATATCCCCCGCTTCGGCCTCCGTGATATCTTCCCGCTTGTTTGCGTGCATCCGCAGAATGCGCGCGATCCGCTCCTTGATCCCGGCCGAGGGATTCAGCAGGTAGGAGCCGGCCCGCACCTTCCCGGAGTACACGCGCAGGTAGGTGAGCCGCCCGACGTAGGGGTCGGTGACGACCTTGAACGCCAGCGCCGCGGTCGGCTCGTCCGGGCTCGGCTTGCGCGTGATCACCTTGTCCGGATGGTCGACGTCGTGCCCCTGCACAGGCGGCATGTCGAGCGGCGAGGGGAGGAAATCGATGATACAATCGAGCAGCTTCTGAATGCCCTTGTTCTTGAACGACGACCCGCACAGCACCGGCACCATGTGGTTCTCGATAGTCGCCCGCCGCACCGCCGCCATTACCTTGGCCGGGTCGAGCGGCTGGTCGCGGAGAAACTGCTCCAGGAGCTGGTCGTCGTACTCGGCCACCGCCTCCAAGAGCCGCTCCCGGTACTCCCTGGCCGCGGGGAGCATGTCCGGCGGCACATCGAGATCGTCAAAGGTCGTGCCGAACGAGTCTTCGTGAAACACCCGGAAGCGCATGGAGAGGAGGTCGACGATTCCGGCGAACATCGGTCCCTCGCCGGCCGGGATGGTCACCGGGATACACCGGGTGGCGAACCGTTCGTTCATCATCTGGAGGGTGCGTTCGAAGTTGGCGCCGGTCCGGTCCATCTTATTAATGTAGGCGATGCGCGGCACGCTATACTTATCTGCTTGTCGCCAAACGGTTTCCGACTGCGGCTCGACTCCTCCGACAGCGCAGAACAGGGCCACCGCCCCGTCCAGCACCCGCAGCGACCGTTCCACTTCAACCGTAAAATCCACATGTCCCGGTGTGTCGATGATATTGATGACATGGCCTTTCCACCCGCAGGTGGTGGCGGCCGACATAATGGTGATGCCGCGCTCCTTTTCCTGCTCCATGAAATCCATGGTCGCCGCGCCCTCGTCCACCTCGCCCATCCGATGCACCTTCCCGGTGTAGAACAGGATGCGCTCCGTGGTCGTGGTTTTGCCCGCGTCGATGTGGGCCATGATTCCTATATTTCGAACTCTCGCCAGGTCCATGTCATTCGCACTTTAGACAAAAAAAATCCCTGACTCACGGCTGTCTCATTCGCTTGGTTCATCAGGGGCGGTAGCCCTGGGCCGGGAGGCCGGCCGGGGCGAGCGGCTATGTTATGCCTGCGTCAGTACCGCCACATCATTGTTCGCGTCAAAATTCCCGTTCCCTATTCAATGGACCCGGCAACAGGCCCAAGTAAAACAACCAGCCCGGCGACGCTTCTACCACCGGAAGTGAGCGAAGGCCTTGTTGGCCTCGGCCATCTTGTGCGTATCCTCCTTCTTCTTGATGGCGGCGCCCTCATTATTCGCCGCGGCCAGGAACTCGGCCGCCAGCTTCTCCGCCATCGTATGCCCGCCGCGCGCGCGCGCATACGAAATGAGCCAGCGGATCGCCAGCGCCGTCCGACGCTCCGGCCGCACTTCAACCGGCACCTGGTAGGTCGCGCCGCCCACGCGCCGCGACCGGACTTCCAGAACCGGCTTCACGTTGTTCAGCGCCTTGCGGAAGACTTCCAGTCCGCTCTCCCCGGACTTCTTCTCGGCCTGGCCGACGGCGTCGTAGAACAGCCGCTGCGCCGTGGACCGCTTCCCGTCCTTCATCAGACAGGAGATGAACTGGGTGATCGTCTTCTCGCCGTATTTAAAATCGGGAACGACTGGTCGTCTCTCTGCACTCGTGCGTCTCGACATAAGCCCAACGAGTCCTACTGCTTCGGTTTCTTTGCCCCGTACTTGGAGCGGCCCTTGCGGCGGTCGTTCACGCCCGCCGTGTCCATCGTCCCGCGGATGATGTGGTAGCGCACCCCGGGAAGATCCTTGACACGACCGCCGCGTATCATCACGATTGAGTGTTCCTGAAGGTTGTGGCCTTCGCCAGGTATGTATGCCGTCACTTCAATTTGGTTCGTCAACCGCACGCGGGCAACCTTCCGCAGCGCCGAGTTCGGCTTCTTGGGCGTCGATGTATACACGCGCGTGCACACGCCGCGCTTCTGCGGACACGAATTGAGCGCGGGCGTCTTGGTCTTCTCGATCACCCGCCGGCGACCCTTACGAACAAGCTGGTTGATAGTCGGCAAAATCTCTCCTGTTACACAGAATCGTCCAAAAAATCACAGACCGCTAATGTAAGCTTTCCACCCGGCCTGTCAAGAGTTTTTGTCAAAAATATCGGCCACATCGCCTTCCGAGGCGTGCCCGGATTCGATCAGCCCACGGGCGGCCTCTTCCTCCTCCGCCTCGTCCGTCACCACCTCCAGGCGCTTGTAGCGGTCAATCCCGGTCCCGGCCGGGATCAGATGCCCGATGATGACGTTCTCCTTCAACCCCATCAGGTAGTCCACCTTGCCGGAAATCGCCGCTTCGGTCAGCACCTTGGTCGTCTCCTGGAACGAGGCGGCCGAGATGAAGCTCTCGGTGGACAGGGAGGCCCGCGTGATCCCCAGCAGGAGCGGCCGCGAAGTGGCCGGCTCGCCCCCCTCGGCCGTCACCCGGGCGTTCTCCTCGTCGAATTTCAGCTTGTCAACCTTCTCCCCTTCCAGGAAGTTGGTGTCCCCGACCTGGTCGATCTGGACTTTCTGCATCATCTGGCGCACAATGATTTCGATGTGCTTGTCGTTGATGCGCACGCCCTGGAGGCGGTAGACTTCCTGGATTTCGTTCACCAGGTAGCGCTCGGCCTCGTAGGGCCCCAGGATGTCGAGGATGTCGTGCGGATCGACCGCCCCCTCGCACAACCGGTCGCCCGCCGTCACCCGGTCCCCGGCGTGCACCATCATGTGCTTGCCGTGCGGAACCAGGTACTCGCGGACTTCATCCATTTCCCCGTGGATGAGCACCTGCTGCTGGCCGCGGACAATGCGGCCGAACTCGACCGTTCCGTCGATCTCGGAAATGACCGCCGGGTCGTGGGGGCGCCGCGCCTCGAACAGCTCGGCCACCCGGGGCAGACCCCCGGTGATGTCGCGCGATTTCGCGATCACCCGCGGCATTTTCACCAGCACGTCCCCCGCCGTCACCGCGTCCCCCTCCTTCACCTCCAACTGGGCCTCGGTCGGCACCCGGTAGCTGGCCAGCGTCTTGCCGCTCTGGCTCTGGATCAGGATGGTCGGGAACAGGCTCTTGTCCTTGGTGTCCGTGATGATGCGCTGGATCAACCCGGTCTGAGCGTCGTGGGCCTCGCGGTAGGACACGTCCTTCTCGATATCCCGGAACTTCACCACGCCGTTCTTCTCGGCCAGGATCACGGTCTTGTAGGGATCCCATTCGTAGATGATGTCGCCCTTCTTGATCGCCTGGCCGTCGTCGGCCAGCAGGTGTGCGCCGTAGGGCACTTTCAGGCGCGAGCGCACCCGTTCTTTCTCGTCGATGATGTGCACCTCGCCCGTGCCCTCGCGGCTGACCACCATCACCGAGCCGTCCTCGCGCTTGAGCGACCGGATTTCCACGAGCTTGATCGTCCCGGCGTACTTGGCCACCACCTGCGACTGCTCGGCGATGCGCGCCGCCGTGCCGCCGATGTGGAACGTCCGGAGGGTCAGCTGCGTCCCCGGCTCACCGATCGACTGGGCGGCGATCACGCCGACCGCTTCGCCGATGTCGACCATCTTCATGGTCGTGAGGTTGCGCCCGTAGCATTTCGCGCACACGCCGTGTTTCGATTCGCAGGTGAGCACCGACCGGATCTGCACCGACTCGATCCCCGCCTCCTCGATCGCCATCGCCATCCGCTCCGAAATCTCCTGCCCGGCCTCGACGATGAGTTCGTCGGAGTAAGGATCGAACACGTCCTCGAGCGCCACGCGGCCGAGAATGCGGTCGGCGAGCGACTCGATTATTTCCTCCCCTTCTTTGATTGCCCGCACTACGAGCCCGCGGATCGTCCCGCAGTCGATTTCCCGGATGATGACATCCTGCGCGACATCCACCAGCCGGCGCGTGAGGTAGCCGGCGTCGGCGGTCTTTAGCGCCGTGTCGGCCAGTCCTTTGCGGGCTCCGTGGGTCGAGATGAAGTACTCCTGCACGCTCAGGCCTTCACGGAAATTCGACGTGATCGGGTTTTCGATAATCTCCCCGACGCCGCCGGTCAGCTTCTTCTGGGGTTTTGCCATCAGCCCGCGCATCCCCGCGAGCTGGCGGATCTGCTCGCGCGAGCCGCGGGCGCCCGACGTCGCCATCATATACACCGGGTTGAACCCCTGGTTCTGCGCGGCCAGGTTCTCGAACATCACCCGCCCCACCTCGTTCGTGGTGTGCGTCCAGAGATCGATAACCTTGTTGTAGCGCTCGCCGTAGGTAATCGCCCCCCGCTCGTACTGCTTCTGAATCTTCGCCACCTGCTGCCGCGCATCCTCAATCAGCACGGCCTTTTCGTCCGGGACCACGAGGTCTTCGATCGACACCGTCACCCCGGCCTTGGTCGCGTACTCAAAGCCGATCTGCTTGAGCCGGTCGAGGAACTCCACCGTCGCCGCCTGTCCCTCCAGCCAAAAACTGGAGGCCACCACCTCGCCGAGCGTCCCCTTAGTCGCCGTCTCGTTGAAATACGGCACGTTCTTGGGGAGAATGTTGTTGAAGATGAGGCGTCCGGGAGTGGTCTCGACCGATTGTCCGCTGATCCGCACGTGCACGGTCGCGTGCAGGTCGACATGCCCGGCGTCGTAGGCGGCCAGCGCCTCGTCCGGCGAGTAGAACCTCATCCCCTCCCCCTTGGCCCCCTGGCGCGGCTTGGTCAGGTAGTACGACCCGATCACCATGTCCTGCGAGGGAACGGCGATCGGCCGTCCCGATGACGGCACGAGGACGTTGTTGGTCGCCAGCATGAGGATTTTCGCCTCGAGCTGGGCCTCGAACGACAGCGGCACGTGCACCGCCATCTGGTCGCCGTCGAAGTCGGCGTTGAACGCCGCGCACACGAGCGGGTGCAGGCGGATCGCCTTCCCCTCGACGAGCACGGGGTAGAACGCCTGGATCCCGAGCCGGTGCAGCGTGGGGGCGCGGTTGAGCAGCACCGGGTGGTCGGCGATAATCTCCTCGAGAATATCCCACACTTCGGGGCGCTCCCGCTCCACCAGCTTCTTGGCCGACTTGACCGTCTGGACGTACCCCTTCTCCTCGAGCTTCATGATGATGAACGGCTTGAACAGCTCGAGAGCCATGTTCTTGGGCAGGCCGCACTGGTGGAGCTTGAGCTCCGGGCCGACCACGATCACCGAGCGGCCCGAATAGTCCACGCGCTTGCCCAGCAGGTTCTGCCGGAACCGCCCCTGCTTCCCTTTAAGCAGGTCGGACAGCGATTTCAGCGGCCGCCGGGAATCGCCGCGCACCGAGTGGGTCCGCCGCCCGTTGTCGAAGAGCGCGTCCACCGCCTCCTGCAGCATCCGTTTCTCGTTCCGCAAAATCACGTCCGGCGCCTGGATGTCGATCAGCTTCTTCAGCCGGTTGTTCCGGTTGATCACCCGGCGGTAGAGGTCGTTGAGGTCGGAGGTCGCGAAACGCCCCCCCTCGAGCGGCACGAGCGGACGGAGATCCGGGGGGATCACCGGGATCACGCTCATGATCATCCACTCGGGGCGGTTGTTCGACTGGCGGAACGATTCCACGATGCGCAGGCGCTTGAGGATGTCCTTCTTTCGCTGGGCGGACGTCTCCACGCGCGCCTTGGCCCGCTGTTCCACCGCCAGTTCTTCGATGTCGATCTGCCGGAGCAGCTCCTGGACCGCCTCCGCGCCCATGCGCGCGTCGAACGACTTCCCCGCTTCCTCCAGCTCGACGAACTCCTCTTCGGTGAGGACGTCGCCCCGCTGGTACGAGGAGTTGCCCGGATCGATCATCAGGTAGTTCTCGTAGTACAGGATGCGTTCGAGCTCGCGGATCGACAGGTCGAGCAGGTGGCCGATGCGCGAGGGGAGCGATTTGAAGTACCAGATGTGGGAGACCGGCACGGCGAGCTGGATGTGCCCCATGCGCTCGCGGCGCACCTTGGACTGGGTCACCTCCACGCCGCAGCGGTCGCACACGATCCCGCGGAAACGGATCCGCTTGTACTTCCCGCAGTTGCACTCCCAGTCCTTCACCGGACCGAAAATGCGCTCGCAGAACAAACCGTCGCGCTCCGGCTTGAACGACCGGTAGTTGATCGTCTCCGGCTTCGTCACCTCGCCGTACGACCACGAGAGGATCGTCTCGGGCGATGCCATCTGTATCTGGATGGCCGCGTACTCGGCCGGACCCTTCTTCTGCTGGCCCATGTTCTTCCCAGCGATATCAAACATGGCTCACTCCTGTATTCTCCTGTTCGACGTCCATCGAACCGAACTCACGACCTCGCGGACCCGCCGCCCTACTTCTCGAGGAGCTTGACGTCCAAGCCGAGCGCCTGGAGCTCCTTGATCAGCACGTTGAACGCCTCCGGGTACCCCGGTTCCGGCGGATTCTCGCCCTTCACGATCGCCTCGTAGATCCGGCTGCGGCCGGTCACGTCGTCCGACTTGACCGTCAGCATCTCCTGGAGCGTGTAGGCCGCGCCGTAGGCTTCGAGCGCCCACACCTCCATCTCGCCGAACCGCTGCCCGCCGAACTGCGCTTTGCCGCCCAGCGGCTGCTGAGTGACCAGGCTGTACGGACCGGTGGACCGGGCGTGAATCTTATCGTCCACCAGGTGGACGAGTTTCATCATGAAGGCGTACCCCACGGTGACGGGCTGGTTGAACGGTTCGCCCGTGCGGCCGTCGTACAGCATGCACTTTGCGGTGTGCTCGCTGTAACCGATGCGGTCGTCCACGCGCTGGCGTAACTCCTCAGCCAGCCAGGCGATCTGCTGCGCTTCGTCAGCGGCCGCCCACTCTTCGAGCGACACGCCACGCACGGTGACGAGTTTGAATGGCTCGTCTTCTGCCATGTTGTCGCGCACTAACCGCGCCGCGTCCACCAAGTGGGCGTCGTACTGCGCTTCTACCTCACGCTGCAGCGCATCCAGCGCTTCCAGTTCCAGCCGTTTGATATCGGCGATAAGCCGCTCGGCGGTGAGTTCCGTGCCGTAATCAATGCCCGGCAAAGCCAGATCCTCCTGCAGGTAGCCCGAGAGGACGATGCGGCGCCGCCGCTGCAGGGTGAGCGCAAGATAAATGAGGATCTCTCCCTCGTGCGCGCCCTCGAAGATCGGCGTCTCGAAATGGCAGCCCAACTCGCGTGCCACCACCCCGAGGTGCGTCTCCATGATCTGTCCGATATTCATGCGGGAAGGGACGCCCAATGGGTTCAGGATGATATCCACCGGCGTGCCGTCCGGCATGTGCGGCATATCTTCCAACGGGAGGATTTTCGCCACCACGCCTTTATTCCCGTGACGCCCGGCCATCTTGTCGCCTTCCATGATCTTGCGGCGCTGGGCGATGAAAACGCGTACGAGTTGGTTCACACCCGGCGACAACTCGTCGCCCGGCACGCGGCTGACTTCGCCGCCGCAGCGGTCGCAATAGTTGCGCGTTTCCGACTTGCCGAGTTGATACTCCGCGCCGCAGCGGTCGCAGATGGACTTGATGCGCGAGAAGCGCTTCACATCTACGATTTTGCCCTTTTCGCCGTGCGGCACGCGCAGGGAAGTGTCACGCATCTCCGCCGCTTTCTCGCCGAAGATGGCACGCACGAGTTTTTCCTCGGAGGTGAGCTCTTCCTGCCCCTTCGGGGCTACTTTGCCCACCAGGATATCCTCCGCGACGACCTCGGCGCCGACGCGGATGACGCCGTCCTCGTCAAGGTCGCGCAGCGCCTCATCGCCGACGTTCGGAATGTCGCGGGTGATCTCTTCCGGGCCGACTTTGGTCTCGCGCGCTTCAATCTCGTATTTCTCGATGTGAATCGAGGTATAGACGTCGTCGCGGCGCAGGCGCTCGCTGAGGATGATGGCGTCCTCGTAGTTATAGCCTTCCCAGGACATGAACGCCACCAGAATATTGCTGCCCAGCGCCAGATGACCTTCGCTCGTGAACGGGCCGTCGGCCATCGGCTGCCCCTTGCTCACATATTGCCCCGGGCGCACCAGCGGCTTCTGATGAATGGATGTTGCCTGGTTGGAGCGCAGGAAGTTGAGCAGGCGGTAGCGATCAACCAGCCCTTTTTCCAGCACGCGCACCATCACCGGCGGCGCTAGCGCGCAGATGCGTTCGGCGACATCGCCGTCAATCGCGCTGCCGGCATTCACCAGTACCTCGCCGGTGGCGGGGTCGGCAATGTCGTCGAGGGCAATCCGGCCGTTCACCTGTTCCAGCGTCGGCGCCTCCAGCGTGTGGCGGCGGTCGGGACGCGTGACCTCGATACGCGCGGCGTCTACGTGGGTGATGAGGCCGGCGGCGCGCGCGACGATCACCGCGCCGGAGTCCTGCGCGGCGCGATCTTCCAGACCGGTCATCACCAGCGCGGCGGACGTGCGCACCAGCGGTACGGATTGCCGCTGCATGTTCGAGCCCATTAGCGCGCGGTTGGCGTCGTCGTTCTCCAGGAACGGGATGAGACAGGTCGCCACTGATACCGTCTGCTTCGGCGAGACGTCCATGTAATCAATCTCGTCCGGCGTCACCCGTGGGTAGGAGGAGCGGTGGCGACAGATCACCCGACCGTCGGGATCGGGGATGAGTGCGCCGTCATCGCCCACCGGCGTGGTGGCCGGCACGATGTGGTGCCCTTCTTCCTCGTCCGCGGTGAGGTAAGCGATCTCGTCCGTCATGCGCCCTTTCACGATGCGACGGTAGGGCGTCTCCAGAAAGCCGTAACGGTTCACGCGGCCATAGACGGCCATCGAGCCGATGAGGCCGATGTTCGGGCCTTCCGGCGTCTCGATAGGACAAATACGGCCGTAGTGCGAGTGGTGCACGTCGCGCACTTCCAGCTTCGCGCTCTGCCGGCTTAGCCCGCCCGGGCCTAACGCGGAGAGGCGCCGCTTGTGCGTGAGTTCAGCCAGCGGATTCGTCTGGTCCATGAACTGCGAGAGCTGCGACGAGCCGAAGAATGACTTGATCGCCGCGGTAATCGGTTTCGTGCTGATGACCGCCTGCGGCGTGACGTGCTCGGGGTCGAGGCTCGTCATGCGCTCGCGGATGATGCGCTCCATGCGCAGGAAACCGAGGCGGAATTGGTTCTGCAGCAACTCGCCCACGCTGCGGATGCGCTTGTTCATCAGGTGGTCAATTTCATCCACCGACGCCGCCGGATCGTCCGTGTTCAGCCGCAGCAGGTAGCGGATGATGGCGATCAGGTCTTCCTTGGTGAGGACGGTGATGGTCTCCGACGTGGTCACGCCCAGCTTCTTGTTGAGCATGTAGCGCCCCACGCGCGCCAGGTCGTAGCGGCGCGGATCGGAGAAGATACCGGACAACCGCTGGCGGGCGAGTTCCGGAGTCACCGGGTCGCCGGGGCGGTCACGGCGGTAGATGTCAATCAGCGCCTGATCTTCGCCGCGAGTAGGATCCTTCTCCAATGTCGCTTCAATGAGCGGACTCACCTCGATGATGGTGACGCTGGGCAGCGCCAGCGCGCCGATGCGGCGGGCCACCTCGCGCTCGATGCGCGCGCCCTTCTCCACCAGCACTTCGCCGGTACTCGCGTCCACGATATCCATCCACGCGCGTTTGCCCACGAGCTGGTCACTCGTCGGCTCGGTCAGTTCCAGCGGCTGACCGAAAAGCGCGAGCAGATCGCTGTCGGACGTGGTGGGAATCGCTTCCTCACCCGGCACGGTGTTGATAGCGTGCATGGCGCGTAGCAGCGTGGTCACAGGGAAGCGGTGCGTCTGGCCGATTTTTACCGAGATCACGCGGTTGGCGTCGGTGTCGAAGTCGAGCCACGCCCCTTCGCTGGGGATCACCTGCGCGCTGTAAAGAATGCGCCCGGAATAGTCAATATTATCCTTGAAGTAGACGCCCGGCGAGCGCGCGAGCTGACTCACCACCGCAGATCGGAAGAGCACACG
>JAKQKQ010000125.1 GCA_029560585.1 Verrucomicrobiota bacterium | reverse complement strand
GTCGGGGTCGCGCCCGGCTGTCTCCGCGGTGTAGCCGGAGAGGGTGGAGGAGATGATCTCGAAACCCAGCGCAGCGGCGGTGAGGCCATCGGCCAGAGTGGCGATGTCGGCCATGAGCAGGGCGGGGGTGGTCTTGCGCAGCTCGCCGGCGATCCATGCCAGGGTCTCTCCCCCCGGCCGCGGCCGCTGGGTGGCATCCAGGGCGATCACGGCGCATCCGGCCGCAGCGACGGCGCGGGCGTCGGCCAGGGTCGGAGTGATGAAAACCGGCGAATCCGGAAAGTTTTTCTTGATCAGGCCGATAACTGGCACATCGACGGCCGCCCGGATCGCCGCGATATTGGCCGGCTGGCAGGCGCGGAGTGCGCTCGCCCCGCCCCTGACGACCGCCCGGGCTATGGCCGCGAGAATGCGCGAATCGTCGAGGGGATCGCCGGCGTCCGCCTGCACCGAGACGATCAGCCGGCCGCGCACCTGTTCCAGAAAGGGTGCCTGCGGAGTGTTCATCCCATCTCCACCACAAGGTTTAATTCTTTCTTTCCCCCCAAAGCCTCTTGTACTGCTGCATCTTCAAGGCGGATGAGGGTGCCCGCAATGGGCACGCCGTTGATTTCTATCTGCCGCACCCCCTTGTTCACCCCTGCAGGATTCCGGACGGTGATGTGAAAGGTGATCCCGCGGAAGCGGCGGGCGACCTTGTATTCGGTCCAGTCCGCCGGGATGCAGGGGTCGATGCGCAGCCCCTCGTATTCCGGCCGCACACCGAGGATATAATCGAGGCCGTCGCGCAGCATCCATGCCGACGAACCGGTGAGCCAGGAGTGGCTCGCCTGGCCGAAGGTCGGGTGGTCCGGACTGGTGACATATTCAGCGTAGACATAGGGCTCGACTTCATAGCGGTCGATGTCGATGACCGGATTCATCGGCAGGGCTTTCCGGTAGATCTCGAAGGCGCGATCGCCGCGGCCGAGCAGACATTCGGCGAGGATGGCCCAGCTCACCGGGTGGTTAAAGACCGCGCCGTTCTCTTTCTTGCCGGGCACGCAGCGCGTGGCCAGGCCGATGTTGGGATCGATTCTGGTATAGGCGGGGTGGAGGATCTTCGGGCCCTTGGGCGTTTCGAGATGGATGCGGACCGCATCCATGCAGCGCAGGGCGCGATCGCCTGCGGCGATGCCGCTGATGACCGCCCAGGACTGGGTGTTGAGGAAGATCCGGCCCTCCTCGTTGGCGGCCGAGCCGATCACCTCGCCGAGGTCGTTGGTGCCGCGGATGTACCACTCGCCATCCCAGCAGTGGCGGTTGACCGCTTCGGTGACCCGGGCATGGGCCTCCCGGTATTTTTCTGCAGCGGCCGGATCGGCGATGTGCCGGCAAAGTGCAGCCGTCTCGCGCAGGATATAGCCGAGAAACATCGTCACCCATACGCTTTCGCCCCGGCCGCCGCGGCCGAGATAATCGAGGGTGTCGTTCCAGTCGCCCGGGCCGAATTTGGCCAGATGACGTTCGCTGAGATTGGCCAGGGTATAGTCGATGGCGGCGTAGAGGTGGTGCAGCACTGTGGCCTGGCCCCCGTCATGGAACGGGGTCACCTCCTCGAGAAGAGAGAAATCCCCGGACTCTTTCAGCCAGGTCATGATCGCCAGGGGCAGCCAGAGGGGGGTATCGCTGTGGCCGGTGCGTTCGCCGCCGCCGGTGAGAGGGTAGTA
>JAKQKQ010000283.1 GCA_029560585.1 Verrucomicrobiota bacterium | reverse complement strand
CGATGCGGCGGCGGTGAGCGATCTGAAGCGCGAGACGCGGCGCAGCCTGCAACTGACGCATCCGCATATCGTGCGCATCTACGACTTCGTGGAGGATAGCCGGATGGCGGCCGTGTCGATGGAGTTTGTCGATGGGGCGAGCCTGACCCAGCGGCGTCTGGAGGCGCCGGGCCAGGTTTTCACGGCAGAGCAGTTGCGCCCATGGGTGGAGCAGCTCTGCGATGCGCTCCAGTACGCGCACACCAAGGCAAAGATCGCGCACCGCGATCTGAAACCGGCCAACCTGATGGCGGATGCGCGTGGCGATCTGAAGGTCGCCGATTTCGGTATCTCGGCGACGCTGGCCGATACGACGACGCGTGCGAGCAAGCAGGTGGGCTCGTCCGGTACGCCGGTATATATGAGCCCGCAGCAGATGATGGGCGAGAAGCCTGCGCCGACCGACGATGTCTATTCGCTGGGGGCGACGCTGTACGAGCTGCTCACCGGCAAGCCGCCCTTTTACACGGGCAATGTGCTCTTGCAGGTGCAAAACAAAGTGCCGCCGAGCCTGGCGGCACGCCTCGCTGAGTTGGACGTGAAATCGGCCGCAGCGATCCCGGCTGCATGGGAGGAAACCATTGCGGCATGTCTGGCGAAACAGGCAGAGGATCGCCCGCAGAGTGCGGCGGACGTGTGGAGGCGGCTGAATGGCGAAGCGGGAATGGTGAAAAGTGAAAGCGGCAGCCGGCTGAATGGTGTAGGACCGGACCTCGCGTCCGCGCCGGGATCGCCCGTAGGGCCAGACCGTGGTCGTGGCCGTGCCGCGGCGGACAAACTTGCGCCTGACCACACGGAGACACCGGCGAAGTCGAACCGGCCGCTTGCGATTGGTCTCGCGGCTGTGCTGGCGGTGGCGGGTATCGCCGGCTGGTATTTCGGCATCCATGCCCCGGAGCAGCGACGGTTGGAAGCGGAGGCCATCCGCCTGGCCAATGCGAGGGGCGGGATCGTGGTGCAGACGGAGCCCGCCGGGGCGGAAATCTCCGTGGGCGGAGTGGAGATCAAACAATCGCCGGCGACCTTCAAGGAGCTGCGCTTGGGCTCCTACGAGGTGAAGGCCTCGAAACCTGGCTACGAGCCGGAGACATTTCAGCTAAAGGTGGAGGAAAACCGATTTGCCGATCCAGGCAGGGTCTCGCTCAAGCCCATGGTGGGCACCGTCGCCGTGGCGACCACGCCTGCGGGGGTGAACTATACTTTGACCAGCAAGCGCCTCACTTTGCAGGAGCTGGCGCCTGTCCGGTACGATGGGCACACGCCCGCCAAGGTGGAGGGATTGCCCATCGGAGAGTACCGGCTGACTCTGCACCGGGACGGCTGGCAGGATCAGGAATCGCTGGTCGAGGTCGGCCGCGGCAAGACGGCCAATTGCAACGGGGATTTTTCGGGCGGCTCTTTGAGGATCGGTATGGCCGCAGGCCAGTCAGATGTCGGCTATCGGGCGATTCGGGATCATGCATTGGGCCGCGTGGTGCGGACTGGGGCCGCGCCGGCTCAACTCGACGATCTGCCACCGGGCAATTACTCGGTGACTTTCGAGCGCGCAGGGTGGAGCGCGGTCAATCAAAGTGTATCGGTGGAGCCGGGCAAGCTGGCGGCGTTGGAGGCGGCCTTTGCGAGCGGAAATCTGGAGATCGCCTCGCAGCCGGAGGGGGCCGACTTTGAGCTTTCGGGTGGTCCGGTGGCCAAATCTCCTGCGCTTGCGGTACTCAAACAAGGCGAGGGTCGCGTTGCGGAGAAAAACGGGGCTTCCGTCCTCGTGGGCAAGACTCCGGCAAAGCTGGATGGTTTGCCGGTCGGCCGCTATACCGTGACGCTGCGTGGGGCCAACGGCTGGCCGGCGCAGATGCGTGAAGTGGACGTCGTGACCGGTGGTGCCGGCGCACGAGTGGCGGGGAATTTTTCCCCGGCCAAATTGATCGTGGAGAGCGATCCGTCTGGCGCGGAGGTTTGGGTGGGTGGAAAAATGCTCGGGAAGACGCCGTACACCGATCCGTCGATTGGGCCTGGCAAGCGGGAGGTGGAGCTGCGACTTGCAGGCTACCTTGTCAGTCGCGCGTCGGGCGAGGCGCAGCCCGGTGCGGAGGTGTGCTTGGGGGGAAAGCTGGAGCCGTACCTGAGCGCCGAAATCGGCGATGCCGCCTATGAGCAGAATAGGGCGGAGGCCCTCGCCGCGCTGGAGCGTGGCACGGCGGATGCCAAGGCTCGGGCCTTTGTCGAGAGTGACTACTGGGTACGCCGGGCGGAGACGCTGGCGGCTTCGTTGTCCGGCAAGCCACAGGTCGACGACACCCTCTCGCTGCTGGGCTTCTGGGC
>JAKQKQ010000259.1 GCA_029560585.1 Verrucomicrobiota bacterium | reverse complement strand
CCCACCACCGGGCGCTTCACCGAGATCCCCATCCCCCCCAGCTGATCCGCTAGCGCGGGCGGCAGATACTTGAAAACGACCGTCGATCTCATGCTTCACCATGCGGCGGCACGCCAATGGTGCCCGCATCAATACTTCGGCTCCGGCACGTCCTCCAGCAGCCGCCTCGTGATGTCGTCGGTGCTCACGCCCTCGCTCGCCGCCGAGAAATTCGTGAAGATCCTGTGCCGGAGGACCGGCAGCGCGTACTCGCGCACGTCGGCGCACGAGACGCTCGTCCGCCCGTTGAGCAGCACGTGTGCCTTCGCCGCCAAGAGCAGGTACTGCCCCGCCCTCGTCCCGGCCCCCCATCTCACCCAGCGGCCGATGTAGTCCGGCGCCCCGGCCGTGCCAGGCCGCGTCGCCGAGATCAGCCTCGTCGCGTACAGCGCCACGTGCTCGCTCACCGGTATCTGCCTCACCACCCTCTGCAGCTGGAGAATGGCATCCCCATTCAGCACCGGGTCGATCCGCGTGTCCGCGTCACGCGTCGTCTCCAAAAGCACCCGGTGCTCGTCCTCCATCGGGGGATATGAGATATGGACGCAGAACATGAACCGATCCAGCTGCGCCTCGGGCAGCGGGTACGTGCCCTCCTGCTCGATCGGATTCTGGGTCGCCAAAACCATGAAGGGCTCCGGCAGATCGTACGTCGTTCCGCCCGTCGTCACGCGGTGCTCCTGCATCGCCTCCAGGAGCGCGGCCTGGGTCTTCGGCGGAGTCCGATTGATCTCGTCCGCCAGGAGCACGCTCGCGAAAATCGGTCCCTTGTGGAAACGAAACTCCCGCCGCCCGGTCTGCCGATCCTCCTGGAGCACGTCTGTCCCGACGATGTCCGACGGCATGAGATCCGGGGTGAACTGAATCCGCTTGAAGGCAAGGCTCAGCGTCCCCGCCAGCGACTTCACCATCAGCGTCTTCGCCAGTCCCGGCACGCCCACCAGCAGGCAGTGACCCCGCGCGAATAGCGCCACCAGCATCTGGTTCAGCACCGCCTCCTGGCCCACGATCACCCTCCCCATCTGGCGCAGGATCGCGTTCCTCGCCCCCGCCAGCGACGCCACGGCCCAGTCCAGTGCCTCCGCGGCACTGGGCTGGGGCTGCGGTTGCGCGGCGGGCACACCCCCCGCCGCAGAAAAACGAAACTCCAGATTGCCCAGCCAGAACCGCATGCCCTCCTCGAGCGCAAGAGAGTCCACCATCCGGTCGGCAAAGAAGATGTGGCCCTCGTTGCTGAGCCGCCTCACCACGTGCCTGCCGTTCTCCAGCGCTATGACCGCATGATGCGCCGCCACGGTCTCGTCCGGCAGAATGATATCATTGTCTTCGGCGCGGCCGATGGTCGCCCGCTGCCCCAGCGCCACGGCCTGCTCCCGCTCATCCCACAAAAAACAGAGACTCGCCATCAGAAAACTGTAGCGCGCGGATCGCGCGCATCCATCCCGAAACAGATGCAATTGCGCTGCCAGCCGCCCGCAGCCACGACCCGCCCACGGCCGCCGACATCCACTGCCCCTCACGCGCATCCGGGGAGGGACGCCGGCCTCGGCGTCCGCGTCTCACCGGCACGTGCGGTACGCTGGCCGACCCCGCCCGCCCCGCCGCCGGCCCTCCCGGCGCACCTTTCAGGACCAACCGAGACACCGCACTAGTGCGTCATCGCGTACATGATCACGTTGACGCCCAGCTGCATCGCCGACTCCGGCGCATAGGCCCTGGCGAGCGGATGCTCGCACCCCTGCCACCCCGCCTCCAGATCGAAGGGACTGTAGATGACGCGAAGATCTCCACCGACCGAGATGCCCTCGAGCGCCGGCGCAGTCATCCCCTGCACCGCAGAGGCGTACTTCACCTGACCTATCTTGAAAACGCTGCTGAAAATCGGATGCGCTGGCGGCACCGGCTCCAGCGCGCCATCCGGCAGTATCTTCTTGAGTTCGGCCCGGACGGACGCATCAAACGTGCCCAGGCCCAGTCCGTTGTTTATCAGCAGCGTCCCATCCCCTTCCAGAAAGCGCTTCAGGGCCGCCACCGCCGCCTCGTCCAGCTCGAACCGATCCAGCCCCGTCAGATAGAGAAGGGTGAATCCAGACAGGTCGTCTTTCCCGGCCGTCACCGGCACTCGCTTCAGGCTGGTCCGGATACTGGTATTCTGCCTCACCACGCGAAGCAACGAGACCGCGCCACCGGGATGCACGTTCCAGTGGCCCCCGTGGCGCAGCTGCGCGAACACGAGTTCGTCCGTCGGCCTCCTCTCGTCCAGTTCCCCGAACAGTTCTGGCTTGGCCTCCTCGCGCGCGACCTGGCTGTAGCCAATCACGTATGCCACCAAATTCATCCCGATGCGGTTCGCGCTGGCCACGTCGTAATACGCGGCCTTCTCGATCAGCGGCACCTCGTGCCCGTCCCATCCGCACCCCAGCCCGTATCGCGACATCACCACGCCCAGCCGACATCCGATGTAGATCCCTTCGAGCAGCGGGGTGTCACCCTTGACGTTCTTGGGGAATTGCGCCTTGCTCGCGTCCTCGACGATGTGAAACACCGGATGATCCAGCGGCACAACCCGAAACGATGACTCGGGAAATGCCTCGGCCATCGACTTCATGAATGATTCGTAGAAATAGGGCGATCCCGCCACGTTGTCCGCCAGCACCGTGCCGCCCCGAAGCACGTAGTTCCGGATCAGATCCAATTGCGTACGATCGAACCGGATCGATCTCGCCCCGCTGAAGAACAGCACCGGGGTGCCTTCGGGCGCGCCATCAAAACTGGCCAGTGGCACCGATTCCGTGCCGTACCTCTGGCCCAGCACCGCACCCACCTTGGCCAGCAACTGCTGCACGTCCGCGGGGCAGAGATTCCAGTCGGCGATCTCCGTGCTTATGCCGTTGTCGAACGTGAACGGTGCCGATTCGCCCCAGACCACCTTTCTGACCAGCGTCGGTGGCGCCGGCGGCCGCTTGCGTTCGATCCGCCGCGATGGCGTCGCGGGCAATGGCAGGGCTGGCGCCTCGCCTCCCGAAACCCTCCGCGGCGAGGCCTTCGGCGGTTCGCCCAACGGCTTGAACCACTCGTTCTCATCGGCGCGGCCCAGCGCTGTCGCCAGAACCACCGCGGCCGCCGCCCCAGTCACCATCGCAAAAAATCTCATGGCTGAACCCCCTCCTCCGCCGGTGCACCCCATGCCTCTTTGCCCCGCGCCGCGGCCTCGCTCAATGGGTGCTCCTGCAGCAACCGCCCAAATTCCCGATCCGCCTGCTGTGTCCGGCCCATCGCTTTCTCCGTCTCGATCAGAGTGTAAAGCAACTCTGCGCGCGCGTCCTCAAGATTCTGAACCCCCGCGCTCGTCAGGAGGCGCCGGCACAATGACACCGCCAGGGGATACTCGCCCCGGCCTTTGAACACCCTCGCGCGCAGCAGCCCCACCTCCAGCGAGATCCGCTCAAGGGCGCTCTCCTCCTCCATCTCGTCAAGCGCCTCGATCGCACCTGCGTATTCCTCGCGGCGAATGTAATCCCTCGCAGCCTCCAACCGCGCGCGCCTCCGCAATTGCCGCGTGATCTCCTGTTTCGGATCGGGCGGATCGGTCAAAGCCGTCAGGAGCCTCTTCGCCGCCTCCGTCAACCCAAGAGACATCTGGATGTCGGCCCTCACCATCAGCCATTTCCGCACGTCGGTCGATGCCAGCTGTTTTCGGGACACGCCCTTGATACAGGCGTCGGCCTCGATGGGATTCCCGACCACATCCAACAGGAACCGCGCCAGCCCGAGCCGCGCGGCAGTCCTGCCCGGCTCGGTGTCATCGGCCAATCGCACCGAAGTCCTCAGCGCTTTGTCGGCCGCAGCATAGTCCCTCTGCTCGGGACTCGCGTAGTAGCGCCCCAGCCGGAGAAAGCCCTCCCAATGCGCCGCCGTGAAATCCTTGGCCCTGGCCATGCAAGCCGCGCCCAACAATGACACGAGTCCCCCATCCTCCAGCCTCCCGGCCAGCGCCAGACCCGCCGCCAAATCATCCGTCGGGGCCGTCAGAAAATCCCGGCCCATCACCTCTTCCCGCTGCTTGAGGAAATTGAACTCGGTCCACATCTCCCCCTGATCCCACCTCGGCTGCACATTGCAGGTCTGACGAAGATTTCGCAGGGGCCGCCCGTCTGCCTTCACCTCAAGCCTGATTTCCCGGGCCGACGCGCGCATGAAGGTGTGCCTCACCCGCGAACCTATCAGTGTCGCGCCATCATCCGTGCGAAACACGCAGTCCCAGTTCGGCCTCGCCCCGGGCAGCCGAAATTCGACCGTGAACCACCCGAGCTCGTCCAGCATCGAGTGATTGAGAGTCGACCACTCCAAGTACACCGCCTCGCCCCGGTCGCCCGGCGATGGCTCCACGCCCTCCACCTCGAACTTCGCCACGGGCTCAAATGCGCCCTGCGGGATCACCTCGATCTTCTCCGCTCCCGGCGGTTTCCACGCGCCCACGGCCGCCGCATAGGATGTGCTCTGCACCCAGTAGTAGTCGATCCTGTGCAATCCGGCTTCCAGCTCCACCCGCCCGACGTACTTCCCGGACACGCCTCCACGCGCGTAGTGCACCCCGGGCCACGCGACCACCTGCCGCCCGTCGATCATCATCACCGACCCATCATCCGACGCAGTCGCAAACTCATACGATCCACCCACCTCACACCTCAGATAACCCCGAAACCTCGCGATGAAGTTTGCTGTCGGCCCGTGCGGATTCACCCCCAGGAAAATCCGCGGCACGTAGCTCCTCCCCTGGACCACTTTGGCCTTGTCCCACAGCCCCAGGATCTCCTCGGCCGTGTCATAGCTACCCGCTGGAAGGCTCCGCGTCTCTATCATCAACCCCGCCTCCGGTTCCCACGCGCTCACCGACGTCCCCCTGCCCGACGCGAAATACAGCAGGTAGCGCATCTGCTGTCCGGATGTATCAAACTGAACCTTCGCCGGTTGCCCCTCCGCCGCCCAGAAGATGCGGCTCGCCACCAGCGCCCCATCTTCCCCGTATACGGCCACCGAAAGCCGGGCGGGGCTAATTCCCTGCGGCCAAACCATCACCTCGCCCGCGCGCGCGGGCCAGGCGGAGTCTGGCGTCCGCCGCAGGATCAGCCGCGTGTCAGCCCCCGCCATCTGCCACGGTTGCCCAGGCGCCGCCAGCGGACAGACCACCAGCGCCAAGAGAAGCGCCGCTCGGCTCATGGCTTTATCGCGCATGGGGATCGAAGTCTCGGCCCAGCCATCCGAGCCTTCAACCCCAATTCTCAATTCCATCCGGCACGGCCAGATTCCTGTCCGCAGACCCCGCCCTCGCGCTGGCGCTATCGCCCCGACCTGCTACCGTGCATCGACCCGTTGGAGCGCACACACATGCCAGACCCCACCTACGACCAACTCATCGCACGGCTCAAACGGATCGATGTCTTCCGCTCGATCCTCGGCATCCTTCACTGGGATGAGCAGGTCAATCTCCCGCCCGACAGCGCCGACCGCCGCGCCCAGCAACTCCAGGAACTGGCCTCCGTCCATCACGCCGCAGCCGCCGATCCCGAGATCGGCAGGCTTCTCTCGGTACTCGAGTCGCGCGATCTCCCGCCTGGCTCCGACGCCGACGTGGTCGTTCGTCATGCCCGGCGAGACTTCGACCGTGCCTCCCGCCTCCCCGAGGACTTCGTCCGAGAGAAGGCCGCCCTCGACAGCGCCGCCTTCCACGCATGGGCCCGGGCGCGGAAGAATTCGGATTTTCCGGCCTTCGCCCCATTCCTCGAGCGCCAGATCGTGATGGCGCGCCGCGAGGCCGAATTCATGGGCTGGGGCGACCGGCCCTACGACTATTCGATCGACCTCCACGACCCCGGCCTCGACACCGCATTCATCGCCCCCCTCTTCGCCAGTCTCCGGCGCGAGCTCCCCCCCCTCGCCCGGCGAATCGCCGCCTCCAGACCCGCCACCGCGCCAAACATGTTCCGAGGATTCTCCATCCCCGCACAGAGGGAGTTCATACGCGAGGCACTCGATCGAGTTGGCTTTAACTGGAATCGCGGTCGCCTCGACACATCCCTCCACCCGTTCTGCGGCGGCGATGCCCTCGACACGCGCCTGACCACCCGCTTTGACGAAAACAACCCCCTCGACGCCATCTTCAGCTCGATCCACGAGGCCGGCCACGCGCTCTACGAACAGGGCCTGCCCGAGACCGACATCGGCACCCCTCTCGGCGAGGCGGTCGGCATGGCCATCCACGAATCCCAGAGCCGCCTCTGGGAAAACCAGGTCGGACGAAGCCCCCAGTTCTGGGCCTTTTTCGAGCCCCGCCTGCGATTCCATTTCGGCCCGCAGCTCACCCCGATCTCCAGCGCCGAACTTCTCGCCGCCATCAATGACGTCCGCCCGGGCCCCATACGGGTCGATGCCGACGAAGTGACCTACAATCTCCATATCCTCATGCGCTTCGACCTCGAAATGGCCCTCTTCGAAGGCCGCCTTTCTGTCGCCGATCTCCCGTGCGAGTGGAATCGTCTCTCCGAGGATTTGCTCGGGATCACGCCGGCCGATGATGCCCACGGCGTGCTCCAGGACGTTCACTGGTCCAGCGGTTCCTTCGGTTACTTCCCCAGCTACGCCCTCGGCAACATGATCGCCGCCCAACTCTGGTATCACGCCCTCTGCGAGTTGCCCGGTCTCCCGGAGGATTTCGCGCGAGGCCAGTTCTCTCGCCTCTTGGCCTGGCTCCGCGACAAGGTCCACCGCCGCGGCAAACGCCTCGATACCCAGGAACTCATCGTCGCCGCCACCGGACAACCCCTCGGCACCAGCGCCCTGCTTCGCCACCTCTCCGAACGCTACCTCACCAACGCCTGAGAACCCCATGCCCGTCGCCCAGTTCCTCCGCGAGTTCGTCGCATCGCCAACCTCCGTCGGCGCCATCTGGCCCAGCTCCGCCGCCCTCGCCGATCGCATATGCGCCACGGCCGAGTTGCCCACCGCTGAGATGACGATCGAATTCGGTCCCGGCACCGGCGTCTTTACCTCCGAAATCCTCCGGCGCATCCCGGACCCCTCGCGATTCTTCGCCATCGAGTCCAGCCCCAATTTTGCTGCCGCCACCCGCCGCCGCTGCCCAACCGCCAAGGTTTGGAACGACTGCGCCACTCGCGCCCAGAAATACCTCGCGGAACATGGCCACCAGAGATGCGACCGCATCATCTCCGGCTTGCCCTTCGCCTCTTTCCCCCCAGACCTTCAAGACCGCCTTCTCGATACTATCTTGGAAATCCTGGCGCCCGGTGGGCTGTTCGTCACCTTCGCGTACCTGCAGGGCCTCGCCCTCCCCTCCGGTCGCCGCTTTCGCCACACCCTGCGCAGTCGCTTCGGCCACGAGAACGTCACCACCACCCCCACCGTCTGGCGCAACATTCCCCCAGCCTTCATCTACCGCGCCCGCAAGACGACCGCCCATCGACCATCCTCGATCGATCGCCAAGCGCCCTGACCCGAATGGCGCTAAGCTAAGTTTGTCGCGATAGTGGCACGGCCATCCTGGCCGTGGGCAGAATGCCCATGCCACCATCCCAATGTCCCTTAACTTAGCGCCCTTCCGCCCTGAACCCGCGACGGGCTGCGCCCGGCAGTCGCCTCCGACGCAAGCGCCCACCCGATCTCGCGCTTTTTCCCTCTTGACCGAAACGCCGGGGCATCCCCATCGTTCCCGCACGATGCGGGTGTCGCTACGAGGCTGTCCGGCGGCTTCCCGCGCAATTCAAGTCAGCTGCGATCATCATCACTAACCCGAATTCCCCAAGGAGGCAAATGAGCTCCGACCAACTCCCCTCATATATCACCAGCGCGAAACCGAACCCCCAGAGCAACCGCGCCGCGTGGTTCAAGAACACCGCCCCAACCTACGCCGGCATCTTCCTCTGGTTTGTCTTCTGGCAAGACGCTGTCAACGCCCCGAACCTCGGCGGCATGCTCGCGCACGGCCTCGGCTGGGCACTGATCAGCCTGGTGTTGGCGGCACTGGTCTGCCACTACCTCTTCTACCTCGTGCCCGGCGTGCTCGGCATGAAGACCGGACTCCCGCTCTATATCGTCGGCACCTCCACGTTCGGTGCCGCGGGCGGCTTTCTCCTGCCGGGCTTTCTCATGGGATTGCTGCAGTTCGGCTGGCTAGGTGTGAACATATTCTTTTCCTCGATGGCCCTCGGTACCTTCTTCGGGTTGTCCGCCGACGGTTCCGGCGTCAAGGTGATCATGTTCCTCTGGGGCCTCCTCGCCGCATTCGTCGGCCTGAAAGGAATCCAGTACGTGGCCAAGGTCGCCACATGGCTTCCCCTGATCCCACTGGCCATCTTGCTCCTTCTGCTCGCAAAGACCATCGGTGGCACCGGGACCTTTGACCCAGAGAAATTCATAGCGCTCCACAAGGGTATCGACCCCTCCGCCCCGGCGGCTTTCAGCGCACTTGGCGTCCTTGCCTTCATGATGACCTTCGTCGTCGGCTTCTTTGCAACCGCGGGCGCCGCCGGCGTCGACTTCGGCACCAACAGCCGCGACAAGCGCGATGTCAGCTTGGGGGGAATGGTTGGCATCGCACTGGCCATCATCGTCACGGCCGGAATCTCTGCCGTGATTGTTGCGGGCGCCTACGGCAACCCCGAAATATCCAAGGCGGCCATCGCGGCAGGAAAGGGAAAACTCATTCTGCAGAGCCCAGGGCTCATACCCGTGCTGATGGGCAAAAGCGCGGGTCTCATCATGTTCCTGCTGGCCGTCGCATCCTTCCCCCCGGCCTGCTTCTCCTCGTTCATCGCGGCCAATAGCTTCAAGACCACGCTGCCCAACGTTAACCCGTTCATCTCCGTCGGAATCGGCGCGGCGGTCAGCATCATCCTCGCGATCACCGGCCTCGCCGGCAAGGCGATCATCGTCTTCCAGATCATCGGCGCCTCGTTTGGCCCGATCTGCGGTGCCATGATGGTGGACTACCTCCTCGCCGGCAAGAAGTGGGCCGGACCACGCGCAGGGTTCAACCCGGCAGGCTGGATTGCGTGGGCACTCGGCTTCGTCGTCGGGATCCTCCCCATCGTCAACATCTGTGCCGTGCCCGCCGCCCCGGTTGCCGCCTTTATCGTGGGAACCGTCGTCTACTTCATCTGCGCCAAGATGGGACTTACATCGCCGGTCGTGACCCTTCCCGCCGCACAGGCCCAGAAGAATTAGCCCCGACCGAGCCCTTCTCACCTACCCCGTGGCGCCGGGCGCGCTGCTCGTAGGCAGCGCACCCGTGGGCTATTGCCGGGAATCACACAGCCTGTCGGCCGTGAAGTATCCTGGGACAGTGAAGTATCCGGGTTGGGCCGAGATTGCACCGTGGCGAGCGTGATGCCGCCGCAGGCTGTAGCCTAGTCCATAACGAACGGCACACGCCCCCACGCTCAGACACCGACCTGCGTCTGAGCGACTTGCGCACCCAAGGCCCAGGGCCTCGGCTACAGCCTCCGGCTTCGTTCGCCGTTAGCCGTCGAACCGGTCCCGACGACGGTCGCCGCCGCGCCCGTGCCCGCCGCCGCGCCCGTGCCCGAAACCGCCGCCGCCACCACCGCCGCCGCCACCGCCGAACGAAGGCCTACGCTCCTCTTTCGGACGGGCCTGATTCACCGTCAGCGCACGGCCGCCCAACTCAGTGCCGTGGAGGGCCTTGATCGCAGCCTGCGCCTCCTTGAAGTCGGTCATCGACACGAACGCGAAACCACGGGATCTCCCCGTGAACTTGTCCATGACGATTTGCACGCGATCAACTGCGCCATGCTGCGCGAACAGGCCGCGCAACTCCTCTTCTCCCGTGTCGAACGAGAGATTTCCAACATATATGTCCATCTATCTACTCACTTCTCTGCCGCTCTGTTCACTTCAACATTCAACAATCTTGTTCGGCGGCGCCCACAATCTTGTCGCTAGGCCGTGATACACGACCGAGATTCTGAATAGGGGGGAAGCTGGATAACTGGGGGCTAACGCCGCGACGGGCCACCCCCGATACGAAACTCCTTCTCGACGATTGAAACCTTCCTTCTACCTGTTGTGTAGCACGTCGCGGAAAACTATCAAGGACTTTTTGTCTCACTCGCGATCTCACCGCGCGCCCGTCCCCACGGCCCCCGGCACTCCAAAAGGCCCCCGCCCTCCCCGGGGAATCGCCAAGTTTTGCGCCGCCAGCGTTGTGTCCGTCGTTCCGATGTGGTAAATGTATTCCCAAGGCGTTCGCACGAGGGCGCATACGAAAATGGACGCGGAGGCACAGCAACCCAGACGCGGCTGGCTCGACCCCTCAAAACAAGAGGTCATTTTGCGCGTTCTCAACACGGACATGCGCGGCTGGATTATTTCGGTTCCCCAAGGCACCAGCCTCATCGGCCGCGAACCCGACTGCCAACTCCACCTCCCGCATTACACTATCTCGCGGCGGCATTGCTCGTTACAGGTGATGCCCGATAGCATCGAGATCCGCGACCTCAATTCGATGAATGGCACCGCGATCAATGGCTCCCCGGCGATCGAGGGCACGCTGCAGCCAGGCGACAAAGTCCGCGTTGGCGAAGTCGAACTCAGCGTCGATATTCGCGCGCGTGTCCCCGGCCAGAACCCGCCGACCCAGACCGGCCCGGCATCACTCCTCCAGCCAGCCCCGCAGCATTCGACCACGTCGGCCCCCGTCTTCCATCCCCCGCCCACCCTGCCACCGATCCTGCCGCCGGCCGTGGCCGTGGGCTCGGCCGCGCCAGCCCAGGCCCCACTCGTTCCCCAACCACCCGCCCCTGAGCCGACGGGCGCCGAGGCATCCATGCTGCAATCATCCCAGTATTCCTACCATCTCCCGACCCCCTCATGGGCCGTCCGCCCGCACCTGGAAACCGTGCGCTACCGGGAGGCAAAACGCACCGTGCGCTTCGATCCCTCCCGGCGAGACGCATTCCGCCAATTCCGATCCGATTGAGCGACTCATGTGCCGCGCGCCCGACTGCCCAAGCATTTCGCGCGCATCACTCTTGCGAATCCACGGCGTCCACCTAAGCTCCAACCCGTGAAAAGACTTATGATGATGGCGCTCCTAGGGTACGCGCTCGCCGGATGTGCTGGTAACCCGCTAGAGACCAGTAACGTGACCAAGGATGGAACAATCTACCGGGAAACAGAGCCCACGGAACATGGCGAAGCCAGGACGGCCATCAAAGTGCGCGGCGCCACGTTCTGATCCCAAGAGCCACAAGCTTCTCCCCTCGACCGTCGGTTGCCAGGCCCCTAGCCTGCATATTTCACGCTTCCGCGTGAAACATGCAGGCTCAAAGGAAAACCGCGCTCCGAAGAGCGCGACTTTGATGGGTCTGGGGCCATCGGTCCGCGAAACACACTCTGCAACCGCGAAAAATCCCAGTCTTTGCCAGACCTTTCCCAATAAATGGCTCTCATGGCGCGGTTTTCCCAGAGCCCAGAATTTCACAGCCCGCAAGGCTGTGAAATATCCGGGCTAGGCCCTCGTGGATTCCCCCGGCGGACTCAGTCGCGCCTGTGGCCCTTCGCCCGCCGCACCGCATCCAGCCATGCATCGGCAATGAGCTGATGTCCCGCCAGCGTCGGATGAACCCCATCCTCCGTCCAGTACTCCGGCACTGCGTAGCTGCATGCCGCCGTGAATAACCCATCGAGCGGAACTAGCGGCGCACCAAAATCCGTCGCGATCTGCCGGACCGCCTGAATCTTCGGATCCAGTTCGCCGTGCCATTCGGCCGTCACCGGCTCAACCGGCAGGCAGAATGGCTCCAGCACCACCAGCCGGGCCTTCAGCTTCTCCACCACCCTCTGGCAAAGCCTGGTGTAGTCCTCGTAAAACTTAGCAACCGGAACCGCCTCGGCATCCTGCTGGCCATCCTCGAATACCGCCCACACGTCGCTGATGCCTATCAGGATCGAGACGATGGTCGGAGGTGGATCCACGTCCAAGACATCGGGCCCCATCCGCTCAACAAGATCGGTGAGCCGATTCCCGGCCACCCCCTTGTTGGTGATGCAAAGGGCCATCTCGGGGTAATCCATGAATAGGCGGCCCGCTATCAGCGACACGTAACCTGCCCCAAGGCCAGACGCCGAGTCCTCTCTGCCCCCATCTGTGATACTGTCGCCCAGAAACAAGACATGATCATCGCGCTTGAGCAGCATGAAATAATCTCAGCGCGGAGTTGCGCGAAAGCAAGTTTTATGGCGCAATTTCCCGCACATGGCCGAGATCGTCCCCCCAGATATCCAGGGCTCACTCGTCTGCGAGGACGTCCGCATGGAAATCAACGGGGCCCAGACCCTCGTCGGCGTCATCAATGCCATCATCGCCCCAAAACTGCCCGTGCGGGTTCTCAAACTGTGCATCTGGACCCGCTGGACATCTGGCTCCGGCCGCTTCAATCAGGAGGCCCGCATCGTCTCGCCCGACGAGGACCGCATCATCTGCCAGAACCAGATCGCGTTCCAACTGGGCGGATTCGACGCCCACGCAACCAACGTCCACTTCTTCGGCGGCATCCAGTTCGACCAGCATGGTGCCTACCACGTCGAGGTCCGCCTCGACGATGAACTGCGCCTCCGATACCCCCTCAGCGTCATCCCCGCCCCAGCGCCAGTCGCCTGAAACTTAATCTCTCAGCGCCCGCTGGGCGTCGCCGGGGGAGTATCGCTACCCCCGGGCTTGTAGGCCTCAAACCGAAAGACGGTCTCGCCGGGGCGCGCGACATTGAGGCGATCACGGGCAAACCTGGCCAAGTGGTCAGGATCATTCTGGAGCGAGGCCAATTCCGCATCCAGATCCGCGCTCTCCTTCTCGCCCTTGGCGATGCGCTGATCCAATTCCCCGCGCTCCCGCATCAACTCCTGCTTGCTCGCAAACGTGGGACTCAGCAGACAGTAGATAACGGCCGCCACCACCAATACCAGCGTCACTTTGACGATCCGGATCAACGACCCCCAAAGCGAAGGCTGCTGCCGCCTTCGGACCATCGGCGCAGAATCAATGGTCAATAGCTCGGGGTTGACCCGCATAGTCTTTTATACTCTCTCCGCGCCCATCGCGCAAGTCATTTTGCCAAATGCAGTTCCGGTTTCCGACAGCGTTGTCTGGCCCCGGCGCGGTGCTACAGTGCGGCGTGCGCAAGTTTCGATTCGTGTTGCTGGCATTCGGCGCCGCGGCGCCCTCGGTCGCCCCCGCCCAGACCGCGCCCCAGCCACCCCTCTCCCTATGGAAGTCAGAGGCCATGACCCTCACGATGGATTCAATCACAAAAAACCCGACACCCTTGCCAGCCTCCGGCCCATTATCGCTATCGCCGTACGAAACCGACCCGGCCCGCGACTTGCGGGCAAACCTTCGCCTCGACCTCAGCGACATGGCGCACATCGATCAGCAGAACGGCATCGAGTTCGTTACGATGCATTCGCCAGTCAATTTCGGCCTCGCCACGAACGAGGCCCCCGCCTTAACCCACTTTTCTGGAACCAGTCTCACGTACCGGCCGATCGGCGCCTTCGATGTCACGCTCGGGGGACGGATACAACAGCAAGTCCAATCATCCGGAACCGTCCCGTCCGAGGCATTCACCCACTCCGTGACCTTCGGCTCCACGCCCCACACTGACTCCCGCATCGAACTCCGCCTGCTCACGGAAGATCGCATCCTGTATGCCGGCCCCAAGACCGATACCCAAACCGTCGGCCTCAGCCTCAACCAGCGTTTGCCAGGTACCAAAGTCCGACTGACTCTCGCGCCCGAGGTGAGCCAGGCAGAAACCACAACACTCGGTGCCCCCGAGATGACCGACGCCGGCCGCCTGGCAGGGGGCCTGTCATGGGAAATCGCACCCGGCACCACCTGGGCCATCGGTTCCCAGTTCGAGAACTCCCAGTCCGCCTCCCAACTCACTGAACGACAGAGAATCACATCCGGTATTCAGCTCCGCCCCGCTCAGGATTTTGGCCTGGCCCTCGCAACAGAATATGGCGAGACGCGCAATGAGGCCGCCCGCACCGAAAATGTCTACGACTCCGCCCCAGACCGTGACCTCCACCTGCGTCTCTCGCCATCTCTCTCTCTAGGCAAGGACATCACGGCCCGCGTAGACTTCGACATGGGCCTCCGCGATTCCCCCCAATCAGACGATTGGGGCCAAGGCAGCGGCGCGGTTTCGTTCTCGATTGGCGGTCGATTCTGACGGCCAATTCCCGTAGGGGCCGATGACGTCCGGCAGCGATCCCCACCCACCGGACTTCACCTCAGGCGATAACCGAAATCCCCCGCGCGGGTCTCGAAGTAGACCACTCCACTCTCAATCGACAACGGCACCTCGCGCATCGCCTTGCCCGATGAGTCAACCGCTTCGATGGTGGTCACCGCGCCGAATCCCAGTCGAGCCGGCCGAATCCCGACGCGGCACGACGGTTCGTCGGGCAACGGGATCAACGCCAGTTCCCTCCCCTTGCCGCGACCCGTCACCTCGCAGCGGATGGCGCCCGATGTCACCGCCTCGCCGAAATCCACCGCCCCGCCCCCCACGTTGAACCGGTACTCCTCTGGAACAAACGCGGTCGGCTCCAGCCTCAACTTGCCAATCGATCCACCCTGCTTCTCCACGATCAGCGCCCCAATCCGATATCGCCGGTCATCGCGTTCCTCGCCCTGAAGCGAATAGCGCCTGCCGCCTTTCGGGTCGAAAAGACCAACCAAGATGTCGTACTCGCCATCGGGAAACTCCGGGGGAATCACCATGTCCCGATCCGCCCCCGTCGTGACCTTGCCCTGCCATTTGCTCGTGCCAGCGGCAGGGCGATAGGAGACCGTCACTTCATTCCGGGCCAGCCGATTGACCACCGGCTTGCGCACGTGCACGAAGACGTTCAAATCCCTCCCCACCTCGCCCGTCAACTCCCAGTCCACGCTGAGCCGGAATCTTCCGCCACCGAGATCCTCCAGCCTATCGGCGGAAGGCCGCACGGGCAGCGGCGGACTCGGGTCATTCGCCCTGCCGTTGACATACCAGTGGCCAGGCGCCCGAGACCGCTCCACGATCACGTTCCCCACCCGCTCAACCGTCGCCTCGATCCCGCCATTGCGCGCGAAGAAACCGTACCGCGGCAACACCCTGCCATCCACGGCCCAGTCATGGGCCGAGCGATTCACCCGGACCGTCGCGCCCGATTGCCACCGGACCGTCAACCGATGGATATTTCCCCTCTCAAAATCCATGCCCGCGATCTCATCCCCGGCCATCGAACGGATGAAGTCCTGGGCAAGCCAGTACTTCCTCACCGCGCCCCGCACGCCCGCCCCCCAGTCGGTCATCAGGGCATGCCCCGTGAGCATCTCCGTGCCAAGATAGTCGTCGCTCTCTATGCCGTGGTCGCGCCGCGAGCGAACGTTCTGGTACCGGACGGAGTAACCCGCGCCGTGCAAGATGAACTTCGTGTGATACACGGCGTCCGCCCAAGGCACGCGCTCCCAGTCCCCGCAGCCCACCCGGATGGTATGTTGGGCGGGCACCAGCGAGAGTTCCAGGTGCTGGCAATCCGCGCCGTCGATCCACCCGATGAGTTGGTCGTGACCCGCCTCCGAACACGTCGGCCCCCCAAAGAACGCATTCCGGATCGTCGCAAAGGCGCCCCCCCAGTGCGCCCGCGTCTCGAGAAACGAATGGAAGTACCCCTCGCGATCATAGAAATCAAAACATCCCGCAGACGTGAACACATCCACGAACGAGGCCGTCGGGGCCACCCCCTGCCGCATCAGATCAAGATTCCGCCGCAGGAATGGCTCGAAACGATCGGGTCGCCACCGGTAGCTCTGTGCGTCCCGCCCATCGTTGATCCACGCCTTCACCGGCCGCCCAGTCTCATTGAAACAGATGTTTCCATAGTCGTAGCCCTCCGCATCCGGATAGAAATCGATATAGTTGTCGTGGAGGCCCCACGGCACGTCCGCCGCCCGGCAAATCTGCCCCACGCGGCGCATGTCTTCCAGATTCCCATACTTCGGGTTCGGAGGATAGATGTCTGGGAGTCGATAGTCATAACCCCAGCGCTGCCAGTTGTGGATTAGCAGCATTGAATCGGTCGCCCCATAGGCGAAAACGCGCTCCGCATAGTCGCCGATCTCCGGATACTTCCCGCCCCAGATGTCAAACACGAACCGCCCCGCCTTGCGCGATACCGCCGACGCTGCACGTTTGTCGAAGTGAGGCCGATACCTGATCGCGCAATCCATCGGTCCCGCCCCACCCGGCACGAAAGCATAGGTGACGTCCATGTGCGTCTCTAGCGCGCAGGTCTTGGCGGCCGGATCGAATGCGATCGCATGCGGCGGGTTGTCGCACGCCACCAGCAGCGATACGCCATTCTCGAATTCAAAACCCACGTGGCTGGTCGCCAGCCCATGACCGCCCCCGCTGACACGAAATGCCTCCGGCCTGTCGACACAATACCCATGGCCAAAATAGACGCGCCTCGTCCCCTGGTCCACCGCGGGGCCCGGCGTCACGGTCGTCAGCCGGGATGGGCACTCGACACGCAACCTGAGACAGGGTCCATCCCGCCAGGCGGACGCCGCCAGCACCGCCTCCTCGCCATTCACCAGCAGCCGGTGCCGGATCCGGAGCCGCCCAAACAAATCCCTCGATGCATCCACGGACCGGACCATCGCCCCGCTCGGCCACGCGCCCAGGCGCTCCCCCAGCACGTCGAGACGCATCCCCCGATACACCACGGCCCGCCCGCCCACCGAAAACGCTAGCGCGCCATCCGCCAGCCCGTTCGGACCCAGCGCCACCGATGCCTCATGCCCCCCGCCCAAGTCAAAAAACCAAACACCTTTGCCATCCCGTCGCGCCCCCAACGATGCGAGCGCGATGCTCCTCGCGAGGTCTAGCCGCCCCTCGTCCGCGATCTCTGGGCCCGGCCCGGCCACGACCGCCGGTTCCCCCCAGAACGCCGAATCGCACGTCGTGTTCTGCTTTGGCCCAGGGTCACATTCCAGCGCGATGGTCACCACCTTCCCGGCATAAGCCGTCAGATCCGCTTGTCCGTCCACCCAAACCTTGCTGTCGGTGTGCCGATCGAACAGCTTTTTCCTCCCGGAACCTTCGTCAGCCCAGACTCGAAACGTCACGCCATCGCTCGGCGGCTCTTTGGGTCCCGTGTCGCGGATCGCGTTTCCAAACACCAGCGCGATCGGCGATTCCTTCGGCAGATGCACCCTGTACTCCGCAAATACCACGCCCTTGCCGCCGTGGTAAGGCGGATGCATCGACAGCGCAAGCCGACGGTCCCCGCGGACCGTTTCCGATTTCCCGAAACTCGCCTTCGATTCCGCCACCTGCCCCTGCCAGCCGACCGCCTCGTATCGGGCAGGTTGTCCAAAATAGTTCCACCCCACCCGAAACTGATGCTGCTTTTCCAATCGCAACGCGCCATGCCGAATCGCCTCGATCACCCCCAGGTCCGCCCCCCCCGCGGCGGCAATCTCCCCCCGCACGGGCTCCGCCTCAAACACGCGAACAACGTCCACCACCCGAACCGAGTCGCCCCCACAAAACCGCACGCGCGCGCGCACCGGATAGAGCGCCGCGCAGGTCCTCTCCCCAGCCACGATGCGAAAGTCCAGGCGCCCGGTCCCCCCGGCCGGTACCTCCGCGCGCAGCGCGCGGGGACCCGCGATCCGCCAGTCGTCCGCCAAGCCAAGAAGCTCCACGTCCGCCCGCAGCGCCTCGACGCCCGCATTGCGCAACTCCACCCCCACCCCGATCGGTTGCCCAATGGGAGTCGGCCCTTCCACCGGAGCAATCTCCACCGTCAGTGGACCCTCCGTCGCTTTGTGCCCATCAAACGCCCATCCGGAAACAGACGCCACCGCCATCCACACCAGCCACGCCGCTTTCTTCATAAACCGCCGTCCCCCTCGCTCCACTCACCGCAATGATCTAAATGCGTCCCCCAACCTCGCGATCAAATGTCTCGGCAACAGCGATTCCTGGCTCTCCCTGTCCAACGCCAGATCGCCCGCGCGCCCATGCAGGAACGCGCCCAGGCGCGCCGCATCGTACGCCCCGAGCCCCTGCGCCATGAGCCCGCCGCAAATCCCCGCCAACACGTCGCCCATTCCCCCCGTCGCCATCCCGGGATTGCCGGTCGAATTGAACGACATGGTCCGGCCCGCCTGACACGCGATGGAATGTGCTCCCTTCAGCAGCAGCGCCGCCCGTGATCCCGCCATGAACCTTTCGCACGCGACCGCCCTGTCGCCACCATCCATGTCCATCAGACGGCGCATCTCGCCCGGATGCGGCGTTAGCAGAACGCCATCACCCAAGCGCGATAGCAGAGGCCTCTCTCGCGCCAGCATGTTGATCGCATCGGCATCCAATACCATCGGCGCCTCCCCCCGCCCCACCAGCTCCCGCAGCAGCCGCGCCCCGGCATCGGTAACCCCAAGCCCCGGTCCAACCACGAACACCGCACCCTCCGGCGCTCTCGCGATACACTCCGACGGTTCGCGAAACGGCCGCACCATCGCCTCCATCACGTGCGACGCCACGATCGGCTGCACGTCCTCAGGCACAATCGCCGTCACGAGCCCAGCCCCCGCATGCAGCGCGCCTTCGATCGCCATCACCGCCGCCCCAGAGGTTCCAACCGCCCCGGCAATCACCACCACATGCCCAAAATTCCCCTTGTGCGCAGACCACGCGCGCCTCGGCAACATGGCCCTCGCCTCCGCCTCGGAAAAGAAGTCCGGCCCATCGCCTAGTGCCTCCACCGCGCCATCGGGGAAAGGAAGTGGCGCGACACGAATGCGCCCCACGTGTGACTGCGCCCCCGCCACGAACATCCCGATTTTCGGCAACCCGCAAGTCACCGTCAGATCCGCACGCACGGCCCCGGCCGCCACTTCGCCGGTATCGGCATCAACGCCAGTCGGCACATCCAGCGCAGCGACCGGCCCGGCCGCCGATCCGAAAATCGACCGGGCAACCTCCCCTATCTCGCCCCGCAAAGGCCCCGTCGCACCGATGCCCAACAGCGCGTCGATCAGGACGGCACCCTCGAGAACGCCAGGCGCGCAGCGCGACATCGGCTCCACCCGCGCGTCTTCCGAGGCGAATGGAGAAAAACAGCGCGCCACCCGCCCCGCCTCCCAGAGCGCCCGCGCCGCCACCAGCCCATCACCGCCGTTGTTTCCCTTGCCACAGAAAAAGACAAACCGCCGCGCGCAGGCAAACTCCTCCATCAGGCATCGCGCGACTCCCCGCCCCGCCTCCTCCATCAGTCGTGCCTCGCCCACGCCCGCACCAACGGCCGCGCGCTCCAGCGCCCGCATCTGCGCCACCGTCACGATCCTCACCCGACCTCATCCTCCTCTCGCCGCACCAGCGCCGCCTGCGCCGCCGCATAATGCTCCGTGTGCGTTAGGCTGACCAACACGTGGTCGCCACCGAGGCGCGCCGCCAGCGCCTTCGCCTTCTCCGAAAGCACCACAAAGGGCTGCCCCCCGGCCGAACGCCCCACCTGCACGTCCCTCCACCCCAGCTGTTCGCCGATGCCAGTCCCGAATGCCTTCGACACCGCCTCCTTGGCCGCAAACCGCGCCGCAAGATGCAGCTCCGGCTTCGGCATCGACATCGCGTACGCCAATTCCCCCTCGCCAAACACCCGCTTCAAAAACCGCTCGCCGAATTTCTCCATCGACGTGCGAATCCTCGCCGTCTCTACAACGTCGATGCCCAGATGAATCAGTCTCACGCCCGATAGCCTCGCATCAAATCTAGCATTTCGCGCACCGCACGCCTCGCCCCCACCATGAGCGCCCGGCTCACGATGCTGTGCCCTATGTTCAATTCATGCAGGTGCGGCACCCCGAACAACTCCCGAATGTTCCCGTAGTTGATCCCGTGGCCAGCGTTTACGCCGAGCCCAAGCCCGTGCGCCAGTTCGGCCGCCGCGGCCAACCGTCGCACCTCGCGCGCCAGCTCGCGTCGCCCCACCGCACGGCTGAACGCGCCCGTGTGCAATTCCACGAATCGCGCCCCCGTCTCCGCCGCCGCGCGCACTTCCTCAGTCACCGGATCTATGAATAGGCTCACCGCGCTGCCCGCCCGCTGAAGCCTCTTGACCGTCCGCAGGATCGCCGCCTCCGCGCCCCGCACCCGCAGGCCGCCCTCCGTCGTCACCTCCCGCCGATTCTCCGGCACCATGCAGATGTTCGCCGGCCGCAGCCGAAGGGCGAACGCCAACATCTTGGAGCTGTTGGCCATCTCCAAATTCAGCGGCAATCGGATCTCTCTCGCCAGCCCCACCAGGTCCGCCTCCTGCATGTGCCGGCGATCCTCCCGCAAGTGCGCCGTGATCCCGTGCGCCCCCGCCGCCGCGCTCTCCCTCGCAAACTCCACCGGCGACGGCTCCGGAACCATGCCCCGCTCCACCTCCCGGTACCGCGCCTGCCGCAGCGTCGCCGCATGATCCACGTTCACTCCAAGCCGCAACATCACGCACCTTTATCACCACAGGCACAGCTCCCGCCAGCGCTTTCGTAGGCCATATCCCGAGCCCCCCTTCCAACTCGCAAATCGCACCCGTGCCCCCTACCCTTCCCCAGATGCCTGAAATACCGTCAGCCCCTTTCCCGCTGGCCCGCCCAGAACCATCTGGCGATATCCTCTTCTGCAACTCGGCGCTGCTCGCCGCGGGGTTCGCGGCCGCCCGCACCAGTCCGCGCCGACGCATGATGCAGCCCATCCATCGCTCCAATCAGGGCAAGGTCCAGCGCCTCATCAATTTCATGCAGCCGGGCTCCTATGTCCGGCCCCACCGCCACCCACAACCCCACGCGATCGAAACCGTCGTCGTCATCCACGGATCCATCGCCCTCTTCCTCTTCGATGACGAGGGTGCCGTGCAGGATGGCGCATTCCTGCACGCCGGCCACCCCGGCTGCCTCGCCGATCTCGAGCCCAATGTCTGGCACACCCTCCTGCCCGTCGATCAGGACACCGCCATCCTCGAGATCAAGGCCGGCCCCTACGATGCCTCCACCGACAAGGAGTTCGCACCCTGGGCACCCGCCGAAGATGATCCCGCCGCCGACGCCTACCGCCGCATGCTCCTCTCCATCGTCGCAACTTCCACGCACCCCACCTGACCCAATCGCATCAACGCATCATGCACCCATGAAAATCACCAAAGTCACCCCGATGGTCCTCGGCACCGAATGGCGCAACATCGTGTTCGTCAAGGTGGAGACCGACGAGGGCATCGTCGGCGTCGGGGAGTCCCGCCCCCCGAACAAAACCTCCGCCGTGCTCGGCTATCTCGCCGAAGCCCTCCCCCGCTACGTGCTGGGCCACGATCCCTTCGAGATCGAGCGGCTCACGCAGCGCATGTTCCGCGAGGATTTCGGCCGCGCGGGCGAGATCGTGATGACCGGCATCGCGCTGATTGAAATCGCTTGCTGGGACATCATGGGAAAGGCGCTGAACCAACCGGTGTACCGCCTGCTCGGCGGCGCGGTCCGGGACCGCATCAAGGCCTATGCGAACGGCTGGTATACGGTCGAGCGCACTCCAGAACAGTTCCACGCCGCCGCAAAGCGCGCCGTCGCAAAGGGCTATCGCGCGCTCAAGGTCGATCCCTTCGGCGCCGGATTCTTCGAACTGGAGCGCGCCGAGAAGAGCCGATGCGTCTCCCTGGTCGAGGCGATCCGGGATGCCGTCGGCCCCGACGTGGACATCCTCATCGAGATGCACGGTCGCTTCAATCCGGCCACCGCCATCGACATCGCCCGCGAACTGACCCCATTCAAACCCGGCTGGTTCGAGGAGCCCGTCCCCCCCGAGAACCTTGCCGCCCTCAAGAAGGTTGCCGGCGCCATCGCGCCACTCGGGATACCCATCGCCACGGGCGAACGCCTCCACACCCCCTTCGAATTCCGAGAACTCTTTGAACTCCAGGCCGCCGACATCATACAGGTCGATCCCACTCATTACGGCGGTCTGCTGTGGACCAAGAAACTCGCCGGCTGGGCCGAGGCCTACTATATGCTCATGGCTCCGCACAACGTCGGCGGCCCCGTCTCCACCGCGGCCGCGCTTCATCTCGCCGCCGCCACGCCAAATTTCAAAATCCAGGAACACTTCAACGACTTCGCCGAAGCCTTCGTCAAAGATGCCGCCCCAGGCGTCCCCGCAATCAAGGACGGCTATTTCCCCCTGCCACAGGGACCGGGCCTCGGCGTAGCACTGAACGAGGACCTCATCCGCGCGCACCCCCAGCGCGAATTGCACTTCAATCTGTTCGCGGACGACTGGCACAAACGGCAGGCCGAACTCCGCTGACTCGAAAATTCAGACACCAAATCGTAGGAGCCTGCTCGCAGGCGATTCGAACCGCGCGCAAGCGCGCTCCTACGTCCCATCTTCCGCCCCGGTGCTGCCCGCCGCGCGGGGCATGGAATCCGAACCCCGAACCCTTTCCAGCACGACGATCAGAAATGTCGCGATCGGTCCAAGCAAGAGCGAAAGCAGCCACCACGCCAGGCCGCTGCGCCCCTTGGACTGGGCCAGGCCCGCGTTGATCAGCGAGAGCGTGCCCCAGCCCACGGCAAACTGTGTGGGGTCATTCATCGCATCGGGGAGTAATCCGTGGGCGACATGAAGACAGACTTCACACCATCCTTTATCGTCAGGGAACCGCCCGCCTTGTCCTCCGACGCCTTTTTCACGGCCTGCCACTCAGGGTCCGCGCGGAATGCGTCAAAGGATTGTTTCGCCCCATCCCGGTTTGCGTGGGCCAACATATAAACCAGGGTCCGGTCCGCGCCTTCCTCGCCCTCGGCCAGCGTCCAGTACGCCACATTGGTCATGCCATGCCTCTCAAAAAGCTTGAGCGTGTGCTCCCGGAATCTCGCCAGCAGGGCCTCCAGTCTCCCCGCCTCGGCCGTGTACGTGCGCAGCTCAAACACCCGAGGCGCCGCGGCCGCCGCCGACCTGATCGGCGGGGAGAAATCTGTCGGCCGCAGAAAACGAATGTCCGCCTTCTCGACCAGTTTGCCATCCTTCTCCGATTCCTGAAACGCGGCCTTCCATTCCGGGTCCGCCTTGAACTCTTCCCAGGCCTTTTCTCGCGTGGCGCGATCCGGCCACTGAAGGACCCAAGTCAACGTGGCGCCGGCGCCATCCTTCTCATCCATCGGCACCCAGAATCCGATCGCCTCCATGCCATGCTTCTTCAAAAGCCTGCAGGCGTGATCCCGGAATCGCGCGTGCACGGCATCCATCTTGCCCGGCGCCGCATGATAGGTGCGCATCTCATAGAGTTTCGCATCGGCCGCAGAGGCTGGCGTCGGCGAAACCACAGGAACCACGCCCAATGCGATCCAGAGCGACGTATGAGCAAGAATCGTTTTCATGTCCCACACATGCCACCCGCTCACCATCCGCATGTCAAAGCTGAACTTTCGCGCGCCCTCGCGGCCAATCACATGCCTTTTCAAGCCGCGCCTCCTCGCCCAAGATCGGCGCAACTGACAGGAATACTCATGCACCAATCTTCGCGCCCAGCTATTTCGACCCGTCCCTTCATCGCCGCCCTTTTCTTGGCCCACCCGTTCATGGCTGCCGCGGAGGCCCCGGAACCACCGGCGCCTCTCGTCGATCTCCAATTCAGTGCGGACGCCCACAACTCCGGCAAGCTCGGGGGTGATGCCACCCTCATGGAATATGCCCCCGGCCAAGGCCCGGTATTCGGCCCCGGCTCCCGGGGGACCGGTCTCGACCTCACCGCCAGCTCCCGCGGCGGCGGTTCCGATGAGACAAGGGCCGGAGGAGCCGCCCTGCTAAACGCCCCATCCCTCGGCAAACTCGAGCGCTTCACCGTCACGCTGTGGTGCAAACCGATTGGCCATAACGCGCCCGCGCGCCTGCTCAACATCGGACCCCGGGCGGATCTCGTCATCTCCGACGGCACCGTCGGCTTCAAGGTCCGAAGCAACAACGCCGATGCTCATTTCAACGTCCCGCGCTCGGATCTCGACCTCGCCGAGGGCCAATGGCATTTCATCGCGCTGACCCACGATCGCTCCACCGGCGAGGCCCGAATCCACCACGCGGCACCCGGCGGCGCACCCCGGTCGGCGGCCACGTGGTCCAACGTCCCCCCGCCCGACGCAGGTGCCCCACGGCTTGAGGTCGGAAACTTCAACGGCATCCGCCCCTTCCATGGCCTGATCGACAGTGTCCGCATCTACGGATCGATCCTGACTGACGCCCAGATCGCGTCGGTCGCCGCCACCGATGCCCGCCCCCCCCGCACCCTCACGCAGTCGCTGCTGTCCGCGGCCACCAGACCCACCTTCCTGCGCCACAGCGACGCCTGCTTCACGAGCCGCAGCAAACACACCAACTCGGTCCAGACCCTTCAGGCCTTCCGCGCCAATCGCCTCCTCTGGTCGTACGCCGCGGACGCCGACTTCGCCAAAGCCTGCCGCAGCGCCGGGGCAGAGACATTTCAGGGCACCATCAACTCACTGCCGGGCACCACCGAAACAGCTGCGCACGCCCTCGACTTTGATGGGAAGCCCATGGTCGCCCCGTGGATGCGCGCGTTCAGCCCCAAGAGCCCCGTCTACTGGGCCTGCAATAACCGCCCCCGTTTCATCGAGGTCTGCATCGATCGTGCCAAGAAGGCCATCGAGGCCGGCGCCGACATGCTCCAGTTTGACGACTGGTCGCTCGTTGTCAGCGCCTCGGGATGGGGCGGCGCCTGTTTCTGCGACAATTGCATGGCCGCATTCGGGGACGACCTCCGCCGCCACGCCCCCAAGGAAGAACTAACCAACCTCAACATCCCTCACGCCGGGCCCTTCGATTACCGCGCCTACCTCCGATCCAACCACGGCATAACAAACTCCGCGACCTACATGGCCCAGAAGAGATCTCTGCCCACGACCACCCACTTCGAAACGTTCCAAAGGCGGTCGGTCCGCAAGTTCTTCAAGGCACTCAAACAGCGCATCGACGCCATCGCCGGCCGCCACGTCCCGCTATCCATCAACACCAACCTGTCCGACCCATCAGAGCGACGCCAATTCCTCACGGATATCACCGACTTCGTCCAAGGCGAAACGCTGCGGTTCCCACTCGACCAACTGGCGATCGCCGCAAAAACCGCCGAGTCCCTGGGCAAATGGCACGTCTTCGTCACCCAGAGCCTCGACGTCCCCGAGGCGCGCGCCGGCATCGCCTCCGTTTATGCCCTGGGCCAACTCCCCATGGTCCCCTGGGACATGTACATGGGCAGCGACGAGAAGAAGATCCAACCCCGAGGGTGGGGCACCGTCGAACAGTACGGGGACCTCTTCCATTTCGTCCGCGATAACCCAGCGCTCTTCGATGGATTCGAGACCGTCGCCCGCGCCGGACTCATCGTCGATCTCGACCATTTCGATCGCGCCCGCACGCTCGCGGCATGCCACCGCCTCCTCGACGCCCAGATCCCTTTCGCCCTCGTCCCGGTTGGACATTCCATCTTTGACGTGCCGCTGGATGCAGCCCGGTTGTCCGCCTTCGACGCGCTGCTCCTAATCGGATCGATCAATGACCTCGCGGAATCCGATCGCGCCGCGCTCGCCAAGGCCGCCGCGGATGCGCCACTCTTGGATGCGGATCGCACCCCCGACGATGCGCTCGCGGACCTATCGATCGCAGATGTCTGGGGACCCCGCGACATCCATGTCGTCGCCCGCGCCCGACGCGACCCAAAATGCACGACCCTCCTCCTTCACGTCCTCAACCGCGCGTCCCAAGGCTCCGAATTAAAATGGGTATCCATACTCCTCCGCACCGATGCCTTCCCAGGCACGAAGATCGCCGCCGCCCGATGGCACGCCCCAGGCCAACCACCCATCGATCTGGAGATCGAGACGCTGCCCGCTGGCCCCCGGATCCTCATTCCGAGGATCCGCGAATGGGGCATCATCGAGATTCAATTCTAGGACGACGTCGCACCGATTAGCCCGGAATTTCACAGCCGGCAGGCTGTGAAATATCCAGCTTAGCAGCCCGCGCCCCATCACTTCAATTCCTTGAGCCGGATGCTGCGCCACGCCACGTCATACGGCCCCTGCCCTTTCGGGATGCCGTGCACCTGCAGCCCGATGAACCCCCGAGGGTGACTCTGGAAAATCGCCTCGTCCGTCAAATCCTCGATCGGTTGACCATTGATCCATGTCTGGATCCGGGGGCCCTTCGCCACCACGCGAAAGTGGTTCCACTCGCCATCCTTGAATTTCTTGTGCGGCACCAGGCGATCCTTGGGCGTCAGCCAGCCGCGCCCCGTTGCCTCACCATATACGTAGCCCGCCTCGGCGCCCTTCGCTCCACTCGCCTCAATCTCAACCTGCGGACCATACACGCGCCCCACGCCAGCGCCCATCCTGGCGAAAACCGACTGATCCTTGGTCTTGGAGCGGATCTGAACGCCCGAATTCAGCTTGTCGTGCACCCTGACGTCGAACTCCAGTTCAAAATCCCCGTACTCTCTCACGGTGCACAGAAAGGAATTTGGGCTGCCCTCCGTCGTCCTTCCCACAATGGCGCCATCCTCGACGGTGTACTTGGCCGTCCCGTTCTTCTGAACCCAGCCCTCCAGCGTCTTGCCGTCAAACAGTTCCATCCAGTCACTCGCGCTCGCTGCCCAAACCCAGCTCATCCCCATAACCCCCGCCACCACCTTGAACGTCCGCCAGCCTCTCATGCCACCGCTTTCTGCAGTTGAATCTCCCCTGTCAAACGCTGGTTGCTGAATGTCAGTTATCGGGATTTGCAGCCGATCGTCCGACGCCGAACGCCTTCTATCTTCCCTCAGCCCTCCCGCACCCTCGCCAACCATTTTTCACGGTATGCCTTGAGCGGGCGCGCCACGTCTGCGGACAGCGCATCGACTCTCCGATACCGCACCCCCAGCGGGGCCGTGTCCACCTTGTAGGGATGGATTCCAAGACACGCCGCCTTGCCGCAGATCGCCGCGCCCAACGTCGTCGTCTCGCTCACGGCCTGTCCGTCTTTATCGAACATCGCGTAAGTCCTGCGCCCCGTCACCGTGGCAATCAGACCCGCGAAACACGGGTCCTTCGACCCGCCCGCCGTCAGCACGATCGGCACCGACGCGTCCTGCGCAATGGCATCCACCTGCTGCGCCACCGCCAGCGCCGTCATCACGTTGGTCGCGAGGAAAGCCACCTCGGCGTCCGCAAAGAATGCCCCCTCCCCGATGATCCGGCCCCTCGCCTCGGGGAACGGCCCGGTCTTGTGCAGCGACGGATCCACGTTCGGGACAACGAACACGTCCGCCGCCGAGAGGAACCGGCCAATGGCCGCGGGATCCGCCGTCCGCTGGAAACCCTTGCCCTTTTCTTGGGCGAGCTTCTTCAGGAATGTGAAATCCGCACCGCTGCCATACCGGCCGGTCGTCACGGGCTCGCCATCGACCGTGCCCTGGATGATGATGTCGCGCGTGAAACCGTCACCGGGCACCCGCGCCGCACCACCCACCTGCGCGATCATTGCCCATGTCCCCGCCTCCACCTGCAGGACGGGCTTGCCAGCCATCTCCGGGAATGCCTGATAAAAAGTGGAGAGCACGGGGATGTGCGACAGGCAAGTGTCGTGACCACCTGCGATAACCCGGGGCCGCCCCGCCAGCCCCAGCCCTCTCGCCTGCGCCTCGGGCATTTGTCCCAGCGCCCGATAGCACACCGACGCCTCCGCCGGAACGAGCCGTCCAAAAGACGCCACCTTCTTCGCTGCGCGGCTAGGTGTCCCCGGCTTGGCCCTCACGTCGCGCGCGCCCGAGTGGCACATCCAATAGCTGTGCTCGTTGCCGGCCAACCTTATCGCCGCAAGGTAGTCACCACCAAAAAAGTGCCCGCCCATCAGCGCCCCGTAATGCGCGAAGCCCGCCGCCCGCGACAGCACCTCGGGTCGCTCCATCTCTTCGAACAAGAACCGCTTCAGCAGGGTCAGCGAACCGGGAAAATCTCTGATCGATCCCGTCTCCTCAAAGAAGCCCTCGCGTGACCCCGCGATCTCGGCAAAGCGCTCGTCCACCCGCGCCGGATAGCCCTGCGTGTACGCCAAGGTAAGCCCCTCGCCCGGCACCTCCGCCAGCGAGTTGTCGGCACCCACGAGCCCACCAGACGCCCCTCTCGCGACGGGGGCCACCACCGCCGCGTCCCGCAGCGCAGCCGGCATCGCCCGGATCGCGCCATCAAACCAGCCAAATTCCGCCCCCGTGTCGTTGAATTTCAACCCCCCTCGCTCGGCCTTCGGGCTATCCGCCACCACGGAATGCGCCGTCGCCAGCGTGTCGTAATCCAGCGCCTCCAGCTTGATGTTTGATGCCCCATCGACCGGTACCAATATCGCCTTGTTGCCCATCGTGCCTCCATCGGTTGGCGCGGCCATCATCTCACCGCGCCGCGCGCATTCTTTTTACCGATGCGGCACCGGCTTGACCAGACAGAGAATCGGCCGATCGAGCCGCCGCCGAGCGCGCCGGCGCATGGCCCACACACGTCACGCGGCCATGGCGCGCCAGACGCACGCGATCAAAACGCACAAGATCACCCCGGGCACAAACGGCAGCAGCGTGGCCAGCACCGTCCACTTGGCACTCCGGGTCTCTCGCCAGATCGTGTAGATGGTCGTCGAGCACGGATTGTGGCACAGGCTGAAAATCATCAGGCACACGCCCGTGAGCGCCGTCCATCCTCCCGCCGCCAAGATCTGCCGGAAACGGTCGGCATCATCAACCTCGAACATCACCCCCGGACCCGCTCCCGTCTGCCCCGTCAAAAGAACCGTCAGCATCAGCACGGTCGGAATCACGATCTCGTTGGCGGGGATGGCGACGATGTAGGCAACCAGGATGACGCCATTGAGCCCCAACCACCACCCGGGGCCATCAAGCGCCGCCACCATCCAGTACGCGAGCGATTGGCCCCCGACTTGGACGTTCGCCGTTAGCCAGATCACCGCCCCGGCCGGTAGCGCGAACACCACCGCTCGAAATAGCACGAAAATCGTCCGGTCGATGATCGATGTGTAGAATGTGCGCAGGATGTTCGGTGGCCGATATGGCGGCAACTCGAGGCTGAAGGTCGACGCCTCGCCTCGTAGCACCGTCCGGCTCAACACCAGCGAAGCCAGCCACGCCAGCGCAAACCCCAGCCCCGCCACCAATAGCACCGCACCGGCCGCCGCAAACCCGCCCAGCACCGGCGGAAACAGCCCGCCCACGAAGACGCTTGCGATCAGCATCTGAGTCGGCCACCGCCCGTTGCAGAGCGCGAAATTGTTTGTCACGATCGCGATCAGCCGCTCGCGCGGCGAATCGATGATGCGGCAGGCCACCACCCCGGCCGCGTTGCACCCCAGCCCCATCGACATCGTCAGCGCCTGCTTCCCGTGCGCCCCCACCGCCTTGAATATCCGGTCCAGGTTGAACGCGACGCGTGGCAGATAGCCAAAATCCTCCAGGATCGTGAAAATGGGAAAGAAGATGGCCATGGGCGGCAGCATCACGCTCACCACCCACGCCGTCGTCAGATACATCCCGTCCACCGTTATCCCCCCCAGCCAGCCCGGTACTCCCATCGCATGTGCCGCCTCGCGGAGAAGATGCCACCCGCGATTCAGCAGCAGGTCCGCGAGCAATGCCGACGGATAGTTCGCGCCGACGATCGTCACCCAAAGCACCGACCCGAGCAGCAGCAGCATGACGGGTATCCCCGTCCACCTCCCGGTCAAGATTCGATCCAGGGTCTCCTGCCATGCCAGCCGCAACGATCCGCCCCTCCGACGGATCCTTCGCCCCGCGATCTCTGACGACTCCGCGTAGATGGCCTCGGTGATCCGATCGTTCAGGTCTGGCGGCAGATGCCACCCAAGCTCCCGCGCGGCATCGAGCACCGCACCCGCGGCATCCGATTCCCCGGCCCTCACGACCTCGCCCCCGATTCCGCGGGGACCGCCGCGCCCAACCGCGCGATCTCGCCGGTCCGCACCGCCTCCGTGATCCGCCGATCCCCATGCAGCAGGCGCAGCGCAACCCATCGCGCCTGCGGCAGATCCCCGAACGCCCCGGTCACCAGCGATGTCAGCCGATCGAGCGCCCCAGTCAGACCCGGCACGCTCAACTTCAACCTCCGCGGACGGCATTCGATCTCGCCCACGCTCACGCCGTGGACCGCATCCAATAGAGCGATCATCCCTTCGCCCTCCCGCGCCACGCACGGCACCACCGGCACCCCCAGATCTTCCGATAGCCCCGCCACATCCACCTCCACGCCCAGTGCCCGCGCCTCGTCCGTAAGATTCAGGCAGACCACCACCCGTTCCGTGATCTGAAGCACCTGCAGCGCCAGATTCAGGTTCCTCTCCAGCGCGGTGGCATCCGTCACCACCACCACCACGTCGGGCCTCCCGAATAGGATGAAATCTCGCGCCACCTCTTCGTCCGGCGATGCCGACAGCAGCGAGTATGTCCCCGGCAGATCGATCAGCCTGTATCGGCGCCCGCGATAGGCGAAACCGCCCTCCGCCCTCGCGATCGTCTTCCCGGGCCAGTTGCCCGTGTGCTGCCGCAACCCCGTCAGCCGATTGAATACCGTGCTCTTGCCAGTGTTCGGATTTCCCGCCAGCGCCACGATCCCGTCCCACGTGCCCGGCCTCAAACCCAGGCGCTGCAACCCGGGCACGCGCACCTCCGCAGTCCCGCATCCGCCCGCACCACAGCTCGCACAACTTCCCATCACCGTCGCCCTTCCCCCTCAAATCCGCTCAACAAAAATTTGCTCCGCCTGCTCCCGCCGCAGCCCCACCATCGTCCCGCGCAGCCGGTACGCCGTCGGATCACCCAAAGGACCCGAGAACGCCGCCTCCACGATGCTGCCCGGCACCACGCCCAGATCCAAAAGCCGCGTCCGCTCGCTGCCCCGGCACGCCGGCGAGATCCCCAGCACCCGCGCCGATTCCCCAAGCGAGATCGCCGACAATCGCCTCTGCGACGCCGCCGGTCCCCCCGCAGGCGACAACACCGCGTGCACCCGTTCCGCCGCCACGAGACTCAACTCCTGCACCAGCCCCTCCACCTCCACCCGGAGCCGCCCGCGCGAGCAACCCAAAACCCTCAGCCGCATCCCCGGCGCCAACCGCAGCTTCGCGATCTCCGAAAAAACCTCCTCGGGCTCGTCCTCCATGTGGGTCACCACCAGATCTTCCCCGGCCACAAATCCACTCAGCGGTCGCCCCGCCTGCGCCACCACCTCACCGCCCCGCGTCGGTATCGGATCCCCGTGCGGATCAAACCTCGGATTCCCAAGGCTGTCCGCCAGCCGATCCTGCGCCACCGGACTCAGGCGGTGCTCCTCCACCTCCGCGCGCCGATGCCACTCGCCCAGCGGCGTTCCCGTGCGATCCGCCAGATACGTCTCGTACAGCCGGTGCGCCCGTATCACCGATAGCGCGTAGCCTTCCCCAGCCACCGTCAGCTCCAAACAATCGCCACGCCGCTCCACCAGCCCCGCCTCCACCAGCTCCGGCAACAGCTTCGCAATCCGATCCAGCCCCACGCCCAGCGCACCCCCCGCACTCGCCTCCGTCGCCGACACCCCCCGACTCCGGCAATCGTGCAGGTGCTTCAGCACGTCCTCCACCAGCACCCGCCGCTGGTCTCCCTTCGATAGCCTCATGTTTTACACTAGCACCGGTGGTGTAGCATTCAACACCTTTGTTAGTTTCACTTAACTCGCTCGCCAGGCCGGATCGCCTCGTGCGCGCGCCGCCCCGTCACCCTCTCGTACGCCGCGCAGAACGGGCACACGCCCCGTTCCACTCGGCTCACCAGCCAAAACGCAAAACCGCGCCCCTTTGACCGGGCCCGGCGACACATCGGACAGTTTGTGCACACCTTGGCCAACAGCCTGTCTAGCCCGCGCCCGCCAGCTCCTTCGTCTGCCATCGGTTGATGATGCGCCGCGCGCATCGGATGCCAAGCGAGTCTTGGGCGCCACCGAGGGCACGCCCGCGCCCGACGCTTGCGCCACCGCTCCTGCACGGCTACAAACCCCCTGCCCCCATGTCCCAAACACAGCCTACCCTTCACCTCTACGACACCCTCTCCCGCGAGGCGAGGCCGATCGCGGCCGCCGACGGCAAGTCGCTGCGATTCTACTGCTGCGGCCCCACGGTCTACGGCCCTGCGCACGTCGGCAACCTCCGCACCTTCCTGCTCCAAGACGTCTTCCGTCGCACCGTAGAACTCTCCGGCACGCCAACCCGCCACGTGCGCAATCTCACCGACGTGGATGATAAAACAATTCGCCAGTCCCAGGCCGAAGGTCTTCCCCTGGCCGAATTCACTGCCCGCTGGACCGCCCGGCTCCATGCCGACGCGGGCGCCCTGAACATCCTGCCCCCCCACCACGAGCCCGGTGCGGTCGCCCACATCCCCCACCAGATCCGCCTCATCGAGCGCCTTATCGCCGCAGGCCACGCCTACGTCGCCGCCGACGGCTCCGTCTATTTCGACGTCAGCTCTTTCCCCGCCTACGGGCATCTCTCCCGCCTGGCCGAACGCGAGATCACCACGGGCCAACCGGCCGCCGGGCGCACCGAACACCGGGAGGATGCCGATGAGTATGCCCGTGAATCCGCCGCGGATTTTGCGCTGTGGAAAGCCCGCAAACCAGAGGATGGTCCCAACGCTTGGCCCAGCCCTTGGGGCGAAGGGCGACCCGGCTGGCACATCGAGTGCAGCGCCATGAGCATCGAGTACCTCGGCGAAACCTTCGATGTCCATTCCGGCGGCGTGGATCTCATCTTCCCCCATCACGAAAACGAGATCGCCCAGAGCGAGGCCGCAACCGGCCATACCTTCGCCCGCCACTGGTTCCACGTCGCCCACCTCATGGTCGAGGACCGCAAGATGTCCAAGAGCCTCGGCAACCTCTTCACCCTCGACGATGTCCGCGCCCGCGGCTTCGCGCCCGAAGACCTGCGCTACGTCCTGGTCTCCGGCCATTATCGGCAACCCTTGAACTTCACCTGGGACTCCCTCGCCGCGGCCCATAGCGCACTGGGCCGACTCACGAGGCTCGACCGCGCGCTCGCCGGGCTCGCTCCGGACGCTGGCCCGCCAGGCTTCGGCGCACAAACTCTCCACGGCCTGGGCGACGCAAGTCAGGGCATGGGTGCCTTCGGTACCGCATGGGAAGCCCTCCTCGACGACCTCAATACCCCCGCGGCGCTCGGGCGACTCTTCACCTCGGCCGCCGAACTTGAATCCAGGATCCGGGGCACGGCGCTCGCCCCCAAAGATGCCGGGGCCGAGCGCCGCGCCCTCCACCGTCTCCTGTATGCCCTAGGATTGCGACTCGTTCCCGATGCCCCAGCCCCAGAGGCACCAGAGGACATCCGCGCCCTCGCTGAGGCCAGATGGAAAGCCAAGCAGGCCCGCGAATTCAAAGAGGCCGATCGCCTCCGCGCGCAGATCGAATCCCGGGGCTGGAGCGTCCGCGACACCAAGGGCGGCTACGATCTCTCGCGCATGGCCTCGCCCATGCCCTAGCTCGAAAATTCAGACATCGAATTGAAGGAGCCTGCTTGCAGGCGATTCGAATCGCGCGCAAGCGCGCTCCTACGTCCCGTTCTCACCCCCGATGGTGCCCCGAATGTCGACCGTCCGGCGCGCGTCCGGGCATGATGTCCAAACCTGAAACTTCACGCCGCGCCCAAGACCGTGTGGCGGACAATCCTATCCGCCAACTCACGGTCCGGGGAATTTCCGGATCGGGCTGTAGCGCGGATAGGACTCCCAGATTTCGCCATTGCCGAGCGCGCGCGGGTCGCCCGTCTCCCGAAGATACCCCTTAAGCCGCTCGCGCATCTGCCTCAGCGTCTCACCGTGCGCCGGATCCGAGGCCAGATTGTTGAGGCAACCGGGATCCTTCCTGATGTCGAACAATTCCTCGCTCGGGCGCTTGTCTACAGCAAGATGGAAGAATCGGCTGATGTCCCGATCCTCGCGATGTGAGACCAAAAACTCCAACGAGGGTCCACTGTCGATGTCGCGATACGCCCCGTGCATGGGGCCCGGCGTTCCATCGGCCGTGAGTTCCTGGGGATCACCCGCCGGCCAACGCTCGGGTTTGAAGTTGCGCACGTAGAGAAAATCCCGTGAGCGCACGCAGCGCTCCGGGTAAGTCCAGTTGTTATAACGCGAGGAGGAATGTCGCTCGCGCGCCGCATAGATATACTGCCGCGTGGGATCCACGATCCCCCCTTTGCCGGACGCCAGGATATTCATTATGCTCCGCCCCGCGGGCGCGAGCGCCTTGTCGTTCCGGTGAGGATGTTCGACGCCCGCCGCATCGAGCATGGTGGCGGTCAGATCCACGAAACCGACCAGATCGTCCACGGCGCGCCCACCGGCGACCCGCGCTGGCCACGCGATCGCGAGCGGCATGTGGCAGCCGTACTCATAGCAGTTCGCCTTGCCGCGCGGAAATGGCATCCCGTTGTCCGAGGTTACGATCACCAGCGTGTTCTCCAACTCCCCCGCTCTCTCCAACATGTCCAGCATCCGGCCCAAGTGCGAATCAAACCACTCGATCTCGACGAGGTAATCCAGGATATCCGAGCGGATCTCGGAAACGTCAGGCAGAAAGGGCGGCACAACAACATCCGCCAGCGACTTCCCAGACTTCAGGCCGGAACCTTTCTCATAACCGCGATGCGGTTCGGTCGCGCCATACCAGAAACAAAAGGGCTGGCCCTTCGGGCGCCCTTTCAGGAACTCCGCGAAATTCCCGGCGTAGTCTTTCTTACTGATTCCCTTATAGGGCGGCCGGATGGTCACTTTGCTAAACTCTGGCCCCGCGGGATTGCGGGCACGCCCGCTGATCTTCCAATCGCCCGGTCCCCATCCCTTTCCCGTGTAGCCGATGAAATAACCATCCTTCTCCAGAATATCGGGATAGGTGACGTATTTCGTCGGAAATGAACTCGCGTGCGTGCCAGCCTCCTCGATCATCCACGTGTGGCGCCCGGTGAGCAGCGCCGCGCGACAGGGGCTGCACCCCGGCGACGCCCCGTAGCAATTATTGAAAAGCACGCCGGCCCTCGCCACGCGGTCGAAGGCGGGTGTCCGCACTGCGCCGCATCCATAGGCGGAGGCATGGAGCCACGACTGGTCATCCGCAATCGCGAGCAAGATATTCGGCTTCGAAACAGGACCCTGTGGCGCAGCGGCCAAGTGTGCCGCGAGCGACGCCCACAACACAATGGTCACGTATGAAGATCTCACGCCATTATCGAATCCCATATCTCGTCCGAAGCCAATGCCCATTTAAGCCCCGGCGAGAGCGGCGCACCCCACCCATCCCGCTCGACGCCTGGAATGCAATTCGATAGCCTTGCCAAATGCCCAGGGAATCAGCCTCTGGATCGCTCGATGTGTCCGCATCCCAACCCATCCGCAATAATCATGCGCGCCGCCGCCGAGAGGCCCTTCTCGGCCTGCTGTTGTCTGGCGCCATCGCCTCGGCGTGCGCTGCGGACGAAACAAATGAACTGTCGAACCCCGGATTCGAGGAAACGCTATCCGGAAAGCTCGCCTTTTGGAAACCTTCCGGCCTTGGCTACGTGCTGAGTGACGCAGCCCCGCGTGGGGGCCGGTCATCGATCCTGTGCGAGTCCGCACACCGCGACCATGCGCACGGCGCAGGACAGGTCATCCGCTACGAGCGCCCCGACAAACGACCGATCATCGTCGGGGGTTGGAGCAAGGCCGAGGGCGTCGGAACAGGCGGGGACTATTGCGTCTACCTGGACATCATCTACGACGACGGTACGCCATGGTGGGGCAAGACTTCCAAGTGGTCGCGCGGCACGCACGATTGGGAATACGCGGCGGAGATCTATCGGCCCGAGAAGCCGGTCCGCGAGATTCGCGCGTACGTGTTTCTTCGCCGCACCACCGGAAGGGCCTGGTTCGACGACGTCTTCGTGCATCGCGGCGGATTTCATGTGATCCAGCCACGCGTCGCTTCAGACTTCCCCCACGTCCTCGGCGGACATCGCATCCGCGCCAGCTTGACCTCGGACTCCGATTGGCGCTGCGTGATCAGGGACGCCGCCGGCCATGACCTGGCATCGTCCAACGGCCGCGGCAATGCGATCTCATGGGATTGGGCCGGCCCAGAGGACGCCGGGGCATCCCAAGTCCAGATCATCGCCAGGAATGCTGGTGGCGACCAGGCCGAGCTCTGCCTGCCCACAGCCGCACCTCCCGCGCGCGGCCCGAATCCCGTCCGCGACGGATACGCGGTCTGGTGGCAGAATGCGATGCGGAAGGTGTACCCCACTGAATTCCCGCCCAGCGGCGGCGTTGCCGGGGCCGCGATTTCGCTCGCCCGCAACGAGCGGGAGGGATTCCAACTCGCCATCACGCCCGCCGACGGCGTCCACCTCCAACAAGTGGAAGTGTCGGCGGACGATTTCATCAGCGAGCAAGGCGTCGTGTTTCCGCCAACCGAAATCTCACGCCATCTCGTGGGCTATGTCCATGTGGACGCCCCGTCGGGTCATCCCGAGGCGCCGCCCGTTCCTAACTGGTGTCCCGAGGTGCTCCTCGCACCGCGACCATTCGAAGTGCCCGGCGGACGGACGCAGACCGTGTGGATCAACTTCCATGCGCCTGAGGGTCTTCGCGCCGGCACCTACCGCGGCAAAATCGTCGTTCGCCCAGCCGGGATGCGGCCGGCCGAATTGCGCGTCAGCGTCCGCGTGCGCGGTTTCTCGCTACCCTGCTCGCCCCGCATGAAGACCGCATTCGCGGTGATGGATGGCTGGACACGCAGGGCATATGGAGAAATCACCCCCGGCTTGCGCCGCCGCTGCATGGACCTGATGCTCGAACACCGCCTCAATCCCGACGATATCTCCCGAACCGATCCACCCGCGATCGCAGACCTACTCTACGCCCGCGAGCGCGGGATGAACACCTTCAACATCCTCAACCTCGTGCCCAGGCCGAACGGCAACCCGCTGTGGACCTGCTACGCGCCACTGGATGCCTATCGGCCGGATTTCACGAAGGAGCTTGCCGCGCGGCTCGATGATCACATGAAGGAACTGCGCCGATACGGCCTGTCAAGCATGGCGTATTTCTATGGTTTCGACGAGCGGGGCGAGGAATACGACGAGGTCATCAGGGGCGTCTGCAGGTTTCTGAAGGAGCGATATCCGGAGGTCAGCACGTTCACGACCGCCGGTTACATGTACGAAAAGCGCCGCCAGACGCCGCCCGATTACCGGGACTATATGGACTGGTATTGCCCGCTGACGCCGAGGTATGACCGCGCCCTTTCGCAGCAGCTGCGGTCACAGGGAAAGCAGGTCTGGTGGTATGTCTGCTGTGGCCCGGCGCACCCGTACGCCAACTTCGCCTCGATGGATTATCCCTCCTTCGAAGGCCGATTGCTCGGCTGGTTGACCTTTGGCAACGAGGCCGACGGGCTGCTTTACTGGCATGTCAATTCCTGGTACCCGAACGGCATCATCACCGGCACCGACACGTATCTCGATTGGAAACCCACGTGCATCGTCGGAATGACCGGCGATGGATGCCTGGCCTACCCCACCCCGGACGGCCCGGTCAGCTCGATCCGCCTAGAGAACATCCGAGATGGGTCGGAGGATTACGACTATCTGGCGCTTCTGGCCGACGCGAAAGGGCGCGATGCCGCACAGGCATTTGTCTCGCGCCTGATCAGGAGCCCCGCGGAGTTCTCTCGCGATCCCGCGGCTCTCGATGCTGCCCGCGACGAAATCGCCGCCCAGATCGAGGCCACCCAGAGGTGAGTTCAAATGCCCAAATCAGGAGGCCATCCATGAAATCCCCCGACATGACCCGCCGCGAATTCACGCGCAGGGCCGCCATCGGCGCCACGGGCATCGGCCACGCGCTCGCCGCGAAAGCCGGGGTCTCCGAATCGCGGCTGAGGATCACCATCATCGGGGAATCCTCGTGCATACCCGACGTTGGCCACGAGACCGCCTGTTTCCTTGTCAACGGCAAACACCTCGTCGATACCGGCTGGTGCGCCGCGCAGAGGATGCGCTCCCATGGTTTCGATCCGCTCGCGCTGGAGTCGATCATACTGACGCATTTCCACCAGGACCATTACATCGGCCTGCCCCAGCTGTTGTTCTTTATTGGCCTGCAGAAACGGCCCGGCCCCCCGCTGAACATCCTTGGACCCGCCGAGCATCTCCAGCACGTCATCGATGCCACCGACACTTTCCTGCAGGTCCCCCGTTTCCCGGAACTGGCGGTGAATCGCAGACTGGTGCCCCTCTCCGCAGGAGACACCTCCGAATTGACCGACCTGCATCTTGAGACGTTTGCCGCCAACCACGTGTCTGGAAAAAGCAACATCGAGCCGGCGCTCGTGTATAAAGTCACAGAAAGAGCCAGTGGCGCGTGCGCCGTGTTCACCGGCGACACGCACTATCACCCCCCAATCGCCGGATTCGCCAAGGGTGCGTCGCTGCTGATCCACGACGGCAGCCACACCGCCCCAAAGGATGCGGCCGGAATTGCGCGACAGGCTGGCGTCAGCCGACTCGTGCTAATCCACTACGCTCAGAGCCGGGCCGAGAAGATCCTCTCCGAGGCCAAGGCCATCTTCCCAAACACCGAGTTGGCCGAGGAAGGGCGCACCCTCGATGTTTTCCCGCCATGATTGGATCCAGCAGGGAGATCGCCGCGCCCTTCCAGCCTGGGCCCCGCGCGACTTGTCCGGGCATCGGGGGAAATGGGTGCCCCGAATCCTCCAGTATCGCATCATCGGCCACGGCCCGAAATCATCTTGGCCGCGACCGCATCGTCTCCCGGAGATGGTCGGTCAGGCGCTCTGCCAACACCTGCACCGCGGGCAGTTCCAGAAGCCCAAAGTGCTCGCCCGGGACATCAACCACGACGACGCCCCCGCGCGCCAGACGGCGCCAATCGTCAATTGGATCATGCATGTTGATCGTCCCAAACGCCGGCGTCCGGAAGATCGTGACCGCGACATCACACGGCCTGGGACGATAGCGCCAGCGTGCCCGGACAAACGCCTGATTGAATCTGCCCATGCCCGAAGGCACCGCGTCCGGCATTGCCACGGTTGGCGACAGTGGCGCCCCCCTCCGTATCCGCATCAGATTGTGCCAATAGCCGAACAACCTCTCGCCAAAATACCGGATAAAGCCCCGGGGGGCTCGCGCACTGGCATTGCGCCAGTGCACCCGCATCCGCGCCCACCACCGGCGGCACCATACTTCGAACGGCAAGAAGGTCATCGGGTTCAGCGGATAGGTGTCGAGAACGCATATCGCACCGATCGATCCGCCCGAAGCCTGCAATTGCCGCGCCACCTCGAAAGCCAGCATGCCCCCCAAGGAATAACCGACGAGCTGGTACGGTCCGGCCGGTTGGACCGCCCTAATTTCATCCGCCAGATGCACCCCCATCACCTCGAACGATTCATCGGGCAAACACCGGTCATCCAGACCTCGAAGCCGCAGGCCAATGACCGCGCTATCAACCTGGAGCAGCCGCGCCAGCTCCAGATAACAGCCGGAACCCCCGCCATGTCCAGGCACCATGAATATCGGCGCCCCGCGCTCGCCTTCCCGCAGCACGCTCCATCCCCGTACGCCCGAAACGCCTGCCTCGAGTATGCCGGCTATCGAGTTCGCGGTGAAATCTTCCGCCGCGAGCGACGGCGGCATCACGCGGCCTGTCTCCCGCTCGATGCGCGCGAGCAATTGCAGGGCGCCCAGGGAGTCGCCCCCAAGCGAAATGAAATCCTCTTGCGCGCCGACGCCTTGAATCCCGAGCGTCTCCTCGATCAACCGGACCACGAGCCTCTCGCCATCGTTCCGCGGTGCGGCCTTCTGCCTAACAACATCCTGCGCCCTATCCGCAAGGGCATTGCGATCCCTCTTGCCATTGGCTGTCAGGGGAAGCGCCTCGACCCTCGCCCACCGCGCCGGCACCATCCAAGATGGCAGACGTTCTCGGACATAGCCGCGCAGTTCGCCGTCCGTCACGCTCCCGCCTTCCACTGATACCCAGAAGGCGACGAGGCAGTACCCCGATTTCCCACGCGGAACACCGATAACCGTCGCATCGGCAACGCCCGGATGCCCCCGAATCACAGACTCGATCTCCCCGGTCTCTATCCGCAAACCGCGGATCTTCAGGAATCCTTCGCGCCGGCCCACAAACCAGAGGCGCCCTTCGGAATCTCGCCTTCCAATGTCCCCCGTGCGATACAGACGCCGCATCCCTGGCCCAGGCATTGGCGAGAAAACCTGGCGCGTCAGATCCTCCCGATTTCGGTAGCCCAGCGCCACATGCTCCCCGAAGATTCCGATCTCGCCCTCACCACTGGTCTCCGCGCCATCTTTGCCCAACAGCACCACCCCCGTTCCCGCTACGGGATACCCGATGGGGGCCGACCCCCGCCGCGGGACCGTTTGCCGCGTCATCCAGTATTGCGTCGCCAACGTGGACTCGCTCGGACCATATCCATTCGCCAGCGCGCAAGATTCCCCCATCCAGCGCAAGAACCTGCCAGTATCCTCTGCCGTGACCTCCTCCCCCCCGAGGACGACCACACGCACCGATCGGAACACCGCCGGTTCTGGCGCCAGATCGGTGAGAGCCCGGAAAAGGGACGGCGTCAAATGCAGGACGCTGATGCCTGCCTCGCCCACCCATTCCGCCAAGCCTGCCAGACCCCGCGCGCGCACATCCCAGAGGCAAAGCGTCGCCCCGCTGAAGAGCGCGCCAAAAATATCCATGACCGCAGCGTCGAAGGCCACGGGCGCCAGAAGACTCACGCGATCCTCCTCCGACAGACTCAAAGAGGCGGAGTAGGTCAATGCGTGATAAAGGACATTCCGGTGGTTCTGGACGACGCCTTTGGGTCGCCCGGTCGATCCCGAGGTGTAAAGCACGTAGGCGATCGCGTCGGGTGCCACCCGAGAAGAGCCTGAATCCCCTCCCCCGGAACACGGCCCGAGTTCCCCGATGTCGAGTGCATCGACGGCGCAGCCGGGCGGCAACTCGATCCGATCAATCATCGCGCGAGATGCCAACAGCACATGGCATTCCGAATCTTCCAACACGCCCCGCACCCGACGGGCGGGCCACGAAGCGTCCATCGGCACATACGCCCATCCCGCCTTCAGCACACCCAGCATACAGATGATCGGCAAAGGGCCGGCTTCGAAAAGCAACGCCGCCCGACCATCCGCAGACGAGCCTCGCTTCCGCAAGCGCCGAGCAACCCCATCCGACAGGCGATCGATCTCGCCATAGGTCCAAGTATCCCCGCCCGCCCTTACCGCGGGCCGATCGGGCGCCCGCGCCACGACGGAAGCAAACGCATCACACAACGATCGTTCCAAATCCGCCCGCGCGGACATCCCGGCCACCGGACGCCCCCCAGACACGCGCGCGCCGCCGCCCCGCCCACCCGACGCCCCCGCCAACAGGCCTTTCAGCGAATCACAAAAACCCTCCAGAATGTCCTCGGGTGCCACCGTCCTAATCCGCGACAGGCACGACACTTCGCATCCCGTTTCGCCAGGCGAAACATACAGGGCCAGGTCATCGACGCAGGAGTCGGCAAAGATGCGCTTGAAGATCACATCCGCTGGATGTTCCGGCCCACGCCGCCGCCCCGGGAGCTGGTTGAAACTCACGCGCCACCCACCCAAGACGTGCGCCCCGAGACCCCCGGCATACCCCGTCAGTGCAGCAGCAAACGGATATCGCGAGTGCCGAATCGCCGCATCCACCCCCTCGTGCACCGCTTCCGTCCAATCACCCGACGACATCGCCCGGAATGGCAGCCACACGCGATTGCCCACCGCACCCACGAGGCCTTCAGGCACCCAGGTGCCCCGGGCGGCCAAAGTCGTTCCCAGCACGAACTCGTCCCACCCATCGCGTTCGCCGAAATACCGGAGGCAGGCCGCCATCATCAGCCGGAAGCGCGTCGTGCCCAAAACCCGACACCGCTCCGCCAGGGCGGCAATCACCTCCGCCGGGAGAACCATCGCCGCACGAAGAACCCCAAAGCCATTTGCCCCGTCGGTCACCCTTCTCGGCCGCCCACCCTGGATGGCCGCGATCTCGCCCAGGCAACCTTCCCAAAATGTCGCGTGCGCCGAAGCCTCCGAACTTTTCAGCCACTCGTGCTCGCCCGCGCAAAAATCCCGAAATGATGGTCCCCGCCCCATCGCCCGTCCCTGGAGACGTTGGACGATCTCGGTTGCCAACGACAACCAGGAAGGACCATCGCAGACAAGATGGTGCGCACCGAAAAACAGATGGCTCGGCCGACCGGCGCTCAGCACGCCCAGGAACCGCACCAGTGGGCCTTGCCCCGGCACATATGGCCAGGCACAGAAATCCCGGCCCACCCCATCCAGCCATTCGCGGAATGCATCCCCGTCCAATCCCGGTGCCCCCACCATTGGTACGTCCACCCGCGCCTCTGTCAGGAAACGCTGCCGCACCCGCCCGTCTCCGTCCGCACAGACCACGCGCAGCGCATCATGCGATCCCACCACGTCCTGCGCCACTCGAAGCAGGGCGCCGGGGCACACGCCGTCCGGCAAGTGCAAACGCCACGCCAGATTCAACGCCGGCACATCGGGGTGCACCCGGCAGAATCGCCACATCATCTCCTGCCCTGGCAGCATCCCTATCCCTGGCTCCAGGCCCCCTGCGACCATCCGATCCATCCCCCAAACGATGCCATCGCCGGCCGTCGGCGGTCGAGCGTGATCCCGCACCCGTGTGATCGGCAACGACTCGGACCCTTGCCCCGCGCCCCCGTTCGCCCTATCTTTGGGCAACATCATGATCCTCGAAATTGTCAAATACGGTCACCCCGCCCTCCGAACCCCCGGCGCCCAGATCGCATCCATCACGCCCGAGATTCGCCGCCTCGCCAACGACATGATCGAAACCATGCGCCACGCCGAGGGCGTCGGCCTCGCCGCACAGCAGGTCGCCAAACCCCTGCAACTCTGCGTGCTCGAGGTCCACGACTCCGAGGAGCGCCCCTCCAAACTCTGGATCGACGGCAAAGAATGTGACCTCGCCAAATACGCGCCCATGGTCCTCTGCAACCCGGAACTGCATCTGGGTCGCGAAAAAGTCCTCGGCACCGAGGGTTGCCTCAGCTTCCCAGAACTCAACGCCGATATCCGTCGCCCCGCCCATTGCAGGGTCAAGGCCCTCGGCATCGATGGCCAGCCCATCGAATTCGAATGCGAGGGCCTCCTGGCTCGCGCGATCCAGCACGAGGTCGATCACCTCAAAGGCATCCTCTTCATCGATCGGATGGATTCCGCCACAAAACATAGCCTCAAACGCGATATCCAGGCTATCCAGCAAGAGACCCTCCAAACCCTCAAGATAACGGCATAACTCGCGCAGCGCGCCCCCGCGAAAACCGAGTGCCTGCCACCCCAAAAACCCAGTGGCGACAATGTCCGGCGATTGGCCAACGACCCCCGCGGAAATCCCCCTCAGTTTGACGATCTAGCGCCGGTGACGCAAATTGTACAAATAAGGTGTTCCTCGACCGCGAGATTCTGCGGCGCATCGCACCAGATCCTCGCGGTGAAAGAAGGGAAAGGAGTCGTGTTGTGAAAATCAAAATCTCAAGGTTCGCGTCGATGAGCGCACTTTCGATCCTGCTGGCCGCCGCCGGTCCCCAGCCGTGCCCTGCTGGCCACCCGCAGGAGGACGTTGAAAAGGCTATTCGGGAAGTCCAGGCAGCAGAATCGGACGCCCGGAACAATATCCCCTGGCGAACGCTCAAGGACGCGGAGGACAAGCTGGATGCCATCGGGCGCAAAATCGACGACCTCCAAGCCGAACTGGAGTACGAGCAAGCCAAAGACCACCCGAGCGAGAAATCCATCAACGCCCTCAAGGTCGACATCGAGGCAGCCGCGAAAGCGAAGGAAAACGCCATGGCGCACGCGGACTTCATCAGAAAAGGCGGCCGCGCGATCAGTCAGGAAAAAGCCACTGCCTACCGAGAGGCCCTGGACAATCGGCGCACGGCCCGCATGAAATTAAAGAAGGCATTGGCTAGATTGAGGCCATTGCTCCACGGGCTGGAGCGCCAAGTCATCGAGAATACCAATCGGGAGGGACATCGAATCCTGAGGGGTTGCGACGAGCCCATAGCCGCAGCGGAAATCGCATCAGCGGCCAGAAGCCATATCCGCGATCTCGTTGGGGAGCTCCAGAGAGACACCGTAAGGACGGCACCCCCAAAACCTGGGTGGCCGGGGCACCCTTGCTCGTCCAAATGCGATTGAGCCAGACCCCGCTGTCGCGTCTCGGTGGGCCCGCGGACGATTCGCGAACCTCCGCCAGAAGTAGGCAGAAACTCCAGGCGGTGTTCGCGGGCACAGGGCGGGGCTTAGCCTGCATGTTTCACGCTTCCGCGTGAAACATGCAGGCTCAAAGGAAAACCGCGCTCCGAAAAACGCGATTTTGGACGGTCTGGGGCCACCGATCCGCGAACCACACTGTGCGACTACGGAAAATCCCAGACTTTGCCTGACCTCTCCCAATAAATGGCTTTCATGGCGCGATTTTCCCAGAGCCCGGATATTTCACAGCCAACAGGCTGTGAAATATCCGGGCTAGCGGGATATCCCGAGTCCTTTCTGGTTTAGCACCACGAACGCACCATGGCGTTCCTACCACGAATTCGACTTGCGGCTCGCTCGGGATGCGCCAAAATTCCCACTACTAACCAAGAAGGAGGTCCACCATGGCCATCGCCGTAGGAACTAAAGCACCCGATTTTGCGCTTAAATCCAAGGACGCCGAAGGCGTTAAGGAAATCAAGCTCAGCGACAACTTCGGCAAGAGAAACACGGTCTTGCTCTTCTTCCCGCTCGCCTTCACCAGCGTTTGCACCAATGAGATGTGCGAGATTTCCCAGGGCATCAAGGCCTATGAGGACCTCAGCGCGACCGTCTACGGCATCAGCGTGGACAGCCCATTCGCACAAGAGGCCTGGGCACAGAAGGAAAAAATCCGCATCCCCCTGCTCAGCGACCTCAACAAGAAGACGGCCGCCGCCTATGGCGTCCTGCTCGACGACCTCCTCGGCTTCGGTTCCACAGCGGCCCGCGCCGCCTTCGTCATCGACAAGCAGGGCATTATCCGATACGCGGAGCAAACTCCTACACCTAAGGAGCTCCCGGACTTCTCGAAGATCCAGGCTTCCCTGAAGGGACTCTGAAAGAGCTCACCGCTCAACAAACACCCCGTCACCAAACGGGTTGACCACCGCGCCGCCAGCGTTGTCGGTGGCGCGGTAGCCGTGTGCCACGATCACTCCCCCGTCCCGCACGCGATATCCCCCGCCACGGTTGCGGCGGGCCTCACTGCGCTCCGCGCGAATCGTTCCCCCCGATAGCGCCTGAAACCCGGCCAAGAAACACCCCTCGGCCACGGCCTCGCCCGCATCGATCGAACCACCGTACTCCGCCACGTAACCCGATCCTAGGCCCACCCCACTATCGTCGGCACCCTTAGACCGCGACCGACAGGCATCGATGTGGCCCCCCATGTAGGCGAAATATCCCGCGTCCCCCGAATCCTCCACAACAGCGCCCTGACAGCGGATCGTCCCATTCCGCCGCGCCGTGAAACCATAGTAGAAACCCACCACCACCAAGTTCGAGCCGCAATGAATGTGTCCCCCCTCGTCTGCCAACACACCCGAGCCATGCCCACGCGCCTTCCGCAACACATGTTCCATCCTCAGACAGTCCAAACCGCCCAACACGTGATTCTGGCCAACGTATATCCCATCGACCTCCCTCGCCCATCGCAACACGCTCGCCTCACCCACGCGCTCCATCCCCATGATCGCCAGGCGTGCCCCGAAGGGATGGTGGACCGTCAGCCGCCCCTTTTGCTCGTACACGCCCGGTCCTAGCCGGATCGTCACCCACGATGACGCGGAGATCGTCCACCGCGCGATGCCCTCCAGTGCCCCGCCCACATCGGCCACATCCCCCGGCACGCACACTTCCACACGATTCGATATCGGCACCTCCCACGCCTGGAATAACCTCCCGCCCACGTCATCCGCGGACGACGCCGCGACCCACGGCACGGCGATCAGCGCAACACAGCACCACCCCACCCCCAAGTCACCGCCTCTCACTCTTTCGCCTCCAGCGACAGGCTCTCAGCCGTAACGAATCCCACCCCTTCCGACGTGACCTACGCCATGCGGAAATCCACCTGCATCTTCCCAAAATCGACCCGCAGCACCTCGACCTTGACCCGCTCGCCCATGCCGATCGTCCGACGCGTTCGGCGCCCCCGCAGCAGCGCCCGTCCCGCATCAAAAACGTAATAGTCGTCCGCCATGCTCGACACCGGAACCAGCCCCGTCAGCCCAAGTTCGGGCACGTCCACAAACGCCCCGATGTGTATCACCTCCGTCACCATGCCCTCGTACCGCTGGGGGTGACCCGAATCCAGCTGTTCCTGCAAAAACGTGAAGAGCTTGAGCTTTCGGCTCGCCATTTCGGCCTCGGCCGAGTTGCGCTCCGTCGCCGAGATGTGCTCCGCGATCGCGTCCAGATCTTGGCTCGATGGCCTTCGCCCGCCCTTCTCGAACGTGGCACGGTGCACGATGAGATCGGCATAGCGGCGTATGGGCGAAGTGAAATGCGTATAGTCCGCCTTCGCCAGCCCGTAGTGCCCCAACGGCTTCGGCGCGTAGCGCGCCCGCTTCAGCGATCGCAGCAGCCCGATCCTCAGTGCCTGCCCGCACGGATGATCTCGCAATCTCTGCAGGAGCTTCACGACCTCGGCCCGCCGCGAAAGATCCCCGATCGCGATGCCGTGCGCCCGCACCTGCCCCCGATATTCCTCCAGGCGCTCCGCGTCGGGGTCCTCGTGGATCCGGTACACCGCCGCACGCCCCCCGCGCTTCAGGTGCCGCGCCACCGCCTCGTTCGCCAACAGCATGTACTCCTCGATCAGCTGGTGCGACTCGTCGTACTCCACCCGCTCGATCGACTTGACCCGACCGCGCTCATCGATCCACACCTTGACCTCTGGCATGTCCAGGTCCAGAGCCCCCGCCCGCATCCGCTGGGTGCGGAGACGCTGCGCCAAGAAATGCGCGTCCCGGATCATCCCCTCCACGGGACTCCTCGCCTGCCCCCGAATCACGGCCAGGACATCCCCGTAGGCAAACCGGTGCCGCGAGCGAATCACCGCCGGATAAAATTCCGCGCCCGTCACCCGGCACATCTTGTCGAGCCGGAACTCCACGCATTTCGTGAGCCGATCCACGTGCGGCTTCAGCGAGCACAGCTCGTTGCTCAGGGCCTCCGGCAACATCGGGATCACCCGGTCCACCAGATAGGTGGAATTTCCGCGCCGCCGCGCCTCCCGATCAAGCGCCGAACCCGGCTTCACGTAATGGGACACGTCCGCGATATGCACCCAGAGCCGCCAGCCGCCCCCGTCCTCCCGACGCACGCAGATCGCATCATCGAAATCCTTCGCGTCCGGCGGATCGATCGTGATCACGTCGTGACCCCGGCAATCCCGTCGTCCCCTGAGGTCATCCCCGCCCACATCCAGCCCGAAACGCCGCGCCTCCTCGACCACCTCGCCAGGAAAATCCGTCGGCAGCTTATGCTGGCGCATGACCGCCAAGACATCCACCCCCGGATCGCCCCCGCGCCCAATCCTCTCGGTCAGAACACCCTCGGGATTCCTGTGCCGATCGTGCCACTCCAATAGCGACACGACCACCTTGTCGCCCACGTTGGCCTTGCCCCCGCTCCTCAGACGGCAGTCTGCCAGATACACGTCATGCGGAAACCTCGGATCATCGGGCTCCACGAAAAACAGTTGCTTGCCCCGCCGGAGCGTTCCCACCAGTTCCGTGTTCGCGCGCTCTAGGATTCGCACCACTGATCCCCGCCGTTCCCCCTCCCGGCCGCGCCTCGGTGGCCGGCCCCGCCCCGGCGGTTCGATGCGCACAAGCACGTGATCGTCGTGCATCGCTGTCCCGGTTGCCTCGGCCGGTACGAACACCTCCGCCTCGCCAACCCCATCGGGCTCCAGGTGCGCCGATCCGGTGCGGTGCACCCTGAGCCGGCCCGGCACCATGTCCGCCTGCCGCGGAAGGGCGTACTGATCCGCCTTCACCAGCACGATGCGCCCCGCCGCCTCGAGCCTGAGGAGCGCCAGCTTCAGCGACTCCAACTCGCTCGCCTTCAGCCCAAGTTTCGAACGGATCCCGTGAACGTCGAGGGGTGCCCCCCGCGCTGCCTTCAGGACCCCCATGATCTGATCGTCGCGCATAAATCAAAAACACCCAATGGCCTTACGGCACCAAGAATACCCGCCCGGTAAAGGGACACTTCACCTCGGTGCCCCGGACGTAGGGCCGGCCCGTCGCAAAGTCACGCACTTCCACCAAACCCGAATTTGGGCTGTACGGGCTCCGCACATATCCCGGCTTTCCGGGCACGGGGATCCCCAGCGAGTGTCCTGAGGGCTTTTGCAGCGTCACCCGCTGCTCCTGGCGCTGGCCGCCTTTGATCTCAAGCGCCATCTCCTCCTCGAAATACCCCGCGAGGGCCAGTTTCACCCGCACGCTGCCCGACGTACCGCGGATCGCCAGCGGCGACTGACCCATCACCTGCCCGTTAACCGCAATCGTCGCGCCCGCCGGTTCGGTGAGAATCACGATTTCGCCGATCGCCAGCAGTTGCCCCTGGAGCGCCGTCTCCTCGGCCGCGGCGACCGTTCCCGAAACGGTCGCGGGCTCGTGCCCATCCATCTCAAGCGTGAATGTCGCGGGCCCGGGCTTCACCTCGCCGAGCCGTAGCGGCGTCTGCCCCAGCGCGATGCCGTCTTTCTTCACCCATGCGCCGGGAGGATCCGACGTGATAACCACCGCCCCAAACAGAAACTCTGGACACACCGACACCAGCTGGTTTCGCAGAACCTCCACATCGCTCCGCACCACCCACGAGCCCTTTTGCGCCTTCAGCGAATAGCGGCCGGTCGGCACATTCTCGAGCCGCGCGGGACTCTTCCCATGGTACAGACCCTGGCCGTTCGTCGAGGAAGGCGTCGCGGGCACCGCAACCGGCGGCGGTATCTCCGCCCCGGCCGAAGGCCCCACGCCCCCCGCCATTGGCATCGCCGCCATGCGGGGGTCACGAAGGCTAAAACCTTCGCCGCTCGGCACGACCGGTGTTCGAAGATCCAAAGGGGCAACGGGCGCCGCCGCGGGCACCTGCGGCACAACCGCCGATATTTCGGGCGCGGACGGGCGCGGCACCTCAGCCGACTGCCCCGCCGGCTCGAACACGAACTCGGCGCCTTCCGGAACTGTGTTTATCTGCACGCTCCCCACCGAGCGCTTCAGCCGCACGCTCCCGAGATTGGTCACCTCGTTCTCGCGAACCTCCGCCGTGGCCGTCGCCTCCTCATGCCCATCGCATCTCAGCCGGAACTCGTGTCGCCCCAGCTTCAGGTCTCCAACGGTCGCGGGTGTCACGCCCGCCCGCTTGCCATCGCAAACGATCTCGGCCCCCGCCGGTTCGGACATGACCCGCACGGATCCCCTCGCGCGCTCAAGTCGCTCCTTTTCAAGCCGAGCCGCCTCTTCGGCACGGATCCGCTGGATCTCCAGCGCCCGCTGCTCAAGATAATAATAAGCCCCGGTGCCCAGCCCTCCCAGAAACGCGACCGTCAGTATGAAAGCCCATATTCTCCCCCCCCTCCGGCGGGGAGGCCTGACTTCGGTCACGGCCGCAACCTCCTTCGGCGGAACCGCCGCCTCGACAGCCGGCCCCGGTTCCCCGGTCTCGAGTGCCCCCGGCTCGGCCGGCACCGCGAAACCCGCCGCCGACAATTCGTCCGAAGGCAATTCTCCATGCCCCGCTACTTCTCCCTGTTCATTCGGTTCCATGTCTTCCAGCGAGCGATCCACTCAATCCCTTCTGCGGCTGTCAATCACAAGCGTCACCGGGCCATTGTTGCACAATCGAACGTCCATCATGGCTCCAAACCGGCCCTTGGCAACCGCCCTCCCCAACTTGCCAGAAAGCTCCGCGCAAGAACCCTCGTACAGCGGTTCGGCCACCTCCGGCCTCGCAGCACGATGATACGAGGGCCGGGTCCCCTTCTTCGTGCTCGCATGAAGGGTGAATTGGCTGACCACCAGCGCCTCCCCACCGATCTCGAAAAGCGAAACGTCACCGTCCTCACCATCAAAAATCCGCACCCGGGCGATCCGGTCTGCCAACCACGCGGCATCCTCAGCCGAATCCTCCAACCCAACGCCCAACAGGACGACGACACCCCTGCCAATTCGGCCGAGCACCTCGCCGCCCACAACCACCTCGGCATCGGAGACCCGCTGTATGACCGCACGCATGCCAACCCTTTTTCGTTTGCCCGATCTCTGCCGCTAAGCAAGATTTCCCTGTAGGAGGTGACAGTCCCCCATGAAACTCAGTCAAGCCTTTCCTCGATCCCTCACGCTCATCGCACTCTTGGCCACACCACACCTCCTTGGGCAGACCCGGCCCAGTCAACCCGCGCAACCCAGCGAAGGCACCCCCAAAACGCAGGAGACGCCCAGCCGAGTCCCGCTCTGGGAATGCAAGCTTCCCACCGGCGCGTTCGCCGTGGACATCCGCACGATCTCATCGGTGAGCATGCACGAGTACCTCGTCGATGGCGGCCTCAAAGTCACCGAGGTCACCGTCAGCCCGCTTGGCTCGGCCATAGCTCGCTTCTATTACGCTGAACCCGTGACCCCCTCCGCCCCCGGCGGCATCGGCCAATCCGTCCTCGACCAGATGCAACAGAAGATCCGCGAGGGCGCCGAGCGGGTCACCGGCGCCACCGGCAACGAAGCCCTGCTCTATCAGGTCATCAAGAAATATCCCGAAGCCACCCACGCCCATACCATCGAATTCCGCCTCAAGTCCCGAGAGCAGGCCGACAAAATCTACGAAAGCGCCTACAACGCATGGCGCCAATACCGACCCGCAAAACTCCAGGTCGAGTGACCGCCACCCGGCGCCAAACTGAAGCTTCGCACGCGTTTGGCGTCTCGCAGAGACGCCCCACAAGTTTTGTGGGCCGCCTGTATCAGGCGGCAATGGGCGTCAAGTTTCCACATGAATGATGCGGCGCCCTCGGGCGACGGCGGCGAGGCTAGCCAAAAATTCCGGGCGCCGTTCGCGGGCGCGGCTCGTCACAGCCGCTTCATCACAAGGCACACCCACCCATCGCTGCTGCGCCGTCCCACGAGCCGACAGCCAACGAACGCCCGAACGATCTCCGCCTCCTGGTTCGGCCGAATGCCCGACAAGATCATCCGCCCGCCTCTCCTGACCGATCGGCGTAGCCGCCCCGCATGCGCCACCAGCGGACCGCTGAGGATGTTCGCCGCCAAGACGTCAAAACGATTCGCCTCCAGCGATGCCAGATCCATCCGCCGCACCAGAAATCGAACGCCGTTGCGACGCGCGTTCACCCGCGTCTCCCTCACCGCCGCCGGGTCGCAATCGAAAGCCTGCACCCGCCGAGCCCCAAGCTTTGCCCCCGCAATAGCCAGGATGCCGGCGCCACAGCCCGCGTCCAAAAGGGACCCAAACGGCCAGGCATCGCACAGCGCGCGCAGGCACATCCTTGTGCTCGCGTGCTGGCCGGTGCCAAAGGCGGGGCCTGCGGGTATGGAGACCACGGCCCTCTGCGGATAACGCCTCCGCCACTCCGCGGCCTTCTTTTCCGTGGCCACCACCAAAAGCCGCCGCCCGATCCGAAGGGGCATGGCGCGCGGCACCTGGGGACGCCACCAAACCGCAGGCGTCAGCCGGAGCACCCGCCCCCCGAATCGCGACTTGAGCCGAGCGGCGCCAGATTCGCCCCGCGCATACACGTCCACCCGCACGGTCGACCGATGCACCTCCTGGGTCACGATCATCCGCTGCCCGAACCTCCGCCCCCAAGCCGCAACCCACACGTCAGCCGCCAACGGCGTGAACCACTTCCGCCAGACCAGCACAGACCCAAGCTCGCCCGATCCTCTCACCGCCCTTCGCCCACTCTTCGCCCCGCACCAACTCACAAAGCCTCTACCCTAAACTCGAGCCGGCCAATTTTCAGCGACCGGTATCCTTTCAGCGGCGCAAGATCGCCTGGTTCGAGAGGAGTCCCATCCACCAACACACAGCATTCCGTCGCCACCACCCCCACCCAAACAACCCCCCCGATAAGGCAAAAGATACCACTCAACTCCTCCAGACTCTCATCTGGAAGCCGCACCCCACATCCAGGACCACGACCAAATGCCGTCTGCCGGAGCAACCAGACCGGTTTCGGGTCGGGCGCAAGACCCTCTGCGGCATGAAACCGCACGGCCCCGCACGGCGCGCTCTCCGGCCCAATCGATAAACCCTCGATCCTAAGGTCCAGAATCGGCACCGGTAGCGGATCCACAATGACACGATACTCCCCCGCCAACATCACCTCGCTGGGTCTCGACAATGGCACCACCACACGATCCTTGACCGCCACGGATTCCATCGTCGTCCCGTTCGTCGTCCCACAATCCGATATCCACAGTTCCCCGCCCTCCAGCATGATCTTTGCGTGCACCCGACTGATTCGTCGTGTCAGGACATCATTCCGCGGTGATCGCGGAAGAAACCACGTCACGAAGTCCACTTCGTCGGTCGAACGCCCCATCCGGAAATCGTCCCGCACGACGATCGAATACCCCTCAGCAGAAGAGCGAACGGTCGGAATCAGCGACAGCCCACCCCGCGAGGTCGCCGTGCCAACCCACCGCTCGGCAACCCGGAATACCTCGGCCCAGGGCGCAGTCGGCTGCACCACCTCCGCAGCCGCCGGCACGGTCTCTGCCGACTGGGTCGCCGCGCCCTCCACCCTGGCAGGCCGCCGGATCGTCACCCCCAGATCGACCGGTATGTCCCGCGCTCTTCGACCCACACCCTTCGTGCGCCCAGCGCCGAGGCCGATCGGTGTCTCCTCGACCTCGCGCTCCCGACGGTCACTCGTATCTCTTGGCATCTCTCGTCACGGCTCCCTGATCAACGGCCCGGTCATATCAACACGAACCACTGCGGCACGCATAGCCACCGCGCCGCCGAGCACGAAAACCCGACAGCCACCCCTTCCCCAGCGAACCATCCGCTGGTGGATACGACGAAACAGAACGCCTCGCGGCCGCCCGCATCCGTATGCAATGGCATCAATATACGACGCTTCCGCGCATCCGTCATACGCCAATTTATCGCGCTTTGCCCTTTGTATTTTCCCACTTTATCCGCCAGTATGGTTCGCACATCGCCCCATGGCGAACCATACCCATGCAAAAGAAGCTCTTCACCGAACTCGGCCTGTCGCCCGACTTGCTCAAGGCCATCAATAAAGTCGGCTATGAGGAGGCCACGCCCATCCAATCCGCGGCCATCCCACCGATGATGGAAGGCCGCGATGTCGTCGGCCAATCTCAGACCGGGTCAGGAAAAACCGCCGCCTTCGCCGTCCCCGCGATCGAAAAGGCCGACCCCGCTATCCGCGCGCCGCAGACGATCGTCCTCTGCCCCACCCGCGAACTCGCCATCCAGGTTGCCGAGGAGGTCGCAAAACTCGCCGCTTTCAAACGCGGCATCCGCGAGCTCCCTATCTACGGCGGTCAGTCCTACGAGCGCCAGTTCCGCGGTCTCAAACAAGGCGCCCAGATCATCGTCGGCACCCCGGGCCGCGTCATGGATCACCTCGATCGTGGCACCCTCCAGCTCGACCAGATCCGAATGCTCGTCCTCGACGAGGCCGACCGCATGCTCGACATGGGTTTCATCGACGACATCAAGACCATCCTCAAGCATGCGCCTGCCGAGCGCCAGACCGTCCTTTTCTCCGCCACCCTGCCCAGGCCCATCCTTGAACTCATCCGCCAATTCACCCGCGACCCCGTCAACATCCGCATCGAGGGCCAGACGCTCACCGTCCCCGCCATCGAGCAGGCGTATTACGAGGTCGACCGCCGATCGAAGCTCGACGTCCTCTGCCGCATCCTCGATCTCCACGATGTGAAATACGGGCTCATCTTCTGCGCCACGAAGGCCATGGTCGATGATCTCACCGAACACCTCCAGGCACGCGGTTACCTGGCCGACAAGCTCCATGGCGACATGTCCCAGTCCCTTCGAGAGCGCACCATGGGACGCTTCCGCCGACGCGCCGTCGAATTCCTCGTCGCCACCGACGTCGCCGCCCGCGGCCTCGACGTCGAGGATATCGAGGTCGTCTTCAATTACGACCTGCCCCAGGATGCGGAGGATTACGTCCACCGCATTGGCCGCACCGGTCGCGCCGGAAAACCCGGCAAGGCCATCACCTTCGTCGGCGGTCGCGAGATCTACCGCCTCCAGAACATCATGCGGTTCACAAAGGGCAAAATCCGCCGCGAACGCCCCCCCTCCGTCGAAGAGGTCCAGGAGAAGCGCGCGAATGTCTTCCTCGAATCCCTTCGCGAGATCCTCGAGAAGGGCAACTACAAGCGCCAAGACGAACTCGTTGACCGCCTGCTCGATCAGGGGCACTCGCCCACCGACATCGCCTCGGCAGTCCTTCACATGATGGCGACCGAGAAAGCCCGCTCCACCACGCCTTCGAGCACCGAAGTCTCGGAGCACGGTCGCGAGCGCCGGGAGTCTTCCCGGGAGGGACGCGAATACTCGGGCCCCAGAGACCGGCGGGAACGGAGGCCCCGCGACGACGACCGCCGGGCGCCCAGGGCCGAGCGACGCGGCGACCGATTCGACGAGCGCGCGGGACCCGTATCCCACGAGGCGGGCATGCTCCGGCTCGTGATGAATATCGGGAAGAGCAAGCACATCATGCCGGGTGATGTCGTCGGAGTCATCGCCGGGGCCGCCAGCGTCCCGAGAGAATCGATCGGGGCCATCAAGCTCCTGCCCAAGGTCACCCTCGTCGATGTCGCTGAGGAGCATGCCCAAGCCGTGCTCCAGAAGCTCAACGGCATCCGCTTCAAAGGCCACCGCCTCACCATCGCCCCCGCCGCAGAGATGTGAGCCCCGCTCACCGTTGGCCGAACGCGTCAACGTTGGGTCCGCGCCACTCGGATCACCACGTATATGGGATCGGGGCCAAGGTGGCCAGCCGCGCCAGCAGCGAGCGGATTGCCCATCATGTCCGCGACGGATTCGATTTCTCCACCGGCGGCGAAGGCGATGTCATCCCGCGGCGACCACGCCACCAGCAGTTCTCGCCCCTCGGACAACCCATATCGCGCCGCAAATGCATCCCCTTCGCTCCGCAAGCCCCCAGCCTTCGCACCGGCGGTCATCCGTGAGAAAACCGCCAGCGCCGCCGCCGCGGGTTTGGGCGCGAAATTGAACCTCTGGTGCCGCACGATGCCAAAATTGTTCTCATTGTAAGCGCGGTCCAGACCATCGTCCTTGAAATCGTACCAGAAGACCTTGTCGACAAAACCCGACGCCTGCATTAGGGCCATCGACCTGACGATCATGCGCGCCTGGGTGGCCTCATCCACGCCCCGCGCCGTTACGTGCGTGGGCCAGCCGATCTCCGTGATCCATGCACTGCGAGGGGCGCCCGCCGCCGCCGCGACCTCGGCCACCCGGCGAAGTTCGCCGATCAGATCGCTGTCCTCGGGGCTCTTGGGGTATCGATACGGATGCACGGACCAGGCGTCCATCGCCCCTCCGGCGCCAGCGGCAAACATCCCACGTATCTTCTCAAAATGGTGCGCGCTGTGCTCCCCGCCGAGCCCGACGATGGTGGTGCCCGGCGCCAACGCTTTGATCGCGGGATATGCCGCCCTGATCAACCGCGCGTAGGCCTCGGGGCCGTGATCACCAGCCTGGCCGTGCATGCCACAGCCGCCAGACCATTCGTTCCAGACCTCAAACCAACCCACCTTCCCAGATAACTGCTTTGCCAAGGCCGCGCCGAATCGCGCGTAGGCGGCCACAGCGTCCGGCGAATTTGGAAAGCCGTTGCCATCGTAGTTTGGGTTCGCATAGCAGAGGATCCCCAGCCATCTCACCCCGAGCGCCAAGCCCCTCTCGATCGCCTCGACCTGGGGCGCCCCCAGCGCGATCTTGCCCGCCTGGCGCTCGGCACTCGCCCAGGTGAAATCATCGCGCACTTGCGTGATCCCCAGCCGAGGCAGAATCTCCATGCCCTCGATCGGCCACGCCTCGCGGCGCATGAAGTGCACGCACGCGCCCACGAAATCATTGCACGGCGCCTCTCGCCCCAAGATCGCCACGTGGAAATCCCTGTCCTCCACCATCACACCACCCACAATGAGCGCGAACCGACAAGCAAAATACCCCTGCCCCGGCGCAGAGAACCGAACGTCTGTGCCCGTTGCCGCCCCGGCGCCCTCCGCATGCGTCCGCCCCCGCCAGTCGAACACCCGCCATCGTATCTCCCCCTTGGGCGCCGATGCCCTTAAGCGGATCTCGTCCCCAGGCGCAAAGAGGTTGCCCACGCCAACACCCCATGCCTCGATACGCAGATCGGCCGTTGGCTTTCGCGGCCGCACGATCGCCACGTCATCGATCCAAAGCGCGCCCGACGCCCCGCACTCCCTCGAGTTCCTGTCGATCACAAGGCTGTCCAACCGACACGGATAATCCAACTTCTTGTTCCCATCACCGCCCCATGCAGAGTCCTCCCCATCGAACGCCGCAGCAAGGAATCCCCAGCCCTTGTCGGCGGGAGGCGACAGCGCCAACTGGTGCACTTCGCCGCTCTTGTCGGCGATCCGCAAGTTCGCGTGCACCGCGACCCCGTCCGTCTTCATCCAAAGGCCCAGTCCCTCCCCCCGCGATGGGATCGCGTTGGTCATCGTGAGGGCCACGTAGTCGTACTCTTTCCCGGCCGTGAACTGGTAATCCACACGCAGGGCGGCCCGCCCCGATCGCCGCTCGTCATCGACAACCCTCGCCGATGACTTTGCGTTCTGATCGCCGCGGTGCGCCCGCCACACGCCGATCCCTCGCTCGAACCCATCCACCTCGCGCACTGCTTCAAAACGCCCCTCGGCGCCGTGCTCAACCCCCGGGCAGACAACTGGCCTCCACTCGGCCACCGCCGGCGCACACGCCAGCAGGACAACCCAACAGCCCAGCGGTCGCTTCATCAGCGCTCCTCGTTCCCGCGCGATGCCCGCCACACTTTCAGGGATACGTACTTGTCATTGGCAACGTCGTAGACCCGGGTCTCGCCAGTCGCCACGTCCACCCCGAATCGCTGCCATGCCATGAATCGCGCCAGCTCGTTGTCGTCGTAGCCGACGACCACCCCCTGGAATCGGAAACCATAGTTCTCGTGCTGCTCTTGGGACGGCCCCTCCTCCAGGCGCGCGGCGGGCGCGCCAAATCGCTTTGGCTCCGCCTTCAGTCGCTTTGCCAATTCGGCGACCTCCGGTAACGCCATGACCTTCGCCAGGGCCGCATCCGTCGCAGCCGAGGCTTTGGCCTCCATGCCGTCGCCCGCGCTCCCCTCCGACGGCGCGTCCTTCAATTGCCTGGCCCAAGTGTCCCCGGCCCTCACCAGATGATAGGGATCCCCTTCGCTGTCCGGCGGACCCACCACCACCGTCGCCGACTTGCCATCGTTCTCTTTCTCCACGAATACCAGGTCCCCCTCTCCCTCGCCCACGACCGCGATATGCACCCGAATCTCTCTCGGTGATATCTTCGGCGAGCCCACCCGTAACTTCCCGCCGTGCCGCCCGTGCATTTCCTCCATCGCCGCCCGATACACGAACTCCACCGCGGTGATCTCGGGGGCCGCCGCCTTCACCGCACCCAGTCTTCCCCCCGATACCGTACCCTCGGCCGTCCCCCTGACACCATCCCCCTCCCGGGATGTCTGCGCCGCAGCCGCCCATGACAGTCCGGCTAGAAATATTACGACGGGCGTCAGCATGTTCCTCATGGCGTGATTCTCCCTCCGGGCGAACCGCATTCAATCCCAATTGCGCCCGGCAGCTTGCCGCCCCACGAAGACACGCGCAACGGCGCGAGGATGACGCACCAAACCTCCCGATCCAGAAATTCGCCCAGCGAGACCGCCACCCCGCGCCATCGTCCACGAATAGTTCTTTTGCGGACGCGGTGTTTCAATCAGCATTTCCATAATATGGACGCCTGCCCGGTCTCCCGCTCCCAGCACCCTCCTTCGCCAAACAAGGCCCAGCGCGGCACGGTCGTCGTCCGGATCGTCATCGCCATCGCGTTGGCATTGGCCGCGTGGCAAATCGCCCGATCCCTGCCCCATCGCAAGGCGTGTTGGCGAGTCCATGCGGTGGATTGGGCATTCCGCCAAAAGGCATTCTCCGAACTGGGCCTCCACGAGATCGAGGAGGCGAATGAACAGGCGCGGCGCGACAACCTCCCGATGGAGGAGGCCATCAGGCGTCGCCTCGATGCATCCCGGACGCCAGAGCAGAAACGACTCGGCTCCCTCCCGCTGAACGAATTCATCAGGGCCTCGGTCAAGGGCCGCTCCCTCGATGTCTCGGGTGCCGAGTGGTCGGCATTCTTCCAGGCGGTGGAGGACGCCCTCGCCCGAAAATCCCTTCCACCCAAATGGGCGCATGCGGCCGATGCCCGATCCCTGCGCAATAACACCTTCCGCTCGATTTTCCTGAGCCACCGGGAGGCGCCTTTGGTCGGCCTTCCGCAGGCCGCGCGTGACGGACGCCCGTGGTATCTCCGACTGGTTCCGTCAGAAGAAAGATACCTCGAGGTCGAATGGATAACGCCCGACCGAGATCAAGGTCAAGAGATCGGCCCATACGATTTTCCAACATCCTGGCGGGTGCCCGAGATCTTCCGCTGGCCCCTGAGACACCTCGCGCTCTGGTTGGCGGTGCTCGCCGCCGCCTTGCCCTTCGCCACGCCTATGCTCCATTGCCTACGGGCGCTCCGCGACTTGCCCCTCCCCTCCGCGGCCGGCGCCTACTCCGAGATGTTGCGGCGCGTCGCGCTCTTCGGACTCTGCGCGTCGGCGCCCGTCGTGGCGTGCTGGACGTATCTTGCCCCGTACTGGATACTGCAAACCACCGAATCGAAGGAGGCAACCCGTCGCGCCTGGGTCAATATGGCCATGCCCCTCATCGCCAAAACGCTTCCAGAAGCGCAGGGGAATCCCGCCAAGGCGCGCGAGATCACCGAACAGATGCTCGTCGATCGCAATGAACCCAAGCCAGAAGTCATCGATGTCGACGGTGAAGAGTGGCGGTCGCTGATCGAATCCGCCGCGGCCGTCTTCGGCGGGGGCCAGTTGCCCGACGGCTGGCTCCGCCGCGTGAGCGACCATACGCGGCGTGACCTCGCGCATCCAATGCCGCTCAGCGATCCCCCGAAAATTAGCCGCCTCACTTTCTGGCGCGACGAGCGCCCGATGTCCGAACTCGCATCCGCCCTGAAGATGCGGCAGTCTTATCTCTTGCGCCTGCAGGAAAGCAAGGCGCCGCCGCTCCTCATATCGCTCATGCCCGAACCGGAGGTATCCGGCTTCGGCCACACCAGCTTCGGCGTCCCCACCCCCATGGCCTACCCCCTTCGCCCGGCCTGGCCATGGCTCGCCGGCATCGGACTCGCCTCCTATCTCCTGATCCCATGGCGGCGCATCGGCCCCGACACCATCGCTTGGCCCACGTGGCGCCTCGTCCTCGGCGATCTCGCTTCGGCCCTCCTCTTCCTCCCTTTCTTTGGCATGCCCCTATTCATCATCGGCAGCACGCAGCAGGCCTTGAGTACCTACCTGCCCTTCACCGCCATCTTCTGGATCCTCGCCGCGCTCGGTGCATACCTGATCCTTTGGACGATCCGCTACGCGTGCTGGGCGATCCACATGCTCCCCGACGGCATCGAGATCGAAAGCCTCACGGGCCGTCGCCCCATCGCCTTCAAGGACATCACCGGAATCCAGCGCGCCGTGATCAAACCGCCCAAGTGGCTCATCGTGCTCAGCTACCTCGCAGCACTCTTGCCCTCCAGGGGTTCTGCCCGCGCCGGCCAGGCCGGCCGCGCTCTGCTCCTGTCTTCGTCCTCGACGTCGGGCCTCATCCTCCACCTCCAAAATGGCCGCTCACCCGTGATCTGGTTCACAGACCAGATGGGCTCGGTCGCGGTCAGCCATTTTGACAAACTCACCAGCGCCCTCGAGGAACATCAGATCCCGCAAATCGAGGAAATCGTCGAACTGCGCCGCATCATCCCGCCAGACGAGATCGAAGTGCCCAAGCCCACGATCGGCAGCTGACTCCACCGGGGAGAAAAATGGCACGCAGGAGCGCGTTTGCGCGCGATTCGAATCGCATGCAAGCAGGCTCCTGCGATTTGGTGCCTGAATTTTCGAGCCAGCTTTAGCTTGGACAGCGCACCCCCGCCCCCCCATAAGAGGGAGCAAGATGGAAGACCAAAAGAGGTTCATCAAGATCAGCCGCGCAAACGGCGAACTCGTCTTTTTCAACCTCCAGCATATCTCGATGGTGTTCGCCGATCCCATCGACCGGTCCATCCTCCTCGTTGGCACCGGTTTTGAGAAGCGGTTCCGCTCCGAGGAAGCGCTCCACGTCCTCCAGATCATTGATCAGATGGCGCTCGCCGACTCCGCCGCAAAAGGTCACTGACCGTGCGTTCCGGCGGCAACCAGGCGTTCCAAGACCCGCCCCAGGTTCTCGCGGGCGAGCCCCAGTCCCAGCACGAAGCGCAGGAATTCAACCGCCCCGCGGGGTCGGCACGCCATTCGGCGGAGCAACCTGCCGGGACTCGGTCTCCGTGCATCGGCGTCCCACGACGCCTCAAGCAACTCCACCGGCAGCTGCTGTGATGCCGAGTCGCTGATCGCCCGGACCCCGCCCCACGGAATCCCGTGCCGCTCGAATATCGGCCCTATCACCCCCGATTCCATCTCGCAACAGAGCGCCCCAGTTTCCCGAAAAAGACGCGCTTTGTCCTCCACACGCGCCACGACCCCGGGCACGTGTAAGATCTTCCCCTCCACGACACGCCGACTGCCCCTCAACACCGGTGCCTGAAACCCAGATGGAAACTGGGGCGACACCACGACGTCACCAAGATCCAGGGTCGGATCCAGGCCCCCGCCGTATCCCACCACCCACAACCGCGACAATCCCGGCTCCGCGGCCACCAGTGCCCCCGCCGGACCAGAAGATGTCGCGCCCATCCCGGCGGCCAGCACCAGGACCCGCTGCCCGCCCAACGTGCCCTCGTGCGCCGATACGCCCCCCACCACAACACGTCGGACATCCCCCATTCGGCGCAACACCGATGCCGCCTCATGCGGCACCGCGCAAAAAATACCCACGATCCCGATCATCCGTTCAAACCCTCCTCACGCCACGCGCGACCACCCCCTACCGACGACCCGCGTCGGCGCCAGGGTATAACTCCACCTCCCATACCCTCGCAATCCCGTCCTGCATTCCCTCCAACTCCAAACGAACCTTTGTGACCGAGACCGGCTCGAATCGCGCCGACCAGTCCGCCAACCCGTTGTCCGAAACCGATGCGCCGGGCACATCGCGCCATTGGCCGCTCTCTTCCGCGAGCAACCGGATGCCCGGCACGGAGGCCACCATGTGCCCGCGCGCATCCCGGTAGCCACTGATCACACGGATGGCCCCGATCCGCTGCCGTTCGGACCACTCAAATTCGACCCAGTGCTTCTCGCCCTTGTCGCTCAGCCAGCGCCCTGCGTTGCTGCCCGTGTCCGCGCGCCCGTCGTTCAGCAGCGTGGGCGGCGATCCCGGCACATCCCGGCTCCCAGATACGTGGACCTTCGCCCACGGCGCGATATTGACACCCGCATCCGCCAACCAGATGGGCGCCGCGGCGCGCACGGCCTGCCCCGCCTGCTTCTTCCCGCGATCCTCCCCCTGATTCTCATACGGCAGATTCCCCGCCGAACCCCTGCCCACCCCCTGCCGCATCAACCCATGCAAGTCAGCCAGGCGCGAAGCGTATACCGCCCTCGGGTCACACCCGTGTTTCCTGCACAGGCTCGCAGCCATGCCCACGATTTCTCCCATGCAACCGCCCGTCCTCATCACGCGCACCGCCCCAAGCGCGTCGTGCGTCACGCTGATGCACCGGCCCGCCATGAATAGGTTCGGCACATTGCGCGAATACAGGCACCGATAGGGGATCCAATACGGCATCTTGTACCTGCCGAACGACGCCTCCGAAATGAACGCGTCCCCCTCGAACCCTGCCTCATAGTGCGGATCGGGCAGATGCAGGTCCACCTTCCAGCCCGTCGGTGCGCAGCCGTCGGGAAACTCCCGCCCCTGCACTAGGTCCTGCAATTGCAGCACCACGTCCCCCATGAGCCGTCGCGACTCCCTCTTGCCCATGATGTGCGCAGACCAGTCCAACGCCCACGTCGCCAGGGCGCCATCCACGTTCTTGATCGCATCCCACGCCCCGTACATCGCGCGAAAATTCCAGTCCCGGATGTACTCCATCTCGCCGAACGGATCGCGATCAAACCCGCTCTCCCAATACCAGCCCCCGAGCTTCTTGATGTCGGGATCGGTCTTGTGCCGGCCCGGGAAAGGGCGCGCGGAAAGATCCAGCGCCCATGGGCAGCGCGGAAATGCCATGGGCGTGCCCCTGTCGATCACATTCCAGAGGTTGCACGAGCCCAGTCGCCCCCCCGCCGTCATCTCAGAATCGGCGCCCGCCAGAAATCCCAGCGCCCCATCGCCCGTGCAGTCGGCAAACCACCGCCCAACCAGCCGCACCCGCGGCCCACCCAAGATCGGCTGGGCCACCACCGCCCGGATTCTCTTCCCGTCCATCTCCACGCCGTTGGCCCGGTGCTCCAGAAAAAGCCTCAGGTTCGGTTCGCCCCTGGCGACCGCCAACTTCTTTTCATCCTCGTAGAGATCGGCGTTGTTCTCCGGCCCGTAGTGCGCGCGCCGCGCCTGCTCCAATTCCGCGACGACATCCCCCACGCGCGGCCACGGTTCCTTGTTCCGCGCCCCCTGTAACCAAACCCTCACCTCCGAAGAATTGTTCCCACCCAGAACCGGCCGATCCTGCACCAGCGCCACGGCCAGGCCCAGCCGCGCCGCCGTCACGGCACAACACGTCCCCGCGATGCCACCGCCTGTCACCACCAGATCGTATTCGCCCGCCGCCACCGGAGCGTCCGGTTGGCCCAGCACCCGACGCCGGAATGCCGCCATCTCGGGATCGCGGTTCGGTGGCAGAAGGTCGGCATCGGTCGTCAGAAGGATCGCATCGCATCGCCCCTCAATCCCCGTCAGATCCCGAAGCCGCACCTCCACCTGCCCGCCCCCCGATTCAAACCGCCCCCCTTCCTGCCAGTGCCAGTCCGCGCCCTCCGTCCCAAACACCGCGCCCAGAGGACGCCCTCCTAACACCACCTGAAATCTGCCCGGCTCGCCCAGTGCCTTCCAGCGTGCCACCCAGTCCATGGTTCTCACCAGCACCCGATAGCTCCCCGCCTCCGGCAGCGACACCTGTGCCACCGCATCGCCCACCGGTTTCCCCAACCCATGCGCCAAAAGATATGGCGACCCCATCTGATCCATGAATTGCGGGTCCACCACCCATCCGCCCCGTTCCCCGAAGGACTCGGCCTCGATCAAGACCGTCCCGCCAAACGCACCGGAACACCACCCAGCCATCATCGCGACCCAGAGCTGCGCCCAACCCAGCGCCCACACCCTGATGCCGCGCCATTGCTTCATGCCAATCCCACACTACCCACGCCCCCGCGCCACGCCAAGCACGCACCCAATCCACGCATGCCCTCCACCCTGTAACTCGGGGCACGATCAAAGTGCCCCGGCCAAAGGATCACGAGGAACTCACTCGGTCGGCACTTCGGTGTACCCAAGTTCCTTGAGCTTCGACTGGGGCACGAAGGCCATGGACACCGAGTTCATGCAGTAGCGCAGGCCGGTCGGCGGCGGCCCATCGGGGAAGACGTGCCCAAGGTGCCCCTCGCATCGCGCGCACACGACCTCGGTTCGATCCACTCCGTGGCTCGTGTCCTTCCTCTCCACCACCGCGCCTTTGACGACCGGTTGCGTGAAGCTTGGCCACCCCGTGCCAGAGTCAAATTTCTTCCCCGAGGGGAAGAGCGGCGCGCCGCAGCCCGCGCATACGAATATCCCCTTGTTGTGAAAATCCCAAAACCCGCCGCAAAACGCCGGTTCCGTGCCCGCCCTCCGAAGCACGCGATACTGCTCGGGCGTCAGCCGCGCCTTCCACTCGTCCTCGGTGAGCGCCACCTTGCCCTCGTACTTCCGGTAGATCGGATCGATCTTCACCTCGGCCTCCACGGTAGCTCCCTTCTTCTCATCTCCCTCGGTCCCAAAACATGCCAACGCTCCCACCAGCCCAACAACCGCGCCCGCGAGCATCCTCGTTTTCACGCCACGCATCATACACGATTTTCGTGATCGCGCACCAGGCTCTTGCGAAAATCACCGTCCGCGCCTTGAATCCCCCCACCCCATGCTTCCCGATCTGCGCACGCCCATCCCCGGTCCTCGTTCGCGCGAACTGGTTGGGCCACTCCGCCATCGAGGCCGCCATCACCGCACAAGAGCCTCCTCGCCAACACGCCACGAGCGACCCTCACCCCTCCCCACTCAAGGCCGATCACAGCAGTCGCATCGTCGCGATGACATTCCAACGCCAGCTCGAAAATAGGGCGCAACGACCTAGTAGCGAAGGGCTTGCGCCCTTCGGCGTGGGCCGGGCGTTAGCCGAAGCCGGAATGTTCGTAAAATCGCCTCTGGCGATCGGCTTCGCTACGATTTTCCGCCCCGGTGGTCCGGCAGCCGCCGGATGGGATCTGAAACCTAGCTGTACCGGACGTCCTTGCCCGGCTCCATCTCGTAGTCCAACACAAGGGCCTCTTCGGCGCACGGCCCCACCACATCTCGCTCGAACTTTACGTGCACCGGATGTCCCTTGATGCTCGCGAGCTTTGCCAACGACTCGCAGTCAAAGCACACAAAGAAATGCCAGGGCGACTTCGTATCGACATTCTTGCCCGTCTTGAGGTTCATGACCTCAGGAATCTTCAGCAAGAGGATGCGGATTTCGATCAGCGAGCGCTCCAGTTGCTCTGGCGGCAAGCCCGACTTCATTCTAAAAAGTGCTGTGTGATGGATCATGGCGTCGTGAGGAAACCCTGCCTCCTTACCCGCACCATGCCAAGGCGTCAATAGCCGCGCCACCCAAACTTATGCGCTTCCATCGGGGCGCCGTGGACCGCACTATGCCCGGGAATCGGACCGGGCTGACCCCGGCGGTGGCCATCGAGGCAAACGACAGGAGAGCGCAGAGTATGAATTCCGGCCCCAAATACCCCCAGCCACATAAGGGATCCCACCCGACCTCTCGGCGCGCATTCATCGGTCGCGCAACCGCCGCCGCGGCCTTCTCGATCGTCCCACGCCACGTCATCGGCGGCCCCGGCCAGATCCCGCCCAGCGAAAAAATCACCCTCGCCGCAATCGGTTGCGGAGGCCAGGGCATGCAGGATCTCGTCGGCCTCCTCGCGTTCCCTGAGATCCAGGCCGTCGCCGTCTGCGATGTCGAACGCGAGTGCAGCGGCTATATCTCTTGGAATTGGACCCAGGGCAAGGACTCACGCACCGCCGGCCGCGAGCCCGCGCGCCGAGCCGTCGAGGAACGCTATGCCGAGGCAAAACGCTCCGGCACGTTCAAGGGCTGCAACGCCTACGCCGATTACCGAGAACTCCTCGAAAAAGAGGACATCGACGCCGTGATGATCGCCACGCCTGACCACGCCCACGCGGTGATCACCATGGCGGCCCTAAAACGCGGCAAGCACGTCTATTGCGAAAAACCGTTGACCTACTCGGTCGCCGAGGCACGCGCCGTGGCCGAGGCCGCCCGCGCCGCCAAGGTCGCCACCCAGCTCGGCAACCAGGGCCAGGCCACGGAAGAAGCCCGCGTCCTCCACGAATTCATCCTCGATAACGCCATCGGGCCCGTCCGCGAAGTCAATGTCTGGAATGGCCCAAGGTTCTGGGCGCACTGGACCGGCGACGGGCGCCCGAAGGACACTCCCCCCGTCCCAGAGGGACTCAATTGGGATCTGTGGCTGGGTCCGGCCACGGAGCGCCCTTACCACCCCGCCTATCACCCGTGGACCTGGCGCAATTGGTGGGACTTCGGCACCGGCCTCCTCGGCGATCTCGGTTGCCACAAGCTCTCGTCGATATTCAAGGCCCTTAAGCTCGGCCACCCCGCCTCCGTCGAGGCCTGCTCCACCCGCAACGACGGCGAAGTCTATCCGCTGGGCGTTATCGCGCGCTTCGAGTTCCCCGCCCGCGGCGAGATGCCCCCGCTCACGCTGAACTGGTACGATGGCGGCCTGAAACCGCCCCGCCCCAAAGACCTCGAGCCAGGCCGTGGCGTCGACAGCGTCACGCTCATCGGCGAAAAGGGAACCCTCATGGGCCATCGCCTCGTCCCCGAGTCAAAAATGAAGGCATATGGTCGCCCGCCGCGCGTCTTGCCTCGCTCGCCTGGCCACATGGAGGAGTGGGTTGCCGCCATGCGCGGCGGCCCGGCTCCCGGCGCGAATTTCGTCGATCACGCCGGCCTGCTCACCGAGGCCGTACTCCTTGGTAATGTCGCCCTCCGCTCGGGCAAGAGAATCGAATGGGATGGCCCCGGCCTCCGCGTCACCAACGACGAAAACGCCAACAAGCTCCTCCACCGCGAATACCGGAAAGGCTGGTCCCTCTGAGACGCATGTCGCCATCAGGGATGGCAAGCGCATCGACGACCCGTCGATCGACTGATCATTGAGGCATCGGCCTCACCGCGGCCGTATCCTCGGGCAAAGCCCCGGCCTTCGGCCCCGGAAGGGTGACCTTGCCGGTCGCCGCCCACTCCGCTCCCCGCGCCAATGTCACCTGAAAACCGAGCCCGGACATCGCCTCCGGACCGTGCCCCAGCGCCGTGTGGAACACCCTGCCCTTCCCAAATGCGATGGTCATCAGCATCGGCTCATGCTCACCGGTGCCGCGGGTGTCCGGCGCGGAATAGGCCGTCGCCAGCACCGTCATGTTCTTCGCCGGTCCCCTCAGCTTCGCATAGAGCTCATCCTTGGCGTGCCGCCACCGCGAGGGCAGGCCCCTCATGATCGGATGATCCGGTTCCCTCGCCTCAAGAACGTACTCGTGTTGCGCACCGTGGGTTCCGCCCGGACCGGGACTCGCATCCATCACGATCTTGCCGTCCCGCCATCGCACCATCGGCCCAGACTTCTCGTTCCGCCCGCCCCACCCGCCGACCCCGATGATCTCATTGTACTCCGGCCAATCCGGGAAGGCATTGTCCGCGGCGTGCACGATCACTACACCCCCGCCATTCCGCACGTACTCCACGAAATCTCTCCTCACCGCCTCCGGCCAGGCGTCGCCCGTGTAATTGCAAACCACCACGCCATAGTCCTTGAACCTCGGTCGCCACGCGTCCCACTGCTGCGCCACCGCCACCGAATGCCCGGCCTTTTCGGCCTCCCACTTCGCGATGGCGGCCGCGTGCGCGGCCTGTTGCTCCGGCGTCGGCTTGCCCTTCGGGGGCTGCGGCTTTTTCGGTGCCTCCGGTGGCGTCGTTGACACCTGCACCGTGAATCGGCCGCTGTCCTCCAACACCCACTTCAGTATCGGCGTGCACGCCTTCCAGTCGTGGTTGTTCTGGCCATCCACGATCAGCGCCGCCACTTTCTCCGCGGCAGAAACCGGGGCGACCGCACACGCCAAACCCGCCGCCGTCATGCAAACCCTGCGCACCCATTGCCTCATGCCAAACCTCCAGGTTGTGCCACCATGTTGCGCCGGCGCCCGCGCGATGCAACCCGCAACCAGACAGGGCCCATTCCGGTTGTCAGGGCCCGATGGACCTGCCATGCTGCAGCCAAGGAGAAAACACCATGCGCCACTGCATCGCACTCGCACTATTCGCCACCCTGACCACCGCGCCCGCCGCGGAAACACCGCGCCAGCTCTTCAACGGCAAGGACCTCACCGGCTGGGAGTACTTCCTCGTCGACGCCGAGAAGAAAATGGGAGACGTCTGGAGCGTCAAGGATGGCCTGCTGGTCTGCAAGGGCGAACCCCAGGGCTATCTCTGCACAAAGGAATCATTCACGGATTTCCGCGCCGTCGTGGAGTGGCGCTGGGCCCCCGGTGCCAAACCCGGAAATAGCGGCGTCCTTCTCCGCCTGCCCAAGGAAGACCGCATGCTCCCGCGGTGCTACGAGGCCCAGCTCATGAACGGCAGCGCCGGCGATATCTGCGCGTTCCATGGCCTCACGCTCGCCGGTGCCGCCGACCGCACCAAGAGCATCACCGGCAGCAAACTAGGCGGCGACCTGATGGTCGTCAAAAAGGCGAAGGCTGCCGAAAAGACCCCGGGAGAATGGAATCGCTACGAGATCCAATTCAAAGGCGACAAACTCACCCTCGTCATCAATGGAGAAACGGTCAACGAGGTCGCGGGTTGCTCCGTCATGGCGGGCCGCGTCGCCCTCCAGTCCGAGGGCGGCGAGGTCCATTTCCGCAAAGTCGAGATCACCCCGCTGGATTGACCCTTCCTGAATGCCTAATAACGAGCCATAAGAGCCTCCTCGCAGGCGTCTTGAATCGCGCGCGCGAGTTCTCCCGCCTCGGTCTCCCTCCTGGCCCGACAGATTCCTAGCCAGGAACTTCAGGCGCTGTTCGTGGGCGCGGATCGTGCCCCGACCCAGGGTCCGGGCCGGGAGGGTTTTGGGCTGCGGTGGCAGAGTCCGGCAACCGCCGGACGGTGCCACCGCTTTGGCAGCGCGCGAAGCGCGAGCCGGGGCCATCGGCTTCGGCTCCGCCGGAGGCAAAAGCGGTGCCGTCGCTCCGCTCTGCACCGCAATCCAAAACGGCCCCGCCCCCAAAAGTTCCACCCTGAATAATCCGGCGCGTGGACGACTCTGGCTAACACCGCCCCGGCGCGCCAGTGCCGGCGCTGACCCGAAAATACCAATTCCTCTGGGCCACCTGTGGCGGGTGGCGGTGGGCTGACACCGCACATGCTTTCGAGCCACCCGACGCTCCCGCCCGAAGGATGGCCAAGAGCCGTGGCACCCGTCCCCTCACGCCCGCTCGACGAAGAACAGTAATCGCAGGCTATTTAGCACCACGACGACGGTGCTCCCCTCGTGGCCAACGACGCCCAGCGTCAGGGGAAGTGTCCCCGACAGCGCGCCCACCACCAGCAGTGCGATCACGGCCAGCGAGATCGCCAGATTTTGGCGGATGATCGCCCGCGCGCGGCGGCTCAGGTGGTAGGCCATGTTAAAGTTCTCCAGACGATCCTGCATCAGCACGACATCCGCCTGCTCAAGCACTGCGTCCGATCCGCGCAACCCCATCCCTACCGCCACGTCAGCCGCCGCGAGGCTCGGCGCGTCATTCACCCCGTCGCCCACCATAGCCACCTTTTCTCCCGCCGCCTGCCACTTGCGAATCGTCGCAACCTTGTCCTCTGGCTTCAGGCCCGTCTGGACTTCGCGCAGACCCAGGTCCTCCGCCACCACCCGAGCCGCCTCCTCCCTATCGCCCGTCAGCATCGTCACTGAAATCCCATCCCGCTCCAGCCGCCGCAACAGGGGCGCGCTCGCGCGCCGGACCTCGTCCCTCAGAAGTATCCTGCCCCGCAGTTCGCCGCACGACACCATCGTCTCCGTCACGCCGGCCTCCGCCATCGCAACGCCATCCACCCAATCCTGCCCCAAAAACATCGCCCGCCGCCCCAGCCGCGCCGATTTGCCATCGACTTCTCCGCTGACACCGAGCCCCGGCTCATCACGAAACCCGACGGCGTCCCCCAGCTCTCCGCCAGATTCCGCGAGACCCCGGACGATGGCGCGCGAAACCGGATGGGTGGAATGGTGCGCCAACGCCCCCGCAACCCGAAGCACGTCGGACTCCCTGCCAGGGGGAAGAGACTCCACCCCAATCACATGTAGCTCGCCCGTCGTCAGCGTCCCCGTCTTGTCCAGCGCCACACGCCGAACCTCGGCCAACCGCTCAATCGCCGCTCCGCCGCGAAACAAGATGCCCCTCCGGGCTCCCGCCGCAATGCCCGCAAGGATCGCCGACGGGATCGACAGCACCAGCGCGCATGGCGACGCCACCACCAGCAACGTCATCGCCCGGTAGAACGCCGATGTCCCACCCTCTGGCGGCGTGAATGCCGGGAAGCCCATCCCGAGCCACCATACCAAGAACATCACGAGCGTCGCCCCGAGAATCGCATACGTGTACCCAGTCCCAAATCGATCCGTGAATCGTTGCGATGGTGCCTTGCTCTCCTGCGCATCCCGTATCAGGCGGATGATCTTCGCCAGGGCGCTCTCGGACGCGGCCCTCTTCACGGCGCAGTCCACCGAGCCCCACTGGTTCATCGTGCCGCTGAACACGGCATCGCCCACATGCTTTTCCACCGGCACAGACTCACCGGTTAGGTTCGACTCGTCCGCCGCCGTGCTCCCCTTCACCACCTCCGCGTCCACCGGAAACTGCTCCCCGGGCCGCACCCGCACCCGCATGCCAGCCTCCAGTTTGTCCACCGGCAACCGCCGCTCTGCACCGTCCGCACCCACCACGGTCGCCTCCTTCGGCGCCTCCTTAAACAGCCCGTGGATCTCCCGCTCGGTCCGCGCCAGCGCCAGATCCTCAAGGGCATCGCTGAAAGAGAACAGGAACAGCAGCACCGCCCCCTCCCACCAATGACCGATGAACGCCGCGCCGGCAGCCACCGCCAGCATCAGAAAATGCACGTCGAGAACCCGCTTCTTGAGCAGCCCCCACACGTCTTGCGCGGGAAACCACGCCCCCGCGATATACCCCACCGCATACGCCGCCACCGACCATGGGGCCAACACCGCGCCCCCCAGTTTCTCCATCCCGAATCCCATCGCCGTCGCCACGCCGCAGATCCCCGCCGCCAGGAGCGCGAACTTCCAAACCTCCTCGCCCTTTAGCTCCGAGGGTGCGGGCACCTGCCTGGGGCGGATCTTCACCCATTTGATCTGGTGCCAGCGCCAAAACCGCGGGCCCGTCACACACGATTCCTTCTCCAGCATCACCCCGGCGCCCGGTATGTTCAGCAACCGGATGCCGGGGGGCATCGGCTGTGAGATACCGCGGTCGCACACCTCGCAGACGATCGGCCAACCGCCCTCCGCACACTCCGGCAAGTGCGCCGGCCGATGCCGCGCTATCACTGTCTCCACCCGCTCGCGCGAACTCGTCGAATCCACGCCCGGCCCGAAAGCGAACGACACCCTCTTGTTCCGGGCGTCCAGCCACACGGCCTTCAGCGCCGGATCCACCGACATCGCCGAGGCCAGATCATGTATGATGCAATATCCGTCGTTCAAAATGCCCTCCGCCACCAAAACGTAGCATGCAAAGGCCCTTTGGGAAGACCTGCGACGGCGCACATGCGACCCCATCCCGGATCGCCAGACCGGGATGCGGCATCAAGATCGCAAAGGTCAGGGACCCCTAACCGGTCAGGGCAGATCCGTGGATCCCATCAGGTAACGATCACACTCACGGGCGGCCCCCCGGCCTTCTTCGATGGCCCACACGACCAGGCTCTGCCCGCGGCGGCAATCGCCGGCGGCAAACACGCCCTGTATGTTCGTCGCGTACTTCTCGTATTCGGCCCTGATGTTGCTGCGCGGATCGGTTTCCACCTTCAGGTCCTTCAGCAAGGATTGCTCGGGGCCGAGAAAACCCATCGCGAGCAGCACCAGCTGCGCCGGACGAGACCTTTCCGTCCCCGGTATCTCTTTCGGGATGAAGGCACCCTTCTCGTTCTTCTCCCACCGGATCTCCACGGTGATGAGTTCCTTCACTCGGCCCCCGCCATCGTCCACAAGCTTCTTTACCGTGGTGACATAGGTGCGCGGGTCGGCGCCGAACTTGGCCGCGGCCTCCTCCTGGCCATAATCCATCCTGTAGACCTTGGGCCACTCCGGCCACGGATTATCCGGCTGGCGATCCTGCGGCGGCTGCGGGAGGATCTCTATCTGGGCGACGCTCTTGCAGCCCTGGCGGATTGCGGAGCCCACGCAGTCCGTGCCCGTGTCGCCACCACCGATGATGATGACATCCTTGCCCCTCGCGTGAATCGGGCTCGCGTCCGGCGTCCCGGCAAGCAATGCCTTCGTGTTGCCCGCGAGATACTCCATCGCAAAATGCACGCCCGCGAGATTGCGGCCCTCGACCGGAAGATCGCGCGGCTGGGTCGCGCCGGTGCATATGATCGTGGCGTCAAATTCCTTCAGGAAAATCTCCGGCTCGACGTTCTCCCCCACGTTGGCGCCGCAGATGAATTTGATCCCCTCGTTCCGCATCAGCTCAATCCGGCGCAGCACGACCTCCTTCTTGTCGAGCTTCATGTTGGGGATGCCATACATCAGCAGACCGCCCGGGCGGTCGGCCCGCTCGAACAAGCTCACCCAGTGACCCGCCTTGTTCAATTGCGCGGCCGCGGCCAACCCCGCCGGACCAGAGCCAATGACCGCCACCCTCTTGCCAGTGCGGACTTTCGGGGGCTCGGGCAAGACCCATCCCTCATCCCAGCCCTTGTCGATGATGCTGCACTCGATGTTCTTGATGGTGACCGGCGGGCTGTTGATGCCCAGGGTGCACGACCCTTCGCACGGCGCCGGACAGACCCGCCCGGTGAACTCGGGAAAATTATTGGTCTTGTGCAGGCGCTGGAGCGCCTCGCGCCAGAGACCCCGATACACCAGGTCGTTCCACTCGGGAATCAGGTTGTGGACGGGACAGCCGGCGGCCATGCCGCTTATCAGTTTGCCGGTGTGGCAAAACGGGACGCCGCAATCCATGCAGCGTGCGCCCTGATTCCGGAGCTTCTTCTCCTCCATGTGGAGATGAAACTCGTTCCAGTCGCCGATGCGGACCAGCGGCGGCCGATCCACAGGCAGTTCGCGCAGGTATTCGATGAATCCGGTCGGTTTGCCCATCGTCGTGAGATTCGGTTGTCGGTTCCTATGGTTCTCGGGTGGACTCAGTTGCCGCCGATGCGCGAAAGGTCGCGGGCGTTCTCCTCGAATGCGACCATGATCGCCTCCTCGCCAGTCAGTCCCTGTTCGTGTGCTCGCTTGATGCACTCCAGCATCCGCCTGTAGTCCCTCGGGAGCACCTTCGCAAATCGGGGCACGAGCGAGTCCCATCTGTCCAGCACGTGCTTGCCGCGGGCGCTGCCGGTATGCGCCACATGCCGCTCGATCATCTCGCGGACCTCGGCGATCTCGGCCGGATCTTCGAGCTTCTCCAGGTCAACCATCTGCGTGTTCACGTTGGGCGCGAATGTGTCCGCCTCGTCCAGCACATAGGCGACGCCGCCCGACATCCCGGCGGCAAAATTCCGGCCGGTGGGGCCGAGCACGACCACTCGCCCCCCCGTCATGTATTCGCAACCGTGATCGCCCACGGCTTCCGCGACCGCGCACACGCCGCTGTTGCGGACGCAGAAACGTTCGCCGGCCATGCCGCGGATGTACGCCTCGCCTCCCGTGGCCCCGTAGAACGCCACGTTCCCGATGATGATGTTCTCCTCCGATTTGAACGTGCTGCCGGCGGGCGGATACACGATGATCTTGCCCCCCGAAAGGCCCTTGCCCAGATAGTCGTTGGCGTCGCCCTCGAGCGAAAACGTCATTCCCCTCGGCATGAATGCGCCAAAACTCTGACCCGCGGATCCCCTGAAATGGATGCGCACGGTGTCGTCGGGCAGCCCCTGGGCCCCCCACTTCTTGGTTATCTCGCCACCGGTGATGGTGCCCACCACTCGATTGACGTTTCGGATCGGCAACTCCGCCTCGACCTTCTCGCCCCTCTCGATCGCGGGCTTGCACAGGTCGAGCAGCACCGTGATGTCCAGCGACTTGTCCAGACCATGATCCTGCGGGATCCTGCAGAAACGCCCCACCTCCGGGCCGACGTCCGGCTGGTAGAGAATGTTGCTGAAGTCGAGGCCCTTGGCCTTCCAGTGATCGACCGCATGCTTGGCCTCGAGCACGTCGGCGCGACCCACCATCTCCTCGATGGTCCGGAAACCCAGCACAGCCATGATCTCGCGCAATTCCGTGGCGACGAAGCGCATGAAATTTATGACGTGCTCGGGCTTGCCCGAAAACTTCGCGCGCAGGCGCGGGTCCTGCGTGGCCACGCCCACGGGGCACGTGTTCAGATGGCAGGCGCGCATCATGATGCACCCCGAAGCCACCAACGGGGCCGAGGCGAAACCGAATTCCTCGGCCCCAAGCAGCGCCGCGATGGCCACGTCGCGCCCGGTCTTCAGCTGGCCGTCGGTCTCGACCGCGATGCGATCGCGAAGATTGTTCAGCACGAGGGTCTGGTGCGTCTCGGCAAGGCCCAGCTCCCACGGCAGGCCGGCATGCTTGATCGAGGTGAGGGGCGAGGCGCCCGTCCCCCCGTCGTGACCCGAAATCAGCACGACGTCGGCATGCGCCTTCGCCACGCCGGCAGCGATGGTCCCCACCCCCACTTCCGCCACGAGCTTGACGCTCACCCGCGCCAAGCGGTTGGCATTCTTAAGATCGTGGATCAACTCGGCGAGGTCCTCGATGGAATAGATGTCGTGGTGCGGCGGCGGGGAGATGAGACCCACCCCCGCGGTCGTGTGCCGCGTCTTGGCGATCCAGGGATAGACCTTGGTCCCGGGCAATTGGCCGCCCTCCCCCGGCTTCGCGCCCTGCGCCATCTTGATCTGCAATTCGCGCGCATTCACCAGGTACTCGCTCGTTACGCCGAACCGGCCCGAGGCCACCTGCTTGATGGCGGAATTCATCGAGTCGCCATCGGGCAACGGACGGTAGCGGATGGGATCCTCGTCGCCCTCGCCCGTGTTGGATTTCCCGCCGATCCGGTTCATCGCCACCGCGAGCGTCTCGTGCGCCTCCTTGCTGATGGAGCCGTAGGACATCGCCCCGGTCTTGAACCGCCTCATGATGCTGTCGACCGGCTCGACCTCGTCGATCGGAATCGGGTTGCCACCCTTGAATTCAAGCAGGCTGCGGAGCGTGCACAGCTTCTTGGACTGGTCGTTGATGAGCCTCGCGTACTCCTGGTACACGGCGTAGCTCCCCGTGCGGACCGCCTTCTGCAGCCGATGGATGGTCTCCGGGTTGAACAGGTGCGATTCACCATCGTCGCGCCACTTGTATTGGCCGCCGACGGGAAGCACCTGGCCGTTGACCGGCCGTTCCGGAAACGCCTCGTGATGCCGCGTCAGCACCTCCTGCGCGATCACGTCCAGGCCAACGCCCCCGACGCGCGACGGCGTCCACGTGAAATACTTGTCGATGACATCCTGGCGCAGGCCCACGGCCTCGAACACCTGGGCGCCGCGGTAACTCTGGATCGAGGAAATGCCCATCTTGGACATGACCTTGATCACGCCCTTCGAGGCAGCCTTCACGATGTTCTTACAGGCCGCCTTGTGGCTCACGTTCGGCAGCAGGCCCTCGTGGATCATCTCGTCCACGGTCTCGAACGCGAGATAGGGATTGACCGCGCTGCAGCCGTAGCCGATCAGCAGCGAGAAATGGTGGACCTCGCGCGCCTCGCCCGTCTCAAGCACCATGCTGATCCGCGTGCGCAGCCCCTCACGGATCAGAAAATGGTGCAACCCCGACACGGCCAATAGCGCCGGCACGGGCGCGTAATCCTGATTCACCCCGCGGTCGCTGAGGATGAGGAGATTGACCTCCTCCTCCTCGATCATTCGCCGCGCCATGATACAGAGTTCCTCCAGCGACTTGGCCAGGCCCTTCTCACCCCGCGTCACGCGGAAAAGAATCGGGAGGACGCCGAGCTTGAACCCGGGCAGATCAAGGCGCCGGATCTTCGCGAACTCCTCATTGGTCAAGATGGGCCACTCGAGCTCGACCCGCCGGCACGCCGAGGGCTGCGGATTCAGCAGATTGCCCTCCGAGCCCAGCCGGGTCTCCGCGGAAATGATGAGCTCCTCGCGGATCGAATCGATCGGGGGGTTGGTCACCTGGGCAAAGAGCTGTTTGAAATAGTCGTAGAGCACCCGCGGCTTTTCCGAGAGGACGGCCAGCGCCGCGTCGTTCCCCATCGACCCGATCGCCTCGACGCCATCGCGGGCCATGGGCGCCAGAAGGATATTCTGGTCCTCGTAGGTGTACCCGAAGGCGATCTGGCGCTGGCGCAGGGTCTTGGTGTCCGGCTCCGGCAGCGCCGGCGCGCCCGGCAGGTCTTCAAGGTGCACCAGGTGCTCGTTGAGCCACACGCGGTAGGGGCGTTCGGCGGAGATCTTCCCCTTGATCTCCTCGTCGGCGATGATGCGCCCCTGCGCGGTATCGACGAGGAACATCCGGCCAGGCTGGAGCCGCCCTTTCTGCACGACGTTCTCCGGCTCGACATCGAGCACGCCGACCTCGGAGGCCATGATCACCCGGTCGTCCCCGGTCACGTAGTACCGCGAGGGCCGCAGGCCGTTCCTGTCGAGCACCGCGCCGATCTGCGTGCCATCGGTGAACGCGATGGACGCGGGACCGTCCCACGGCTCCATGAGGCAGCTGTGGTACTGGTAAAAGGCCCGGCGCGCATCGTCCATCGACTGGTGGCTCGACCACGGCTCCGGGATCATCATCATCATCGCGTGCGGCAGGGAGCGACCGGCCAGCACGAGCAGCTCGAGCGTGTTGTCAAACATCGCCGAGTCGCTGCCGTTCGGGTCGATGATGGGATGGACCTTGTGGATGTCGTCCCCGAAAAGCCCCGACTCGAACAAAGCGCCCCGCGCGTGCATCCAGTTGATGTTTCCCCGCAGCGTGTTGATCTCACCGTTGTGCGCCATGTACCGATACGGGTGCGCGCGCTCCCAGCTCGGGAACGTGTTGGTGCTGAATCGCGAGTGGACCAGCGCCAGCGCCGTCTCCATCGCGGGATCCTGCAGATCCGGAAAATACTCCGCCAACTGCTCGGTCAGAAGCATCCCCTTGTAGACCAGCGTCTTCGCGGAGAGGCTCGGCATGTACCAGAATTCGCCGCCCTGCATGCCCGCCGCGCGGATCTCGCTGTACGCCCGCTTGCGGATCACGTACAGCTTGCGCTCGAAGGCCAGATCGTCCGACAGTTTCGCGTTGCGCCCGATGAACACCTGCCGGATGAACGGCTCGCACGAGCGCGCGGTGTCACCGAGGGACGAACCATTCGAGGGAACCGTGCGCCAGCCCAAGAAGCTCTGCCCCTCAGACTGCACGATCCGCTCCAACCGCTCCTCCAGCTTGCGCCGGATGGTCGGATTCCTCGGCAGAAAAACGAGCCCGCAGCCATATTCGGAAGGCCCGGGCAGCGCTATGCGAACCTTCTGGCAGGCATCCTTCAGGAACGCGTGGGGGATCTGCATCAGCACCCCCGCGCCGTCTCCGGTGTTCGGCTCGCTGCCCGCGGCACCACGATGATCCAGGTTCCTCAGCACCTGAATCGCCTGCTGGAGAATCTTGTGCGACTTGCGGCCCTTGATATCCACCACAAAGCCAACACCGCACGCCTCGTGCTCAAACCAGGGATCATAAAGACCCTGTTTCGGCGGCGCGCCAACCAGCGCCCGGCCTTTGCCGCGCGCGTCGCTCAAGTCCATTTTCATTTCTGTGTGCCGCACAATGCCGTCAGTACGTTTCCAAAAAGAGATTAAGACTACCGAGACCTTTTTCAATAGCAAGTTCCATGCCGATAATTCGAAAAACGATACCCATTTCGGAAATACTGGTAATCAACATTATACTTTTCGATGTATCGTGCTTTCGTTGCATCACATATCCAATCTGACTTCGGATGTAAATTGATCCGCCCACCTGCCCACTGTTTCAGCCAAGCAGGGCGATTCTCTCTTGTATTACGGTGGCATCGCCCCCTCATGAATCTCGTAACACATTGCCATTAAATCCATTGCAAAACATCGATCCAGAATGCAAAATTTTATACTTCGCGATGATCATTCTTATCCACAAATGCCGCATGCGGTTGCGGTGGCGCATCCCCTTCGGCCAGAGAGCACCGCGCCTAGCAGCGTGTCGGACTTTGCCGCAAGACGAGCCGATGTGGTAGGATCGGGCATGGCTGCCCGTCTGGTCAACGTCGATAGGGACACGCTGCTACTGTTGCCCCCGAACATGAGGGAATGGGTGCCGGAGGGGCACCTGGTGCACTTCATCTTGGATGCGGTCGGGGAGCTGGATCTCTCCAAGGCCAGGATCAACGAGCGGGGCAGCGGCAGCGAGCAGTATCCACCCTCGATGATGCTGGGGCTGTTGATCTACAGCTACGCCACGGGGGTCTTTGGCAGCCGGCAGATCGAGCGGGGCACCTGCGAGAACGTGGCGGTGCGGGTGCTCTGCGGCGACACCCACCCGGACCATGACACCATCTGCGCGTTTCGGCGGGACAACGCCGGGCTTGTGGCCGACGGCTTCGGCCAGGTGCTGGAGATGGCGGCGCGGTGCGGGTTTTTGAAGGTCGGGGGCATCACGGTGGCCATCGACGGGACCAAGGTGCTGGCCAACGCCAGCAGGCACGCGGCGGTCAGCTATGGGCGTGCCGGGGAGAAGATGCGCCAGATGGATTTGGAGATCGCCGAGTTGCTGGCCAAGGCCGAGGCGGCCGATGCCGCCCCGCTGGAGGATGGGCTTTCGATTCCCGGGGAGATCCGGCGCCGGGCCGAGCGCAAGGCGCAACTGGCCAGGGCGCGCGCGGAGATGGAGGCCCGGGCCCACGCCCGGGCGCGGGCCGAGATGGCGGATTATCAGGCCAAGCTTGCCGCGCGGGAGAATATCCGCTCCGGGGGGCGCAAGCCGCGGGGCCGGGAGCCGGTGGCGCCCCGGGAGCAACCCGGCCCGAAGGATCAGTACAACTTCACCGATCCGGAGAGCCGGATCATGAAGGGCGGCGACGGGGGCTTCGGGCAGTCATACAACGCGCAGGCTGCGGTGGAGGTGGAGAGCCGGCTCATCGTGGGCCAGAGGGTGAGCGACGCGGCCAACGACAAGGAACAACTGGCCCCCAGCCTGGGGGCGATCGAGCCGGCGGCCGGAGCGGTGGCGGAGGTGCTCGTCGACAGCGGCTTTCTGAGCGAGAGCGCCGTGACGGCCATCGAGGCGGCCGCGACCGTGGGGACGGCGCCACCGCCGCGGGTGCTTGCCGCCATCGGGCGCGGGGGCCACGGGCGCACCGTGCCCGACTTGGAGAAAAGGGATGACCCGCCGGAGCCGCAGCCGGCTGCGCCTTTTCTGGAACGCATGGCCCACCGGGTTGCGACCCGCGCCGGCCGGGCGCGCTACAAACTCAGGCAGCACACCGTCGAGCCGACCTTCGGAACCATCAAGGAGGCCATGGGCTTCCGCCGCTTCTTGCTGCGCGGAAACAAGAAGGTCTCCACGGAATGGGCGCTGGTCTGCCTGGCCTACAACTTCCGGCGTCTCCACCGGCTCACCGTCGCCCGGATGGCCCAAGAGGCGCAAAACTGAAGGCCAGCCCCTCCCGAAAACCGCCCGCGCGTCGCAAATCCACCCGCCCAAACCGCCCATTCCAGCCAAGAGCAGCCTGTCTGGGAGGCCGCAGTCCCTGGTGATGGCATTTGGGCGTCGTCAACCCCGGCAGCGACCCAAAGTCCGACAGGCTGCTAGCTCGAGAATTCCCGTGGCCGTGGGGCAGGCAATCCTGCCTGCCGCCGCGTGCCTTGCCTGCCGTCGCCGGCAGGATTGCCCGCGTTACGCTCCAGTGGGTTTTCACCCCCGGTGGCGCCCGATGGCGAATCGGGCGCTCTGATCGCTTCTGCGCCCCCCAGATACGCGCGATCCCCTCGCCCCGAGGGGAGCCGGCGCGCCCGTCGGCCAATGTCGATCACTCCATCAGCTTCGCCAGCTTCGGCGAAATGGCATCGGACCAGATCTGATAGCCGCGGGGCGAAAGGTGAAGGAAATCGGGCATGATCTCCTTGTTGATCGGACCGCCGCCCTGGACGAACTTGTCGCCGATGTCCAAGAAGAACACGTGCTTCCCGTCGTCGAGCTTCGCGATGATGGCGTTGACCTCTTTGAGTTTCGCATTCTGCGCGCCGAGTTCGCCGCCCGGCTTGTTCCCGCGCGGGAAGACTGCCAGCAGGAGAATCTTCGCCTGGGGCTGCTTCGAGCGAACGGTCTCGACGATCTTGGTGATGCCTTTCGCGATGCCTTCGGCCGGGTCGGAACCCGAGTTGTTGGTCCCGATCATGATGACGACGGCCTTGGGCTTGATGCCATCGAGTTCGCCGTTGGTGATGCGCCAGAGGACGTGCTGCGTGCGGTCGCCGCCGATGCCGAAGTTGGCCGGCTGATATTTCCCAAACGCCTTGTCCCAGATGTCCTTCTTTGCGTTCCAGCCGGCCGTGATCGAATCCCCAAGGAACACGACACCCGCCTTGCCCTCTTTGGCGATGGCCACGAATTTCTCGTGGGATGCCATGAACCCGGCCTGCGGCGCGCCGGTCTTCGGATCCATCTTTGGCGCGGCCACATCTGGTGCCTGGGGCGGCAACGCGACGGCGGGGGCTGGAGGTTGGACGGCCGGTTGATCTTTGGCGTGCAGTGGCGCGACGAGCAACAGCGCCGCAACGAATGAGTAGAGGTTCTTGTAGTTCATCGGCAATGGAGTCTGCCCGTTCGCGGGCCTGTTCCAAGCGAAACCTTTTCCCTGGCCCAGACCTCGCCCATGAAAAGCCTTCCCCACGCCCCGAAAATGCCGAAGATACTCGGGCGGCTGATTCCCCGCGACGCCGATGACAACGCTCCCCACCCTCGCCTTGACCTTGCTGGCCGGCAGTTCGAATCTCGTCCCCGCGCCCATGGAGCCACCCAGAAAGATCGTGATCGCCCATCGCGGCGCGAGCGGCTACCTCCCCGAACACACGCTGGCCGCCAAGGCCATGGCCCACGCAATGGGCGCGGACTACATCGAGCAAGACGTGGTCCTGAGCCAGGACGACATCCCCGTCGTGCTGCACGACACCCAGATCGACACCGTCACCGACGTCGCACGCCGTTTTCCCGGCCGCGCTCGCCAAGATGGGCGCTATTACGCCCTCGATTTTTCGCTGGCCGAACTCAGACAATTGCGCGTCAACGAGCGCATCGATCCGAAACGCGGCACCCCCGCATTCAAGGGCCGCTTCCCCCCCGGCCAATCTTCCTTCCAGATCGCGACGCTCGAGGAAGAATTGCAGCTGATCCAGGGCATCAACAAGAGCACCGGCAGGGAGGCCGGCATATACCCGGAAATCAAGAGACCCGCCTGGCACAGGCGCCAGGGCCACGACATCAGCAAGATCGTCCTCGCGATCCTCAACAAGTACGGTTACAGGACCAAGGCGGACAAGGTCTACGTGCAGTGCTTCGACTTTTCCGAACTCAGGCGAGTCCGCACCGAACTCGGCTGCCAATGCAAGCTCATCCAGCTGCTCGGCGACGGCGGCGATGAGTGCGCCAACCATCCCCACCTCATGACCCCGGGGGGCCTCCTCGAAGTGGCCGCGGTGGCCGACGGCATCGGACCATCGATCCGCCAAGTCGTCGCCGGCAAGAGCAGGGCCGACGCCCGCATCACGGACCTTGTGAACAACGCCCACGCGGCGGGACTCGCGGTGCACCCCTACACCGCCCGCGCCGATGACCTCCCCCCATTCGCCGCCTCGATCGAGGAACTGTTGGACCTCGTCCTCGTTCGGGCCGGGGCCGACGGAATCTTCACCGACCACCCCGATCGCGCCACCGCATTCATCCGCGATAAGCGCCATCCCTCATCCCCATGAAAAACGCCATACTCGCCCTCGATCAGGGCACGACCAGCTCGCGCGCGATTCTCTTCGATCGCGCCGGCGCGATTCTCGCTGTCGCGCAAAAGGAATTCACGCAAATCTACCCGCGGGCAGGCTGGGTGGAGCATGATCCCCGCGAAATCTGGGCCTCGCAGATCGAGACGGCGCGCGAGGCGCTCGCCAACGCCCGGCTCAAGGCAAAAGACGTCGCCGCCATAGGCATCACCAACCAGCGCGAAACGACCGTCGTATGGGACCGCAAGACCGGCGCCCCGATCCACAACGCCATCGTCTGGCAGGATCGCCGCACCGCAGGGCTCTGCGATGAGCTGAAGCGCGCCGACCACGCGGCCACGGTGCAGCGCAAGGCCGGGCTCGTCATCGATGCCTATTTCTCGGGCACGAAGCTCCGCTGGCTCTTGGACCAAGTGCCCGGCGCCCGCACCCGCGCCGCCCGCGGCGAACTCGCCTTCGGGACGATCGATAGCTGGTTGCTCTGGAACCTCACCGGCGGCTCGCTGCACCTCACCGACCCTAGCAACGCGTCCCGCACGATGCTCTTTGACCTCGCTGCAGGCGCCTGGGACGACGAATTGCTCCGCCTTCTGGATGTCCCCCGCGAAGTGCTGCCCGCCGTGCGCCCATCGAGCGAGATCTATGGGGAGACGGCCCCCGGCATTTTCGATGCCCCAATCCAAATAGCCGGCATCGCCGGCGACCAGCAGGCCGCCCTCTTCGGGCAAAATTGTTTCTCGCGCGGGCTGGCGAAAAACACGTACGGCACCGGCTGCTTCATGCTGATGAACATCGGGGCCAAGCCCACGGCCTCCGCACACAACCTCCTCACCACGGTCGCGTGGGACGTCGGGGGCCAGACCGATTTTGCCCTGGAGGGCAGCGTTTTCATAGGCGGCGCTGTGGTCCAGTGGCTGAGGGATGGCCTCGGGATCATCCGATCCTCCCCGGAGGTCGAGGGCCTCGCATCCTCGGTGCCGGACTCTGGCGGCGTCTACCTCGTCCCCGCATTCGCCGGACTCGGCGCACCACACTGGGACCAATACGCGCGGGGCACGATCTCGGGCCTCACCCGCGGAACCACCGCCGCGCACATCGCCAGGGCCGCCCTCGAGGGCATTGCCTTCCAGGTTGCCGATGTGCTCGACGCCATGCGCAACGACTCCGGCATCGCCATGGGCGAACTGCGCGTGGACGGCGGCGCCTGTGCCAATGACCTCCTGATGCAATTCCAGGCGGATATCCTACAAGTTCCCGTGGTCCGCCCCAAGGTCACCGAAACGACCGCCCTTGGCGCGGCATATCTGGCGGGCCTCGCCGTGGGATTCTGGAAGGACCGCGATGAGGTTCATCGAGCCTGGCAGGCCGATCGGACATTCGAGCCCCGCGAGGGCCCGGACGCGGCACAACACCGCCGCGCCCGATGGGCCGAGGCCCTCCGCCGAGCCCAGGACTGGGAAGAGCACCCCGCTCCCCCCACGCGCGGAAAGGCAACAACCCCATGAACCGGATGGCTTCGCTGCGGCGGATCCTGGAGCGCCAAGACCCCTGGGACTTTGCGATCATTGGCGGCGGCGCCACGGGCGTCGGCATTGCCCTCGATGCCGCCTCCCGCGGATATGCGGCGGCGCTGTTCGAGCAAAGCGATTTTGGCAAGGGCACTTCGAGCCGATCCACCAAACTGGTCCACGGCGGGGTTCGCTACCTGCAGCAGGGCAACGTCCCCCTGGTGATGGAGGCGCTCAAAGAACGCGGGCTCCTGCTCCGCAATGCGCCGCATCTGGTGCGCGACCTCGAGTTCGTCGTCCCAAACTATCTCTGGTGGGAGGCGCCCTTCTACGGGGTCGGCCTCAAAGTGTACGACATGCTGGCGGGCAAGTACGGCTTCGGCGCGTCCCAGCTCCTGTCGCGAGAGGAGGTTCTGAAACGCATCCCCACGCTCGAGCAGAATGGCCTGCGCGGGGGCGTGAAATACCACGACGGCCAATTTGACGACGGCCGCCTCCTCGTCAACCTCGCCCAGACCGCCAACGAACAGGGCGCCTGCCTGCTGAATCAGGCGCGCGTCGTGTCGTTGCCGAAGAACGCCGAAGGATTCCTCTCGGGCCTCATCTTCCGCGACGAGGAGTCCGGCCGCGAACACGCGATCGCCGCGCGCTGTGTGATCAACGCGACTGGCCCATTCTGCGATGCGGTCCGCCGCATGGACGACCCGGCCGCAGGCGCCATGATCGCCCCGAGCCAAGGGGTTCATATCGTTCTGCCGCAAGAGTTCCTCCCGGGCAGCACGGCCATCATGGTTCCCCACACCCGAGATGGCCGCGTCATGTTCGCCATCCCGTGGCACGGCCATGTCGTCGTCGGCACCACGGACACGCCGATTTCCGAGGTCAGCCTCGAACCCAGGCCCCTCAGGCATGAGGTGGACTTCATCCTCGAAACGGCGAGCGGCTACCTCGCGCGCAATCCCTCGCGCGCGGACATACTGAGCGTCTTCACCGGCATCCGCCCACTGGTCAAATCTGGCGACGCCGAAGGCACCGCCGCCCTGTCCCGCGACCACACCATACAGATCTCGAAAGCCGGCCTCCTCACGATCACGGGCGGCAAATGGACAACCTACCGGAAAATGGCCGAGGATTGCATCGACCACGCCTCCGTGCTCGCGGGCTTGCCGGACCGTCCTTGCGCAACGAAAGACCTCTCGATCCACGGCCATCACAGGCACGCGGAGCAGTTCGGGCCGCTCGCCGACTACGGCTCGGACGCCGTGGACATCGAACAGCTCATGCGCGAACATCCGTCCCTCGCGAAACCTCTCGATCCGGCGCTGCCCATCTGCGGCGCACAGGTGGCCTGGGCCGCGCGGCACGAGATGGCGCGCACGGTGGACGACGCCCTCGCCCGCCGCACTCGCGCTCTGTACCTCGACGCACGGGCCGCACAGCGAATGGCCCCCGCAGTCGCCGCCCTCCTGGCCGCGGAATTGGACCGCGACGCCGCATGGCAAAAACGGCAGGTGAAGGATTTCAACAAAATCGCCGAGGGATTTATCGCCGGAAAGGAAACGGAGTCGCCATGAACGCCATCATCGCAGAATTCATTGGGACCACCCTGCTGGTACTCTTCGGAAACGGCGTGGTCGCGAACGTCGTGCTCGGGCGCACCAAGGGCAACGGCAGCGGCTGGATCGTCATCACCGCGGGATGGGCATTGGGAGTGTTCGTGGGGGTCTTTTGCGCGCAACCGTTCAGCGGCGCGCACCTGAATCCCGCCGTGACCCTGGCCATGGCCGCGGCCAACCAGCTCGCTTGGCCACAGGTGCCCGCCTACCTCCTATCGCAGATGCTCGGCGGCATCGCCGGCGGCGCGCTGGTCTACGCGTTCTATCGCGAACATTTCAAGGTCACCGATGACGCCGGGGCCAAACTCGCCTGCTTCTGCACCGCGCCAAATATCCGCAATATCCCCCAGGCATTCCTCTGCGAGGTCGTCGGCACATTTGCCCTGATCCTGCCAGTTTTCCTCATGACGGACGCGATCGCGACGATCCCGACGGCGACAGGGGCAACCACCGAAATCAAGGTGGGTCTCGGCACGTTGGGCGCGTTGCCGGTCGCCCTGGTGGTGTTCGGCATCGGCCTCTCCCTCGGTGGCACCACCGGCTACGCCATCAATCCCGCGCGCGATCTCGGCCCGCGCATCGCGCATGCGCTCCTGCCGGTCCCCGGCAAACGGGATAGCGATTGGGGCTACGCCTGGGTGCCCGTTCTCGCCCCGATCCTCGGCGCCCTTCTCGCCGCAGCCCTGGCCTCTCTATTGCGATAGAACGGTTCAGCGCAGGATGAAGCTCGACGGCGCGAACGCATGGAGGTTCGCCTCAAATCCGCCGTCGTGGATGGCGCTGGGCTCTCCCGTCGCCCGACCACGCAAATCGCACGGCTGCGCCGAGGACGCGTGGTACCCTCCGGGCAGGATCACGTGACATGGCCCCCCGCGGCCCACCTGCTCCCAGAGCCGCAGCAACGTCCCCTCTCCGTCGGGATTGGCGGTGAACGCCGTGACCAGTATCCCGTCTTTCGAAAGCCGGAGGCCCGCCTCCCGCAACGGCCTGCCGCCCTTCCCACCCTCCGCGGCCCTGCCCCACATCGGTAGCCGCGCCTCCCACGCCGGCGTGACGAGCGCAGGCCCATTCTCGAATCTCTCAAACGACCAGATGCGCACCCGCGCCGTCCACGTCCCCTCGTTCCACATCCGGAAGTTCGTCGTCCATTGATTGTTGAAAAGGTTCACGTAGACGGAGGATCGTTTGGGCACGAAATCCCTCGTGTATCTCATGATACCCGGGGAATCGAACGACATGAGCAGCGAGTCCGGCGCGCACAAACCCACGCCCCTGCCCGCCGGATCAAAGATCGCCACGCCCGAAGTCACCCCACAGAGATGGCGGTTGGCGCCAGCGATGAACTCGCGGCAGGGATCGACCACCGACCCTTGGCGGCCCACGCGAAATCGGGGCTCATCCACCAGAAACGGAAAGCACAGCCAGCCAGCCTCGGGCCATGGATCAGCAGGCTTGTCGCACAAGGTGACCTCCACATCCACGCACGGCATCTTGCCGTGAACGATCACCCGCGTCGTCACCGGGTGGGGCAGATCTCCGCCTGCCCGCGACCGCATCTCGGCGATCACGCGTAGCGGGGTGCGCTCGCATCGCAGATCGCACGGTCCCGTTCCTATCGCGCGATAGGGCGCCTCCTTGGCGGGGGGCATCGTCGGTTTCCCGATCTCGGTGACGGCCCATGCGGCGGTCGTCTTGACGTAGGCTTTGACGTAGGCCGCCACCTGATCGGCATCGAAACGCTCGTACAGATAGCGGCCGAATCCGTGCGCGGCAGATGGGTCCACAAGTTCCCTGCCACTCCTTTTCTCGATAAGCGAGCGGATCGCGCCGTGCGCGAGATCGAGCACGACCCTGTAGAAGGGGCTCTCGATGCTGCAGGAATTCTCGTCCGCACTCAGGCCCGCGCATGATGCGGCCTCCGCCTTGGAGGGGACGTACGTCGCATACCCCAGCGGGGGAACCTCGCTGACCACCGCGCTCGCCAGCCGGCCACGGCGCTCTACGGCCGTCACCTCATCCCCGTCAGCGCGCCTGAGAGCCGCGATGCCCTCGGGCAAACCCGCGATATCCACCAGGCCACCGCGTGGCCAAGGGAGCGGATTATAGACGACGACGCGAGGACCGTCGACCCCCGTCGAATCCGCTAGCGTGCGCAGCCGTTCCTCCAAGATCGGCAGCGTCAGATCCCGCGCCTTCTCGATGTATGCGGTGTGTTCGGCCCAGGATGCCTCGAGCCGCTTGAATCGACCCTCTGCCCGATCGATCCTCCACTGCTCCCCGTACGGATACTTCACTCCGGTGCCGTACTTCGTCACCCAATAGAGCGCCCCACCCCACGTGTGCTCGCCATAGAGCAGGCTCTGCTCCCACGCCGCGGCGAGGGCGGGAATCCCGCCGGGCTGCCGCCCCTCCCACGCTGCAAGCTGCGCATCGAGGATCTCGGCAGCAGCGATCTTGGGGCGTACGTCCCGCGCCAACGCCGCCCCGGCGGGATCGGAAATGGGTCCGTGGATCCAGGTGTCTGGCATGTCAGCGCGCACGACAGGCAACTCGGGTTTCTCGGCCAGGATCGCATCGGCAAAGTCCGAAAGTCGCCCGATGCGCACGCTCACGCCGGGAAGCTCCTTCTCCGCCCGTGCGAACAGCCGCCCCACCTCCTCCGGTTTTGGCGGCCCGTGATTGTCGCCAGTGTGGATAAGCGCGAGCCATGTCTTGTGGGGCCATCCCGCGGGCGGCACCAATCCCGTCCCATAACCTTCCGCAGTGTACATCGTGAGCAGCCGCGATCCGTCCGGCCCCTCCCACCAGAAGAGCGAGGGGATCTCGGGCGATCGGCTTCCCGAATTGCATCCCAGATGCAGAAAATCCACGCCCGCCCGGCGCAACACCGTCGGAAGGATCCACGCGTGAGATGGGACATCCGTCATCTTCGCGTCGCGGGGCAGAGGCGATCCCACCTCGCGCGAGAGCCTCGACGCATAGCCGAGCCCGCGTACGATGTCCTCCGCCTCGAGGAGTTCGGTGTGCATGGTGAACGGGAGCGCGTGCACCACGAATCGCCCATCCGCGAATGCCCGGCGAACCCGATCCCGCCGCTCCGGCACCTGCCCTGGCCAATCCCCCATGATCTTCGACAGCGGCCAACCCGGCAGCGTCCACGCAAACTGCCGATCGCCGGGCATGGGCCGGCTCTCGTCCACGACCTTCAATGCGTCATCGATCATGGTCGTGCGATAACGCTGCACGACATTCGAGGCCATGTCGGTGTATCCGATGTCAAAGTGCGTCTTGAAGACGACCACCACGCTCTCGAGGCGTCCCGCCGACCGCGCCGAGCCCGGCTCGGTGCCCGGCGACGGCACCGCGACCGGACCCTCCGCGACCGCGGATGCCGCGATCAGCGACCATGCCGCCAAGACCCGCGCCATTGCCATATCCCACTCCTCCGATGCTTCACGGCCCCCGGCCGTTGAACTCCGCCACCGCATCGAACATCGCGACGATGTTCTCCGGCGGAACGTTAGCCATGATATTGTGGACCTGCTGAAAAACAAAGCCCCCGCCCGCGGAAAGGATCTCTAATTGCCCCAGCACGTGCCGCCGGACCCCCTCTGGACTTCCCCCGCCCAAGATCCGCTGCGTGTCGCAACCCCCACCCCAAAAGCACAACCTGTCCCCAAAGTCGCGCTTGAGCCCCGCCGCTTCCATCCCCGCGCAGCTGATCTGCACCGGATTGATGGCATCGAGCCCCGCGTCGATCAGATCGTCCAACAGTGGCCGCACCCCACCGCAGCAGTGGAGCATGACCTTGACCCCGGCCAGCTCCTTGGCCCGGCGCCACATCGCCCGGTGGCGCGGCTTGAAGAATTCTCGGTACATTGCGGGCGAGACCTGCGGCCCGCTCTGCATCCCAAGATCATCCCCGAATAGAACGATGTCCACCCACGGCCCCACAACAGGCAGCACCCGCTCAAGCCGACCGATATGAATCTCGACCAACCGATCCAGCAGGCGATGGGCCCGCGAGGGATCATCCGCCAGCAACATGAGGAACATATCGTTGCGGCAAAGGAACTGCCCCCACTCCATCAAGTTGCCCCCAAACAGGAAAACGATGGCGCGCCCCGTCGCCTGCCTCAGCGCGCGGGCACCGGCCCCAAGCGCGGCGAGATCCACTTCCGGCCCAGGCGGCCCCGGTTGCGCCCACATCACGTCCCCCATCGCGTCCCGCAGGCCCGAGAGATCGTCCGGAACAACCCCCAAGAACGGCCATAGGATCTGCTCGAAATAGAGCGAGCCCGCCTTCTGGACCGCGACCGCACGGCCCTCCGCATTGTACAGCAGCCAGTCGTCACCCTCTCTTCGGACATCGAGCCAGATCGGAATGAGACATTCGCTGCCATCGGGTAGCCGCCAATCCTTCCAATGTCTCGCCTCCCCGCAGAATCCGCGGCCCAGCTCGATGGTGTCGACGCCAAATCGCTCAAGCACATCATCGTCGATTATCGCCAACTGCTGGATCAGGTCGTAGACGCGGATCGGACGCCGCGGCAGGCCCAGATGCTCGCGCAGGCGACGGTAGGCGATCGCCATGATGCCGCTCGAACGATGCCCCCCGAAATCGATCGGGACCCGATCCGGCGCCACGTGGCCGAGGGATTGCAGCACGCGCTGGCGCGAGTTCATGGCTTTCCTTGCCTCAGTGCCGGTTCCAACTCTTGTTCGGCGTCTTCCACCGGATGCGCGCGACGAAGACGGCGTTGTCCGAACCATGTTTCATGCACGCCGTAAAATCATACGGGTTTGGCGGATTGGTCTGCATCCATTCCGCGACGGTGACCCACGTTTCGTTCTCGTTGACCTCCGTGACGCCAAAGTTGCCCAGCCGCGCACCGCGCTCCGGTACCAGCACACGTTCGGTGCCCCGCAGGACACATGGACCATCGGGATTCACCCGCGCAATAAACAGCGGCGCGCGATGCCTGAAGACATGGTCGTTGTCCGCCCCTCGCCTCGTATAAACGAGGAACAGCGCATCGTCGTGCGTCACCCAATGCTGTTGGGTGTTGTAGTTGCCCAGCTCGCTGCCGTCGTCCCACGTCCACGCCGTCGGCGCGGTGAAATTCAGCCCGTCGGCGCTTGTCGAAACATAACCCGCCTTGTCGTGCCGCAGCGTAAGGTAGTAGCGGCCCCGGAAGCAGGTCAGCGACGGTTCGCCCAACCCGCGGTCGGTGTCCACCGCCAGCACGTTGCCCTGCCCCACCATCGTTAGCCTGCCACCGTCGAAGCCACACCTCAGCACCGTGACCTTCGCCATCTTCTCCGACTCCGACTTGAAGTAGATCGGCAGCAGGATGCCGCCGTCGGGCAGATCAACGCGCTGAGCGCACCCGGCGCCGGCGTTGTAGAATCGTTTGGCGTCGCCCATCTCAAGCGTATCCCATGCTGTCCACGATCGCGCCCGCGGGTCATAGACGGAATAGCACGTCTCGCGCGGACGGACCGGAATGACCCGGTTGCCACTGTAGCGAACCGTGTGGCCGATGCCCAGCAGCCGGCCGGACTTCGCATGCCACTTGGGCCAAAAATCGCAGGCGCCGACGACGATTCCGCCGGGTTCCTCGCGGTGACCAAGCGTCGCGCCGTGCTCGATCGGCCCCGACCATGTCGCCCCGAGGTCATCGGTGCGCATCTCGCACAGCGGCCCGAACACGTCGCTCCCCGTCAACAGCAACCTCTGCATCGTCAGGACCACGCTCGGCGGATCACCGGGAATCGCGCCCGCCCGCGGATGCACCCAGCAGGTCTTCTTGTCGAAGCCGGAGCTAATGGTCTCAAGCCTGATGTCGAACTCCGGCACGATTTCGGAAAAGGCATCCGATGCGCCGGAAACGATGGGCCCGCAGAGCAATATCCCGAGGACTCGAGCACCCCACAGCGCCGATCCCCAGCCCCATTCGAATGGGACCGCATCCGGCCGCCTCCCGATTGCGATCGGTTTCATCACCCGGATCCCACATCCAATCCGGCGGCGAGGAGCAAGGTCTCGTGCACGGTGATGTCGTGGCCCGCGGTCCAGGCGAGGGACTTCTCGCCGCGAATGATCTTCGCAAGGTCAATGAACTCGCCGTCGTAACGACCGGGTGGCACGGTGAGCTGGATCTGGTTCACTCCCTTGGACCACTTGCCGTGGGCCTCGGTGAGGCCGAGGGTGACGTTGCCAGATTCCATCGGCCGAATCTCAAACATGCCCTTCGTGCCCGCCACGGCAAAGCGCCGCCGCGGCCCCCCGAACGGATCCGCGTGATTGCATCGAAGCGTCACCGTCGCCTTGGGGTACTGCAGCACGGCAAGCTGGTTATCCTTCACGCCGTCCCCCGTGGTGGGCGTGGAATGTGACTGCACGGAACTCGGTTTCCCCAGCAGGGTCACCACCGCATCGATCATATGGCCACCCAGTTCAAACATGCCCCCTCCCCTCAACGCACCGATGGTTTGGCGCGTGTCGGGATCCGCGAGTTTCCCCATGGCGACATCGATCTCGGTGATCTCCCCGAGCCAGCCATCGCGCGCGGCTTGAAACAGGAATTCAAAGGCCGGGTTGTAACGCAACATGTAACCCATCTGCACGGTCAGCCCGCGCCTTTCCGCCTCGATCCGCATCGCTTTGAAACTCGCGTGGTCCAATCCGCCCGGCTTGTCCAGATGGACGTGCTTCCCCGCCCGGATGCAGCGGAGCGCCGTGGCGGTCGAATCCTCGACCCGGGTCTCCACCGCCACGGCCGCAAGGCCGGGACTCGCCAGCAGTTCCTCCTCGGACAGCACCCGCACGCCCAGATATGGGGCCTTCCCAGTCACCGCATCGCGCAGCGACGCATCGCGCTCCGTGACCCCCACTACATCGAAGCGATCCGCCAGCCGCCGCATCGCATCCATCTTTCCCGATGCGTGCGCGTGAAAGACGCCGATCTGCCCGATGCGGATGCGGTCCCCTGGGCCGCCTGCGAAAATCCCCGGCGCTGCCGCGATGGCACCCAGAGAATTCAAGATGAATGCGCGCCTCTTCATGGGATCGTGATGAATCTCCTTTGTGCGATTTCGGATCCAGAAATTCCCGCGTCAGCCGCGTCAATGACAGCATGCCAGAGGCCCCGCCAGAGGTCGAGCGCGATCGGTTCCAGCGACACCCCACTCGCAGGCGATTCATGTCGACAACACATCGTCCAACCGCCCTTCCGCCCGCCATTCCCGTCACCCTCCGCATCAACTCCGGTGCCTGTAACAAAAAGGTCATTGATCTTTGATCGATTCCACAACAGTTTAAATAAACGTTGTTTCTTCAGATAGGGTCGCGGACGCGACGGGCCCGATCACCGAGGGCGACAGCATATGGAGACCAAGGCGCACAGCAACACCACCACGATCGCAATCCTTCCCCAGCGCGTGGATTCGGTCACTGCCGTCGAAATCGAGAAGGAGTTGCTCGGGCTCCTCAAACCAGACATCACCACCATCGTCTGCAACCTTTCGGGGACCGAGTACGTTTCGAGCGCGGGGCTCCGTGTCCTGCTGGCCGTGGCCAAGAGCCTGCGCAAATCCAACCGGAAACTGATCCTGTGCGCGCCCACCAATTATGTTTCCGAGATCCTTGAGACGGCCGGTTTGAGCCATGTGCTCGAGATCTGCGAGACGGAGGCGGCCGCGTTACAGAAACTCGCCTGACGCATTTCCAAAAAGGAATCCTCCTGACGAAGGACCCTTCTCTAACGCCACCAAGAACGCGTTGGGGCGTGCTTTCCCAACGCCCCGCCAACCCGGAATCCCACAGCTTGCAGGCTGTGGAATTCCGGCCTCTGGGAAAACCGCGCCATGAAAGCCATTTATTGGGAAGATCAGGCACAGACTGAAATCTTTCGCGGTTGCAGAGTGTGTTTCGCAGATCGGTAGCCCCAGACCCTCCAAAATCGCGTCTTTCGCAGCGCGGTTTTCCTTTGAGCCTGCATATTTCACGCGGAAGCGTGAAATATGCAGGCTAACCCTCGTCACCCATCCGTCCGACGAAGACCTCGTCGAACCACGCGGTGCCCACCGCACCGCGCAGCATCGCGTATACACTCAGCGCCCTGATCGGTTTCGTTGTTTCGATTCGCGCCTCGCCGTACTGCCAATCGTGCGTGCCGTCATCGAATGTGACCCTTTGCCCATAGAGCTTCGTTCCATCGACATAGTAGATGTCGACATAGAGGCAACAGCCCTGGCGCTGGCCTCCGAGATTCTCAGTCTTGCACCACCCGCGTACGATGAGTGGCGCAGGTGGCGCACCGTGCAGTTCAATCGACTGATGGGCGCCGGCGTTTCCCCCGGAGGGCCCACTCTGCAATCGCAGGCTCCGTCGGCCCGACCGCGCGACGCCCGCATCAACCGCGTACCCGCCCTCCCAGCGGGACCAGCGCTCCAATCCCCCGCCATCCCCGACCTCGAAATCGCCATTTCGCAAAAGGTTCGCCGCCGCCGGAAGATGATCCAATTCTCGGCGGAGTGATCTGGCGCCGCCCTCGCCACGAACTTCAACGCCCAGACTGTGGCGGCCTGCCCTCGTGACTTTGCCCGGAACGATAACGATCGGAACCTCGAACGTCGTCCGCGGGGCGACAGTCTGCTCTTTTCCGACTTCGCTCGCCGCCCAACCTGGCGGGGCGCTAATCACGAATGCAAACCGCTGTGGGCGCGAGAGTCTGTTCGTCACGCGCAGCCGAAACGCGTGGCTGCCGTCGGCCTCACTCACTCCCGCAGGCACGAGTTCCGCATCGAACGGAGACACGACCGTGATCGACCGCGCTGCGGCCAGGGGCAGACAACCACCGGCAACGAGATCCGCCGCCACCTCCCCGCGCAAAACGCAGACCGTCCCGGCCTTCGCATCGGCAGGGACGAATATTCGATAGGATGCGTCCTGCCCCCCGCCGCTGATCTTCCAGCCCCGTTCCGATCGAATGGACAGCGCCACGCGACGCACGAGCCCCTCGGGCGCCAACACCTTCGCCCCGACCACGGCCTCTTCACCGGCAGCCACCGTCTCCGGCGCGAGCAACTCCACACCCTCGATACCCGCGAGTACCTGGCCACATCTTCCCATGTGGTCCCAGACCTCATCCAGATCGCGCCGCACTCTCCGCGCAGAATTCTCGAGATGGCCCTCGGAGATCATTTCAGAAGCGTCCCGCAATGCGCGATGCGCATCGGTCAGCCACCTCGCCGGCGGGCGGGCGTCATCGGCAACCGCCGCGCGCAATGCATCCACCGCCGGTGCCATTCGCGCCCACTGCTCTGGCGTCAATCGCTCGTACCAAGATTCAAAGCCGCCATCCACCACACATTCCCGGTCTGCCGCATCGGCCGAGCGCACGGAAACGTCGTCGAACCATGCGCTCCCGCGCCGGCCACCCAGTCGGAGCGTCAGCTCGATGCTGCGCACCGGCCTCTCTGGAACAATCGTCCACTCGATGTCGCGCCAATCGCCGGTGCCGGGCTCCAACCGGCGCACGCGCCGCTCGCGTGAGGTGAACTGCTTGTCAACGCTGCAGACGGTCGCCTGCAGTCCGAAGGTCTCACCCAATTTGCCTCCGACGTCCAGCGTCTTGGTCCGCGCGCGGATCGTGATCGGCCTCGCCTCGGACTGAAAGAGCATGACCCACTGCGATGCCGATAGATTCGCGGTACCGGTTTCACTCTGCAGCAGCAGCCCCCCTTCGGAACTCGAGCACCCTCCCCTCCCGCTAGCGCGCCAGTGGCATGGCATCGCCGGACGCCCCTCATCGGCCCGCCTCTGAATGTCGGCCAGATTGAGAATCTCGGTCGCCGCCCCCCGATGATGCCTAACAAAACCCTCTTCCGTGGCGATGTGGAAGAGCGCGACCCCTTGCCCATCGAGCTTCATCGGCACGACCAAAGTGCCGCCCTCCTTCGCCGGAGCCATCTTCCGTCCGGCGGTTTCTTCGAACACGACAATCTCCTCCGGCAATCCCAGTTTCTCGCCATCGAACCTCAAGGAATCGGTCACCGGGGCGCTTGAATCATTCAGGACCGCGAAGAAAACGCCCTCCCCCGATCCAAAACGCTCGACCTGCAGTTCCGGATTCGTCGCACGGGCCAAGGTCAGGGGCTCCCACCCGGCCCGCGCGATAGCCTTCACGAGCGGCACGTACTTCCGGAAGAGCGCGCGGTCCCGCTCGTAATATTCCGGATGATCCCAATAGGTTCCTCCTGGCCCAAGGCCGCTCGGCGGCCAGTCGAAGTATCCGGGGAATACGCCGAAGGCGAGGCATCGCCTCATGAACAGTTCGACATCCCCTCCGGTCATCTTGGCGTAGTTGCCCTTGAGCAATGTCACGAACGTCTTGTGGTGGCAGAGGCTTTTGACGAAGTTGAAATCGCCGCGTGGGATCACGAGTCCCGTCTCGGCGCCCATGACATCCAGAAACGGCGCGCAAAATGGGCTCGCGCCGATCGCGCCGTTCATCATCGTGATCTTGCCGAGCGCGTGGAGCTTCTCGGCCACCAGCCGCGCCCATTCGACCGATGAGAAGTAGTTGTAGAGATACGGCTTCTTGGCGATCGGATCCCAGGACGGCGGATAGGCCGCATGGCGAAAATGCTCGCGGCGATAGTTGATGCCGGTCGTCAGCCCGTCGTAATAAAAGCCGTCCAGCTCGCCCCGCGTCCGAAAATCCGCAAAGAACTTCTCGATTCGGTCCAGCAGCCACCGGCCGTAAAACATTTCCGGTTCCAGGCAAAACTGCGCCAGCACGTCACCATAGACGGTGCCGGGTTCGGCCGATAATGCCCCCGTCGCATCGTGCAGCCCGCATTCGCCGTAAACGCCGTCGCGACCCGTGCTCCGTCGAAATGCCGCCTCAACGGCCGCGATCCGTCGTTCCAGCGACGGCGTCGGATCCACCCCCCGCCTGTGATTCGGCACGTCCGCATACATGCCGGCATGGGTGTAGTAGCTCAGGCTCTTCGCCCCGATCTTGTCGTCGTAACCAACGGAACCCGCCCCTTCCTGAATCCCGATGCCAAATTCCGTGGGATTGTCGATCCAATCGAGGTGGGTGAAGGCGACCCACATCCCCTCCTCCTTGAGGTTCTTCGCAAAGAATTGCTCGTGCCGCCGATAGTAGATGTCCAGCGCGCTTCGCATGCCCCAGCCTGGATCGCACCCGAACAGTTCGAATTCGCACGTCGCCCGCGATGGCGGCATGGTGTCCTTGCACAGCGCGAGGTCATACGTGATGGTCAGGAGCCTCTGCCTCGCATCGTATGCCGTGCGGAATATGCGCGGCTGATCCAGTGGGATAGCAAGGCAGATCCCGCAAGGCCCACTGACTACCGTGCAAAAGTTCGCCGTATGGAATCCCAGCCGCAGGTCCGGCTTGTCCTTCCACTCGGGCAACGCCGCAAAACCGCGCAACGGCTTCGCGTCCTCATAGCGCCCCCCCGAACCAATCTCGCTCCGCCGCCCGATGTCGTGCCACCACGTCCAGCCCACGGCATCCAGCGGAATGCCCACTCGAACAAGCAACCCCCGATCCTTTCCCGTCGTATCTTCGACGCGCAAGCTGAACTTGAACGCGGCGCCACTCGGCGCGATCGCGAGATCCGCCCTAATCCCGAGAACACCAGAGCCGAGCGACATCTCCAGAGCGCCCGCTTCCGCGCGCGCCGCGCCCGACAACGGCACATACTCGGTGCCCCCGCCACCCACGTCGCAGACGCTGACCACTGGCGAGCCAACCGCGCCCCCCAAGTCATGCCCCTCGATCTGGACGCGCCCCCAACAGCCATCGTCTCCCACGGCCAGCGTGTCGCCCGCCTGACCGCGGATCTCCCGCCCGGAGGCCATTGTGATATCCGAAACACAGAGCCCCAACGCGATCGCCCAAAAAAGACAGTCCCCCTGCACCTGTGGCTCCCGTCAACTTCGTCGAACCGATTGTGCCGCCATGCCCCGCGAGCGCAAAGCCGATCACACGCCACGGGGCACGGCCCAGTGGCCAGCGCGGTATTCGCGCCGAACCAGCCCGTTGGCTTCATCGTCGCCAATGAAACGTTCCTGCGCCGGATCGAACTGCAGGGCGCGGCCCAGGCGGGTGGCAATGTTTCCCAGGTGGCAGAGGCACGCCGAATAATGGTGTACCTCCACGTCGGCATTGGGGCGCGCACCGGTCTTGATGCAGTCGAGAAAGTTGCGGTTGTGTGCGGCGAGATCCAGCTTGCCCGCGCCCCCGCACACGGGCTTGTTGCGCTCAGCGAACAGTTCCCACCCTTCGCCCTTGCCGAGGATGACGTAGCCCTTGGTGCCGTAGTAGCCGTCCCCGTTCTCGTGACCCTCCTGCACGTACGGTGCCCAGAGGCGCTGCTCGTAAATGAGCTGTTTCCTCTGCCCATCCCCGAGGCCATATTCAAAAACAACGGTCTGGGTGTCGGGAAACTGCTGGTCGTCATCAAAAAAATACTTTCCGCCGAGGGCGCAAACGCGATTGGGGTGCCGGTCGCCAACGCCGAGTCCCCAGCGGCCGAGGTCGAGATCGTGCACGCCATCGTTGCCCATGTCGCCGGTGCCAAAGGCGAACCACCAGCGCCACACATGGGGCAGGAGGTTCGCCCGATAGGCCACCATCGGAGCCGGACCCACCCATGCGTCGAAATCCAGCCCCGGCGGCGGTTGCGACGGCGGCCGCTTTCCGATGCTCGCGCGGAGTTGGCTGTTCCACACGCGCACCGTCAGGACCTCCCCGATGGCACCGCCCCGGATCTTGTCGATCGCGTCCCGCACGTGCACCGTGCTTCGGCTCTGGGTTCCGACCTGTACCACCCGCTTGTTCCGGCGGGCGGCCTCGATCATCAGCCGACCCTCGCGGATGTTGTGCGAGCCGGGTTTCTCGACATAGACATGCTTTCCGGCGTCGCACGCCAAGATCGTGGCCGGCGCGTGCCAATGATCCGGGGTCGCGATGACGACGGCATCCACCGCTTTGTCTTCCAGAATACGGCGGAAATCTCCCTCCGCCCTGGGCGCCTTGCCTTTGATGCCCTCGACATTCTTGACCGCGGCGGCGAGACGCCTCTCGTCCACATCGCTCACGCTGGCGATATCGACATCCTGAAAACCCGCAAACGATTTCAGCAGGCTGGTCCCCATGCCACCGGGGCCGATGATCCCAAGGATGAACTTCTCGTTTGGGCTTTGAGCGCGCAGCCCGGAGGAGATGTGCCACGCGGCCGCGCCGGTGGCCAGGGCGGCGGACTGCTTGAGAAACCTGCGGCGATCGGTCCTCTTCATGTTTTCCCTGACGTCATGGGTGGACAAAGCGGATCGTCGCGTTGCGCCAGCGGAAATGTCACGCCAGCGGCCACGGTCCAAGAACCCGGGAATTCTCTGCGAGCAATCATGGACGAATGGGATTCCCTTTTCGGTGATGCTGCGAGCATGCCCCGCGAGCAATGCTCACCCAAAGGCCGGGACCGCAGGCCCGAAGCTCACCGACCATGGTTTCAAACTAACAGTCGCGCCTCGGGAGGTCGAGCGCGATCACCGGCGCGATCACCGGTCGAGACTCTCGCGACAGGGCCTACTGACGCGATGGCGGAACCGGGTAGCGAACAAGCTTGGCGGCAGCGCTTCGAGTGACGGCGGGCGTGGGCAGGGACATATGTCCACCGCGGGCCTCGGCGGCGCCGACAGAAAGGGTTTCGCCTGTGGTCGTTTCGAGCCACGTCACCGCGTAGGAACCGTCGGCGATACCCTCAAGCGTTAGCTCGCCCTCGGGTTGGGCGATGGGTTGGCGGCCCTCGCGCTGGCAGAGCCAAATGAATTTCGGATGCCGCAACCAGAGCAAGATAAAATCATCACAGCACCATCCGGCGACGTCCAGGTCTGGGCCCTCGCGGCGCCGGAAGCGCTGCAGTTCGAACGCGGCCCACAGGGAGCCACTGCCGGAATTGACGATGCCGAGGCGATGGCTCCCCGCGGGAACCGGCACCGAGAACGATCGCCAATACGCCCACGGTTTGCCCTCTCCTCGCGCCAGCGGCTGGGAGAGAGCCGGCTTTCCATCGACCTCCACGCGCAACACCGGCCCACCCGACTCGGAGATCTCTGGCACGTGAACCACGACGGCGCCATCGACCGGAAAGGTGACATCGAGCGCGCAACGTTCGCCTTGCCGGAGCACGGCCGACAGGCTCTCTTCGTCGAGCGGTTCGCCCTCCGCATCGATCTGAAAAGCCTCGGGGCGCCGGGCGGGACACAGGGTGAAGCTGTAGTTGCGGGGCCATCCTTCGATGAAAACGTCGCTGTAATACGGTTCCCCGCCCCGCGCGCCAAACGTGAAGCGCTCGACCTTCACTTCCATCCAGCTGCGATGCGCAAACGGCACCCCGGCCACGAGGGCGGCGACGGGCTTCCAGTAGTGGTACATATCCTGTTTGTCGATCCAATCGCCCCAGCCCCATGGCATGCCGGTGCCAGCACCACCACTCATGAGCGGGCCCCAAAGTCCATTGTGAACGATGATCCCGGTGGGGTCCTCGGGCACCCAGCCGCCATGGTGCCCAACGCCACACTCGGTCAAAAGGAATGGCTTGCGGTAGTGACCCGTCATGTAGCGCGTGCCCCAGATGCCGGTCTGCGCCATGTCGCGCCGGGAGTAGCTGTTGCTCGATACCACCTCCATCTCGGCCAGGCCATCGACCTCAGGATAGCCGTCCAAGTTTTCAAAATTGGTGTGGATAATGTGGGCGGCCGGGTCGATGCCCCGGAGGTAGGTGGCCATCTCGCGGTGCCATGCGGCCACGGGTTCGGGACGGTAGTCGTTGCAGGCACTGACCTCATTCCAGAACTGCCAGGCATACACCGAAGTCGAATATGACCATCGCGCCACCAGATAGCGCAGGCGATTGCGGAACATGCGCCGGGCGCCCTCGTCCGTGAAGAATTTCGCAGGGGCGTCTATGGGCCCACCGTTTGCACGGTTGTAGGCGAACCGGCCCCACCACGCGTCGCGCCGCAGGGCCTGCTGCGTCTCGATGCAGCACATCATGTGGATGCCCAGCCGCTCGCACATGGTCACGAGATGATCGATGCGCCAACAGTCCTCCTGGCGGTAGCGCCCGAGGCCCACGTCCGGCCGACGGCTCGCCTCGCTCTCCACGTCGGTGCCCGACGCGCACCACCACGAGCGCACAAGGTTCCCACCGGCCCCGGCAAAGCGCGTGTACCAGCGGTCCGCCGAGGCGAGGCGTCCCGAGTCAAGGGTGGCGATGTTCATGCCAATGCCAAAGAAGGGCGCCCCATCGTCGAACACAAAGTAGCGCGGATTCTCCCGGGAAACGCGCAAATAGCCGTGATGGTCCCGGGCGACCGTGCAGGTGAAAGACGCCTCCGGCGAAATCACGGCCTGCCCGGCGTTGCACAGCCGTAGCGACCAGCGGTACACGCCGGGCGACGTCGGGGCGAAACGCACCCGCCAGCCAGGGGGCCCTTTGGCAAGCAAGATCTCGGCGCCGGCCAGATCGTCGCGCTCATAGTCCTGAAAGAAGAACGCCGGGACCACCACCTCGCGCTTGTCCGGGGTGTGGAACACCGCATCGATGGCGACCTGATCAGGATCGTAGGGATTGCTCCATGTGCCACTGGCCTGAAAGGCGACCTCGAAGCGCGTGAATTGCGGAACATGATGCGGTCCCGCTGCAATCCCGGCAAGGCCGGGTTGGCCGCGACATTCGAGAGTTAGCCGAGGCGTAACGACGGGCGTCGCATCGCCCGGGATGATCGCAATTCCTAGCCGGTAGGGCGTGCCACCGCGAACCTCTCGACCGATATTCAGCCGGGGATAGATCTGATAGCAGTCCGAGCCAAACCCGCGACCATCCTGAACGGTGCATAGAGTGGCCGAGTCGAAAGCCATGCCCAGTCGCTCGGAACCAACCGGGCCCAGCGCCACCCGGCGGACTGCGCCGCTGAGGAAATGTCGATCGCCGGGGACCTGCTCGGGGAAAACGCCCTCCCCTGAGGGCCAGAGCACGAGCGGCTTCCCAGTCCATTCCACCACAGGAAGATCCATGAAGACGGCCACCTCGGAAACCGCACAATCCCGCTCCGGGGTCGCCGTGTAGACAATCCGCGCGCCACCCGCAACCGGCTCAACGCGCTCCTCTATGGCCCAAGTCACGCGCGCCACCGGTTCCACCACGGTCCCACAAAACACGTAGGCCGCACCGTCGCGCCGGGGAAATCCTCCGGCGGCCTTCATGGAGCCCTGATCCACGCTCCCGCGCCAACCCTCGCCGGCCACGGTCAAACGGGCGTTGCGGATCAGCACGCGGTCACCGCGCCGAAGGATGAAGCCGCCATCGGAACGCACGTCCAACTGCGTGCCACTCATTGGAATCGAACCCAACATCGCCGGCGCAGGCTCCGCGGCCAACGCCACATAGCTCAGCGAACTCGCCACGATCATCGCGACAATACCGATCACGCAGCATCTCATGGCCTTGCCTTCCCTCTTGCGGATGGAGAATTGTTCTCGGCGCCCCCGCGGATAAATCCAACCCGAAGGGAACCCAAAGGATAATCGCATTATGCCCAAGACTGTCCCTCTCAGACAATGACGTAGTGGCGGGCATGCCTGATGTTGGGCGGAATCGTCCCTTTTCCGATGCGCGGCGGCAGATCGCCCATCGGATTCGTCTGGAACGCCATGGCTCATTCCCCCACCCTCGCGCGATGGTCGGATTCCTTCGGTTGACCATCTTGTTGTGCGGGGCACGCTTCACCGTGCATCGCTGGGCTGCGGCACTGTGCCTCTCGGTCGCCCTGATCGCATCCGCTGGGCTCAGGGCCGAGCCATTGTCCTTCATGGTGGTCGATGACGTCCACTACGCCTCGGAAGAGGAATACGATTGGCCGCAGATCGAAGGATCGCAGGCGACCGAGGCCGTGCGGGTCAGGCGCAACGTCGAACGCTCCCGCCAAACCTTCCTGCCGCTAATGCGCGAATTGAAGGAACAGGCCGAGACGGCCACCCCGAAACCAGCCGCCATATTCAGCTGTGGCGATCTGGTGCACGGTGGGCCGGCCGTCCGCGCGGATCTCCACTGCGGCAATTTCATCCGCCAGTTCGAATCGATCGGCATGCCCATCCCCCTCTTGAACGCCAACGGGAATCACGAGATGGCCGAGGCCGGCATGGAGCAAGCCTATGACAGAATCTTCGTCCCCTTCCTGGCGCGGCAAGTGGGGCGGCCGCTCGACGCACGCCATTACAGCATCGACCTGGGCGACGCCCATTGCATCTTGCTGGACGGCCTGCCGCCCGGGCGCAACGGCGGCGACCACGAGACCCGCCTCTGGGCATTGGGGGAAAAGCAATGGGCCTGGCTCGAAGCCGACCTTGAGGCCAACAAGGCGAAGAGCCACATCTTCGTATTCACGCATGCCACGCTCTGGCCCCTTGGCAACGGCGACATCCTATACGGCAATGACCCGACACGACACAGGGCCTTGGTCGATCTTCTCCTCAAGCACAACGTCCGCGCCATCTTTGCCGGCCACAAGCACACCAACTGCGTCACCGTATATGAGGACAACGGGCGGCAATTGGTGCAGATGATCCCCAATAGCCACCTCGCCAGCACGGACGTGCCCCCGCAAGAAACCCGAACGATCGCTTACACGCCCGAAGCCGTGGTCCCAAGGCTCCAGACGAACTGGGACAGGTGGGGGCGCAATCTCGTGACCCAATACCAGTCCGGTATCGTCCACCACGAACAGACCCCCGGCATGTCCGGCTACTTCCTCGTGGCCATCGACGGTCCCACGGTCACGGTCCGCATGTATCGAGGGATCGGGAAAAAGCTGTTCCGCGAGTATGTCATCACCCGGGATCCCACCACGGGCGCGAGCCGATTCCAGAAGCCATGACCGGCGGCTTTGAGCAGGAGTGCCCCGCACGGAGCCACGGCGACTCGGAGTTGCACGATAGCGAAAAAAGGACGGTGATCATGGTTTGCGCTGTTCAGCCGCATCGGCGGAATCCGGGCCGACCCCCGGATCACCTCAGCCCCGTGAGTAAGATTGCGTCTCGAATTATATCGCCGAAACAAGGCGCTGCCGCGCGAGGCGCACGGCTGATGCGGATTCCCCGCCTCCCCGCGACATCACGTTGCGCCCTGAGGCTCGCGATCGCCCTGATGCTCTCCCAGCCGATGTGGTCGGCAGGGGTCGCCGATTGGCCCATGTGGCGATGCGACGCAAACCGCACCGCCCATTCACCGGAGGATCTTCCCGCCCGATTGGCTCCCCTCTGGGCGCGCGCATATGCGCCCCGCGTCCCCGCCTGGGAAGATCCCCTCAACCAAGACCTCATGTCTTTTGACGCGGTATTCGAACCCGTCGTGCTCGGCGACCGGATGTTCCTTCCCTTCAACGACCGAGACAAGTTGATCGCGCTCGACATACGCTCCGGCCGCGAGCTCTGGGCCTTCTATGCCGACGGTCCCGTGCGGCTGGCGCCCGCGGCCGCGCAGGGCCGAGTATACTTTGTCAGCGACGACGGTTGCCTCTATTGCCTGAGGGCGGAGGACGGCCGACTGGAATGGAAATTCCGCGGCGCTCCCTCGGATCGAAAAGTCCTCGGCAATAGGCGCCTCGTCTCGGCATGGCCGGCCCGGGGCGGACCCGTGATCCGCGACGGGGTCGTATACTTCGCCGCCAGCATCTGGCCCTTCATGGGCACCTTCATCCATGCGCTCGACGCCGCGACCGGCAAGCCGATCTGGACCAATGACGGCACCGGCGCCGATTTCATCAAACAGCCGCACAATGCCCCGGCCTTCGGGGGTGTGGCCCCGCAGGGCGCACTGGTCGCCACCGAACAATTCCTGCTCGTTCCCGGCGGCCGCTCGAGCCCCGCCGCACTCGAGCGCGCCACGGGTCGTCTGCTCTATTTCCGGATCGCCGAATCGGGCAAGGGCACCGGCGGATCGACGGTGATGGCCGACGAAAAAGATTTCTTTGTGCACACCCGCGGCCGGGGCACCCGTGCCCATGAGCTGGCCACCGGTGCGAAATCCTCCCTCGCGTTGGACGAACCCGTCCTCGCCCAGAACCACTATTATTGCGGCGCGGACCACCCCCATGCGCGCGGCCCACTGACGGATGCCGAGGCGAAATTGGCGGCCGCCCGATACGGGGAACTCAGGGCGCGCGGAACTCTTTCCGATGCGCGCGACACCGGCGATAACACGTCCATCCAGCGCGCCACTGCCGCGCTCGAGTCCGCCGCCAAAAAGGCCCTTCTGGCACAGGACGTCGTCGCGCGCGCCCGACAGGGCGTTTCTGGAAACCAGCTCAAGAGAGTCGTCCAGGCATGGCGCGCGGATCAGTCGCTGGAGTGGGAGATCGAAGCCGATGGGTCGGGCGATGTCATTCGGGCCGGCGCGCGCCTATACGCCGGGGGCGAGGGCACCATCGCGGCAATCAATGTGCCAAAGCCCGCCGCGCAGCCATCCATCGCGTGGTCGTTGCCACTCGAGGGCCACGTCGGCCGACTCCTGGCCGCCCGCGGCATGCTCTTCGCGGTGACGCGCGAGGGCCGCATCCTGGCATTCGGCGATGGATCAAAGTCGGCGCCGACGACCATCAAAGAACAACCCCGCGCCGCCACCCCGGCTCCCGCCGCCACATCGACCGCCGGCGATATCGTCAGCCGATCCGGGGCCCGCGGGGGCTACGCCATCTGCCTTGGCCTCGATGATCCCTCCACCATCACCGCGCTGGCCGCATCATCCTCGCTCCACATCATCGGCGTGGATCCCGATGCATCAAAGGTGGATCGTTTGCGCCGCGAACTGGACGCAGTTGGCACCTACGGCACCCGAGTCGCCCTCCTGCCCGCAGCGCCCGATACCTCCGGTGCCCCGCCCTACATCGCCAACCTCGCAATCGTCGGCACAACCTTCACCGCCGGCCTGTCCGAACCCGCGGCCCTGCGGAAAACCTATGAGTCGATTCGACCCTATGGAGGTTCCCTCTGGTTCATATCCCCGCGAGACGCCACGGGCCTGGCGGCTAGAATACGGTCCGCGGATCTCCCCAATGCCAAGGTCGAAATCGCGGGCCCACACATCCGCGTCATCCGGGAGGGCGCCCTGCCCGGGACCGCCGACTGGACACATCAGTACGGCGATGCCGCCAACTCCCTGAAATCCGACGACCGCACGATCAAACCACCCCTCGGCATCCTCTGGTTCGGCGGCAACACGCACATGGATGTCCTCCCGCGCCATGGCCATGGCCCCTCCGAACAGGTGGTCGGCGGACGCCTGTTCCTCGAGGGCATGGACCGACTCTGCGCGCGCGATGTCTACACCGGCCGGCAGCTCTGGAAGACGACCGTGCCGGATCTCGACACCCGCGGGATCTATCACGATGGCACCTACGTCGCCGATCCCCTGACCACTCTCTACAACCAAAGACACATCCCCGGAGCGAACGCCCGTGGCGCGAACTTCGTGGCGACCGCCGACAGCGTCTATGTCGCCGTCAGCAACCGCTGCACCGTACTGGATGCCGCAACCGGCCACATCGGCATGACCGTCACGATGCCCTCGTCCCCCGAAAGACCCGCCCCGGAGTGGGCCTACCTGGCCGTGTGCGATGACGTGCTCCTGGGTGGGACGGGTTTCGCCTATTTCAACAGGCGCTTTGCCCAGCCCACCCTAGAATCCCTCGTGGGCATGGCCGATTATGCCGCCAGCACCGGGCTCGCCGCATTTGATCGCCACACCGGTCGCCAGCTCTGGCGCACCGACGCTCACCATTCCTTCATCCATAATGGTATCGCCGCCGGCGGCGGGCGAATCTACTGCCTGGACCGCTTGCCCAGAAGCGCGGAAACCAAGGCTGCCCGCCGGGGCTATGCCCCGGGCACCTACCGCATCGCCGCGTTCGATCAGCGCACCGGCAGACAACTCTGGGAGAATACCAATGCGGTCTTCGGCACGTGGCTCAGCTATTCGAAGGAGCACGACCTCCTGCTCCAGGCCGGCGCCAGCGCCACCGATCGGCTCAAGGACGAGGCCACCCAGGGCATGGCGGTCCTCCGCGCGAAAGATGGGACCGAGGTCTGGAGGGATGACTCACTAAAATACAATGGACCTTGTATTTTATATCACGGCCTGATCCTCACCACACCGGGGTCCTACCGCCAGTCCGCCGGCGCCTTCGGCTTGCTCGACGGGAAACCCCACTGCATCACCAATCCCCTGACGGGCGATCTCCAGCCCTGGCGCGTCTATCGCACCTACGGCTGCAACACTCCTGTGGCGTCGGAATACCTCATGACATTCCGCTCAGGCGCGGCCGGTTTCTATGACTTGGCCAGACACGGTGGCACCGGCAACCTGGGCGGCTTCAAATCGGGTTGCAGCGCCAACCTCATCGTCGCCGATGGTGTCCTGAACGCCCCCGACTACACCCGAACGTGCAGTTGCCCCTACCAGAACCAGACATCGTTGGCCCTCGTTCCGATGCCAGAGGCCGAACTCTGGACATGCAACCTCTCGGGGCTCGATACGCCGGCGGGACGCCGCGTCAGGCGCATCGGATTGAATCTCGGCGCGCCCGGCGATCGGATCGATGACGCCGGCACGCTCTGGCTCGAATACCCTCCCAGCCCGGGGATCTCTCCGCGATTGCCCGTGGCCATTCAGCCCGACAATGTCTCCCCCTTCCGGCACCACGCCAGCACCGTTTCTGGCGAAGGCCCCACCTGGATCTTCGCGTCCGGCTTGCGCGACATCGAATCGGTCAAGATCTCGCCACGGACGCTGAAAACCGAGGCCGTGCCGTCGTCCGCCTCCGACAGCGAGGAGGAGGATGCGGCCGGAAAGAGCGCACCGAAGAAGGATCCGGCCCGCACGGCCCCCATCGCCGATCCCCCGCCGATTCGCATGGCGCCCGCCCGCTACACGGTTCGCCTGTATTTCCTTGAACCCGATCCTGTCGCGCCAGGCCAGCGCATCTTCGACGTCCTCCTCCAAGGTCATTCCGCCCTCACGGGTTTCGACATCGTCAAGGCGGGCGGCGCCTGCGACAGCGGCATCGTGAGGGAATTCAAGGGCGTCGACGTCGGCGACGAACTGGATGTGCGGCTGCAGAAATCCCGCGCCTCCCGCCTCGGGCCCGTCCTGTCGGGAGTTGAACTCATTCTCGAGTGACCGGTCACTGGACAGCGCACAGCCTAAGGCCGCACCCCCTCAGCTCATGTACCAGCCGCCGTTGACGTTGATCGTCTGTCCGGTGATATAGCCATTCTCGGCCAGCAGCATCACGACATCGGCCACCTCATCGACACCGCCAAAGCGACCCACGGGGATAAGGTCAGGCCGAGCTCGAGGGTTGTCGCGCGTCATATCGGTCTCGATCAGTGCCGGGGCGATGGCGTTCACGGTGATTCCCTCCTTCGCCAGAAGCGACGCATAGGAGTGCGTCAAGCCATGGATGCCCGCCTTCGAAGCGGCATAGTGCGGGCCGACAACGCCTCCGGTCTGCGCGGCCACCGACGAGAGGTTGATGATCCGGCCCCACCCCTGGGATCGCATCCCGGGCAATACCGCCTGCGTGACGAGAAACACCGACTTTAGGTTGACGGCCAGCACCTCGTCCCAATCCCGCTCCGTGATCTGCTCAACCGGCTGCGGGCGCGTGATGCCAGCGTTGTTCACCAGGATCCCGATTCTGCCAAGTTGTCGCTCGACATGCCGAACCATCCCGGCGACCTGCGCCGCTGATGAGACATCCGCACCGACGGCGATCGCCTCGCCGCCCAGTTCGCGGATCGCGGTGCAGACCCCCTCGGCCTCGTCCGCATGCCTTTGGAAATTCACGGCAACCGCGCTTCCCGCGTTTGCGAGCGCCAAGGCCACGGCCCTGCCGATCCCGCGACTTCCACCGGTGACCAGGGAAGTCTTGCCCCGCAGTGCCGCTCTGGCCGTGTTCATGATGGCGATGACCTCCGGCTGCGCCTCGCGGCCGCAGCCCTCATCCTCCCTTGCCCGATCCCACCCAGTGATGCTTCCACTGCCGGGCTGCCACCTGGTGGGTTTCGCCATTCAGTCGCACGGTGACCGGCCCGTCGTTGAAGTTCTCGATCACCCAGCTCCGATCCTCGAACAGGTATAGGCCCACCCTGTTCGGCGCCCGAAGTTCCTGCCCGAGAGGCTTGAGCATTGCTGCGCGGAGCGCGTCCAGCTCTGCCTGGGGCAGCGCCAGCAGGGAATTGGGAGCGCCCGCGACCCGCAGGATCCTGACATTGGGCGCATCGAGCGAGACTTTTCCCGCCAAACGCTCGGCGAGCCCATCGGTCACAAGGACCGGTTTGCCAGCGCCAACAAACGCCGCCAGCCTGCCGACCACGTCGGGATCCTTCATCGCATGCACGGAGAAGAACGCCGCCTTGGCCCCGGAGGGAAACTCGTGGCACGGGACAAGGGGAAAGCCCAGCATGCCAACGAAATCGAAGACCCGCTGTTCCTTTTCCGGTTGGCTGCCCGCCGGCTTGTACGCGGCGACGCCCACGATCTTGCGACGTCCCACTTCCTGGGCGACCTCATACAACTCGGGGATCTGCGACCGCAGGGCCCCGATATTCTTCGGCCCCGTCTCCTTCAGCAGCGAGCCGTAGCAGAAGAGCAGCGATTCCCGCGCGCCACCCAGCACCGTCTGCCGGGCCTGTTCCAAATAGGTGCTCTCCGTGGTGCCGAACGGATCGTACCAACCGCCGCCGCACTTGTCCCCGCCGATCCCCCCCAGCCAGCGCATGATGAAATACGCCTCGTACTGGGGCGTGCCGCCCCAACGTTTGTCGCCGTAGTCGCGCGTCTCGGTACCGACCCAGATCCGGTCAAAGTCGGCCGTCTCGCGCAGCACATCGTAGCCCCGCTCGTGGAACCGGTCGTACCACTGCGGATACTTGATGATTATCCGCGCCCGCGGATTCACCGCCCTCGCCGGTCCCAAAATCCGATCGCGCGATAAACGGACCAGCAGCTCGCAGCGGTAATCGTCCCACGTGTCGCCCGCCACGGGGTACCTCCGCTCGCCTATCGTGGCCGTCTTGGCCTGCCGCGACGCATCGCAGTCGCCGCACTTGCAATCGGTGAACCAGAAGTCATCGATCATGATCTCGTCGAACACCGCGGCCGTGAACTCGAAGATCTCCTGGAGCCTCTTCTGGGTGGCCTGGTCGCTGTAGCAGGAGATGAGGTTCCAGCCCGTGGACTTCTTGCCGACGGTGGTGGTCGTCACACAGCCCGAAACATCAAAACCGGCGGCCAAAAACCTCTGCTTGGCGCGCACCAGGGTGGCCCGTTCGGCCTGGTAGCCACTGCGGAACGTCTCGATATAGACCTTCGTAACGGCGGTCTGCCGGCACCAATCGATCGCGGCGGAGATGCCTTCCTCGCCGGAAAGAAGATCACCGACGTTCTGTGCCGTGATGAGCGTGGAGAACCGGTGGATCGGACCCTTCGTCTTCGCGAGGTTCCAAAGCGCCGGTTCCTCGGCAGCCCTTGCCACCTGCCCCATAGCCAACGATATAAACGCGGGAACGATGCCGAGGGCGATCACGAGGGATTTCACTTTGACATGGTAGTGAATGAGCCGACCAAAATCGAGACGGATCATGTGGTCCATCCACTCAACGCAGTTCGAAGATCACCGTATCCGGCGACTGAAACGGATACGTGGGCTCCCGCGCGTTCTCCGCCACGACCTTGTCGTTGAAGGCGTCCCCCTGATCACTGGGCCGTCTTCACATGCTCGCCAATCTGGGACAACGACCCGTACCATGCGCCCCCCGAATGGTCGATATGGTCCAATAGTCGTTCCAGCATTCTGATGCGGCCCCATCGGCCGATGACCTGGGGATGCATGGTCAGCACGAAGAGCCCGCCCGCGGCGCGCTCGCCATCGAACTCCCCCCTCCAGATCGCAAGAACGTCGTCGGGGTTGCGCGGCCCCATGGACGCCCCGGCCCCGTCGGCCTGAAAGTACGGCCAGTCATCCAGCGACCAATCCACAGGAAGCTCGACGATCCCCGCGGGCGAGGCGCCGCTCATGATCTCATAGGGCCGATCATCCGCCATCAGACTGCTGTCGAAAAGAAACCCGAATTCGCGCAGCAGGCCCAGGGTGTTCTCGCTGAAGTTCCAGGCCGCAGACCGGTGGACCCGGGGCCTCAACCCCACCTTTGCGAACATCGCCAGCCCCCGCGCCATCGCTCCGCGTTCATCCCCAGCCGAAAGGGTCCGGACATCCTCGTGGGCATGCCCATGATAGCCGATCTCGTGAAGCCCGCTCTGCCGGATTGCCACAACCGTATCAGGATGAAGTTCCAGCGTCAGCGCCGGCAGGAAAAATGTCGCGGGGATCTTCCTTGCGTCGAGTAATCGCAAGATTCGTCCGACCCCGGCCCGCGGCCCAAACTGGCCTTGCGACAGATTGGATGGCGTGGCCTTCTCCGGCGATCTCATCCAGACCAGTTCTGCGTCGAGATCAAAAGTCAGCGCAACCGCCACGCCCTTTCCCCCCGGCCAGGAGACTGGCACCATCGACCTGCCGGGATGGATGCGGTTGATGATCTGCAGGGCGTCCGGCACCGACAGCGTTGCCCTCGGATCACGCCTATGCTTCGAGGTCGTCCGCCCCGGGACCCTTTCCCCGGCCGAGCAGGCGGCAAGAATGACCGCAAGAAGCACCTGTGTCATCGCCGAAGTTCGTAAGCCCAAGGTCGCCTCCTCCTCCAAGTAGATGGGACTCTACGGAAATGTCCGCCAAGACGCTAGCCCGTTGAGAAACCCACGCGGCAGTCGATAAGATCTCACTCATCCTGATCCCGGCGTCCATCCGGATGAGCCATTTGCTCTCGACTCCAAATTGCCATGCGGCTTCGATGGCGCATGCGCCGCGCATTTGTCATCCTGTTCGCCCTGGCGACCGTTAGCCGTGCCGCCGACCGCCCCAACTTCCTGTTCGTCTTCACTGACGATCAGCGCTACGATGCGATGAGCGTTGTCCAGCGCGAACAGGGTGACAAGGCCCGCTTCCCATGGCTCAAGACACCGAACATGGACCGGCTGGCCGCCGAAGGTTTTCGCTTCCGCAACGCGTTTGTCGTTAACTCCCTGTGTGCGCCAAGCCGCGCCACGTTCCTGTCCGGCCGCTACGGCCACGCCAACGGCGTCGTCAACAATCACACCGACTTTCCAATCGACTCGGTCACGTATGCCACCGAACTCCGCAAGGCCGGCTACACCACCGCATACGTGGGCAAATGGCACATGGGCAAACAGCTCGAGCGCCCGGGCTTCGACTTCTCCGCCAGTTTCCTCGGCCAGGGCAAGTATCTCAACTGTCCCATCCACGTGAATGGCAAGGAAACCCCCAGCACCGGATGGGTGGACGATGTCACCACCGATTACGCCATCGAATTCATCCGGAAAAACAAGGATCGGCCATTTTCCGTGACCGTCGGCTTCAAGGCCACTCACGGGCCATTTGAGCCGCCTCCCCGGCGCGCCAACGATTACGAGGGCCAGCTCGCCCGCCCCGTGCCCAACCTCACCGTCCCGGCGATCTACAGGGATCGCGATGGCGGTCCCGTCAGACTCAGCCCCACTGACACGGCGCTCGCCGCGGGCGACGTGAAAACCAACCTCGGGTACTTCCGATGCATCACGGCGGCCGACGATAACCTCGGGCGTCTTCTCGGCCTGCTCGACGAACTCAAGCTCGCCGACAACACCCTAGTGATCTTCGCCTCTGATAACGGCTATTACCTGGGCGAACACAAGCTCGGCGACAAGCGCTCGGCCTACGAAGAGTCCCTGCGCATCCCACTGCTGCTCCGCTACCCCAAAATCGGCGGCGGCAATCGGCTCATCGACCAGATGGTCCTGAACATCGACCTTGCGCCGACACTGGTGGATTTCGGCGGCACCGCCGTCCCCCAACAGATGCACGGTCGGAGCTGGAGACCCCTGCTCGAGAGCAAGCCCCACGCCGATTGGCGCAAGGCCTGGTTCTACTGCTATTTCTTGGAGAGCAGGTTCGGCACACCGATGACCATCGCCGTCCGCACCGAAACCGCCAAACTCATCAAGTATCCCAACCACCCCGAATGGACCGAGATGTTCGATGTCGCCAGCGACCCATATGAGTTAAGGAACCTCTATGGCGAACCCGCCGCCGCAGATCTCCGCCGCCAACTCGAGGCCGAATACGATCGGCAGGCCAAGGCCATCGACTTCCACGTGCCCGATTTCGCGGACAAACCCGACACGGCCCCGGCCGCCGCAAAGAAGTCCCGCAAGGCCTCGAAGGCGCCAACCCTCGCGCCCGCCGATCGCTTCGTGCTGGATTATGACTTCGCCCATGACGAGGCGGACAGGGTGACCGACGCCTCCGGCTTGAAGAATGACGGCAAGGCAATCGGCGTCCACCTCGCCGAGGGCCGCGAGGGTCGCAAGGCGCGCCACTTTGACGGCAAGGGTTCAATCGATGTGCCCAAGGCTCCGGCGCTCGACCCCAACAACCGGGCGTGGAGCGTGAGGGCGTCGATCCAGGCCGACGCTGCCGATGGCGTCGTCTTGGCACGCGGCGGCAAGACCGACGGCTACTGCCTGTATCTCAAAGGCGGCAAGCCTTCATTCGCTGTCACCACGAATAACAAACGCACCATCATCACGGGTGAATTGACGGTGACGGGCAGATGGGTCGATCTCGTCGGCTGCATCCGCGCCGACCACACTGTCACCCTCGCCGTCGATGGCCAGGTCGTCGCTAGCGGCAAACTCCCCGCGCTCATCGCCACCGACCCCAATGATGGCATGCAGATCGGCGCCGATGGACGATCTCCGGTCGTGCCCGAGCCCCTGCCCAACTTCTCCGGCCTGATCGAATCCATCCAAGTCTACAGTGGCGAATTGAAGTAAGTTCATCGCAGGTGGTGCCCCGCTATGGGCTCTCCGCACCCCGATGCTCGATGCTTGCAGGGCAATGCACCCCCCGGCATAAGTCCGCTTGGCCATGAAGAGAATCAACGCACTCCTGATCGCGCACATTCTTCTCTCAACCGCCCTCCTCAAGGCTGGGGATCTCCCGGACGCAAAAACCGTACTCTTCCTCGGAGATAGTATTACGCATTCAGGCCAGTATATCGCGTTCCTCGAAACAATGCTCTTGGCCGAAACCGACAGGCGTTTCCAGTTCCTCAACCTCGGCCTGAGCAGCGAGACGGTGTCCGGCCTCTCTGAGGATGGTCACGCCGGGGGCAAATTCCCCCGCCCCGACCTCCACGAGCGCCTCGACCGCGTGCTGGCAAAGACAAAGCCGGACCTGATCCTCGCGTGCTACGGAATGAACTGCGGCATCTATCAACCACTCGATGATGGCCGCTTCCAGAAGTTCAAGGACGGCATCCAATGGTTGCACGACAAGGCCAAGACCGCCGCCGCCGACATCATCCATCTGACTCCCCCGACCTACGACACTCAGCAGAGAAAAGGAGAGGCGCCATACTACAACAGCGTGCTCGCCACCTATGGCCTATGGCTGCTGTCCCAGCGCACGAATGGTTGGCAGGTCATCGACATACACGGGCCCATGGACGCGCTTCTCTCCGAGATGCGGGGGCGTGACCCGGCCGCTTTCCTCGCCAAGGACGGCGTGCACCCGGGCGCGGAAGGACACTGGTTGATGGCGCAACAGATCCTGAGGTACTGGGGAGTTCCATCCAACCAAACCGTGGAAAGTTTCATCGCGCAGATCGGGACGCTCCACGACCTCTACGAACTCGTCTCAAAACGACAGCGCCTGCTGGGCGCATCCTACCTGGCCGAGGCGGGGCACAAGCGGCCCGGCGTCGCCCCCGGCCTGCCCCTTGCGGAGGCCCTGCGGCAGGCACATGAACTCGACCCACAGATCGGTGCCGCGGCCGCGATCGTGCGAATGGCCGTCGTTCCATCCCCTTTCTCCGGCACCAGATCCACGTGGAACGGCTACGACTAATATGACTTCGTATCCGACGGCAAACCCGCGCTCGTCGGCCTCAGCCGCGGCGGCTTGTACTGTTATAACTGGGCCATCGCAAATCCTGAAAAAGTGTCCTGCATATATGCCGATGCGCCCGTCTGCGACTTCAAGTCGTGGCCCGGCGGCAAGGGTATGGGCAAGGGCGATCCCAAGAACTGGGCGCTGGTGATGAGCCTATGGGGTTTCAAAAACGAGGCCGAAGCGCTCGCCGCAAAAGTCAACCCCATCGACAACTTGGCACCCCTCGCAAAAGCCGGCGTCCCTCTGCTGCACGTTTTCGGCGACGCCGACGATGTCGTCCCGTGGGAAGAGAACACGGGCATCGTCGAGAAACGCTACAGGGAACTTGGGGGCTCCATCACGCTCATCCGCAAGCCCGGCGTTGGCCATCACCCGCACGGTCTGGAAGATCCCTCGCCCATTGTGGGATTCATTCTCCGCAACGCTTGCGCGGGCCAATAGACATTCGCGAAACCGGCGTCTCCTCGAAAAGATTTGTGACGATCACGGGAATTCGATAAGAGGCGGTCATGCTCGGCATCCTGTTGGCCGCCGCCGCCTTCCCAATCGTGGAGAACGGACAGCCCCGCGCGGTGCTTCCTGCACCACCGCCCGACGCCCCAGTCGAGGTGCGCCGATCCGTGACAGAATTTCGTCGGGTCATCGAAAAGATGACGGACGCTGCCCTGCCCACGGATGGCCCGGCCGGATCGCCCGTTATCCACGTGGGGCGCGACTCCTTCGTTGAGGGGGTCGCCCTCGGCCTCGACCAACTCGACGAGGATGGCTTTGTCATCCGGACCCCAAGCCCTGGCCACCTGATTCTGGCTGGGCGAACGCCGCACGGCACGGAGTTCGCCGTCTATCGTTTCCTCCACAAATACGCGGGCGCGCGGTGGTACTTCCCAACAGAACTCGGGGAGGTCGTGCCACGCCAACAGAGCTTCGCCGTCGGCGATCTTTCCGACCGCGAGGAGCCATCGTTCCGCTCGCGCCTCTGGAGTTCGGCGGCGCCTTTCGACGGGGGCGCATGGGAACGCCACAATCTCTGCCGCGGCCGCTACAATTTCCACCACAATCTGCTGAAGATCTTCGTGCCCTCGACGCTTTACGACAAACACCCGGATTGGTTTCCCGAAATCGACGGAAATCGATTCCGTCCCGCGGACGATCACGCCCACAACTGGCAGCCGTGCTTCGCGAATCCCGACGTCGCCCACTATGCCGCCGCGGCGGCCCGCAAGCACTTCGATGCCAACCCCGATGCCGCCAGTTTCTCACTCGGCATGAACGACACCGCCGCCCACGGCTTTTGCGAATGCGCGGCCTGTCGGTCGCTCGATCCGACCGATCCGACACTGCGCAAAACGCCCCGCGATCTGCCAAATTACTCTAATCGTTTTTTCACATTCGTGAACCGAGTCGCAGCCGACGTACAGAAAACGCATCCCGGCAAATTCCTCGGCTGCCTCGCCTACCATGTGACGGAGCCGCCGCCCGAATTCGATGTCCAACCATGCGTCATCCCCTACCTGACGGCCGGCCGCGCAAACTGGACCGACCCCGCCATCCGCGAGGGCGACCAGCGACTCATCGCCGCCTGGACCAAGAAAGTCCCCATCGTGGGGATCTATGACTATTACTACGGCGCCGGCTTTGTGTCGCCGCGGCTGTTTACGCGGCTGACTGAGGAAAGCCTAAAGTACGCCAGCGCGGCCGGCGCCAATGCGTTCTATGCGGAAATCTACTCCACCTGGTCGCTCGACGGTCCCAAGGCATGGGTCGCCTCTCAAATGCTCTGGAACGTCAATCAGAGCGCCGAAGCGCTTGTGGATGATTTCTGTCGGGGCCTCTTTGGCGCAGCTGCGGCGCCGATGCGCGACTACTTCCTCTTTGTCGAAGGATGCTGGATGGCTCGTCCCCCGGGCTCGACGGTCATGTGGGCAGGATTCTTCGATGCCAAACAGCTCGATCTCTGGCCGCCGGGCGTCTGCGCCAAGGCACGATCTCTCCTCGACGCGGCCACAGAGTCTGCCGCCCAGCTCGACGAAGTGGTTCGACGCCGGGTGCGGCTCTACAGCGACGGTTTCCGCCAGACCGAACTTTGGTCGGCGCTCTACCATGGCGAGAAATCGCTCGAATCCGTCTCCGATGTGCGGCGCTGCCTGAAGGCACAGGCGGACCTCGCGGACATCCAGCGCGCAGTCATCAAGCCCAACCCCCTGCACAGGGCGCCCATCGCGTTCGAGTCACGCGCCCGCAACCTCCCGGGCAGGTCACTCGTCGGCGCCCTCCTGCGGTTGGCCGACAAACCCGGCGCAGACGCGGCCCTCCGCGAATTGGCGGCAAACGACCAGGATCCGGAATCTTCTGCGGCCGCCCGCGCCGCCCTCACCCTGCAGGAGCATCCCGACAAAGCGCCCGAGGTGCTCGCCAACCCGGGCTTCGAAGCTTCTGGCACAGACGGCGCCCCGAAGAAGACCGCCCGGCCTGTCGGCTGGAACTCGTGGTTCCGACCAAACACGCCGGGAGAACTGCAATGGTCGGCCGAAGCCGCGCACGGCGGTGCGCTCGGCGTCACGCTGCGCGGCGCGATCGCCTCTAGCGTCCTTCAGTCCATCCCGGTCAAGCCCGGCGAGCAGTACGTCGCTTCAGTGCTCGTACGAATCCCGCGACCCTGGCATGCCCCCCAGGGAGAAGCACAACTGCTGCTCCAGTGGCAGGATGCCTCGGGCAAGTGGCTGACTGGGGCCGCCAAGCCATCCTCGGCGCTGCCCGGCACCGACGTTGCCGGGTGGACACGCCTCGCCGCCTTCGCAACGGTTCCCCCGGCCGCAGGGCGGCTCGTCCTATGCATCTGCGCAAATGGACAGGCGCCGGAGGACGAGCTGCACATCGATGACGCCAGCCTTCGGCGCCTCACGATCGCAAGAACTTCCGGATCCCCTCCGGCAGATGCACTCGCACCGCACCATAGATCACCAGCGGCAACGCCGCCGCGCTGACATACCCAAGAAACCGCCCGCGCCATTGCGGACAATATTTTTTCTTAAACTCAAACAGGCTCTTGTACCCATAGATGCGGTTGAAGTTCTCGAAGAAGTAGCGGACCGCCTGATCCGGGAGCGCGCCCTCGCACCGTTTCACCTCCAGAACCCCGTAGGCAACCACGGCCGCCAGGAAGATGCCTCCCCACCGCAGTGCCACCCGCACCGAGGACGCATCCGACTGCGCCACGAAGTCCCTTCGTCTCCAAATCAGCACCCCTATTGCCAGAAAAGCCGCTGGGAGATGGTGCCAATCCAATGCGTGCCCGATGTGCAACAGCGGCAGGGTTACGAGCAGAGATACAACCAATGCCCACGCCATCCGCTTCCGCCGCGCCAGGCCCCGCCCAAGCGAAAACAGCCCGATGAGGCCGGCCACGCCGCCCCCACGACGGCCGCCACGTCGGCGGCCAAGACCGTCTCGTCATAGTCGCTCGCCGCATACTTCTGGCAGTCCACGCCAAGAACAAGATAGCCCCAATCCGACATCGCCCCGCATATGCGCGTCTCCACCGAACTCCAACCCCCGTCCCCGCTTCCGAAAATGATGATCTCCTTCGGCACGGCATCCGCCTTCGCATTGAATACGTACAGTGGGATCGGCCCCCGACTTCCCTTCGCGGTCAGTCCGGGCGCCGGACCGCGCGCGCCATGCGCGACCGCCCCAACCAGAAACGCCAACACCGCGACAAGAATAGAATGTCCCGGTTCCACCTGACTCGCCGGTCTCCTACTCGATGATCATCAGCCCGTCGTAGCAGGCTATCTTGAAAACCTTCCTCAGCCCTGGAGAACACCCCGTAATCCGGAAACGGTCTTTGCCCACGAGCTTCAGCACCTGCATGCAGATCCTGAGGAAGGCGGAGCAGACGTATTCCACGCCACGAAGGTCAAAGTCAACACCGCGGCATCCTTGGCCCGCCGATCCGAGAATGGCTTTCTCGTTTTCCTGACAATAGGCGGTATCAACGCGCTGCGGAAAGGTGATCACGATACGATTGTTATCTCGCTCGGCTGTCGTCACGCATCACCTCCAGACAATCAATAGTTTAGGTTGTACACGGTTTCGATGGCCGTTGCGTCTAGGCCATCGTCGAAATAGAGCCTCTTGTCGAAGCGCTCGAAACGCTCATTGACCCGCCGCCGCGTTATGCGCTGGATGTTTATGAGGTGGGCTGCCGTTATGTTGTCGGTGGTGATGTTCTTTCCACCCGTCCCACAGCCAAGGGTGAACGATGTTGGGAGAGTGTTGAAGAGTCCGCCAACCGCTCCCTGGGACGAGGGCAGATTGACGCACACCCGCCCCGCGTTCATGAGCATGGAGAATTCCCGTATCCGGGCCTCATTGTTGGAGAAAATGCTGGCCGTGTGTCCGATGCCACCATTGTAGTTCAGGTCCAGGCTGAGTCTGAGTGCGTGATCGAAATCATCGGCCACGTAAAACGCGAGGATCGGGGCCAGGATCTCGTGGGACAAGGGATACGCCTCGCCCACGCCCTCCAGCGGCGCAATCAGCAAGACGGTCTCCTCTGGCACGGTGATGCCCGCCATGGCGGCGATCGCCGCGACCTCCTGGCCGATCACTTCCATTCTCATCACCCTGGTCCGAGTATCGAAGGCCACGGCCTCCAGTTTTCCGATCTCCGCCTTCGATAGAAAGTGTGCCCTCTTTGCCTTGAACTCAGAGATGACCCGCTCGGCGATCGCCTTCTCCACGACCACCGCCTGTTCGCTGGCGCAGACCGTCCCGTTGTCGAAAGTCTTTGAAAGGAGTATCTGATCAACGGCAAATGGGACGTCGGCGCTACCCTCAATGTAGACCGGCACATTCCCCGCACCCACCCCGATGGCCGGTGTCCCCGAACTGTAGGCCGCCTTCACTAGGCTGCCGCCGCCCGTCGCCAGGATCAGCGCCATTTTCTCATGACTCATCAGGGACTGCGTATCCTCCCGGGACATGCCGCCCAGCCACTGGACGCAGTCTTCAGGGGCGTCCGCCTTCAGTGCGGCTTCGTAGCATACGCGCGCCGTTTCATGGGAGCATCTTTCGGCGCGACGATGTGGTTTGACGATGATGGGATTGCGCGTCTTCATCGCGATCAGCACTTTGAACAACACGGTGGACGTGGGGTTGGTGACCGGCACGATGGCCAGGATAGGGCCAATCGGCTGGGCGATCTCCACGAGGCCCAACCGCTCGTCCTCGCGAATGATGCCGACGGTGCGCAGATCCCGGATGCCCTCGTACACGAACTGGGTGGCCAGGACATTCTTCATCACCTTGTCCTGCCATCGGCCAAGCCCGGTTTCCTCGCGCGCCATCTTGGCCAGCCGGATCCTTTCCCTGAAACCGGCCTCGTAGACAGCCCTCACAATACGATCGACCTGTGCCTGATCGAGCTGGCTGAAGATCGCCGCGGCACTGGCCGCCCTCTCCATTACCATCCCCACGTTGGCTGCCGTCACGTCCGCCATGCTGCCCCCTCTAGCAAGAGACCCCCCTGCGATATCCTCCCATCCAATTGGATTGTTTCATGCCTCTTCCTTTCCCATTATAACAAAGGTGAAACGAAAAAGCGATCCGAATTGGTGCCTCCCACCGTTCGCCCGAGTGGGTGTCAGGCCCCTCGGCCGTTCACCAGCCATTGGGCGGGACTCTCGATCAGCCAGCCCTCCCACAGAGAACTGACGGTCCTCGAGCTAATGCCCGTTGCCATAAACATCCCCCAACATGATCCGCAATCCTATGAACAAGACCTACGCATTCTTGATGCTGGCCGCTGCCACCACCCTGAGCCCCGCCCCGGCTGTCGAGTCACCCCAGCTACCGCCCGCCTCGTGGAATAGACTCCCACGCTGGCACGGCTTCAACCTGCTGGAGAAGTTCAATGTCGGCAAGAACGAGCGATTTGTTGAGGAAGACTTCCGGCTCATCTCGGAACTGGGCTTCAATTTTGTCCGCCTGCCGATGGATTACCGTATTTGGATCAAGGACAAGGACTGGGAGAAGATCGACGAGGCGGCCCTCGCCGAGATTGACGAGGCGCTGGAATTCGGGAAACGCCACGGCATCCACGTCTGCATGAACTTTCATCGCGCGCCGGGCTACACGGTCGCGAGGCCACCGGAACCCAAAGACCTCTGGACCGATCCCGACGCACAGCGCGTCTGCGCCATGCACTGGGCGGCATTTGCAAGACGTTACAGGGGGGTGCCAAATGACCAGCTCAGCTTTAACCTCTTCAACGAGCCAGCCCACGTGCCGCCCGATCAGCACGCCCAAGTGGTCAAGATCGTCACCGACGCAATTCGGCAAGAGGATCCCGACCGCCTGGTCATCTGCGATGCCCGCGAATGGGGCAACGTGCCATGCCCCGAACTGGTGCCACTCAAAGTCGCCCAGGCAACTCGGGGATACCAGCCGGGGGGCATCACCCACTACAAGGCCAGCTGGGTCAACGGGGGGACGATGCCGCCCCCATCATGGCCGACGCCGCAGATCAGCGGGTTTCTCCACGGCTCGAGTGCCGAAGGGAAGCAGCACGCCATCGCGGTCGAGTTCTTGAAGCCCACCGCCGCCACGCTGCGCCTCCGTGTCGCCGAGGTCTTCGGCCGCGCACACCTCGTCGTCGCCGCCAACGGCAATCCCATCTTCGACCGCGCCTTCACCACCGGACCTGCCGGCAAGGGCGAGTGGAAGTCGTCCAAGCACCACGAGCAATGGAAGACCTACCAGTGCGCCTACGACCGCGACTACGAGGCCAAGCTGCCCGGCGGCACGCGGGACATCACGGTCGCCAACACCAATGGCACATGGATATCCCTGTCGCTCATCACCATCGAAATCTCCGACGGTCAGAACACCCGATCCGCCACTCTGCCTCTCCAGAACGACTGGTCCGCAAAACCCATGCCCCCCGTCCGGTTCGATCCAGCGAATGCGGCATCGGCTTTTTCCGGCGTGCCCATGATCGATGCCTCGACCCTCTGGGACAAGTACGTCGAGCCCTTCGTGGGATTGCGCGATTCCGGCGTTGGCGTCATCGTCGGTGAGTTCGGTTGTTACAACAAGACACCCCACCCCATCGCCATGGCCTGGCTGGAGGATTGTCTCAAGAATTGGAAACGCGCCGGCTTCGGCTGGGCCATGTGGAACTTCCGGGGCCCTTTTGGCGTCCTCGACAGCGACCGCGCCGACGTCGCCTACGAGGATTTCCGCGGCCACAAACTGGACAGGAAAATGTTGGATTTGCTGCTATCCTACCGCCAGCCATGAAATACTTAAAAAACATCAGCATGCTCCTCTCCGCCAGCATGGCGGCTCTCACTACCACCGGTGCCCGTGCCGAAACCCTCAAGGAAGGGGACCCGGTGCCCAGGATCACCGCCTCGGACGACTCGGGCAACACGGTTGACCTGGCCGCCACAGCGGCGAAAGGATGGACACTTTTCTACTTCTACCCGAAGGCCGACACCCCGGGCTGCACCAAACAGGGCTGCAACCTCCGCGATAATCACGCCGGCCTCGCAGCCAAAGGTGTCAGGATCGTCGGCATTTCCGCCGACACCGTCGAGGCGCAAAAGAAGTTCAAGGAGAAGTTCTCGTTTCCCTTCACCCTGATCGCCGACAAGGATGGCAAGGTCATCGATGCATTCGGCGTCGAGAAGCTCCCCATGGGGTTCTCCAAGCGCGTCTCGTTCCTCGCCAAGGACGGCAAGGTCGTCTGGCGCGACCTCAAGCCCAAGCCCGAAGAACAGTCCGCCGCCGTCCTAGCCGCCGTCGAGTCCCTCTCCAAATGAGCAACCGCTTTATCCAGGAGCGGTTTCGGGCAACCCGGCGGACTTTCCAAAGCCCCGTGGGTTGCTAGGGTGGCCGTCTGATCGCCGGGTCGCAACGAAGATGCTGTTTGACGATTTTCATGGCCAGTTCCTGTTGAGCCCCTCTGCCGATGCGCCAGTTCCGGGCTGGCCATCGTGGGAATGCGGCCAGTGGCGCGTGTCCGCCCATCCGGGCCTGCCGGTGAACCGGATCATCTCTGGTGACGGTGCCCACATCGGCTTCGCGCTAGGGCACATGATCGACGAGAGCGCATCCCTGCTCCGAGGCGATCTCAAGTGGCCCCTCTCAGCCGATCCCGCCCAAGCCGACAGCGACATACGCTCTCGCCTGTACCATGTCGACGGCCGTTATGTGGTCGCCATTCTGCGACCAGGCTCGGGCCGTATTTACCTGGATGCCGCCGGCACGCTCGCGGCGGTCTTCTGTCGGCGGCGCCACCGCGTCGCATCCACCCCAGGACTTCTTGTGTTTGACGAGCATCCCAACCCTGTGTTCGCGCGCGATCCCACCGCGTTCCCCGCCGACCAGGCCGACCAGTTTTTTCCCGCCGGTCTCACCTGCGACCCCGAGATCATGCGCCTCCTCCCCAACCATCACCTCGACCTCGACCACTGGATCGTCTCCCGACATTTCCCCGACAGACCCATCGATCCGTTTCCCGAGACTGATATGGCGGATTGCATCCGGCGCATCCACCGCGCCATCAGGCGACAGATCGAGGCGGCCGTCAAATCACACGGCCGGACCTACCTGACCCTTACGGCGGGGCGCGATAGCCGCATCCTCCTTGCCTGCGCCCGCGACTTCATGGACCGCATCGAGTGCGTAAGCTTCCACGGGGACACCCTCATCGACGCCAAACGCATCGACAGGGAAATCCCGGCGCTCCTGGCCGCGCGCCTCGGTTTTCGCCACACCATCCTCGAAACACGCGGCCCGGTGCCCCCGGAGGCCACGCTGGCCTATCATCGCAGAACCGGCTTCGTGCTCAACCCGGCCAAGGCGCGAAATTTCGATCTCGCTTGCCGCCGGAATCTGGATATGTCGGCCACCTGGTTATCCGGTCACGGGGGAGAGGTCGGGCGCGCCGTCTACTGGACAAAGAAGCCCCCGCCCGAGGGCCCCCTCGAACCGCAGGTTCTGCTCGGACGTCTGGCCCTCGGACGTCGCAAGGAATTCCTTGGCCCCCTGGCCGACTGGCTCGCAGATGTGCCTCCCGGCAACTCTATCCTGCATCTAACCCTCGGCTACATCGAGCACCGCCTCGGCGCATGGGCCTCCGCACATCTCTATGGCGGCGCGCCATTCGCCATGAAATTGCTCCCCCTCTGCGGGCACGAGCTTTTCGATATCATGCTCCGGCTGCCCCCGGCGTATCAGCGCCGCAATGCGATGACAGATGACCTCATCCGATTCGCTTGGCCCGAACTGCTCTGCGTCCCTTTCAATGCCGATCCCATCCCCCATCCGCCAGAACCCCCGCCACACCCATGACCACTCCCGGTAACCCTATGGACACCGAGAAGCCCGACCTGGCCGCGAGGCTCATGGGCATCATCAACAGCAGCTGGATGTCCCAGGCCGTGTGTGTCGCGGCCCGCCTCGGCATCGCCGATCACCTCACCAAAGGCCCCCAACGGGCAGACGCCCTCGCCACGAAGATCGGTTGCCATGCGCCTTCGCTCAACCGTCTCCTCCGCGCCCTCGTCAGCCTCGACGTCTGCCGACAGCGCGAGGACGAGCGCTATGAGCTGACACCGATGGGCGCCCTCCTTCGTACCAGCACGCAGAATTCCCTGCGCGCCTGGGCCATCTGGTGGGGAACATACCTCTGGCCCGTCTGGGGTCACCTCCTCCACAGCATCACCACCGGCGAGCCCGCCAGAAGCCTCGTCACGGGAACCCCCGGCTTCCGTCCCCTCGAGAATGACGCCGCCATGGCCGACACATTTAACGCGGCCATGGTCGAACTCACGCGCCTGATCGCCGGAACGGCCACCGACTCGTACGATTTCTCGCCCATCCGATGCATCGCCGATATCGGCGGCGGATACGGGGAGCTTCTGGCGACCATCCTGAAGGCCCACCCGGCCATGCGCGGCATCCTCATAGATCTCCCCCACGCGCTCCGGGGTGCCCGACAACATCTGGAAACCGCCGGTGTCCGCGACCGCTGCGATATCATCGCCGGAGACTTTTTTGATTCCATCCCCACGGGCGCCGATGCCTATCTGTTGAAAAGCATCATCCACGACTGGGACGATGACCGCGCCGGAGACATTCTCGAGAATTGTCGGCGCGCCATGTCCCCTGGCGCGCGGCTGCTCTTGGTCGAACATATCATGCCCGAGCGAATGGAGCCCACCGCCTTCCATCAGAGCCTCTCGCGGATGGACCTCAACATGCTTGTCGCCCACGGCTCGCGGGAGAGAACGGAGGCCGAACTCCGCGCCCTGCTGGCGGCCCACCGGCTCAGTCTGCGCCGCATTGTCCACACCCGCATGAACTTCGCCATCATCGAGGCAACACCCAACTAGTCGCCATGTCCGCGCCGATGTCTCCCCAAGAACAGGGTCCCACAACCCGGGACGACCACTGGCAGCGTCACGCCACGCAGTGGGATCGCGTTGGCCGCCCCCTGCGCCCATCCCCGGAGGACGTCGCGTTCACCGAGCGGGCGATCGCGCGGCGGCGCGGCGAGATTCCCGGCGACGGTTTCCGGGCGCTGATGCTTGGTGTCACGCCTGAGCTGGCGCTCATGCGTTGGCCCCAAGGCACCACGCTGGTGGCCATCGATCATTCTCCGGCGATGATTCGCCATGTCTGGCCGAACGCCGCCCTTCCCGACACCGCCAGGGCGGTGTGCGGGCGATGGGAGCACCTTCCCGTCGGCAGCGCCGAAATGGACGCCGTGATCGGCGACGGATTCTATACGCCGCTCGCTTATCCCTCGGGCTACACCAGGGTCGGGCGCGAGATCCGCCGCGTTCTTAAAACGGACGGGGTGTATGTGGCGCGCGCGTTCATCCGGCCCAAAAACACCGAACGCCCTTCCTCCGTCTTCGACGCACTGCGCTCTGGCCAGATCAACAACTTCCACGCCTTCAAACTCCGCCTCGCCATGGCCCTCCAAGAATCGGCGGCTCGCGGCGTCCGCCTCTCCGATATCTGGACGACTTGGCACCGGTGCGTGCCCGATGCGGACGCCCTGGCGCGCTCACTCCGCTGGTCAATCGACGAGATCGCAACCATCGACGCCTATCGGGACTCGAATGCCTGCTACACCTTCCCCACCATCGACGAACTCCGCGATGTCCTCAGCTTGCACTTCATCGAGCCAGAATGCCACGTGCCAGACTATGAGCTTGGAGTCCGTTGTCCGACGTTTGTCCTCCGGCCCAAGTGATCCCGCGGGGTCCCCTCCCGCTTGCGCCACCGTGGCCCAACCACGGCCACACCAGCGGCATCTTGTGATGGGCTGCGCCTCAGGCCCCGATCAGCCGATACCAGTTATCCCGCTGTCGCGGCTCGTACCCCAATTCCGAAATCAATGACCGCATCTGCTCGATCGTCATGCGATGGGTCGTCCCCGCGCTGGAGACGACATTCTCCTCCATCATCAGCGACCCAAAATCATTCGCTCCAAACTGGAGCGCCACCTGCCCGATCCGCGGCCCCTGCGTCACCCAGGACGCCTGGATGTTCTCAAAATTATCCAGGAAAATCCGGCCCAGCGCCTGCATCCGCAGATACTCGTGGGGGCCAACCACGGACGCCTTCAGCCGCGTGTTCTCCGGCTGAAAGGTCCAACAGATGAACGCCGTGAACCCACCGGTCCGATCCTGGAGGTCCCTCAACCGCTGCAGGTGCTCGAGACGGTCGTCCAGGCTCTCCACGTGGCCAAACATCATCGTGGCACTCGAGCGCAGTCCCAGCCCATGCGCCACCTCCATCACCCGCAGCCAGCCATCCGCCGAACACTTCAGCGGCGCTATCCGACCCCGGACTCGGTCCACGAGTATCTCCGCCCCGCCCCCGGGTATCGAACCCAGCCCCGCATCGCGAAATGTCCGAATCACCCGCTCCAGCGGCATTCGAAATACCCCCGCAAAATGCTGGAACTCTGGCGGCGAGAACCCGTGCACGTTCACCTCGGGAAACCTCTCCCGCACGTAACGCAAAAGTCCAAGGTAGTAGTCGATCTTTAGATTCGGATGATGCCCCCCCTGGAGCAAGATCTGCGTGCCTCCCGCCTCCCGCAGTTCCCGGATCTTCTCGCCGATCTCATCGTACGAAAGCGTATAGTGGTCCGCGTCTTTCTCGGTCCGGTAGAACGCGCAAAATTTGCAATAAACATTACAAACATTGGTGTAGTTGATGTTTCGGTCGACGATGTACGTGACCACCTCGTTGCCCCGTCCGCCATACGCGGCTGCCTTTGCCGCGCGCCTCCGCGCGTCGGCCAGTGCGCCCAGTTCGCTGAGCGGAAAGCGATAGAGGCGGTTGGCCTCCTCGCGGCTCACCCTGCCACCCGCAAGCACCTTCTGCCTCAATTCCTCATCCCGCGCGACGCCAATCATATCCACTTCAACTCCAGCATCTCGTCGATCAATCCGGCATTAAAGAGCACAGACTGGAAGTGACTCACGCTCACAATCTCGGCATCGGCCACATCGTATGCGAGCACCCGCGTCAGATACTCCAGCTCAAAATCATCCCGAGCGTACTCGGCGCGCCGGGCCTCGCCCGCCCGGCGCGCGGCCCGAAGCGCCTCCGCGATCCCTGCCCTGTCCGGCGCGCCATCCCGTATTGCCCACACGGCAAACACGAATGGCATCCCGTAGCGCCTGTGCCAATCCAATCCCAGATCCAGGCTGCCTCTTCCTTGGTGCTGGCGCTGCCACTCCAGTGCGCGGTCGCCGATCAGCAGGCGCCCATCTGCCGGTTCATTCTCGGGAACGTATTCCGGGTGCAATCTCTCGTGATGCTCCAATATCAGTCGCACCAGCATCGCCGACGTGCGCGAGGCCGGATCCAGGGCCACCCTCCGGATCTCCCGCAGCGGGCACTCGTGGATCAGGAGGACCGACCACACGTCTCGCCGGGCAAAGATGCCCGCCCCCCGCACCGCCGAATAACCGGGGCGCGCGAAAAGTTCCACGACCGGCAGCACCGCCGCATCCAGTTCGCCCGAGCGCATGCGATCCACCAGGCCGGCGGGGGTGTCCAGCACGGTTTCACCCAGGCCCTCGACCAGAGGCCGGGCATTCAGGAAACTCACCGATCCAAACCGCGCGATGCCCATAGCCTCAGGCCACGGCGGTTGCCCGCCCCTCGGACAATACGCCATAATGGCTGTCGCGCTCGAAGGGCACTTTCCCCGCCTCGCGAATCACCCGCTCCAGTAGGGACACGGTCACCGCCTGCGGGCTGTCCGCGCCGGCCATGTGGAAGATGTGCTCCTCCATGATGGTCCCGTGAAGGTCATCGGCGCCAAAACCCAGCGCGACCTGCGCCATCGGAAGCCCCAGGCCGACCCAATAGGCGGTCACGTGCCGCACGTTGTCCAACATGATGCGGCTCACCGCGATGGCGCGAAGATCCTCGAAACCTGAGCACCGCCGCACGTGCGCCAGCTCGTTGTCCTCGGGCTGGAACGGCAGCGGAATAAAGCCCGTGAATCCCCCCGTCTCGTCCTGCAGCGCCCGCAGCCGGCAAAGGTGATCGGCCCGGTGCTCGGCCATCTCGACATGGCCATAGAGCATGGTGCACGTGCTCCGCCCCCCCATCCTATGCCATTCGCGATGCACTCCGAGCCACTCCTCCGCCGTCTCTTTGCCACGGCAAATCCGATCGCGGACTCCCGCGTCGAAAATCTCGGCCCCCCCGCCGGTCAACGATCCCAGCCCCGCGTCTCGAAGCGCCTCCAACACCTCGGGGATCGGACGCTTCGCGACCCGCTCCGCCATGTGCCGAATCTCGATCGCCGTGAACGCCTTCAGGTGCACCCCCGGTGCCGCCACACGCAGCTCGCGCATCATGCCGAGATAGTAGTCAAATGGCAGGGTCGGATGCAGGCCGCCCACGATGTGCAGCTCGGTCACGCCCTCCCTCGCCGCCTTTCGCGCCAGCTCCACCATCTCCGGCAAAGTGTACTCCCACGCCCCGGGCTCCCGGCGCCTGCGCGCAAATGCGCAAAACTGGCAGTCCAGGATGCAGATGTTCGAGTAGTTGATATACCTGTTGCGGATGTAGGTCGCCCGATCATCGTTCATCCGGCGGCGCACCGCATCGGCCAGCATCCCCAGCGCCGGCAGGTCCCGGCAGCGGAAGAGCCGCGCCCCGTCGCCGGCACTCACCCGTTCGCTCGCGAGGACCCGCCCCGCAATGTCGCGGATTCCCGCCCTTTCGAAAACCTGTGATTCCGCCGTCATCCGAAGCGCCAATATGCCGCCCGACCCACTACACGCAAACACGAACCGCAAGGACCGATCCGCGCAAGGATTTTGCCCTCAACGGCACCCCAGGTCTGCCGCCGCCAACGGAAGGGTCTCCCGCCCCTCCGCTCAAAAGAGCGTCGGGTGATCGTTGGCCGGCGACGCGCGCCGCGGAGAAGGTTGCAGCGCGGGCCGCCACTTCCACGACCCGTCCCGCCGCAAGTCCAGGACCGCATCGTACCAACCCTCCTCGTCCTCGCCGCCGCCAATGGCAATGCAGGTGATCGAATGCTCAGCCAAGAGCCGCACCACCTTGGCCAGTTCGCCCGTCTCCAGCGCGGTGCTCGCCCGATCCAGAAACGCGAACTTGGGACGGCACAGCAGCAGCCGACCCACCGCCAAAAGTTGCTGCTGCCCCAGCGACAGAACCTCGTCCCAGACCCGCTCCACGTCCAACCCGCCAACCTCTGCAACGACACCATCGATCCCCAGCGCCTTCAGCGTGGCCGCCACCGCCTCTTCGTCGGCGCGCCTCTCCCCACCTCGCCCCAAAAGGAATTCCCGCAGGGTCCCGTGCGGCACAAACGGCTGCTCCGGCAGGAAGAGGATCCCGTCGGGCGTGGGCCGAACGATGCGACCGTCCCACGACTCATACAAACCGGCCGTCGCCCCAAACAAAGCGCGCTTCGCCTCCCTGCCATCGCCCCCGACGAGCACCCGGCAACCCATCTGTATCGTCACCGAAAGATCTGCCGTTAGCACCACAGACTCGTCCAACGTCCGGAGTGTCACACGGTCGTACTCCACGGTCTTGTGCCTCGGCACAATTTCCAGATTCGGCACCTTCCGCCCCCGCACTTTATCCATCCCCTCGGCAAGCATGCCAAGCCGAGCGATCACAGCCGTGTAAGTCGATATGGACTGGAACTGCGTCACGATCAATGAGAACGCGCCCAGCAGCGTCGCAAATGCCATCGCCGATTGCCCGATCACGCCGAACTCGACCTTCCCCTCGATGAACATCGGGGCCACGAATAGCGCGGGGATGATCTGTATCAGATAGTTGTAGCCGGTCGTGAAAAACGACAGGTTCCGATTCACGCCAATGATCCGCCGGAAGTTCTGAACCAGATCATCGATCCGCGCCATGAGCCTCTCCCGCATCGGCCCCTCCCGGCCAAGGATCGCCAGCGCCTCCGCCCGCTCCCGGACGTGGATCAGTTCGGAACGAAAGTTGGCCTCCTTGTCGAACTGGTGGTAGTTGAGTCGCACCAGCGGCTTGCCAAGCACGATGGTCAGCGCGGTCCCCATCACCGCATACAGCACCGCCACCAACAACAGGACCGGGCTGATCGAGTAGAGAACGCCGGAGAACGACAGCACGGTGACTGTCCCGTTCAGCACCATCAGCACGAATGACAGCGTGGTCACCGTGAAGGCCTTCACGTCCTCGGCGATCCGCTGGTCCGGATTCGCGACCCCACCCTCCCCCGCCAGGCGATAGTACATCCGGTTCGACAGGTACATGTCCACCCAGCGCCGCGTCAGCCACTCCCGCCACAGTAAACCCAGCCGCTCCTCCGCGAATCGGAAGAACACCGCCGCCGTAGTCTGCCCCGCGAACACCACGCCGTAATAGATCGCGAAACGCGTGAACCCATCCATGTCCCTGATTTCGATCGCGGACATGAAATCGCGGCCCACGTAGCTGTTGAGCACATTGAGGCCATTGATAGCGAGCAAAAGCAGCATCAGGATCGTGAAGAGTGCCAGCGCCTTGCCGCCGGCATCCGAAGCGCGGAATTCCCTCACCGCCCGACCTAGACGGCGCCACGCCTGCCCCTTCAATCCAACACCGTTTGTCACGAGAACTTACCAGGATGATCGAAGCCGCCCTCCAGGCACCATCCGCTACCAATCCCCAGCGGGGCCTCTCTTCAAACTCCGACCAGCCGTGGCGATGCTAACACGCGGATCTCCCCAAGCGCCAGACGAACATCGGATAAGCGGTGAGAGAGGGATTCGAACCCTCGGTAGAGTCTTTACAACCCTACAACGGTTTAGCAAACCGCCGCTTTCGACCGCTCAGCCATCTCACCAAAACAACCGCGATTCGCATGACGGAACCGCGTGGGAAGAATACCGACAGGTCGGCCCGATTGCAAGCGGCGACGCACTCCGCCCTTGACCGCGGAAGCCCCGACCCCAGCCTTGGTACGATATTCCCATGGCAGAACTCCGACTAGGCCGACGCCGCGCGCGCATTTTTGCGCCCCTCGCCTTTCTGTTCCCAACCGTGGTCGCACCGGCTGCAGAGCGCCTCGATCCCATGCAGTACCCCGCCGGAAACACCGGCTATACGCTCCTGGCCGAGCAGATGGAGGCGCACCTTCGCCAGGGGGTGCTGCGCTTCTGGTTCCCACGATGCGTGGATCGGGAACACGGCGGCTTTCGGCCCAACTTCCTCGACGACGGATCGCCGGGCACCGAAAACGACAAGACGATCGTGTTCCAATCGCGAATGACCTGGGTGGCCGCACAGGTCGCCCTTCGCTGCCCCGACCTCGCGGAGGAGTTCCGTCCCTATGCGGAACACGGCGTGGGCTTCCTCGCCGAAAAGATGTGGGACAAGGAATTCGGTGGGCCCTTCTGGCAACTGGATCCCACGGGCCACCTCCGCCCCGGCGATCCGGGCGACAAACACCTCTATGGCGTCGCGTTTTGCATCTACGCCGCCGCGGCGGCCCGCCAGGCCATCGGTTCCGAACGGGCCATGGACCTCGCCCGAAGCACCTTCCGCTGGCTCGACCAGCACGCGCGCGACTCGGACCACGGCGGCTATCACGAGACATTGGCCCGCAGTGGCACGCCCATCCTCTCCCGCCCACCCAACGCCAAGAGCGAAATGGGCATCCTCGGCGCCCCGTACGGCTTCAAGTCCATGAACGCCCACATCCACCTCCTCGAGGCCCTCACGGCCCTCCACGGCGTTTGGCCAGATCCGGTCGTCACGGCCCGACTGAACGAGGTCTTCGAAATCGTCCGGGATCGAATCGCCGTCCCGCCCGGCGCCCTGCACCTCTTCTTCGCCCCCGACTGGCGACCCGTCCCCGGCCTCGATTCCTACGGGCACGATGTCGAGACCGCCTATCTGCTCATCGAGGCTCATCACGCCCTCAAACGCGAGGATGGCGCGAAGACCCTTGCCATCGCCAGATCACTTGTCGACAACCCCCTCCGCCACGGTTGGGATCACGCCCTCGGCGGTTTCTACGACTCCGGCTCGCCCTTCGGCCAAAACCGCTCGAAGGACAAGATCTGGTGGACCCAGGCCGAGGGCCTCAACGCCCTCCTCCTCATGCACGAACATTTCGGCAATGAAACCCCAAAGTACTATGAGGCGTTCCTGCAACAGTGGGCGTTCATCTGGAACTACCAGATCGACCACACCAGCGGAGAATGGTTCCAGACGGTTTCGCCCCAGGGCGAGCCCGAACACGATCGGCCCAAGGGTTCCTACTGGAAAGCCGCCTATCACAACGGCAGGGCCCTGCTCAATGTGGTCGAAACATTGCGGACCATGGCGGAGGAATAACGATACCTGCCGCCCGCTCCCGCGGATTCCCGCACACACGCGGGAGGGACGCCGGCCCCGGCGTCCGCATCCCACCAGGCCGCATCGCGCGCCATCCAGGCCAACCCGGCCCGCGAGGCCGCGGGCCCTCCCGGGGATTTCCGCATAGCGAAGGGCTTGCGACCCTTGGACATTTCGGGCCTGTCGGCATTCCCGCTCGACCTCCGGTGGTCCGTCTGCTGCGATATTCCCGTGGTGGGACGGGTTCAGACGGGGCTGGTAACCCCCAGGAGGACGGTGGGGGGCGGTTGCGGCCGCAGGGCGGCCGAAAGCAAATTCCTATCCGTTTGATCGGATCCGCAAGCTGTTGGAGGAAGCGAAATGAAAACCACTGCTGCTGACGATAGCCGGGAGGCGATCGCGATGTGCCGGGCGTTATTATGGCGAACGAGGGCATCTTGGGCGAAGATGCTTCTCCTTCTTCCGGTCGCCGCCCCGGTGGCGCATGCGGCCCCCGATGCGCGATTCACCCGGCTGGCCGCGATCGATCGGGTGCAAATCATTGCCCATGCGACCGCGTTTCCCGGTGGGCGCTATGAGGCGATCAACCTCATCGACGGTGATCCCAAGACGGAATATTCCTCTGCCGGCAAAGGCGTTCAGACGTTCGTCGATTTCGATTTCGGGGAGCCGGTGGCGATCGCCGGCATGAAGCACATCGACCGCAATGACCCGGCCACGGTGGATGAGTCCGAATTGACTTTTTCCAACGAGCCCGACTTCGGCGCGATCCTGGGCCGCCAGGGAATCGACCATGAGGCGTTGCGGGCGGGCACGACTCTCTGCCTGTTCCCGCGACCCATCACGGCCCGGTATGCGCGCTGGCGCATAACCCGGGTTGGCCCGAAGGGGCATGGCACGGTGGGAGGGGCCGCGATCTCTTTCTTCGCCGCGGGGGATGTCGAAGCCGCGCCGACGCACGATGTGCTCGGGGTCCGCGCTCTTCCGGCCGTCGTCCGTTCCGGCGAGGGTGAGAGACAACCGGTGCGCGTGACGATTCGGCATCCCTATGTCGAACCGGCCGACGCGAAACTGGAGATCGCCGGAGGCCAATCGATACCCGTGCGGCTCTCGTTCGATCAGCAGACGGTCGAATTGAGCGTTCCGCCGGTCGACCGCGAGACCCCGTTGGAAGTATCTCTCCGCATCGGCGATCAGGTGGTCACAACATCGCGCACCGGCGTCAAGCCGGTCCGGCATTGGGAACTGGTCCTGCTGCCGCATTCGCACGTGGACATCGGCTATACACACGTTCAGACCGAGGTTGAGAAGAAGCAGTGGGACCACCTGGAACAGGCGATCGAATTAGCGAGACAGACGGAGGGAAATCCGCCTGAGGCACGCTTCCGATGGAACAGCGAAGTGCTTTGGGCGGTCGACAGCTACCTGCAACAGGCCTCGCCGGAGAAGAGGGAGGCCCTGCTCGAGGCGGTGCGCAAGGGCTGGATCGGCCTTGACGGCCTCTACGGCAACGAGCTGACCGCGCTCTGCCGGCCGGAGGAACTTTTCCGCCTGGTCGATTGCGCGGCACGCATATCACGGCAGCATGGACTCGCGATCGACACGGCGATGATCAGCGACGTGCCTGGCTACACCTGGGGCATCGTGCCGGCCCTCGCGCACAGCGGGATCAAGTACTTCTCGATCGGCCCGAATTATATCCACCGCATCGGCCGCACGCTGTCGGCGTGGGGTGACCGTCCATTTTACTGGATCTCGCCCAGCGGTCAGGAGCGCGTGCTCTGTTGGATCGCCGGGCATGGATACTCCTGGTTTCACAAGGGGCGGCTCGGAAAGGCCGGCGACGTGAATGACGCCGTCTTCTTCGAGTATCTCGAGCAATTGACCGCTGCCGATTACCCCTATGACCTCGTGCAGTTGCGCTATTCGATCGGCGGTGACAATGGCCCTCCTGATCCCGAGCTGCCAGCGTTCGTCCGACAATGGAACGACCGCTACAAGTGGCCAAAGATGCGGATCGCGCTGACCTCGGAACTGATGCGGGATCTGGAACGGCGCCATGGCGACAAGATTCCCGAGGTGCGCGGAGATTTCACACCGTACTGGGAAGATGGCGCGGGATCGTCGGCCCGAGAGACAGCGATCGCCCGGAACGCCAGCGAACGGCTCGTCCAGGCCGAGATCCTCTGGTCGATGCTCGATCCCAAACATTATCCCGATGCGGCCTTCTACACCACCTGGCGCAACGTGATCCTTTACAATGAGCACACGTGGGGCGCCAACTGCAGCATCAGGCAGCCCGACAGCCAGTTCACCAAGGATCAGTGGGCCATCAAACAGGCATTTGCGCTGGAGGCCGACAAGCAGTCCCGGCGGCTCATCGAGGACGCCCTGACCGGGACGCGGGCCGCGGGCGCGAAGATCGATGCGATGGACGTATTCAATACGTGCAGCTGGCCGCGGACCGATCTAGTGATTTTGCCGCCAGAATATGCCGTATCGGGCGACGCGGTCCTAACGGCCGAGGGCGCACCGGTTCCCTCGCAGCGGCTATCGACGGGCGAACTCGCCTTTCGTGCCGACGACGTCCCGCCGCTCGCCGCGAAACGATTCCACTTCTCTCCCGGCAAGGCCGAGGCCGCCGGAAGCGCCCATGCCGATAAGACGACACTGAGCAACGGCCAGGTGCGATTGTCGCTCAACCCGGCGAATGGCGCGATATCCGGCTTTGTCGCAGAAGGAGTGGCCTCCGACTTGGTTGATGGCAAATCCGGCCGCGGTCTGAATGAGTACTTCTATGAGACTGGTCGAAGTCCAACAAATATATTATCCAGCGGCCCGGCGACGATCACGGTGCAGGATGCCGGACCTCTGGTCGCCTCGCTGCGGGTCGAGTCGGAGGCCCCCGGTTGCCAGGGGCTCGTGCGGGAGATGCGTCTGATAGATGGCCTGAATCGCGTGGATCTTATCAACACGCTCGACAAACGGGATATTCGCGAAAAGGAGTCTGTCCATTTCGGTTTTGCCTTCGCTGTTCCCGACGGACAGATACGCATGGATGCCCCCTGGGCGGTCGTGCGTCCCGAAGAGGACCAACTGCCCGGCGCATGCAAGAACTACCTGACGATCGGCCGCTGGATCGATCTCTCGAACACCCGGTTCGGCGTGACTTGGGCGACCGTCGATGCGCCGTTGGTCGAGATCGGCGACATCACGGTCGACGTTCCCACTCCGTTCGATCCCAAGGTCTGGATCGAGAAGCTTCGGCCAGGCGGAACCTTCTACTCGTATGTGATGAACAATTATTGGGAAACGAATTACAAAGCTTCGCAGGAAGGTCCAACGACCTTCCGATATGCGTTGCAGCCGCACGGAAAGCATGATCAAGCGGCCGCCGCGCGGTTCGGCATGGAGCGAAGTCAGCCGCTGGTCGTTGTGCCGGTCGATCGCGGCGCGCCCGTGCAACCGTCGCTTTTCACCGTGGAGCCGCCGGGTGTGTTGGTCACGTCTTTGAAGCCGAGCCTGGATGGCAAGGCACTCATGGTGCGGCTATTTAACGCCGCCGCCTCGCCCGAGCAGGTCGCGATGAAATGGCCGGGGCCGTCTGCGCCCCGTGTGATGCGGAGCAGCCCCAAGGAGGAGCGGGGTTCCCAGGTGGAAGGGGTCTTCGAGCTTCCGTCATTGGGAATAATCACCTTGCGCGTGGAGCCGTCGCCATGACATCACGTGAGCGGGTCCTTGCGGCGCTGAACCACCGTGAGTCGGATCGCGTGCCCATCGACTTTGGTGGCCACCGGTCTTCGGGTATCGCGGCGATCGCATATGCGAGGCTTCGCAGGGCGCTCGCTCTCCCACACCGGCCGATCCGCGTCTATGACCCGGTCCAGCAATTGGCCATTATCGACGACGACGTGTTGGATCGGTTCGGCGTCGACACGATCGAGTTGGGCCGCGGCTTTGCGCTGGATGATGATGACTGGGCCGACTGGGTCCTTCCGGACGGCACCGCCTGCCAGATGCCGCGCTGGGCGTTGCCCGGGCGCGAAGACGCGCAATGGGTGATCCGTTCCGCGAGTGGTCGTGCGATCGCGCGGATGCCTGATGGCGCGATCTATTTCGAGCAATGTCATTGGCCCTTTCTCGAGCGGGATGATCTCGAGCGGATACCGGAGGCCATGTCGGAGTGCATGTGGTGTGCCGTCCAATCGCCCCCGGGGCCGCTCGTGGCGGGAAAGAATGGGTCGCGAGTTCTGGCCGAAGGGGCGCGCCGCCTGCGCGCGCGGACCGACAGGGCGATCGTAGGGCTCTTCGGCGGCAATCTATTGGAGATGGGCCAGTTTCTCTATCGGAATGACCAGTTCCTCATGCTGCTCGCCGAGCGACCCGGGAGGGCACATGAGTTCCTCGACCGGATTCTCGCGCTGCACATGGCCAATCTGGAAAACTATCTGGCTGCCGTCGGCGACTCGATCGACATCGTGCTCTTCGGCGACGATCTGGGGATGCAGGCGGGCCCGCAGATCTCCCCGGCGATGTACCGGGAGTTTTTCAAGCCACGCCACGCGGCGATGTGGCGGCGGGCGAAGGAGCTGGCCGACGTGAAGGTCATGCTCCACTGCTGCGGCGGCGTGCGCCCATTGTTGGGCGACCTGATTGAAGCCGGACTCGACGCGATCAACCCGGTGCAGGTCTCCTGTGTGGGCATGGCACCGCGGGAGCTCAAGGTCGACTTCGGCGGTCGGCTAACGTTTTGGGGCGGCATGGAGCCTGCCCGCCTGTGGCGGGGCTGGTAGCCCCCAGGAGGACGGTGGGGGGCGGTTGCGGCCGCAGGGCGGCCGAAACCAAATTCCTATCGGTTATCGGTTTTTCACCCCCGATACTCGGCCCACGAGCTGGATGTTTCCCAGAGCCGCACCGAGATGAGGCGCACCGCGCGCCTCAGCGGATATGGCAGATCTTTCCGCCGCAGGTAGGTGCCCAGCCCTTTAGAACAGACATCAAAAAGGGTCCTGGCCATCACCTCCGTGGTGGGATCAACGCCCTCGAAAGCAATGATCCGATCGCCGTACGCCTCCCGCATCATCCCAAATCGAGGATCCTCGGTGTTCATCGCCAGCGAGTGGTCCCAACCATCCAAGAAACCCTCCATGATATCCCTGAGGATCTTGAAATCACAGACCATGCCATTCGCGTCCAGTTCGTCGGCCTCCAGAACGAATTCGACCCTCCGGCTGTGGCCATGCGGGAAACGGCACTTGTCCGGATGTTTCGAAAGCATGTGCCCATGCTCTATCTCGAATGTCTTGCAGATGCGGTAGGCCATGATCACGTACCTCGTGTGTTGCCGAACAGCTCGATCTGCAGCCGGTCGCAGAAACGATGGCCGCGCGCCTTGCACTCCTCCACGAGCCACGCCTTGCGCGCACGCAACACCGCAGCCTCGCGTCCCTCGGGCATGAGCAGGATCTTGTGCGCCGGCACCGGGATGCCAAGCGCGCCAATCATGCCCTCGATCTCCCCGATATCGTCTGGCCCCTGCACCACAAACTTCAACTGGTAGGGATATCTTTCGATCCACTCCCGGACCGCCTTCGGGCGCCATCGATCGCGCTCGTGCCTCGCCGCCCACGCCCCGGCCGTTGCCGCATCCGGCGTCGAGTTTCGCAGCTTCGGGCTGAGCGAGGCCAGATCGCAGGCGATCCCCCCGGGCGCCAACGTGCCGGCGGTCTCGATCGTGACGTGCCTGCCGCCCGCCTGGAGTGACCCCGCCAATTCATGGATTCCCCTCGCGACCATCGGCTCTCCGCCCGTCAGCACGCAGTACCGCGACGGGCACCGATCGACTCGCCGCAGGATCTCACCGACCTCCAGATCCTCCCCCTCGGGCTCCCAAGACGCGTAGGGCGTGTCGCACCAACGGCAGCGCAGATTGCAGCCCGAGGTCCTGACGAACACCGACGGCACGCCCGTGAACTCGCCCTCGCCCTGGATCGAATGGAATATCTCGGAGACTAGCATCGGGCCTCGAATCCAGGTCTTGCCGGCAGCGGTCCGCTATCTCCATACTCGGTCGGATCGGCCAATCCCGCCAGCAGGAATGCCTCGCGCCGCTCGACGCATGTCCCGCACCGCCCGCAGTGAACCGCTCCACCCTTGTAGCACGACCACGTCCGTGAAAAATCGACACCGAAGCCGTGTCCCGCCGCAACGATCTCCGCCTTCTTCATCGCGATGAACGGCCGGACGAGTTCGATCCCCGCATACGTCCCGAGCCGCAGCGCATCCTCCATTGCCCTCATGAAGGCCTCGCGGCAGTCCGGATAAATCGCGTGGTCCCCAGCGTGCGCCGCGATCACCACACCCTCCGCCCCGACGCTCTCCGCGTATCCGGCGGCGACCGACAGCATGATGCCGTTGCGGAACGGCACCACCGTGCGCCGCATCGACGCCTCCTCGTAATGCCCATCCGGCACGTCCCCGCCCCCCGTCAACAGATCGGACGCAAAACATTCCCCGATGATATCCAATCGCACCAGCCTATGATGCACCCCTTGTTCACGACAGTGCCACTCCGCGAAAGGGATCTCCCGGTCGTTGTGCTTCGCCCCATAGTGAAAACTCAGCGCCCCGACCACATCGCGCTCTCGACGCGCCCAGTACAACGCCGAGACGGAATCCACTCCGCCACTCACCAGAACGATCACCTTCCGGGCACCACTCACGCACCCAATCTAGCGTCACACCGCCCCATATGAAAGGCCGCGGCACCAGACCCCTAGTTGACCCCCTTCGCCCGGTGCGTCGCCACCACCCGTATCGCCACCCCCCCGCGCGACGCAAATTCCCCGGTCACCTGCGCAAATCTCGGCCCGCAGACCCCCACGAAATCATCGAGGATCCTGTTGATCACCGCCTCGTTGAACGCCCGCACGTTGCGGAACGAGGCCAGATACAGCTTCAGCGACTTGCTCTCAACGCACAGCTTCGCCGGCGCGTACTCGATCGAAATCTTCGCAAAATCCGGTTGTCCCGTCACCGGACAGAGCGACGTGAACTCGCCGGTCTCAAAATGAATCCTGTAGCCCCGTTTCGCGGGATTCGGGAAACACTCAAGCCGCGCCTCCTCCGGACTCGTCGGCCACTCCCCCACGCTCCGCCCCAACAGCGTAAGGCCCGAGGCGGATCTGCCCTTGTCTCTTCTCATCGAAAAACCACCTTACCGCACCCGCCCCCACAAACCGAGCAGAAACGTGGCCACATCACCCTTTTGCGCGCCCGCAACCCGAGATATTCAAATCACCCCATCCCCGGCAGGAGATCCCCCATCCCGCCCATCTTGTGGCGGTGTCTTCTGGTCTGGCCTGGCGCTTTCTTGTCGTCGGCCACGCATCGTCGCCCGATGAGTCTCTTGCCCCAGGCAAGCGCGCCGTGCAGAAGGGGCAATTCTCCTTTGATTGCCTCGATCACCGCCCGGTACTCCGCGAGGTACTTCCTCAGGATCCGCAGCGCATCTTCCCCCATCTCCGCCGCTCCGAAGAGTTCGCGAGAGCGCCCCCTCAAATCCAGGCCCGGCTGGAGCGCCCGTGCGCCCAGGTCGCACCCCACATCAAAATTCGTCAACAGCAGACGTCTCGCGCCACCGCCAGCCTGCATCACGGAATCCAAGAACCAAGTCTCAGAACCCAGCGCATCGGCATTGAGCAGCACCATCAGCTTCTTTTCCAGGTCGAACAGTCGCACTAGCCGATCCTCCCCCACACCGAGGCGACGAAGCGCCATCACCTTGCGGAGAAAAACAACGTACTGGCCCGGATACCGGTCCCCTCGCAACACCGGCAACCCCAGCTTGGCCTGCATCGCCCTCAGGACCGGGACGGACCGATTCAAATCCCGTGCTAAGTCCGTCAGCCGTTCCATGGTGCCCCCTCTCTACCGGATCTGCCCCGAAATGTCGTGCCCAATGGCTTTCAGGATCCCGTGCAGCAGGGCGTTCGGACTTGGCGGACAGCCCGGGATATAGACATCCACCGGAATGACGGCATCCACCGGACCGCGCGTCGCATAGTTCACACCAAAAATACCGCCGCTGCACCCGCACGCTCCAACCGCCACGACCAGTCTCGGCTCCGGTGTCGCCTCGTATGTCTTCTTCAGCGCCAGTTCCATGTTGCGCGTCACGGGACCCGTCACCAGTAGCATGTCGGCGTGGCGCGGGGACGCAACAAAACGGATGCCGAATCGCTCCACGTCGTACACCGGGCTGTTCAGGCCAACGATTTCGATCTCGCAGCCGTTGCATGAACCGGCATCCACCTCCCGAATGTGGAGCGATCGGCCAAATATCTCGCGGGTTCGCCGCCTGATCGCTTCGCCCAAAGCCTCGATCGAGTCTGAGGCGCCCGGGGCGGCATCCCCCTCCCGCGCCACGCCCGGCGTCATCGGGCCATCCACAAGTCCACCGTGGGTGCCGTCGCCATTCAGCCGATACCGCGCCCCCCAGGCCAGCGCATCGCGCCGCCGCACCGCGTATTCCCAGCCGGTGCTCATGCGGATCGCGTCGTCCACGTCCGCGCAGAGCCCACAAAAGACGCACTTGGCCAAATCCAGCCGGGCCACCCTGCAGCCACCCGCCTCAACGTGCGATATCGCGCCCGTCGGACAGACGGCGGCCGCGGTGCGCGCGTCTTTCCAGTTGGCCCAATCGATCTCCGGCCGACCGCGCGCATGGCACGTCCCTTCGGGTGACGCCGCGGGGTAGCGCGTCGTCACAACGCCCGTTCGAAGACTCTTGCGAAGAATATCAAACATAGGTCGCCAACGGTCACCGGTCCGTTCCCGAATAGGATAGATTGAAGCTCTTATTCACGACGGGAAAATCTGGGATGATGTTCCCGAGGATCGCCTCGCTCAGGGCCGGCCAGTTTTGAAGCGATGGGTCTTTCACCTTGCAGCGGGCCAGCCGATTGCCGGGAGCAGTGTGAACCCAGTGAAAGATCTCGCCGCGCCAACCCTCGACAAAGCCGAGCGCCACCCGGTCCGGCGGCACCTCCCTGACCTCGGTGCGCAAGGGCCCATCCGGCAGCTTGTTCAACGTCTGGCGGATGATGGAGATCGCCTGATAGACCTCCTCGCGCCGCACCGCGAGCCGCCTCTGCACGTCGCCCTCGGAAAACACCGGCACCGTAAACTGCACCTCGTCATAAAAGTCGTGGGGGAAATCACGCCGCATGTCCCGGTCGATTCCCGAGGCCCTCCCCGCGACGCCGACGATCCCCAGGTCGCGCGCCACCTTGGGACTCAGCACCCCGGTGGTTTCGAGTCTGTCCCGGGTGCCGGAATGCGAGCGTATGATTTCGACCAGGTCGTTGAACTCGTTCCCCAATTCGTCCAGCAGTCCCGACAGCGCACCGATCCGCCCCGCGTCGAAATCGAACCGCACCCCGCCGAGGCACGCCATGCCACGGAGCAGGCGATTGCCGGTGAGGTGCTCGTTCGTCCGCAGCACGCGCTCCTTCAGGCGCATCGCGTGCATGTTGGCGGTCACGAACGCCACGTCCGTGCAGATGGCGCCGATATCGGCCACGTGATTGTATAGCCGCTCCAGCTCCAGGCAGATCGTCCGCAGCGCGCGCGCCCGCGCCGGTATCTCGACGCCCGCCGCGCGCTCCACCGCATGGCAGAATGCCGTGGCGTGCGCAAAGCCCGAATCGCCCGATATGCTCTCGGCCAACCTCACCCCATGCGGGATCAGCAGGCTCTCGAACAGCTTCTCGGTGCCCTTGTGCACGTAGAACAGGCGCAACTGCAGATAGAGCACGGGTTCGCCCGCGACGCTGAACAGGAAGTGCCCCGGCTCGATGATGCCCGCATGCACCGGCCCGACGGGCACCTGGAATACGCCCTCGCCCTCGACCTCCCGGAACTTGTGCCTCTCGCCCCGAAATGGCGGCAACGTCGCCCGCAGATCAAAATCCTTTCGCATCGGGTGAACCGGGGGCCAGTCGTCGTGCATCGCGCACCGGCGGGGGTTGGAATGGCCCAGCAGCCGAATGCCGAACCAATCCTGGATCTCGCGCTCCTGCCAGTTGACCGCCGGCACGGCGCTGGTCAGCGATGCCAGTGCCGGATCCTCCGGCGGCAGCGCCAGCCTCACCACCACGAATCCCCCGACGGCATCGAGGGCGTAAATCTGGTAAACGAGGAAGGCCCGCTCTGACGTTCGCGCATCCTCGGCGAATACCCCGGCGAGCCGCGCCCCATGTTTCTTGTAGAGGGTGGAGCACAGGGCGCCCGCCATCACTGGATCGGCGTCCAGATAAACTTCGTCCGGCCGGGGCGCATCGACACGCGTGATCCGGCCGCGAAACTGCTTCGCCAGCGCTTCCATCGCGCGCCGCAGCCCGGGCTTCAGCGCGGCCGAGAAGGATTTGGATCCGGATGAACTCATGGTGCTCCCCCGATGATTCCAGCGGCCCGCTCCAAGAGTTGCCGGGCGGGCGCCGGCAGCCAGATGCTCAGCACCAGCAGCACGACCAGTGGCAGCACCATGGCCAGAACGTTGCCGGTCGCCCAGCTCTCCCGCGAGATCTCGGCGCCAGGCCGCCCCAAGAGCAGATGCGCAAATCGCTTCAGCATGCCGCAGAACACCACCAGCAGCGCGAGCAGCGCCACCGCGCCAGCCCACGCCTGATGCGAGACAAACGCACCCGCGAAAATCGTCAGTTCGCTATAGAATAATCCGAACGGGGGCAGACCGCTGATCGCCACCGCCGCCACCGCGAGCAACAGCGCCGTCATCGGCATGGTGCGGCCTAAACCCCCGCCAAGACGCCGGAAATCCAGGGCATGATACCTCTGGTGAATGTTGCCTGCGGCGAAGAACAAGACCGGCTTGGCCAACGCGTGGTAACCCATGTGGAGCAATGCACCGAACACGGTCAGGGGCGTGTTCAGGCCAAAACCCACGCACACGAGCCCGACATGCTCGAGGCTCGAATAGGCCAGCATCCGCTTGAGGTTCTTCTGCGTCAGCACGAACGGGCCGGCGATAATCATCGACAGCAGACCGAACCCCAGCAGCAGATGCCGACTGAAGTCCGAGTGCAAGCACGCCGTCGCCAGCATGTGTCCGCGCAAAAGCGCGTATACCGCAACCTTCAGGGACACACCCGACAGCATCGCGCTCGTCGGTGAAGGCGCCTCGCTGTGCGCGTCGGGCAACCAGCTGTGCATCGGCGCTAGCCCCGCCTTCGTCCCGTACCCGACGAAAAGGAATATGAACGCGAGGCGCATCAGTTTCGGGTCGAGCTGCGACGCCATGCCGCGCATGCTGGACCAATCGAAACTCGGCAGCGCCTCGCCGCCCGCGTGGCCGAGCGCCGCGGCATATGTCAGCACGGTCCCAAACAGGGCCAGGACCAACCCCACACCCCCGAGCATTATGTATTTCCAGGCGGCCTCCAGCGACGTCTTCCGGTTGTATAGAGCCACCAGCAGCACGCTGGACAGCGCGGTGCCCTCCACCGCCACCCACATCACGCCGAGGTTGTTGACCAGAACCACCAGCAGCATCGCGGTCGCAAAGAAATGCGTGAGCCGGTAGAACTCCCGGCATCTCCCCACCGTCAGTTGGCCCTCGACCAATTCGCGCCGGAAGTATCCCACCGCATAGAATGAGGACCCCAGGGAAACCACCCCCACGACCAGCGCCATCCAGGCGCTCAGCGCGTCCGCCCGGAGAAACTCCCCCCAGCCCAGCACCACCCCACCCGGCGCAACCAAGACCGCCCCCACGAGGCGCACCGCCAGAAATGTCACGGTCCCGAAAGCCAAGAGGTTGATGGCCTCCAGCGCGCGAACGTGCCGCACCACCAGGCTCAGAAGCCCGGCCACCAGCGGAACACAGAGAAGGACTATCAGCGACATGGCGTCATCCCTTCAATTCGTTCAACCGGCTCGTGTCCATCGAGGCGAACGTCTCGCGGATCCGAAATACCAGCAATCCGAGCACCATGACCGCGATCACCACGTCGAAAAAGATCCCCAGCTCCACCACCAGCGGCATCCCGTGGCTGCTGAACGCGATGGCCGCCAGCATCACGCCGTTCTCCATCGTCAGCAGCGCCAGCACCTGCGTGAGGGCTTTGCGGCGATTGATCAGCAGGAAGAACCCCGTCAGCACAAGCGCCACCGCCACGGCCAGCGTATTGCCGCCCACCCGTTCCGCCGAAGCGAATGGCCGCGCCACCAGATAGCCCAGAAGTGTTAGACCGCCGCACAGGAACAGCGAGGCCGGCATGTTCAGCCACGGGCTGATCTCCTGCTCGATCCGGACCCGGCGGATGAGCCGCTCCAGCAGCCACGGCAGGAACAGCACCTTGCCCATGACCGTCAACACCGCGACGAGCGTCACGTGCCACGCATGGCACGTGTATCCGACCACCCCCGCGATCACCGCCAGCAGCAGCGACTGCAGGGCGAACACCCGGATGACGGTGACCAGCATTCGCTGCGCCAGAAGCAAGAGCTGGAGCACCAGCATGATCGCCGCCAGTAGCGGAATCAGCCCAACGGCGAAATCAACAACCTGAGGGGATGAGTTCATCGGAACAGAAACAAGGAGACCAGGGCCAGCGTCGCCAGGACAAACGCCGCGCCCAACAGGTCGGGCACCCTGAACAGGCGCAGCTTCGCATTCGTGAATTCCACCAGGACCACCGCCACCGCAAGCCCCACTAGTTTGATGGCGAGCCAGCCCATGCCCTGCGCCACCGCCGCGGGAAGCATCCCCGGCGCCAGCCCGAATGGGAAAAACAGGTTCGCCAGCAGGCCAAACAGGACCAGCTGCTTCATGGAGGCTGCCCACTCCAGCATCGCCAAATACCGGCCCGAGTACTCGAGGATCATCGCCTCGTGGATCATTGTCAGCTCGAGGTGGGTGGCCGGATTGTCCACCGGCACGCGGCCCGTCTCGGCCAGCAGGACGATGAACATGGCGGAGAACGCGAGCGTGTGCGCGGGCTCCAAGAAACGCCCGGCGTGGCCATCGCCCGCCATCACGATCTGGCTCAGATTGGTCGAACCGCCCGCGATGGCCGCCGTGAAAATGGCCAGCATCATGGCCGGTTCGGCGATGGCGGAAATCGTCATCTCGCGGCTGCTGCCCATGCCCCCGAATGCGCTCCCCGGATCCAATCCGCCAAGCGCCAAAAAGAACCGCCCCAGCGCCAGCAGGCCCACGAGCGCCAACGCCCCGCCAAAAAGCTGCAGCGGCGCCGGCACCCAGGCCAATGGCACCATCAGCCCCGCCATCAGCGCAGTCGCAAACACGACGTGGGGCACAGCCGCGAAGACCCCCGACGCGTGCTCCGAAATGACCATGTCCTTGCGAAAGAACTTGATCAGATCGAAAAATGGCTGCCACACCCGCGGGCCCCGGCGGTTCTGCAACTTCGCCTTCAGGCTCGCGATCAGGCCGCTGAGCAACGGCGACAACAGGAGAACCAGTGCGGTCTGCGCGATCAGCGATGTGATGTCGATGTTCATACGGCCCAGAGCAACAGCCCCAACAGGGTCAGGAAAATGTAGAGGAGGTACACCTGCAAGCTCCCCTGCTGCAGGGCCCGAACCCGGCGCGAAACCCTCAGGATCCAAAAACGCGTCGGCCGATAGATGCGTTCCTCGAAAACCTCCTCGACGTGGCTCTCGAATCGCAACGAGCGCGCAAAATACGGTGAGAATTCATATTCGCGCTGGACCTCCCGGTGCGGCCGAAACAGCGCCTTGAAAATCATCCGGAGCGGCTTCGAAAAGCCCGTGGCCGAATACTCCATGCGCGGCGTCAGGCCCTGCAACCCGCAATCCCACGTCGGTCCCCGCACCGTCTTGGCGCGGCGCCCCAGCATCCGCCGCAAGAACAATGGCACCAGCAGGAAACTCAAGCCGAACAGCGTCATGGCCGCGGTGGAGACGCTTCCGGCGTTCGCGCCGGGAGCGGCCAGCACCCAGCCACCGGCCAACGAGAGCCGGCCCGCGAGGGCCTCGCCCGTCAACTGGTTCATCACGGGCCCGAGCCATCCGAGAAAAACGGTCGGGAACAACCCGAGGAACAGGCACGCGATCGCCAGCAGCGCCATCCCCAACCGCATGCTGGCCGGAACCTCCCGGGCCCGCTCCGCAGCCTGGCTCCGGGGTTGGGCCAGGAAGGAAATACCAAACGCCTTCACAAAACATGCCGCCGCCAGCGCGCCCGTCAGGGCCAGCATCGCACCGCCCACCGGAAACATCAGGCGGAGCAGGCTGTCGGTCGAACCGAATCCCTGCAGCAGCGCCTGGTAGGTGAGCCACTCGCTCACAAAACCATTCAACGGCGGCAGCGCAGAGATGGCCACGGCCCCGAGCAAGAACAGCATCGCGGTCTGGGGCATCCGCTTCACCAGCCCACCCATCTCCTCCATGTTGCGGGTGTGCGTCGCGTGAAGCACCGAGCCTGCCCCGAGAAACAACAGCCCCTTGAATGACGCGTGATTGATCGTGTGGTAGAGCGCCGCCGCCAGCGCGAGCGCCGCCAGGACGGGATGCCCCGTGGACACGAACATGAGTGACGCCCCGAGCCCCATCACGATGATCCCGATGTTCTCGATGCTGTGGTAGGCGAGGAGGCGTTTGAGGTCGTGCTCCATCAGCGCGTAGAGCACACCCAGCACGGCCGACACGGTGCCCAGCGCCAACAGCAGGGCACCCCACCACAGCGGCGGCCCCCCAAGAAACTCGAAACAGACCCGCGCGATGCCATAGATGCCGGTCTTGATCAGCACGCCCGACATCAGGGCCGAGACGTTGCTGGGCGCCACCGGGTGCGCCACCGGCAGCCAGACGTGCAACGGCACGAGGCCCGCCTTGATCCCGAACCCAACCACGAACAGCAAGAACGCCGTATCCCGCTGGCCCGACGATAGCTTTGCCCCGACGCCGCGCAGGCCATCAAAGCTGAAATCACCCGCGGCCTGAAACAGCACGAGAAAGCCAAGCATGACGCACACCGCGTCTATGTGTGACATGATGAAATAGAAAACCGCGGCACCTCTCGTCTCCCGGTCCTCGTGCTCGAACGTCACCAGACCGTAGGCCAGCAGCGCCATCATCTCCCAGGCGATAAGGAATACCCACACATTCCCCGCGACAAAGGTCAACGTCGTGGCCAACAGCAAGGCGTTGTAGAGGGCCGCGAGCAGACCGACGCTCTTGCGCCCGAGGTAGGCCCCGGAATAGCCCAGCGAGTAGATTGCGATCGCGGCTCCCAGCATCGAGACGATCGTCACAAAGAAACACGACAGTGGATCTGCCTGAATAACAAGCCGCAGGTTGGGTGCCGGCCCCGACCAAAACGTCACCGCCCCACGGGCCGCCGCCTGGCCAGTCGCCAGGGACGTAACCCCGGAAAGGAATCCGCATGCCCCGCCCACTGCCGCCAGGCCGAAGCCGACACTCAAGGCCAGCCGCCCGACGCGCCGCAGCAGCAGCGCCCCCGCCATCCCCGCAACGTACGCGCAGGCCGCGACGATCAGCAAAATGGCAGGGTAATCCATCGCACCCCCCCTAGCAACCTGTCGGACTTTGGAAAGTCCGACAGGCTCCTAGTAAGCAAAATCGCCCGGCACCTAATTGGTTGCGATACATGCGGGACAAGCGAAATCGCCCGATCTCCACCCTGACATCGAGACGTGTCATTTTGTCTAACTCTTTCACCTTCAAACAAACAGGCGGTTTTGCCAGAGGAATCTGTCGGCCTAAGTCCCGACAGATTCCTAGCCCTTTCCCGAAGGACCACCCAACCGGTCCAAGAGCCTCAACAGTCCGTCGAGGATGGTCAGCGGATGCGGCGGACAACCGGGGACGAAGAGGTCCACGGGCACCAGGGCGCCCGCCCCGTCGCTCACCTGCGAGTGACCCACGAATGGCCCACCCGCGATGGCACAGGCCCCCACCGCTATCACGATCTTTGGATCAGGCACCGCGGCATAAGTCTTCTGGAGCGCCAACGCCATGTTCTTCGAGACAGGTCCCGTGATGAGCAACCCATCGGCATGCCGCGGCGAAGCGACAAACTGGATGCCGAAACGTCCGAGATCCCAACCAATGGTGCCGAGCACGTTGGTGTCGGCCTCGCAGGCATTGCAGCCGCCGGCGCTGACCTGCCTGAGCTTTAGCGAGCGCCCGAAAAGCCCGCGTAACCTCTCATTCAGCGCCGCCGCCAGACGCACCTGCTCCTTCCCGGTCCCGCCGAGCACAAGGTCTTCGCGGAGGCGCGCCGCGAGGCGATGATCTCCGGTCTGCGTGATCGCCCGGTCCGGACACGCCCTGACGCATTCGGCGCAAAATAGGCATCGGCCCAGATCCAGCGCAACGGCTTGCCCCGAGGCCCGCGTGATGGCCTCGGTGGGACAGACGCTCACGCAGGCGGAGCAGTCGGCGGCGCATCGCGCGGACTCCACCCGCAGTCCCCCGCCATGGCGGTCGGGCAGCGCGGGCGCGTCGCCCGCCGGATAGTCCATCGTCTCGCATCCGCGCTTCAGCCGGTTTAGGATTGTGTCGTGGATGAACATTGCCGCACCGCGCTACTCTATAGGTCAAAGCCACAATAGCTCAGGTTGAAACTCTTATTGCAGAGCGGAAAATCCGATATGGCCTGCCCCCGCAGCGCGAGGGCCAAACCCGTCCAGTTGTGGAATGACGGATCGGTGATCTTGTAGCGCCGCAGCCGCCCCGCCCCATCCGTGAGCGCCACGTGACAGACCTCGCCACGCCACCCTTCGACCAATGCCACCGCGAGGGTGTCGGCTGCCGCAGCGGCCAATCCGCCCCGGGCGTCGCCCTCCGGCCCGGCCTCCAACTGTTCCCTCAGGAATTCGCCCGATCGCTGTGTCTCTAACCACCGCACGCGCGCGCGCGCAAACACGTCCCCGTCCGGCCAAACCGAGACGGGGACCTGCGCGAAACGATGCCAGCCGATGGGATGATCGAACCGCCCGTCCCGCACCAGGCCGCACGCGCGCGCCGGTGGTCCGACAAGGCCGATTTCGGCAGCCTGCCTGCCGTCCAGGCGCCCGGTGCCTTCAAACCGCGCCCGCACCGACGCGGCGTCCCACAGCCACGCCGCCGCCTGATCCACGTCGGCCAACGCCACCCCCAGGCGTTCGCGCAACCGGCCCAGGCGCTCCGGCTCGAGATCCATCGCACAGCCGCCGGGCCGGACCAGCCCCCGCCCGAACCTATTCCCGCAGAGGATCGCCGTCAGGTTGAGGAAATCGCCGCGGATCTTGCCGCACGCCGAGGACGTCGGCAGGAATGCCACGTCTCCAGCCAAGGCCCCGAGGTCGCCCGTGTGGTTGGCCAGCCGTTCCAGTTCGAGGGCGATCGCCCGCAGCCATTGGGCACGCAACGGCGCCTCCGTCCCCCCCAGTGCCTCGAGGGCCACGGCATACGCGGTGGCATGGGCAATCGTCGAATCGCCCGCCACGGTCTCCATCTGATAGACCGTCGCGCGCCCGGGACCACCGGCCATCGCTTCCTCGATGCCCCGGTGCTGGTAGCCCAGCGCGATCTCAAGATGGACCACCTCTTCCCCGGCGCATTGAAAACGAAAGTGCCCGGGCTCGATAATGCCCGCGTGCACCGGGCCGACGGCCACCTCGTGAATCTCGCGCCCATCCACGCGGAAGAAATCCATCACCGCGGGACCGCTTCCGTGGTCCAATCGCACCGGCTTCAGCCAAGGGTGCCCCTCGGGAACAACCCCGTGCTGCTCCCATACCTCGCGTTCGAACAGATGCGCCTGCGGATGCCTCGCGGACAGCGCCGGATAGCGGGCCGAGAACGGCTCGCTTCGCCCCACGGACAACACGCTGTCGGCGTCGAAGGCTATCACCGCAACCAGCCGCACGGCATCGCCCTCCGCCACGCCGAAAAGACTGCTCAACCGCCCGCCGCGGTCCAGTTCGGAACCAACGGCGCGCACAAACTCGATCACCGGCGACTCGGGCACATCGGCCCATGGAAGCGCCGTGCCGTTCGTCAACAGGGCAAATGGGGTTCGGTCGCTCATGGCGTCGCACACAGTTGTCTGACCGCCGCCGACCAGGCCTCCCGCAGCACGTCCGGCGTCGCCACCCCAAGCCACAGCGCAAAAATCAGCATCGCCAGGGGCGGCACAAGCACGTCCACCGTTTCCTTGAATCGCCGTCCACCAGCCCGCGCGGCATGGCGCGGCCGACCATGGACAATGGCGAACACAACCCGCGTCAGACCGAAAAACGCCAGCAACAGACAGACCAGAAATAGACCCGCCGCCCCGCCGTGCCCCGTGCCAAATGCCGTCTTCACGATGAGCAACTCGCTGAAGAATGGCCCAAAGGGCGGACACGCCGTCACCGCAAACAGCCCCGCCACAAACAGCGCCGCCGACCGCGGCGTGATGACGGACATGCCCCCGACATCATCGATGGTTCGCGCCCCCGCCGCGCGACGGATGTTCCCGGCGCTCAGGAAGAGCGCTCCCTTGGTCATGCTGTTGTTCCAGACGTGAAAGAACGCCGCCCACATGCCCGCGCCACCCAGCGCCGTACCCAGGCTCAGGATGCCCATGTGCTCGACGCTCGAATACGCCAGCATCCGTTTGAAATCACGGGTCGACAGAAGGAACAGCGCGGCCACCAGGGTCGAGAATAGGCCGATGGCCAGCAGCGTCCTATTGGCCACGACGCCCGCGCCGGCGGCATCCACCACCGCGCGGACGCGCAGCACCGCCGTGAACGCCACCGTAGTGACCCCTCCCGCCAGCATCGCGCCCACGATCCCCGGCGCCTCACCGTAGGCATCGGGTTTCCAAGTGTGCATCGGCGCCAAACCCATCTTCGTCCCATAGCCCACCAGCAGCAGCACCCATGCGATCAGGACCCACGGCCGAGAAAGACCGCCGCCCTGCCCCATCAGGGCGGCGAAAGTCAGGTCGCCCGCGCCGCCCCCGTGCAACGACGCGTAGCCCAGGCAAAACGATCCCAGCAGCGAAAGCGCGATGCCCGTGCCGCCAACGAGGAGGTATTTCCACGTTGCCTCGAACGCGCGCGGGGTGTTGTTGAAGTGCAGCAGGGGCACGGAGGCCAGGGTCAGCGCCTCCGTCGCGATCCATAGCACGCCGAGATGCCTCGCCATGTGCGCCGCACTCATCAGGCCCAGCGCCGCAAGAAAACCCGCCACGAACATGCGATTCGATCGTTCCGCGCGCAGCCGCAGATAGGGCACGCCATAGGCCGCGCACCCCAGGAATAGCAGCGACACCGCCGGCAACATCGCCCGGGCCAGCGGATCGAAACCGATCCACGCGTGCATCGGCGCCGCCGGCGGATGCACCAGCAGCCCGACCGCCAACACCGCGTGCGCCAGCCCCGCCGCCGGCAAAAACCATTGGCGCGTGCGATTGTCCGGCCAGACCGCCGCCGCCGCGGCCGCCAGCATCGGCACCAGAATCAAGAGCGATTCGATCATTCTCGGAGCACAGTCAGTTTTCGGGTGTCGAGCGAGTCGAACGCCCGTTGGATCCGGTCCACGATGATGCCCGTCACGAAAACCGCCACGGTAAGATCCAGCAGGATGCCCCCCTCCACCAGGAGCGGGGTCGACCGGATCAGCAGTAGACCAAAAAGATAAATGCCATTTTCCAAAATGAGATAGCCGCAGACCTGCGAAATGGCCTTGGACCGCCCGATGAGCAGCAACAGGCCGGTGAAAACCGACGCCAGCGCGCCGGCCACCAGCAGCGACTCGTGGTGTTCCGGCAGGAGGGGCAGCCATCGCGCCAGCACCACCGCCCCGATCATCCCGGCCGCGCCGAGCAGCAACGATTGCAGGAATCCAATGAGAGGAAACAGGTCGCGATCGATGTTGGCGGCGCGCATCGCGCGGCGCAACAGCCACGGGATCACAAAGCCTTTGATGGCCACAGTGGCCACCGCCACCAGCATTACCATCGCACCCGGAGCGTGCCCCATGACCAGCGGCATGATGCCCAGCACCACGCCCTGCATCGCCGCCAGGCGGATCAGCGACGGCAGTCGGCTGCTGCCCAGTGCGACGAGATTCAGGCCCATGGCCAGCCCGATCAGCACATTCAGGTGCCCTGTCATGCGGAGCCCCCCTTCCACGCCACCAGCAAGGAGAAAAGGCAGAGCAGGAATCCGGTCGTGAGCAACAACGGCACCCTGCGGAACGCGTAGCGCGCCAGCAGCGATTCCACCAGGCCGACCGCGACGGTCACCGCCAGCACGCCCGCGACCAGCACCGCCCAGGCCGTTGCCGCGCGCATGTCACCCAGGGGCAAGACAGCCTGAACCAGCAGCACGGAGAACAGCATCAGCTTGATCGCGGCCCCATGGAGCACCGCGGCCAAAGGCGGCCCGCTGTGGTCCAGCACCATCACCTCGTGAATCATCGTCAATTCCAGATGGGTGTTGGGATCGTCGAACGGCACCCGGCAATTCTCGGCCAACAGAACCATGAACAATCCAACGGCCAACAACACGGAACCGGTCCCGGCAGAGGGACCCAACATGGCGGCCAATGACACGGTTCCGCTTTGCACACCCAAGACCAGCACCGCCGTGATCACCGACGCCTCCGCGAGTACGGCGTAGCTCACTTCCCGCGCCGCGCCCATCCCCTCGAATGCCGATCCCGTTTCCAGGGCCGCCCAGGCCGTGCAGAAACGCGCCAGTGCCAGCAGGTAGACCAGCAGGATCACGTCGCCGCGAAAACTCAGAGTTCCGCCGAGCGAACCCAGCGGCATTAGCAGCGCCGCCGCCACCACCGCCAGCCACGCGACGGCTGGCCCGGCCACAAAACCCGGCGAGGCGAGCGTGCTCAGCACGACGCCCTTCCGCCACAGGCGCGCCAGATCATAGTAGAGTTGCAGCACCGGCGGCCCCTGCCGCCCCGCCACCCACGCCTTGACCCTGTTGATGATGCCGGGCAGCAGCGGTGCTACCAGAAGCCACACCAATAGCCGGGAAGCGAAGTCAAGCACCGCAATCATCGCATGCTCCCATCAAGGGCCGGGATCGGCCACGCTGGGGCGACGGAGCCAGCAACCTGCTGAACCCAGCCAACCTCACGAAGGATCCCCGCTTTCTTGCCCGGTGCCGCCGGATGCGTCGGCCGCATCCAGCGCCCGAAAAACTTCCTCGTCAGCCGCGCCCTTCTCCACCGCGTCGCGCAAAGGCCCCCTCACGATCGCCCGACTGAGCCGCCCCAGCGTATCGAGATGCGCGCGCGGCGAAGGCGGAACAAAAAAGAAAAGCCGCCTCACCGGCACGAGATCGGCCGGCGCCTCCGCCACCGGCAATGCGTCGCGCAACAATACCAGAGCGACCACGCCCCCGCCCGGTCCCAGCGTAACCCGCGTGCTGAAATGAGGCAGGGCGAACCCCAGGCCCACAGGCGCCCAATTGACACCGCCGTCGGACTTCAATCGTTGCGCCAACAGCGCGCGCACGGGCCCGGGAACTCCCGCCAGGGAGCCGATCACCCGTTCCAGAACCCCGATCACGCCCCCGGCGGGAACATCGCGCCAGATCCCACCGGCCCGCAACATCGGCCCCAGCGCAAAACCAGTCTTGAACGCCGCGTTTTCGGGGGCGAGGAATCCCGCCCGCGCCGCCAACCCGTGCTCGGTCGCCCACTGGACCACGCGCGCCCGGTCAAATAACAGTCGTCCACGATCCGGAACATGCGGAAGGCCCTCGTCGCGTATCCAGTCTTCGACGACCCTCTCTGCAACACCGAACGACTCGGCTATCTCAACCAGATTTAAATACATGATTCGTCAGTAATCCGCTATTCCATTCACCGGCCTCGCTCCCCTTCACCCGCACCAAGCCAACGCCATGGCCGCCACGGCCGCCAGACCCACGATCAGATAAAGCACATAGGCTTGCACGCTCCCGTGCTGCAATCGCCGGGCCAGTCCAGAGACCAGCATCACGCCCCGCCCGACCGGTTCGATCACGCGCTCCAGGACGGTCTCCGGCGTGTGCTCTTCAAAAAAGGCATGCCGGGGAAAAACACCCTCGGGCCGATGCGCGTGCCGCCGCGGCTGAAGGATCCACGCAAACCATTCCGTGATGATGCCCGCGAACGAACCCGCCGTGTATTGCATCCGCGCCGTCGGCGCCGCATAGCCACAGTCCCAGGTCGGCCCGCGCACACAGCCACCCCGCCGCGCCCGCCGCCACAGCCAGACCGCCCCCGCGACCGCCGATGCGGCCAGCGTCAGATGGATCAGGCCCAGCGTCGCCAATGATTCCGGGGCCGGATCCCCGCCCCACGCCCCCTGCCATGCCGCCACCGCCGAGTGTGTCGCCCTCCAAAAAACGACGGGTACCAGTCCTATCGCCACGCAGCCCGCGGCCAGGACGACCATCGATCCGCGCATCCAAAGGCCGCACTCGTGCGCCCCTTTGGCCGACTGTGCCCGTGGCGCCCCAAGAAATACCACGCCGCAGACCTTCACGAAACAAGCCAGCGCCAGCGCACCGGTCATCGCCAGCAGCACGATGGCGGGTATTGCCGCCCAGACCGCAGCACCCGGTTGGTTGACCGCATCGAATAATCCCAGATAGATGAGCCACTCGCTCACGAATCCATTCAGCGGCGGCAGCCCAGAAATCGCCACCGCGCCCAACGCGAACAGTGACGCCGTCCACGGCATCCGCCGCCACAAACCGCCGAGCAGGCTCATCTCCCTCGTGCCAACCGCGTGCACCACCGACCCGGCGCCAAAGAACAGCAGCGATTTGAACAGCGCATGGTTCCACACGTGCAGGAGCCCCCCCGCCAGAGCCAGGGGCCCCCATGCCGGATGACCGTGCACCGACGCCACCATCGCAAACCCAACCCCGATCAAGATGATCCCGATGTTCTCGACGCTGTGATAGGCCAAGAGCCTCTTGATGTCGTGCTGCCCCAGCGCAAACGCCACGCCCAGCACCGCGCTCACCACGCCCAACAGAGCGACGACCCACCCGGTCCCCGCCGACGACGGCAGCCAACCGCTGAAACGCACGATGCCATAAATGCCCATCTTGATCGCCACCCCCGAGAGGATCGCGGAGACGTGGCTCGGCGCATTCGCGTGCGCCGACGGCAGCCAGATGTGCAGCGGAAACATGCCGGCCTTCACGCCAAAGCCCACCAGCGCCAGCCAGAACAACGGCGCCAACCCCGCCTGATCGCGCACCGGTCCCAGGTCCCAGGTCCCCGTGCGCGCGGCCAGCAACGCAAAAAACGCGAACAGCCCCAGCGTGCCCGCGTGCGATGCCGCCAGATAGAGCCAGCCCGCCGACCGGACCTCGGTCTTCTGCCGATCGAGGGTGATGAGGAAATAGCCACTGATGGCGAACGCCTCCCATGCCATGAGAAAATGGAGGCCGTTGGAGCACAGCAATAGCAGCCCCATGCAGAACTGCAGCGCACTCCACCACCACCGGCCCGCCCCCGCCGAAACGGGATGAGCCCGATCCCCCCAATACTCCCTCGAATATGCGGCACCGGCACCGCCCACCACCGCGACCGCGACCAGAAATAGCGCGCTCACGCCATCCAGCCGCAGGTGCAACGGCTCCCCGGCGATCCGAAATGCGCTCCGCCACTCCCAGGCGACCCCCGCGCCCAGCACCCACGCCCCCGCGATAAGCGCGGCAAATGAACCCACGAGCAACGACGCCAGCCACCAGCGCGGCGCACGGACCGCGCCCAACAGACTGAGCGCGACAGCGCAGGCAGCAACGAGAAGCACCGCGCCCGGGCTCACGGACACACCCCCATGGGTTCTCCCAGCTCAGCCCAGTTCGCCCCTCCAGATCTTCTTTGAGCGAACCTATCCATCCGCAGTTTGAACCCCGTGCGGCCTTGGCTGGCTGGCGCTGATCCGCCGAATCGCCACCAGCAATTCCTCGCGACCCGCCTGCGCCAGCAGCAGCGCCTTGAATTCTGGATCGCGCAGCGCAAACGAGACCCGCGAAAGCAGATGCAGATGCGCGCGCACGCTCGGGCTGATCACGGCAAACAAAGTCTGCACCGGCCGACCATCCAATGCGCCGAAATCGATGGCCCGCTCCAGGAAACACAGCGCGACCAACGGCTTCTCCAAATGCAGCACGATCGGATTGCGCGCGTGCGGAATGGCGATGCCATCCCCAATGCCGGTCGAGGCCAACTGCTCCCGCGCAAGAAGCACCTGCAGCAGAAACTCCCGATCCACCTCATCCGGCAACCGCACGACCTCCACGACGCTCCGGAGCGCGGACTCCTTGTCCGAACCCCCGAGCCGATAAAAGATGCCCCCCACCTGAAGACCATCGGCGAGCGTCGGCAGGGGCTGCCCCTGCTCCTCTGCCTCCTGCAGCGCACCCACCGACACGTTGAGTTTGTTGGCCGTCGCCCACTCCAGAACTTCGGCGCGGCTGAACCGATACTGGCCGCTCATCCGATAGCCCGGCAGTTTCCGCTCCGTCAACCACCGGTATACCGTCTTTTCCGAAACGTCCAACATTTCGGACACATCTCTGACAGTTAACTTCATTCTGCCTAAAATATCCTAAAACTCTATAGAAATGGATATTTCTGGACATTTATGCCAAGCACCGGGTCCCGTGTCAATAACGTTCTCTGGCGTGTCGGAACTCTTTGAGAATGTCCCCTTTTGGACTCGATAGAAATGTCCCCTTTTTGGCGAGGCGGCAGCAGCCACCCTGCCCACAAAATGGAGACGTTAAGGATGAGTCGGAAGGAGAGGGAACGGTTGAGCGTGATGG
>JAKQKQ010000241.1 GCA_029560585.1 Verrucomicrobiota bacterium | reverse complement strand
TTCACAGACGACCGGTGCGCTCTGGCGGCTGGAGGCCGAGGGCATGCGATTGGTCACCCACACGCCGGACGCCTGGATAAACGATACGGTGGTTTCGTCGGTCCCCTTCGATGCGGACCATCTGCTCGTCGGTACGTTTGGTCGCGGGTTGTGGCTATTCGATGGTGAGCGGCTGCTGCCGTTTGCGTGCGACGGGCTGCTCGCGGCGCCGGCGCGCATCAATGCCCTTTGCGCGGCGGGCGATGGTTATTTTGCGGCCGCGGTGGATAGCGTGGGCATCGTGTTTTTCGACCGGCAGGGCCGCGTGGTCCAGGTGGCCGATCATACGGCGGACCACCGGTTGAGCGCGGTGAGGCAGCTGGTGGCTGGCGAAGGCGGGGTGATCTGGGGGCGTCTGAAGGATGGCATCGTGCGCGTGCGTTTCCCGTCGCCGGTGTCGGATTTTGTCCCCTTGTTCGGCACGGCGATCGATACGGTCAACGTGTGCCGCTACGATTCGCGCCTGTGGTTCATGGCCGACGGGCAGGTCTTTCGTGGAGTGTACGACGCGGGCGGGCGGCTAACGCGGCTGGAGGTGGATTCTCCGCCCGGTGCGTACGTGTCGTCGCTTTCATATGCGGCGGGTCGCCAGTTGGTGGGGACGAACAAGGGCGCGTTTTACTGGACGGAGGCGGGCTGGGTGGCGTTTGCGCCGCAGGCGCGCAATCTGCGCGTGGCGCGGGCGGACCCCGTGGCGGGGCGCTGGCTCTACCTCGCCGATCGTGAGATTGGCTGGTTGCGGCCGACGGCGGACGGATTTGAACTCGAGGCGTTTCCGGCACCCGAGGTGCGACGGTTTTTCTATCTTGTGCAGGACGCATCCGGCGACGTTTGGGTGGAGCTGGGAAGCGGCCGGGTGGGCCGCGTGCGGGTGCGCGAGGGTCGCCCCGAGCTGGAGGTGTTTGGCGAGGCGAACGGGCTGTTCCCCTCCTGGTGCCAGTTGTTCGAGGTCGATGGCACGGCCCGCGTCAACGTCGCCGGTCGTACGCTACGTTTCGATGAAAGCACCCGGCGCTTCGTGTCGGACGTCGAATTTTTGAAACGTATCCCGCAGGGGCGCCCCATCAACTGCCGTCCGGGGCGCGATGCCTCGGGTCGCCTCTGGGCTGTGACCGACGAGGTGTTGCACCTGTATCGGGAAACGCGTGGAGGGCTCGTTGCCGACGAGACGGCGGGGCTTTTTGCGGGGCATATGCCGCTTTTCTTCGCTTTTGAAGACGATGGCGTCGTCTGGTTGCAGGAGAATTGCGGGCTGTTGCGCTACGATCCCAATGTACCGCGACCGATGGAGGCTCCTCTGCGCGCGCGGATC
>JAKQKQ010000227.1 GCA_029560585.1 Verrucomicrobiota bacterium | reverse complement strand
CAAAACCTCTGAGCCGAGCCGCCTGGCACAGGCGGCCTACAAATTTTGTAGGGCATCTCTGTGAGATGCCGTGCATTGTCGCGCGCCGCACACCATTGGACGTCCCCTCTACCATCAGATGGGCATTGATTGTTGGATGTTCCGTGTTGGGCGTTTGAGTTTTGAGACAGCCTCAGGCCGCGGGCCCTCCCCAGGATGCCCGCATGGCGTGCCCAAGATCCTGTAGCGCGTCTCCGCGAGACGCCGCAAGGCAAGGCGAACGCCATGCGCCGCCCTTGTTTTGAGACAGCTTCACCACGGCGTCCGCGCCCCATCGGGTTCCGGGGCCATCAGGTGATGAAGAACTGCTTGTTGGTCCAACGCCCCTTGATGCGTCCCACCACCCGCCAGCTCGACTTGTCGTTCAGCGTCACCCACCGGCGCTCCTCCTTCCGGTAGTGCCAGTCTTTATCCACCTGGAAATAGACCTGCCTCCCCTCGCGCTCCAGGATGTTGCAGATCTCCTGGTTGTGATAGTTCATCTCGTCGTAATCGTCCGTGATGACCTGTGCCATCCTGGAATAGAGGCCGTTGAGCTCCCGGAGCAATCCCTCGACCTTCCCGTCCAGTTCTCTGATGTTCAGGCCCAGCCGCGACGCCTCCTTCGCGGTGATCGGATACGAGTGAGAAGGGTACGCCGAGTTGAGTTCCTTGCTGATGCGCGTCGCCTTCGGCAGGCTCTTGAGGTGATAGGCGAGCAGTTCCCGACAGATCCGGATCGACAGCGAACTCGACCGGTCCAGCGCGCCGATCACCAGCGGGTGCAGGTACTTGTACACTTCCGGATACGGGTTTTGCCCACTGCGCTGCTCGCCCCAGAGTCGAAGGATGCGGCTCACCTCGTCCTGGCTCACCGAGACCAGATAGTTGCGGTGATCGACGGGCGAAAGGTCGTGCTTGAGCGACGTGTCCACCGCGGTCAGATACGATGTCGACCCCATGTGGATCTCGTTCGCACCCAGCGCCACCATCGTCGCGGCCGACGCGCACTCGAATGGCGCGAAAAGCACGATCTTCCGAAAATGCGCCCGCAGCAAGTGCACGAGCCGGAGCGCCGCCTCCGGGTTGCCGCCATCCGATTTCAGGAACAGCCCCACCACGCGCCCGACCCGGTCTCTGTCCAGCATGTGCGACATCGCCATCACGTCGTTCTGGCAGATCGAGCCGCCCGATGACGTCCAATAGGCGATCACGGGATAGCCCACCGCCTGCCGAAGCCGCTGCATGACCTTTTGCGTGTCCTCGGTGAGGACGGGACTGCGGCGCTTGGGGCCTTTTCGCCCAGACGTTTTCTTGGACTGCTCTCGTTTCACTGCCATAGGGGTCGGTCTTTATACCAGACTGCCGCCGCGCCGCAATGGCTTTGCCACTGCCCCATCAGAGCCCCATTGACACGCTCCCTCCCCGCGCCACACCCTGCCCCGACCGCATCCGTTGGCAACCGATCCACCCAGGCACCATGACACGTCTCACGAGCAGAGCCCTCACCGCCCTGGCGACCATTTCGATGGCCATGGCGAGTGCCCGCACCGAGGACTGGCCCCCGTTCCCCGTCGAGTGGCCATTGACCCCCGTCGAATCACCCGCCGATCTCTCCCGCCTGCTCGATGCCCCAGCGGGAAACGCGGGCTTCGTTCAAACCAAAGACGGACATTTCGCGACCGCCGACGGCCGTCGACTCCGATTCTGGGGCGTCAACCTCTCGATGGCCGCGGCATTTCCCGAGCCCGATGAGGCACCGGCGATCGCCGCCCACATCGCGCGCCTCGGCATAAATTGCGTGCGCCTCCACTTCATGGATATCCCCGCCCCGCGGGGCCTCATTGCGCAAGGCGAGGACACCCGGCGCATCGACGCCGCGCAACTCGATCGCCTGGATCGCTTCATCGCGGAACTCAAGCGGCGCGGCGTCTACACCGACCTGAATCTCAATGTCGGCCGCCGCTGGAAGGCCGCCGACGGCGTCCGCGACGCAGAACTCCTCGGCGTCGGCAAGGCCGCAACCTATTTCGATCCCCGCCTCATCGCCCTGCAGGAGGAGTTCGCCCGCCAGTTGCTTTGCCACAAGAACCCATACACCGGCAACGAGTATCGCGCCGAGCCCGCCGTCGCGATTGTCGAACTCGTCAACGAGAACTCCCTGGTCGAGTCATGGTTCTCGGGTCGCCTCAAGGGCCGACAGGCCACCCCGCCCGGAGACGTCTGGTCCGACATACCCCCATCCTACGCCTCGCTGCTGGACGAACAGTTCAACACCTGGCTCAAGGCCAACCGAAAACCAGCCGAAATCGCGGCGCTCCGTTCCGAGGCCGGGGTCGGCGAAAGCGATCCCGTCCCGCGCCTGGGCCCAGAACAATTTTCCAAGGCATCGGAATTGCGTTTCCGCTCGGAGGCATCGTTCTACATGGGGACGGAACTCGCCTTCTTCCGCAGGATGTCGCGTTTCCTGCGGGACGAACTGAAGCTCCGCTGCCCCATCGCCGGGACCAGCGACCACAACCATTATCGATCTGGCTACCCGCTCACTTCTTCCCTAGCGATGCTCGATGTCGTCGATGGCCATGTCTACTGGCAGCACCCGAACTATCTGAAGGACTCAAAGACCGGAAAAAAATCGGGCTTCACGATCGGCAATACCCCCATGGTGGACGAGCCGGGGAAATCCACGATCGTCCAGCTCGCGCGCACCGCCGTGGCGGGCAGACCCTACACCGTCTCTGAAGTTAACCACCCGTTCCCAAATGAGTACGCTGCCGAAGGTCTGCCGATCCTCGCCGCGTACGCCGCATTCCAGGACTGGGACGGCATATTCGCCTACACGCTCGCCCACGAAAGCGTGGCCAGGCTGCGGGGCGCGATCGGGCACTTCGACATAGCGCCCGATCCCGTCAAAGTCCCGCTGCTGGCCGCGGGCGCCCTCATGTTCCTGCGGGGCGACATCCAACCCGCCAAACGCACGGTCGGCCGCTCGTACTCGCACGAGCAGGTCATCGAGAGCATGCGCCTGTCCACGTCAGAGAACCCGTTCTTTACGCCCGGTTTTCCGGCGGACCTGCCCCTCGTCCACGCCACCCGCATCACCTCGCTCGATGGGCCTCCCACCGGCAGCTTCGACCCCGCGCCCTCCGATCCGATCAGATCCGACACCGGCGAAATGCTCTGGCAAACGGCCGGCAAGAACTCCGGATGCGTCACCATCGATGCCGCTCGTTCGCAGGCCATCATCGGCTTCCGCGCGGAGCGCAAGGCCCTGACCCGCCACCTCGACCCCTCGGGGCTTTCGCCCGCATTCTGCGCCGTCACGCTCGGGGCCCTCGATGATCAGCCCATCGCCCGCGCCTCTCGCCTCCTCCTCACCGTCGGCGCCCGCGTCGCCAACACAGGTATGCGGTGGGATGAAAAGCGAAAATCCCTTGCGAACTGGGGCGAGGCCCCCACCCGAATCGAACCCGTCACCGGCAACGTCGTTCTGCGTGCGCTCGACGGCGCCTCCGCCATCCAGGCGCAGCCCCTCGACGGCGCCGGACGGCCCCTCGGCCCCCCCATTCCGGCCACCCGCTCCACCGATGGATGGTCCCTCCCCCTCGGATCACCCCCCGCCACATGGTACGTCGTCACCGTCCAGCGCTAGCTCGAAAATAGGGCGCTGTTCGCGGGCGCGGATCGTGCCCCGACCCAGGATCCGGGCCAAGAGGGTTTTGGACTGCGGTGGCAGAGTCCGGCAACCGCCGGACGGCGCCACCGCTTTGGCAGCGCGCGAAGCGCGAGCCGGGGCCATCGGCTTCGGCTCCGCCGGAGGCAAAAGCGGTGTCGCCGCTTCGCTCTGCCACCGCAGTCCATAACGGCCCCGCTCCCAGCAGTTTTACCCTGAATAATCCGGCGCGTGGACGGCTCTGGCCGGCGCTGACCTGAAACTTCCCCCTCGCGCACTCGGGGACCGCCTGAAGGCGGTGCTACGAGCGGCGGTTCGATGCTGAAACGCCATCGGGTTTGTGGTACCGCATTTACGCGGTTCCCGAGCCATCAGAAGTTCCCACATGAATGATGCGGCGCGTTCTTGATCAGGTCGGCCCCACCGCCGCTTTTGGAAGGGTCAAGGGTTGAGGGGATATGAAGCTATTCTAGAGCGCTCAATAGGCGCAATCTAGAGGCCTGCCGCCGATCCGAGGAACCTCCGTGACACCGTCCCCGGCATGAGCAAAAATGAAAAACGTCATGAAAATAAAGGCGTGCGCCCTTCGGGGGAGATTGTTCGCGGTCGGCTTGGGTCTTGTGGCGTTGACTTGCGCGGAGGCGGAACCCCCTGCCGGCCGGCAATGGAAGATGGTATTCTCGGACGAGTTCGGCGGCCGGGCGCTGGACGAATCCAAGTGGGTGCGGCGGGGGAGTGGCGAGGGGTTCTGCTGGAATGGCGCCAAGGGCGTGCGCTGCGATGATCATGCCGAAGTGGACGGGAAGGGGAATTTCGTGATTCGGGTGACCCGTGACGAGGACGGGACATACCGGTATCACAACGGCGTCAACACCAAGGGCAAGTTTCAGCAGACATACGGGTATTTTGAGACGCGCGCGAAGTTCACGCGCCAACCGGGATGGTGGGGCGCTGTCTGGATGTACGGGGTGGAGGTTGGCCCGAATCCATTCCTGATGGGGCAGGAGATCGACATTTTCGAGGATTTCAACAAGCCGAAGAAGAAGAACGATTTTGCGCACAACCTGCACCTGGATGCCCAGTTGGATTATGCGTCGGAAGACAACAAGCGCGTGGGCAAACTGGATGGCGACGCGCTGTACCGGGTTTCGCGTGGGACGAATGTCGTCGTGGAATCGTGGGACGACTTCCACGTGGTGGGGGTCGAGTGGACGCCGCTGGAGTACATCTTCTATTGCGATGGGAAGGAGACCTTTCGCATGGACTACCGCCAGGTGCCGGTGACGACGCAGCCGATGCACTTGCTCATATCGGGCTGCTATCGGGATCCGAACCGGGCGAAGTTTCAGGGTGATTACGCGGAGGGCCAGTGGCCCGATCAGCTGACGGTGGATTATGTCCGCGCGTACGAGGAAGACATCGGGTCGAGGAAGAGGCCGTCGGTCGCGCTGCGCATGCGCGAGCCGGCGCGCGTTCTCCCGCGTGGGAGCGCGGCGGCGTTTGACGTGTCCGCCACGGATGAGGATGGGAGCGTGGATCGGGTGTTCGTCTTCGACAATGGGCGGATTCGGGGCGAGTCGGCGGGCGGGTCGGCCTCCTTCACCATTCCCGGTGATCAGATCATATATGGTGACAACATCGTGATCGCGATGGCCCGAGACAAGGACGGTCTGATCGGCATGTCGGAGCCGTTGACCTTTTCCGTACGGGGCCAGGAAGAGTGCAAGGGTCGACCCTATGGGGGGAAACGGCAGACGATACCTGGGAAAATCGTGCCGGGCCATTATGACGAGGGTGGACAACATGTCGCCTACTTCACGTATCTGAAGGGCAACACTTTCGCGAAGCCGCCGTGGAACCTGAAATTCCGGCCTGACGAGGGCATCAATTCGCCCGGCGAGGGTGGCATCGGCGCGACGCACCGCGGCCAATGGGTGAGCTATTCGGTCGATGTGGGACGGGGGGGCGACTATGCCGTTGCGGCCCTGGTCGCGCGCCCGGACGCGATGCGCGGCACATCAGCGCGGCAGGACATCATTGCGCTGGAGGTGGATGGTGAACCCATAGGTCAGTTCGCCTTCAGTCCGGAGTTTACGACGGGGAGATCCTATTGGGCGGACTATCAGACGTTGCCCGCGCAGACGGTTCGGCTGACATCGGGGCCGCACGTGCTGCGGGTGCGTTTTGACGCCACCCCTTTCAATTTTGGTGGCCTGACGTTCACGGCGCTGGCGGAGGGAGAACGCTGACTCGAGAATTCAGATGCCGAATCGTAGGGGCCTGCTTGCAGGCGATTCGAATCGCGCGCAAGCGCGTTCCTACGAGGCGATTCCATGCGCGAATCGCGCGCAAGCGCGCTCCTACGTCTCATTTTCGCCCCCGCTGGTGCCTCACCGATGCGGGCAGCGAGGAACCCTATCTCGCCGCGGGGAGCCAGACGGACATGTCGCCCGGGCCGCGATTGCACCAGGCGTAATACGGGATCAGGCGGAGGCTGATGCTTTTCCCTTTGGCCGTGCGTGCGGGTTGGTAGAGGGCGGTCTTTGCCGGCGATTCGGAGAGGGCGATCCCCCCGGTCCCCAGGACGGTGACGCCGCCGAGGAGATCGGGCCTGTGGGTGATTTCCCATTTTGGGCTCACAGGCAGGAGGACGTCATCGATGTCGGTGTTCTCGGGCAGGTCGGCGGACTCGAGGCAGTAGACCAGGGGGCCGCGCATGACCGCTACCTGATTGCGCGTATGCTCGACGATGGGATTCGCCTCGATGATGATGGGTTCCATGGGGAGCATCAGTTCGACGGCATCCCCAGATTTCCACTCGCGCCGAATCTCGGCGTAGCTGCCGGGCCGTGGGGTTTCGGGTGCGGGCTGGCCGTTGATCTTGAGCGAGGCACCCTCGGCCCACCCAGGGATGCGCAGTTTCAGCGCAAAGGGGGCGACTGGCGCTTCGGCGACCGTGACCTCGATACGGCCATCCCACGGATAGTCCGATTTCTGCTGGATCCGCAGTTTGGAACCTGCCAGGGACGATTGCAGCGAGCCGGTTCCGAAGAGATGCAGCCAGATCGCATCATCCGAGACACCCCAGGCCCATTCATTGAGGCCGGCGATGGTGCGCGCGATGCTCGGCGGACAGCAGAAACACTGCCACGTGGGCCATCGTTCGGCTGCGTCCTGGCGGAGCAGTGGCACGTCGCGTCGCCGCTCCAGCGGATTCGTATAGAAGAACCGTCTGCCGTCGAGGCTGTTGGCAGAAAGCATGCTATTGAATAGGACGCGTTCCACCATGTCGCCGTACCTGGCATCGCCGGTGAGCGCGAGCAGTCGGCGGCTGAACATGGCGTGGCCGATGTTGGCGCACGTCTCGTTGTAGGCGGTGCGCTCGGGCAGATCGTACGCCGCGCCATAGGCCTCGTGCACGCGGTCCTGGCGGATCGAAAGACCCTGATGATAGGCGCCCGTGCCGCCTGTGAGGTATACCTTTCTATTGCCGATGTCGTCCCAGATCCGCGTGATCGCATGCAGGAGGGCGGGCTCACCGGTTTCGGCGACGACATCCGCGGCGCCGCAGTAGAGGTAGGCGCCGGTGACCGCGTGGCCGACCGCCTGGGTTTCCCTGCGAAGAGGGACGCGGTCCTGGGTCTGGTCGCCGGGTGTCGGATCGTTGGTGCCGAGGGGGTCTCCGCCCCAGTATGACTTGGGCCATGGCTGCGAGCCGCGCATGTCAACGAAGGTGCCCGCCAGTTCCAGATATCGCCGTTCGGCGGTGGCTCGATAGAGGTCGACCAGGCCCATGATGTTCGACGGGTTCCAGCCGAAGTGGGCGAGTTCCTTGGGCCGGGGCTGAAACGTGGCATAGAGAAAGTCCGCGCACTTTTTCGCCACGTCGAGAAGCGAGGTCTTGCCGGTGGCCTGGAAATGCACCGCGCCGGCCGTGAGGAGGTGACCCATGTTATAGAGCTCGTGGTAATTGCGCATGCCCCAGCGTTTCTTTTCGGGATTGAACTGGGTTTGCGTGCCGATGTAGCCATCGTCGGCTTGGGTTTTTGCGATGCGGTCGATCCACTCGTCCATCTTTCGATCCAGTGCGGCATCGCGGGTAAGGGCGAAGACTCGGGCCATGGACTCGATCCATTTGTAGACATCGCCGTCGCTCCAGTTGTTGCCCCGGTGTCTTGCCCCCTCATGGTCAACCAGTTCGAAGTTGGCGAGCAGGCAGCCGTTGGTCTCGCAGCGCATCGCGGACTCCAGGGCGGGGAGGGTGTTCTTGTGCACGAGTTCAAGGCGCTGGCCCCAGAAGCCGCCCGTCCATCGGGCATCGGTCATCGAGGGAGGCTCGAATTTGACGTGGGGGCTGTTGTGCGGAGAGGCGGGATCGGCAAGGGTCGGGGCGACCAGCGCCGAGAGCAGCAGGCCGATGGCCGATGGCCGATGCAAGATAGCCGACGAGGACAGAGGACGGTGGAAGGGGAACGAAGCAGATGGCTGACATTTCATGGTTTGGCTCATGGTTTGATCTGGGGAGCGACGAGGTCTTGGGGTTCCTGGTTTGGGGTTGGTGGCTTTGGCGCCACGCCGCACCGATCACCGGCAGATCCCCCGGGTCGGGCATCTCCTCCAATAGCGCACGGGGCCAGTGTGAACCGCTGAAATCAACATTTACAGACGGAAAGAGAAGACGCCCTCAAGACGCCGGCGGGCTGGGCCGGCGGCGCAGATTTTCCCGTGCGCCGGGGTTGAGGTTGGGTAGGGTGGGACGATGAGGTCATGGTTTGCATCATGGTGCATGCTGGCGACGTTGGGCGTGTCGACCGCGTGCGGGCGCGCGGAGGCGATGGCGGGCTGGTGGCATTTCAACGGCTGCGACGGGAAGCTGGTCCGGGATGCGTCGGGACGCGGCAATGACGGCGTGATCGCGGGCGCGGCGCTGGCCAAGGAACGCGGCGTGACGTCGCTGGAGTTAGATGGCATCGACGGTGCGGTGACGATATCGATCCGGAAGCCGCTCGGGGTGGGGGAATCGATGACGGCCGCCGTGTGGGTGCGAGCGATGTCGGTCGGGAGATATTCCGTCATTTTTGGCAAACCGCATCCGAATCCGAAATGGACGACGCCGTCTCCTGGCATGTATGCGGAGGGGGGACATGTCTTTTTTGGGATGTGGAACACGGGAGGCAAAAAGGCGGTGGTGGATGCGGGACCTCTGCCGGTGGGCGCATGGATCTTCTTGGTCGCCACGTACGACGGGGCGGCGGCGCGTGTTTTCACGAATGGCGTTTTGGCGGGTGAGGCGCCGATGACTGGAGCAATCGCCTCTAACGACCTCCCCCTATATATTGGGAGGGGGCTGTCGGAAGAACGACAACCGTTTGGGGGAAGGATCGGGGAATTGCGCCTCTATGCCCGGGCTCTTGCGGCGGGGCAGGTGCGCGCGCTCTTCGACGAGACGAAGCGGGGCTACGACTTGACGGTGCCGGCGGATCCCTTGGCGAGACACGGGGATGGGACCGTCGTGGTGGAGAGCTGTGGCGGAAGGCCATCGGGGCAGTGGCGGCCGTACCCGACGCGGACGCTGGAGTTGGTCAAAGGCTACATGCCGAGGGGCGATTCGGTGCGGCTGGATCGGTACGGGGGCTGGGATGGCGAGGACTTTGGGGCGTCGGGGTTTTTCCGTGCCGGGCGCTTGGGCGGGCGCTTGGGCGGGCGCTGGTGGCTCATTGATCCGGAGGGGCACCGCTACCTCAGCATCGGGATTAACACGGTCAGCCCAAGCCGGTATCTGGGAGATGTGCTGCGGAAGAAATTTGGGACGCCGGAGCGATGGGCCCAGGAGACGACGTCGGCCCTGAGGGAGCTGGGGTTCAACTCAAAGGGGTCGGGCGGGTCCAAGGACATCGCGCTCATGCGTGGGGTGAAAGACCCGCTGCCGTACACCTGGCTCATGGGGTTCATGTCGTCATTTGGGAAGGAAAAAGGCCTGACTTTCCCGATGTCGGGGCACTCGGGTTATTCGAACGAGTGCATACCGGTATTCCATCCCGAATTTGAGAACCACTGTTTTCGGTACGCGAGCCAGCTGACCAACGGCAGCGCGTGCAATGACCCTTTCCTCCTGGGGATCTTCTCGGACAACGAACTGCTGGCCCCGGTCGATCTGCTGGACCGGTATCTGTCGCTGGACACGGGCAATGCCGACATGCGGCCGGGGCGGGACGCGGCATCGGCCTGGCTTGCCAGGCGGCGGGGCGGGTCTGGCACCAATGGGATCACGCGGCGCGAGCGCCTGGAATTCATCGGCCATGCATTCGAGCGGTACTACAGGATCGTCTCGTCGGCCATACGGCGCTATGACACCAACCACCTCTATATCGGATCGCGGATCTGTTTTCGGGAATCACAGATCGATAATCCGCACTTCTGGGCGGCCATGGGGAAGCACGTGGATGTCGCGACCGTGAATTATTATAGCGTGTGGGGGCCCCAGCCGGTCCAGGTCTCTAATTGGTGCGCGTGGTCGGGCAAGCCGGTGATCATCAGCGAGTGGTACACCAAGGCGCTCGATGTGCCGGGGCTTGCCAACACCAACGGCGCGGGCTGGGTCGTGCGAGCCCAGGAAGATCGGGGAAAGTTCTATCAGCATTATGCCCTCGGTCTACTCGAGGCGCCGAACTGCGTCGGTTGGCACTGGTTCAAGTATCAGGATGACCCGAAGGAATCGACCGCCCTGGATTGCGCGGGCGGCGCGAACAAGGGGATGTTCGGCGCGGATTTTGAACCTCATCGTCCTCTGGCGGAACGCGCCCGCGCGCTCAATCGCGAGGCATATCCGCTGACGGAGTTCTTCGATCGGCGGAGATAGGCGGAGGGGTCAACCCGGCGCAGCGGGTTGCCGTTCACGGGTTTTGCGCAAAGCGGATGGTGAGGCGGATATCCTGATCCGCGGGGACGCCGGTGCCTTCTGCATAGAGCCAATCCCTGGGTTGGGTGTAGGTCGTCGTGGCGATCGTGGAGGCGGCGCGGTGCCCGTCGGCGAGTTCGAGTTCGATGCGGGCGTTGCGGATCTTGAAGGCATCGCCCTTGGGGTTGTGGATGCGGACGGGGGTGAACTCCGAGAGGCGAGCGATGGCATCGGGGCCGAGGGGCATGCGGGCCTCCTTGCCCCAGTCGTTCCTCGTTTCGTTGGATGCTGGGCCGGCGGCGAGGCGACCGATTTCAGTCTCGCCAACGAACACCGTGGAGGGGTGGCTGGGGCTCGAGACACCAATGGCCTCGTAGCAGAGCCATGCATGTTTTGCGGAATGAAGCTGGTCTGGCGACAGGGGCGCGGTGTCGGGTCCGGGGCGGTAGCGGAGGGAGGGCCTTGTCTGGTGCAGCGTTAGCACAAGCGCCGGTTTCGAAGAGGCGATCGCCGCATCGGCCCAGCACGCCCAGTCGCCCGACGTGTTGTTATTCGTGCCGCAGTCGGCGACGAGTTTCACGCGGATGCGCTGGCCCGCCCACTGCGACAGGTCGCCGGAGATCTGGGACCATGCGTGCTCCAGCTGGACCTTTTCTGCCGCGGTCTTCTCATTGCCGTTTTCGCCGACGACCGCGATGCGGAACAGTATCCCGTCGCCGGGGTCGCTGCCGTTGCGTTTTCCGACGAGGGCGCGGACGGTCGCGGGCGCATCGGGCAGGAGGATCGGGCCGTATTCGGCGAACGCATAGCCGGTGCACCCCGCGTAGGGCGGGTGCATGGAGAGGCCGTCATGCGCCAATCTGCCACAATCCATGGCCGTGCTGGGGTGCACGGATGCCTTGGCGGCCGCGTCGATGGGTGCCTCCGGTTTGCCGCGGAGGCACATGCCGGTGCGGGTGGCCCCGTCGGGCTCGAGCGCCGCGACGCAGAAATCCTCGAAGTCGGCCATGATCCAGCCGATTTCGGTGTGGGTGCGATCCCCGATGCGCGCGCGCAGGGTCGCGTCAAGGATAGACGGTTCGCCGGGGGCGGGAATATCGAAGTGGAGCGAGGTGGCGACGCCGGGTCGGAGGGCGATGCGACGTTTCTTGCCGAGGCATTCGATCTCCGCATCCTTCGCGCCGGGGAATTCGGTGCAGATCTCGACGGTCAGCTTCCCCGGGCCACCGGGCACGTGCTCGATGTGGCGTCGTACGACGGCCAGTGGCGCGACGTCGAAATCGATGCGGCCGCCTTCCTTCTCGATCCAGATCCGCTCGCCCGCCCGCGCATCCCGTGGGATGACGACCGTGTGGTTCTCATTGCCCCGGATCGTGATGGTGTCGCCGGGAAACACGCGGGCGGAATCGCAAGAGAGTGCAACCGGGGGCGGGCCGCATGGCTCGACGCGGTAGCTGAAAGCCCCCTTGACCGGCTCTATGTGGACGAGTCCGCGCGCCCATCGCGAATTGGCGGGTCCCATGGGACGACGATCCTTATCGAGGGCGATGACCTTCCCTGCCTGACCACCGGCTGAGACCGCGAACCCGCGGGTGTCGCCCAGGGGGATGGCCTCGAGAGACCCGCCCTGCTCCGGCAGGACGACGAGCGGCCCATCTGTGGCGACCCTCTCGAATCGGGTAAACGCGCCCCGGCCATCGGCGTAGACGTACTCGGGCGTGTCGGCGTAATCGGCGCGGTGTCCGTCCCGAAGGCTGCTTGAGACAAAGATGCGGGGCGGGGCCCCATCTTTTTCGCCTGGGAGGATCGCGACGAAACCATCGGGCGGGATAACGCGGGTGGCACCGCCCATATCGACGCGCCAGGTGTCGTTCGTGTGGCCGTTGGCGGCGACGACGAGGCCGTTTGAGTAACGTGTGAGGACCTGGGATCGGCAGAAAGCCCCGCGGGCCACGGCTGCCGAGGTGTCGAGGAGATGGCCGTTTTCGTCGGCGTACTGGATCGACTCGGCGGTCTCGCGCGCATAGTTCGCGTGGACCTGCTGGACCATGAAGTAGCTGCGGGCCATGCCCGGCGTGCCGGTCTCTCGGACGAGGAAGCCGGTGTGGCCAAAGGCCAGCGAGGCGGTGAGGAAGCGGTCGAGGCGGGCGCTCTTCTCCTCTGGCGTGTCCCCAAAGTTCTCTTTCTTACCGTAGAACATTCCTCCGTTGCCCATGCCGAAGTTGCAGTTAAGGGGGTGCATCTTCCTGATATCGAAATCGACCAGCCAGGGTTGGACATCGAGGTGGGCGTTCTGGTCCTGGCCGTAGTTGCCATCGGTGAGGCCGCTGTAGTACCAGTGGTTGTTGCCCTCGCTGTAGACGGGGCCATTCCACGCGACTTTCTGGAGGAGCATGATTTCGCCGTAGGCGTAGAATGTGGCGGCGAAGGTGCCGGCGCCCGGTGCGCGGGGGTCATAATCGACTGTGGACCATGGGGTGAGCGCGGTGTGAACATCGCAGTAGGCGGTGTTCAGGCCAAATTTCTTCTGGATCTGCGGGGGGATGATCTCGCCGTATTCCACCGCGCGGATCGGTTTCGGGCGGTGGCATCGGGCCCACGCGGGCTGCCAGTCGCCGTCCGGGGTGCGGGCGATCATGTCCGGGTTCCAGAACTCGTTGACGGCCCCGAGGTCGCAGAACTGGTTATATATACCATAGCGGATGCCGAGGCCGATCATCTCGCGCGCGTAGCGGGCCTGGCCCTCGTCGCCGCCCTTGCCCGGTGCCGCGCGCGTTCGGAAGGTGAAGCTCTCGCCGCCGTCGCGCCATCCTGTCTCGTGGTCGGTGACGAGCAGGTGGCGCATGCCGAGCCGGACGGTGTCGCGCCAGATCTGGATGTCCTTTTCGCGATCCGAGGCGCCGTGGGCGCGCCAGACGACGTCGCCGGTGACGTTCATCCACGGGGATTTCGGGTTGGGGATATTCGGCAGAATGTCCTCGAACCGGGGCGAGCACGTCAGGAATAACCTCTCGAAACAGTCATTGCGGCGGCCGCTATTCTTCGGGATGTACTCGCTGCCGCCGTTGTATGTCACGCCATTGGTCGCCGCCGTGTTGTCGAACCAGAGCTGCGACGCGCCGCTGCGGCAGTGGTCCACCATTCCCATGAGGAACAGCGGCTGGTCAGGCGGACCAGAGACCAGGGCGGCGGGTCGTGCCTTCGGTCCACCGACGAGATACGGGATCGTGACGAGGCGCGGTTGGGCGAGCCCCGTCGCTCGGCCGAAGGCGACGCGACCGACGCTTCCTCCTGGGCAAGTCACGTCGATCACCAGTGATCGGCCCCAGAGACGGAAAGTGTACGTGACCTCGGCCTTGCGGTCGGCGGCCGCCAGTCGCCACGTGGCGCGGACGGTGTCTCCCTGTCGAGCGCAGGCAATGGGCTCGGCTTTCTCGGGCGCGACGAACGAGCCGATGGTCTCTCCGGGGAACAGGATGCCGCCGCCCTCCATGGGTTTGAACGGTCCGCCGCGACCGCGCCAGCGCGCCGTGATATCGCCCAGGGTCCCTGTCTTGGGCTCGTAGCGGTACTCGAGTTCCCCGTCACCGCCCTCGTATCGGAAGGTGAATGCTCCGTCCTTCTCGTTCAGGGATGCGCGCGATTCCTTTGCGGGTTGATCGGGGAGGATGGTCTCTTCGCGAGTGGGGAAAGGGAGTTGCCCGGGGCCGCCGTTGGGCGCGACGTCTTGGCCCGGGAAGGCCGCGATGCCGCGTTTGGCTCGCGGTTTGAAGGTGAAGGGTGGCAGCGGCTCGGCATAGCACGCGAGGTTATCCAGGTGGATGGAGCGGTCTTCTGTGTTCCGTATGCTGGTGACTTCGATGCCGGTGAGGCGCATAGCGGAACGCGCGCGCTCCCGTTCGGGAGGGCGGAGTTTGCGCTGCATGCACCACCACTCCTTCCAGTGGACGGAGCCGAGGGAGACCGACATGGGTTTGCCCGCAGAGTCTTGAAGCAGGATGTTGATGCTAACGGGTGGCGTCGTGGGATTAGGCGAGTATGCCCAGGTGTTGCCATAGACCCAGAGATGCGTGCAGTCGCTCCCCGCGGGGATGGGGACGGGCTGGGGGGGACGGAGCGTGAGTTTGCCGGTGCCGTCCTGGGCGCGGTACGTCAGTTTCGCGGAACGAGGACCCCACAGGGGCCGCTCTGAACCGGAGGCGAACGTGGCGACCGCGCGGGTCGTTTCGATTTTCCACCCGGACACGTCCTCGAAATCGACCAGCGGGGGAACGAAATCCGCGGTGCGGTTGGCCCACACCATCTCGTAGGGACGTTCGCCGATCGGTGGTTCCTTTTCGGCGCGCGCGTCGGCGCAAGCGACGAGCAGGGCGGCGGCGATGGCGATGTGGTGGAAGATGCAACGTGACATGCACATTTTGTGGCACTCCCCCACGAGTTTGTCGAGGCGGGGCACCGGGGACACGCATGGCGCCGGTTCTACCGCACGGCGATCGGGGCGAGGACGTGCCAGCCATCCGCGGTCGGCACATCGATGCCGAGCCGGATGGAGGGCCGCGTCTCTCCGGGGCGGAGGATTCCGATGGCGAGGCGTTGGTCGCCGCGCGGGGCTTTGCGGAAGGTGACCGTGTCGTGGATTGGAACGGGTTTGCCGGGCGGCCATTCCGCGGGCCGTGAGGCCGGTGATGGACAAATGTCGAGGACACGTCCCTCGTGATCGACGAGAGCGAGTGAGACCGAGCAGGGGATGAGGATCGGGGCGATGCCGAGGTTTTCCCATTCGAGGTCGAATTGCGCGGGCACACCGGGGCGAATTGTGCTGGGGAGCGCGGCCCGGCGGAGCACGAAATGGTAGCCCGTTCGGTTCGCGAGTCTTTCCACGAGCGCCCGGTCTTCATCGACCATGAGGGTGCCGTCCTTTCCGCCCTGATTGAGCGGGCCAATGTAGGAAGGGGCGCCCTTTTCGACGCAGTCGGTTAGGCGGTGCCCGTAGCCGTTGCTGTCCCGTTTGCCCTCCCACCAGCCGATCTCTTTCATCCACTGGTAGGCACCGAAGAACTCGAAGACCGCGAGCGTGCGGCCGAGGCAGCGGGCGGTCTCGGAGCCATCGCTGTTGCCACAGATGCCGTCGCGGCGAATGCCCATGCCCGCGGCGACGGCACTGTCATAGATGGGGTCGAACTTGTGGCTGCCCCACGGGATGACCAGCGGCGTTTTCTTGAAGGCGGCCCGGTGCATGGTGATGTGCTCCTGGAGTTTCTGGGGCGAGATGTCGGGCACTTTGAACGGGTGCATGTGGCCTTCGCCCCAGTTCCCATAGGAGCGGACGTCCACGAAGGCGATCGCGGGATTGCCGTCGTAGCGGGCGCCAAATGCCGCGATGAATCTCTTCAGTTTCTCGAGAAAGATGGGGTCGTCGAAGACGGGGGCGATTTTGTGGCCGGGGGTACCGGTGGTGGCCCGGTTGGGCGCAAGGTCCATCTCGATGCGCTTCGCCCCTGCCTTGAAGACCCATTCGGGTGTGACGAATGGCCTGTCCTTCGCCGAGTGGGTACTGGCACACATGACGCCAAAGGCGAACTGCCTGCCGGCCTTCGACCACGCCGCGATGGCATCGTCGATCGCGGCCCAGCGAAAATCGCCCTCGTTCGGCTCGATGTCGCCCCACGAGTAGCGCGCGTATCCGGCACCCGCGAGCGACAGGAGGCGCGCGGAGGAAGGGGGTTGCTTGCCGTACGCGACCCAGCCTTTGCCCGGGTTGATCAGCACATTGGTGGACAGTGGTGGGGTCACGACAGAGGTGGGTGGCGCGGCGGCGAGGGGGGCGCAGGTGGTGGCAACGGCAATGATGAGCGGCGAGAGGCGCATGGGCGAAATTAGGGGCTTGGCCATGGCCGCAGCAAATAGAAAGCCGGGTATCAGCGGCTCCCGAACCGCATTGGGGATAGTCACGTCTGGGATGGCGCTGCCCAAGATGCAAAAATGTGCATTCGGCGGGGTACGAGTATCCACGCGAGCCGACTACCGCTTGCGGGATCGCTCAAGCGGAAGGCATCGCGCATTGGGTGCTATTTGAGATTTCAAAAATCATTGCAAATCCATATTCGGAGCACGAGTATTCACTGAGTGCATACAAATGTCTCGCGGTGGGATATGATATCAAGTAAATGAACCGTTCAAGAGGGTGGTGGAACGAATGAGTTTCGCTACTGCCCATAGAATATGCCTTCAAGGAAGGATGTTCCGATGTCTGATAATGCGTCGAATCTCTGCCACTTGAAGCCGCGCATCCGTTCGGCGCCTGGTCGCCAGCATCGACTTGTGGCACTTCTGACAGTCACACTTGTGCAACCTACCGGCTGGGCGCGAGCGCAGACCGAGGTCAAGTTGGCCGAAGCCACGAGACTGGCCACCTCTTGGCTGCCGAAGAACCCCATCTTCCAGAATGCCGCTCGTCGGTCTGGGAGGGCCTTCCGGATCAAAGAGGTTCGTGTTGTCGATCTCGGGGCGGACCGGCCCATCTATCACGTGAGCCTCGAACCCCGAGGCTACGTACTGGTCCAATGCGACAGACGCTTCTCCCCCGTGTTGGCATTCAGCGACAGCAGCGATCTGGACCTATCCGACGTTCCCGAGAACACCCTGCGCCGGATGCTGGAGCGCGATCTAGATGCGCGCAAGGAGCTCCGCCAGGGCCTAACCGACCGTCTGGCGGAACGCCACCGCTTCTCGAAGCAGGAAGCCCTCGCGTTGTTTCAAACCCATGCGGAAAACAACCGGCGGCGCTGGGTCAAGTGGCTGGATCCCGACGCGGCCAGCGCCCCCACCGCCGCACAGCAGGAAGGAACGGCGTCCGCCAACGCACCGGATGCCATGACCATCCTGGTCGACGAGATGTTGACCACCCGGTGGTCCCAGGGAAAGCACTACAACAAGCTCTGTCCGCTCGATCCGAACGCAACGCCCGCATACGACGGCCGCGTCCCGTGCGGTTGCGGGGCGACGGCCCTGGGGCAGACCCTCGCCTATCACCGGTGGCCGACCCATGGCATGGGGAGCAAGAGCTACACCGACGCCTGGGGGCGATCCGCGGCGCCCACGCCGTCGATCTCTCCGACACCTACGACTGGGCCAGCCTGCAAGACACCTACGACTGGCAAGTGGAAGAGCCCCCGGATGCCGTCGCTGCGGTTTCGGAATTGATCTATGAGGTCGGCGCAGTCCTCGAGATGGACTACGAATCCATCGGCGCTGGAGGCTCTGCCTCATGGTCTTTCGTGGCTGTCGGAACGCTGGACCGAAACCTGTACTACGGGGGTGCCGGGTTCCAGTCTCGCTCCCCGGATCCAGCGGCATTCGATTCCAGGTTGCGGGCCCAGATGCTCGAAAACCTCCCCGCCGTGGGTTCGATCCCCAGCCACATGTTCGTGGTGGACGGCTTGGCGCAGGAAGGCACCCAAGACTACTATCATATCAACGCCGGATGGGGCGGCACCGACAATGGCTGGTACCTCCTGACCGACGTCCTTGGCGATCCCATCGATGGCGCGCTTTTTGACATCTCTCCCGAGTTCCGGCCCCTCTTCGAAACGCCGGAAACGGAAACGATCCCCCCGACCAACTGCGAGATCCGATGGTCGTTCCCGCGTCATCACGCCGCCGCGGTCCAGCGATTCCGGATTCTCGAGGGCACCGAAACCATGGGCGATACCGTCTGGACGACGGCCGTGGCCGACATCCCGGGGACGGATCGCTCCCATGCCTTTGCCTCTCTCGCTCCCGGCACCCATCTCTTCGCCGTAGAGGCGTCCCGGGATGGAACTGGGTGGGATCCGACTAATCGATCCCCGGAGAAGGCCTGCGTCGTGATTTCGGGCTCGGGCTATCTCTGGCTGGCCAACGCGCTGCAGCGCATCGCGGTCTCCGGCGGAAACGGATCCTTCCAGATTGTCTCGGACGGCGCCTGGAACGCGGGCGCGGACGTCCCTTGGATCACCGTCGCCTCCGGCAGCTCCGGCACCGGCGATGGCGTCGTGACGTATTCGGTCGAACAGAATGCCAGCGGCCTGGTCCGCACCGGCCACGTCACCGTCACCTGCGGCGCGTTGACGCGAACGCACACCGTCGAACAACTCGCCGCACCGGATGTCGGCCGAATCCTCCACGTCAAGCCGACCGGCGACGACGGTGCCGACGGCCTGACGTGGGCGATGGCCCTGAGAACATTGCAGGCGGCGCTGGCGGCCGCAGTTCCCGGTGACGAGGTCTGGCTCGCGCAAGGCACCTACAAACCCAATGACGTCTCCGGATCGCTGGCGCGCAACCAGTGGTTCCAGCTCAAGAATGGCGTGGCCGTCTACGGCGGTTTCGACGGCACAGAGCATGCCCGGTCCGCCCGCGACCCATCCGCACACCCGACCGTGCTGTCGGGCGATCTCTTGGGCGACGACCAGGACATTGACGGCAACGGTTTCAAGGATCCCTCCACCACAGATGACAACTGTTACCACGTCCTGTGCCACAACCCGGAACTGGCCATCGACTCCACCGCTGTGCTCGATGGAGTGACCGTCAGCGGCGGCAATGCCAACGCCACAGTGTTTCCGGATAATTGCGGAGGCGGCATCAATAACATCTACGGATCCCCGAAGATCGCCAACTGCATCCTGCGCGACAACTCGGCTAACTGGGGCGGTGCCGTCTACTCCTACGCTAACTCCTTCGTCACGATTTCCAATAGCGTTTTGGTCAGAAACTCCGCAGCGTATATGGGCGGCGCCGTCCACACCGAGTACCAATCCTCACCAAAGATCAGCGCTTGTTCCTTCACAACCAATAAGGCCAACAACGGCGGCGCCATGGCGAATTTCTCTTCCTCGTCGACCATCACCCGCTGCACGGTGAGCGGGAACTTCGCCTACATCGACGGAGGCGGCATGTACAACAAAGCCTCCTCCCCGTTGATCGAGGACTCCACATTCAGCGCAAACACCGCCGACAGCAGCGGTGCGGGCCTCGCGAACGAATACGGATCCTGCCCAGCCGTCTCGCGATGCACGTTCAGCAGCAACGCGGCCGACAGTGCGGGCGGTGGGATGTACAACTACTCGTCCTCCTCCCCCGTCATCACCGCGTGCACCCTGAACCAGAACTCCGCTTTCAGTTACGGTGGCGGGATATACAACTACTCGTCCGCGCCGACCATCACCGCGTGCACCCTGAACCAGAACTCCGTTGTTTTCGACGGCGGCGGCATCTACAATAGCTCGGCTTCGCCCGTTCTCTTGAACTGCGTCCTTTGGGACAACAGCAAGAACCAGATCTATAATAGAAGTTCTTCCAGCCCTGCCGTCACCAACTGCGTCATCCAGGGCGGGTACGCAGGCGGAACGAACATCCTGACCGGTGATCCGCTCTTGCGCCCGCTGGGGCCCTATGGCGGTCCGACCTGGACCATGCCCCCGCGGACGGGGAGTTCTGCCATCGACACGGGCCTCGCGGGTCCCGGCATTCCCACCGAGGATCAACGCGGCTTCCCGCGCGATGCCCATCCAGACATCGGCGCCTGCGAATTCCAGACGCTGCTCGTCTCGTCCGACCTCGACGGGCCAGCGCCCATCGGGGGCCACCCCACCTTCACGGCCTTCACCGATCTGGACGGTGCGTCCTTCCAGTGGTTCGCCGGTGCGTCCGGCGATCCGACACAACCCCTTTCCGGGCAAACCAACGCCGCTTTCACAACCGCGCCGCTCGACCTCGGTGCCGACTTCTGGGTCGGATTAACAAGCGCCATCACGAATCTTGCCAGTGTCACTCAAGCGGTCTCGGTGCGCGGGACATATCCCGAATGGGTCGCTTTCCACGGTCTCGCCGGATCCGGTGCCGAACCCGGCGCCTCCCCGGCCGGAGATGGAATCGCCAATCTGATCAAATTCGCCTCCGGCCTTAACCCACACACACTTTGCGCCGCCGCCGACTATTCTTCCCTCTCGATGAACGGGGCCTCGAACAACCTCTCCTTCATCTGGATCCAATCCAAGACACCCACCGACATCGCCTGCGCCTTTCGCCAGAGCACCGACCTCCGGACTTGGTCGCCAGCGGCCTTTGCGCCCACCCTTGTCGAATCCAACATCGCATGCGACGCCTGGGAGATCACCGCACCGATCGATACCAACCGGTTCTTCCTCGATGTCGAGATCACACGCGTGGTGCCTTAACCCTATCCCGCGCCTGTTATCCAGAGCGGATCCTGTGCGGGGCCGAGGGCATTTGCGGGGACCCGGAATCGGAGTGGAGGATCAAAGGCCCAGTGGGCGGGGCCAGGGGTCTCGTGGCCTTTCATGCTGTCGATTTGCTGTGGCCGGGGCCAAGGGAGACGATGCCCAACGCGCGCGCGAGATCATTGGGCCGCGGGATTTCATCGCTGTCTCCATGCCGCTGTTCCAGCGTGTTTTTGATTCCCGGGAACCTCTTGGTGGGGTCGCGATCACCGTGGATGATTTCGATGTTCTGCGCCGCGCGTACAGCACCATGCTCGGAAGGCTCATTCGGGCGGTGCCCCGTATCGTCGCGGACCGCAGCACGCTTGGAGGTTTCTCCAATGGCGCACATGCCACCGCGCTGCTCGTCGCGGGGCGGGACGAGTTCACGATGGAGCACTTCCGGCAATTCTATTTCGTGGACGGGGGCGCGCAGTTCCTGGCGCCGTTTGGCCTTGGGGCTCCCGAACTGGCGAAATGTCGTCTGTTGCTGTTGCGGGCGGATCAGGCGCATCAGGTTTCCCACGGGCGCGGGCTGCCGCCGTGGAATGTTCGTCCCGCGCTGGATAAGATCTTCGATGCCGTGGACGACATGGCGAGGGCCCGCGGTCTCGATTGGACGCAGGTGGTGATGCGCGGCAGACGGCACGGCTTTGAGCCAGAATACCAGGTTATCGTTGGCCAGTGGGCGCGCGGTGATAAGATGGATGAGGTGCCGCCCAAGCCGGTCGCGCCCGCCGTCGAACCCTGAGGAAAGTCGATGTGGGCAAGAGGGTCGAAGAGCGTGTCGGGGGTCTGGGCGCGGCCAGGCGTGCGACGGGCGTTTCACCGAAAACGTGGAGGGATCAGTCAGTGGACCCAACGATGAGCCGAGCGATGGCGGGCGCGCTGGCGCTGTGCGCCGCGGTGGCGCAGGGCGCCGACCAAGATGTCCTAAAACATGGCGCCAGGGGTGACGGATCGAGCCTCGACACACATGCCTTCCAGGCGGCGATCGATGTGGTCAGCGACAGCGGCGGGGGAGTCGTTCACGTGCCACCGGGGAAGTACCTCGTCGCACACGTCGAGCTGAAATCGAACGTCACGTTGCGCCTCGGCAAGGGGGCAACGCTTCTCGGGAGCACGGATCGGCGTGACTACGCCGGCAAGTCGGGCGCGGTCCTGGCGGCCAGCGATGCGGGACACATCACCGTCGAGGGGGAGGGGGAGATCAACGGCCAGGCCACCGCCGATTACGGCGAACGCTGGGGAGCGCCGCAGAAACCCGAGTGGCGCACGGGTCTCATCCGAATCGAGAATTGCCGGGACGTGACATTCCGAGGCGTGACCCTCCTGTACAGCGATTCGTGGACGCTGCACCTTCGCCGCTGCGAGCGGGTGCGCATCGACTGCATCACGATTCGCGACAACTACCGGCGGCTCAATTCGGACGGCATCGATCCGAATAGCTGCAAAGACGTCAAGATCACCAACTGCCGCATCACCACCGGCGACGACGCGATCGTGCTCAAGAGCACCGAGCCCTATCCGTGCGAAGATATCGAGGTCAGCGATTGCGTGCTCGAGTCGGCGACGGCGGGACTCAAGATCGGGACCGAGTCAAAAGGGGCTTTTCGTCGGATCCGCTTCCGCAATTGCAGGATCGTGAACACGCCGGTGGGCGTCGGGTTCTTCGTGAAGGACGGCGCCCTGGTGCAGGATGTGGTGGCCGAGAACATCGAGATGCAGCTGTGCCCCCCGACCTTCCACGCGGTCGTGCCGCTCTACATCGACATCGAGAAGCGGAATCCCGATTCGAAGATCGGCGCGGTCCGCGACGTGACGTTTCAGGATATCCGCATCAGCGGGGGCGCGGGTCTCCTGATGCAGGGAATGCCCGAGAGCCTGTTGGAAAATGTCGCCCTGCGGAACATCACCTTTGACGTGAAGGAACCCCAGGACTACGCCAAGCGCAAGAAACCGATTGGCGGGAGGCGCACGGCCCACGACGCCCGCGACACCAAGTTTGCCCAAGAACCGACCTATGCCGCCATGGCCCACATGAAGAATCTGACGATCGAGGGACTGCGCGTTCGCATCACGGATGCCGATTTCCAGCGGTACCCCCGATCGGCGATCGCGTTGTTTGGCGTGGAGGTGGCCAGGATCCGTGGCGTGACGCGTTCCCCGGCGGGTGGGGAGCCGCCCCCCGTGGTGCAGAGGGATTGCAGGGAGATCGACTTGGCCCCGGCGGCACGTTAGGCCGCGGGCATCTGACCTCAACTCCCAATAACCAACATCCAACAACCAACGCCAGAGGTGGGGGGCGAATATGATATTGCGTTCGTCTGGCGGCCATGTGTTCTGTGCGCGTGCAAAAAGCGCTTCGAAGGGCCGAGTACGCGGAACTGGCGTCCCTGTTTTTCATCCAAGGGGCGGCCATGGGCATCTGGTTCGTGCCACTGGCCGCGGTGCTGGATTCGCACGGGCTGCACGCCATCAAGTCATTTGCATACGCCTCGACGGCGGTGGCGGCGTTCGTCTCGCCACTGATTTTCGGGGCGGTGGCCGACCGACATGTTTCGCCCGTGAAGGTGTTGCGGGGGTTGGCGGTGGCCACGGCGGCCGCGATGGCTTTGGCCAGCACGTCCATTGGGCTCGGCTGGAATCGGTGGCTCATTCTGGCGCTGATACAGTTGCACGCGCTCTGCTCGGCGCCCACGTTCAGCATCTCCTCCAGCATCGTGTTCTCGCGACTGGCCGATTCGGAGAGAGAGTTCGGCCCGATCCGCGCCATGGCCACCTTGGGTTGGATGGCGGGTTGCTGGCTGGTCAGCGGCCTGAATGCGGACACCTCCCCGCTGGCGGGATTCAGCGGCGCGGTTGTCTGGCTCATGGTTGCGGGCTTCACGCTCTGCCTGCCGGCGATTGAGCCGCCGAAGACCGACGAACGGCTCACCCTGCGCCAGAGGCTCGGCTGGGATTCGCTCGCGCTGCTGAAAGATCACGACCATCGCGTGGTTTTCATCATCACGACACTCTTATGCATCCCGGTGGCGGGCTTTTATCCGTACGCGCCGCAGCACTTGAGCGACATCGGCCTGAGGCACACGAGCGCGTGGATGAGCCTAGGGCAGACGACGGAGATCGTGGCCATGTTCAGCCTGGGCGCGCTGCTGCCGCGATGGCGCCTCAAATGGATTTTCGCGTGCGGACTGGGCTTCGGCGTGTTGCGTTTCGCGCTGAGCGCTTTTGACAGCAAGGCGTGCCTGCTGGCGGGCGTGGCGTTGCATGGCGCATCTTTCGCCTTGGTCCTGATCACCGCGCAGATCTATCTGGATCAGCGCGTGGGCGCGGCGTGGCGGACGCGCGCGCAGGCCCTGCTGGCGCTGATGAATGGTGGCGTCGGCAACCTCGTTGGCTTTCTCGGCAGCGGATGGTGGTTCGCCATCTGCGATCGATCGTCCGGCGCGCGATGGTCGTTTTTCTGGGGTGGGTTGGCTGCCGCGGTGGCCGCCACGCTGGTCTACTTCTTGATTTCCTATCACGGGAAGGGGCGGGCGCCTTCGGCGGATCGTCGGGGGGTGGCCTGACGCGATCCGGGAAATAGAAGCGCGCCATCCGCGCCGTCGCGTGCTTCTGGCAGCCGACAACACCGGGCTTGCTCAAGCCGTCGGGGCGGGTAATTCCTAGAGGAATCTATCGGAGGAGGCAGGACATGAGGATGCGGTTATTGCTGGCGATTCTGGGCGCGCTGTGTGCGGGGGGAGTGGCTGGGGCGGGCTACGAGGCGAAGTGGGAGTCGTTGGACAAGCGACCGACGCCGGAGTGGTTTCTGGACGCGAAGTTCGGAGTGTTCATTCACTGGGGGGTCTATTCGGTACCGGCGTGGGGCAAGGTGGGCGAGTACGCGGAGTGGTACTGGCAGAAGATGTCCAACAAGAAGCCCGAGAACGTGTGGTGGCAGTTCCACAGGAGGAACTACGGGGAGGATTTCGACTACAAGGATTTCGCGCCACGGTTCACGGCGGAGTTGTTCGACGCGGCGCAGTGGGCGTCGTTGTTCAAGCGCGCCGGCGTGAGATACGTCGTGCCCACGTCGAAGCACCACGAGGGATTCTGCCTGTGGCCGAGCGCCGAGGCTTCGAGGGCGTGGGGCCGGCCGTGGAACGCGGCCGAGATCGGGCCCATGCGCGACCTGATGGACGAGCTGGCCAAGGCGACGCGGGCCGAGGGGCTGAAGTTCGGGTTCTACTACTCGCTGTACGAATGGTTCAATCCCCTGTGGCTCAGTGACAAACCGAGGTACGTGTCGGAGCACATGTTCCCGCAGTTCAAGGACGTGGTGACGCGCTACAAGCCGGCGATCATCTTCAGCGATGGGGAGTGGGATCTGCCCTCGAAGGAGTGGAAGAGCGAGGAGTTGCTCGCGTGGCTATTCAACGAATCGCCATGCAAGGACGAGGTGGTCATCAACGACCGCTGGGGCAAGGAGTGCCGTCACAAGCACGGTGGCTATTGGACGACGGAATACGCGGCGGGATTGAAGGATGCGTCGCACCCGTGGGAGGAGAGCCGCGGGATGGCGTTCTCCTACGGCCTGAATCGCGCCGAAAGAGTCGGGGATTACAAGACCGGCCGGGAGTTCATATTGACCCTGGTCGATCTCGTCAGCCGCGGCGGCAACCTGCTGCTGGACATCGGGCCTGCGGCGGACGGCACGATCCCACCGCTCATGGAGCAGCGGCTGCTGGAGATCGGGGATTGGTTGAAGGTCAACGGCGAGGCGATCTACGGGACCCGGTTCGCGGGGCGTGCCTGCCAATGGACCGACGGGAAACTCCCAGAGCAAAAGTTCGGCGAGTACATGATCAAGTACAACCTCATGGACCAAGTCGGGCAGGCGCCAAAGGATGGCGTGGCCGTGAAGCAGGTGTTTTTCACGAAGAAGCCGGGCGCCTTGTACGCGATCACCGCCGGGTGGCCGGGGAAGCGCCTCGTGCTGCGCGACATCAAGGCCCCCGGCGACGCGGCCGTGACGATGCTGGGTATCGATGGCGCGCTCAAGGCGAAGTCGGATGGTGCGACGTTGACCATCACGATGCCCGATCTGGGTCCCGAGGGGGCCCCGTGCCGCCATGCGTTCGCGTTCAAGATTCCCGGCGGCGAGGTCGCGGCGGAAAAGTGATGCTGGGCGGGCGCATGCTTTCGGGAATCGGAGCGTTTCGTGGGCGGCGGGCGCCTCAGGGCGCCTCGTGCAAGATGCTGCAGCGCCCGTCGATTGGGACGCTAGCCCGGAAATTTCACAGCCGGCAGGCTGTGAAATACCGGGCTCTGGGAAAACCGCGCCATGAAAGCCATTTATTGGGCGAGGTCAGGCAAAGACTGGGATTTTTAGCGGTTGCAGAGTGTGTTTCGCGGACCGGTGGTCCCAGACCATCCAGCATCGCGTTTTTCGGAGCGCGGTTTTCTTTTGAGCCTGCATATTTCACGCGTTGGCGTGAAACATGCAGGCTAGCCTGTCGCCCTGCAGTATTTCGGCCGCATGGCTTTGGCGTTTGGCTCGTTCTCCCACTAATTTTCGCGCGGGATGTCGTGGAGAGGACAGGGTGGTGAATAGGCGCCCGGGTGGTTGGCTGGTGGGCCTTAGCCTTGCCGGCGCGGTGCTGGGCTGGGGCTGGGCGTGGGTGGGGATCCGGGACACGGTGCGACACTATGAGCCGGGTCAGCTGGCGCTCGGCCGCTATATCATGGCATCGTTGGCGCTGTTGCCGCTGTGGGCATCGCGCGGGATGAGGCTGCCCGGGATGCGCGACCTGCCGTGGGTGATCGCCATGGGCCTGCTCGGATTCACGTTCTATAATCTGGGGATCAACGTGGGCGAGAAGACGATCACGGCGGGCACGGCGGCCTTGATCGCCGCGTGCATCCCGGTGATGGTCACGATCGGGGGGCGCGTCTTTTTCTGGGAAAGACTTGCTCCGATGGGCTGGGCGGGGGTTGGGGTGGCATTCGTTGGCGTGGGCATCATCACGTATTCAGCCGAAGGGGGACTGCGACTTTCTGCGGGTGCGCTGTTGGTTCTGTGTGCATCGATCTGTGCGGCGGGCTACGGGTTGCTGAGCAAGCGCTTCCTTGCCAAACACGGTTGGGTGGAGGCCACGACATGGGCCGTGTGGGCTGGGACGCTGGGTCTTATTCCCGCGGGCGGTGGGCTCTGGGGCTCGGTCGCGACGGCGCCGATCTCCGCGACGGTCCAAGTCGTGCTGCTCGGCATCATCCCGGGTGCGACGTGCTACGCGCTCTGGAATTACGCCATCTCGCGGGTGCCTCTGGCGCAAGTGGCTAGCTGGATGTTCCTCATCCCGGTCGCATCGGTTGCGCTGGGTTGGCTGCTGCTGGACGAGATGCCACCCCCGCTTGTATTGGTCGGCGGCAGTGTAACGCTGGCCGGGGTTTTTCTGGTGAATGCGCGGGGGAATATGCAGATTGGCGGCAGGCCATGAACCTTCGCATCGCGCCACTGCCCATCCTCCTCTCTTGTGCCTCGCATGGCGCCGCGGCCCACGGAAATCCGGGGGCGCGCCCGGAAGCCGTGGCGGTTGTCGCGGCCACGCCCGGCCTCGTGGCGTTTTGGACCTTTGGCGAGCAGGCCGGGCAGCCGCGCCTGTCGGTGGAAACAACAAACAAGCATCCGCTCGTCGAGGTCGGGGGTCCGATCGCGCGCGTCGAGGGCGGGCCGTTTTCGGGCTATTCGGCAGAACTGGGGGGCAAACAGTATTTCCGAATTCCATATGCGGAGACGGGCGATCTGAACATCTCGGGCAAAGAGGCGCAGGTGAGCATGTTTGCCGTGGTGCGGATCATCGATCTCAAGCAGAGCCGAACCATCGCCGGCATGTGGAGCGAGGGCAAGGGCGCGAATGATGACACGGGCACGCGCCAGTACGCGCTGCTCATGAACATGCCGACCTATGGGGGCCCCCGGCAGCTCGTGCCACACATTTCCAGTGAGGGAGGCGTCACGCGGCGGGCCGACGGGAGCGCATTCCCGTGGTGTGCGGACTATGCCGCGACGCGCTCTGAGGTGCCGGAAGAAAAGTGGTGCTCGCTCGGATTCACCTACGACGGGCATTATATCCGCGCCTATATCAACGGCGCGCTCGACGCGCGGCCACTCGATCCCGTGAAGGACAAGCGTGACGACCGCTACTTCACGCAGGAGGGACCCGGCGGAAAAGACCGTGGCATGAATCCCTATTATCACGGGCGCGGGATCTTTTGCTACGATCCGGCGCTGCATGCCAAGGACAAGCCCGGCGGCGGGTCGGATTTCACCGTGGGCGCGCGATATGCGGTCGGCAGCATGCTCGGCGAGGCGACAAAGGGAAAGTTCGGTGGTCTGGCCGTATTCAACCGCGCGATCACGGACGTCGAAATGAAACGATTGCACGATGCCGCGGATATCGCCGCGCTGAAATAGAGGGCGCCTTGCTGGCGATCCGGCGGCCCGCGCGGATGGAGGACCCATGAGAAGACTGCTGTGCATGCTGGTGGCGTTGGGCGCCGCGGCCGCCGCCGTAGAAGCCTACGAGGCGAACTGGGAGACCCTGGATCGGCGCCCGAATCCCCAGTGGTTTGATGACGACAAGTTTGGGATCTTCATTCACTGGAGCGTGTTTTCGGTTCCGGCGGTCGCGTGGGTATATCCGGACAAGCGCTATGGGTACGGGGGGCATTCCTGCTGGTATGGACTCTACGTGGACCGGATCCGTCTGTTGGCGCCCGAGCAGCAGGCGAAGGTCGAGGCTTTCCACCGGCAGACATACGGCGAAGTGCCCTTCAAGGCCCTCGCGCCACTCTTCAAGGCCGAGGCCTTCGATGCGCGGCAGTGGGCGGCGATTTTCAAGCGCTCGGGCGCGCGCTACGCATTTCTGACATCGAATTTTCACGACGGCTTTTGCCTTTGGCCGAGCCCTTATGCCCCCGGCTGGAACAGCATGGACCTGGGACCGAAGCGGGACGTGATGGGCGAGTTCTCGTCGGCGATGCGCGAGGCGGGATTGAGGGCGGGGTTCTACTATTCGCTGGGCGAGTTCAATCATCCCCTCTATCTCGCGGCACGGAAGACCGGTGGGGACCTGGGGCCGTTCGTTCGAGACCATATGCAGCCACAGTTGCGGGAGGCGGTCGTGCGCTATCGGCCCTCCTTCATCTATTTTGATGGAGAGTGGGAGTTCCCCCTGGACACGTTTGCCATGCAGGGTTTTCTGGCGTGGCTGTATGGCGAGTCGCCCTGCGCGAATGATGTCGTCGTGAACGACCGGTTCGGGAAGGGCTCTCGCGGGGTACACGGCGGCGTGTTCTCCTCGGAGGCCGGGGTCCTCGAGAGCGGGACCGACCACAAGTGGTGCGAGGATCGGCCGATCAGCCGCGGGAATTGGTCGTACAACCGGCTGGAGCGTCTGGAGGATTACTTGAGCGAGCGCGACATGGTCCACCTCCTGGTCGAGACGGTGGCGCAGGGCGGCAACCTCCATCTGGACGTCTCGCCGTGCGCGGACGGGACGATCCCCATGTTGCAGCAAGAGCGGTTGGCGCAGATGGGCGACTGGTTGAAGGTCAATGGGGAGGCCATCTATGGGACGAGGCGCTGGGTCGTCACGCACGAGGGGCCGATGGTCGAGTCCCGGAATCCGCGGCTCGACAAGGATTGGAAGTGGATCGAGACGGGGGAGCGGCCGCTGGTTCACTACACGCGGAAAGACGACGCGGTTTACGCGATCTGTCTGGCATGGCCCGGCGAGAAGTTGCGGCTGGCGCGCGTGGGGCTTGGGCCGAATGCCAGAGTCGAGATGCTCGGTTATCCCGAGCCCCTCACATGGCGGTCGGTTGGCGAGGGTCTGGAAATCGATCTGCCGAGGCTGGCGCCAGTGCAGCTGCCATGCCGAAATGCCTGGGCGCTCAAATTGTCAGGGGCGAGATGTGAGGGCGATCGGCGATGAGCCAGTCGCGCGACATGGTGGCGGGCTATGAGATTCACGACGGGATCGCTGCGATGGACTTCGCGCGGGTCCAGGTGCTGTTGGCGGCGACGTATTGGGCCGAGGGTATAGACCGTGGGCGGGTTGAGCGCGCGGCGCAGAATTCCGCGCTGGTGATCGGGGCGTTTGCGGCGGACGGGGCGCAGGTGGGGTACGCGCGCGTGGTTTCGGACAAGACACGCTTTGCCTATGTCTGTGACGTGGTGGTGGACGAAGCGCATCGCGACCGCGGGCTGGGTCGAGCGATGGTCAGGTTCGCGCTGGAGCATCCAGATTTTTCGACTGTCACAACGTGGACCCTTTCCACGCGCGACGCGCACGGCGTGTACGGGCCGCTGGGTTTCTTGCCGATCACGGAGCCCGCGAGTCGGCCCGAGGACTGGATGGTTCTCAGGCGCGGGCGCGTGATACATGCGGGCTAGGAATTTGTCGGACTTTCCAGAGTCCGACAGGCTGCTGGCCCCGATCGGTTTGCCTCATCGTCCCTGATATCGTTTGCGGTAGGCCTCGGGATGGCAGCCGGCGGATGCCGCGAACATGCGGGTGAAGGCGGAGGTGGCCAGATAGCCGCAGTGTCGGGCGACTTCGCTGAGCGGGGCGTCGGAGTGACGCAGGAACTGCTTGGCATTGCGCAATCGCACTTCCACGAGAAACTGGTGCACGGTCTGGCCCGTCGCGGCCGCGAGACGGCGCTCCAGCGTCCTGCGCGACATACCGACGGCTTCGGCGACCTGGGCGGTGCCGATGGGCTGGCGGCCCTTTGCGCGGATGAATTCGATGGCGGCGGCCACCTTGGGGTCTTTCGTCGAGAGCCTGTCAGTCGAGGCCCTCACGACGACTTCGAGCGGGGGCAGTGCGCGGTGGTTTCGCACCAGGCGACGGCCCCGCAGGAGGGTTTCGAGCAGTTCGGCGGCCTGGCGCCCGATCTCGACAGTGGGCAGGGCAACGCTGGACAGACGGGGATATGTCAATTCACACAGCAGTTCATCGTTGCTGGTGCCGAGGACGCCGACATCGTCCGGCACGTTCAGGCCCGCCAACCGACAACCGGCGAGCACGCGCTCGGCCACGCGGTCGTCGCTGGCTAGCACTCCCGACGGTTTTGGCATGGCCCGCAACCATCGGATCAGCGGCGCGAGGGAGACCTCGCCATCGGGCCAGACGCCATCGAACTTTGTCACCGCAAATCCCTTGCTCTTGAGGTGCCTGACGAAACTGTCACCGCGAACCAGCGACTGGTGTGAGTCGTTCATGCCGCAGTAGGCGAAATGTTCAAAGCCCCGCTCCATGAGGTGTGCCGCGGCCATTCGGGCGATCTTCGCATCGTCGGCGAACACGGCGGCATCGTCGTACTCGAGGTTTCGGGCGCTGGCCTCCACCGTTATCACGCCGAGTCTCCTGAGGGCACGGTGCAGCGACGCTCCCCGGTCGTAGAGGATCGCGCCATCCACGTGCAGGCCCGGCATCTGCCGGCATGCGATGTCGTCGTCGCCCCTAACCAGAAAGAGGCGCCAGTCACGTTTCAGGGCGTAACCATAGGCGCCGGCCAGACGTTCCCGGCCGGGCCCCTCGCGCGTGTCGATGCAGACCGCGACCCTGATGCCGCGCGCGCGCCGGCTCGGCCTGCCGTGGCCCGGGCGAACAGGGTGCTTCCGCGCGGTCATCCGGGGGGTATCGGAGCAGATGGGGGCATTTCGTCAATGGCGCAAATTCGAATTGAGATGGCGTAAATTGCCTCTGGCGATCCCGGGGTGGCGGCGGGCAATGTGATTCCATGAACATGAGAGGTGCCCTCGTGGCGATGTGCGGGGCCATGGTGTCGTCGCCATCTCCGGCGTCCGAACCCGCGCGCGTCTGGGAGGAGGCGCTCGAGATCCCGACCTACGAGATGGGTGCGCCGGACCGGAACCCCATGTTCGTGGAGCGGCGGGCCTATCAGGGCGCGGAGTCGCCCATCTACCCGTATCCGATGTGGGACGCGATAGCCGACGCGCGCGTCAGCAAGACCTACCGGGCGGTGTATTTGGAGAATCGCCACGTGAAGGTCTGCGTGCTCCCGGAGATCGGGGGGCGGGTGTTTTCCGCGTGCGACAAGGCCAGCGGCTACGATTTCCTGTATCGCCAGCGCGTGATCAAGCCGGCGCTGATCGGCATGGTGGGGGCGTGGATCTCTGGCGGGATCGAATGGAACATCCCGCACCATCACCGGGCCAGCACGTTCATGCCAGTGGGTCACTCGATCGCGCATGACGCGGACGGGAGCGCGGTGGTGCGGGTCGGCGAACTGGAGTTGAGGCACCGCATGCGCTGGGTGGTGGAACTGAGGCTGCGGCCAGATTCCTCGTGCGTCGAGCAAACGGTCCGGCTGATGAATCGGACGCCGGTGGCGAATTCATTTCTGTTTTTCGCGAACGTCGCGGTGCACGCGAGCCCGGACTATCAGGTGATCTTTCCCCCGGATGTGCGGTGGGTGACCAATCACGGCAAGCGCGAGTTCTCCAGGTGGCCTATCTCGGACTCCATCTACAACGGCATCGATTTCCGCAAAGGGGCCGACGTGTCCTGGTGGAAGAATCATCCCAGCCCGATCTCGATGTTCGCGTGGGGATCGGACATGGACTTCGTGGCCGGTTACGACCATGGGCGCCGCGCCGGTTTGGTGCACGTGGCCGACAGGCACACCAGCCCCGGAAAAAAGTTCTTCACCTGGGGCGGGGGAGAGGCCGGAAAGGCGTGGGATCGAGCGCTTACCGACGCCGACGGGCCGTACATCGAACTGATGGCGGGGTCATACTCGGACAACCAGCCGGACTACAGTTGGATCAAGCCCTATCAGACAAAGGTTGCGGAGACATTCTGGTACCCGGTCACCGGAATCGGTGGCGTGAAGAACGCCAATCGCGATGCGGCGGTCAATCTCGATGTCGTTGGCGATGTGGCCAAGATCGCGGTGGCCGTAACGTCCGAGCGGTCTGATCTGGACGTGATCCTATCGGGCGCCCCGGGGACGCTCTGCGCGACGAACGCTTCGGCCGGCCCGGCCCGGCCGTTTCTCACGGAATGCAGGATTCCCCCGAACGCCGGCAGGCTGATGCTCCGGGTTTTGCAAGGCGACCGAGAATTGATCTCTTGCGCGCAGGTGGATGCATCATCGGGCGGGATGCCCGAGGCGATTCGGCCGCCGGCGCGGCCCGAGGCCATCGATGGCGTCGAGGAAGTCTATCGGGCTGGGCTGAGGCTGGAGCAGTTGCACAGCGCCGCATTGGATCCGGAGGACTACTACCGCGAGGTGCTTCGTCGCGACCCGGGGCACGCCAAGGCCAACATGGCCATGGGTATCCGGGCTTGGCAGAGGTGCCTGAACGCGGAAGCGGAGAAGCACCTGAAGGCGGCGGTGTCGCGCTCCACGGGGCTATACCTCGCCCCGCGGGATGGGGAACCACACTACTATCTGGGTTTGGCCCAACGGGCCCTGAACAAGGATCGCGAGGCGATCGAGCAATTTGAGCGGGCCGCGTGGGACGCGGGCTGGGAGTCGCCGGCAAACTGCCAACTGGCGGAGATGAGCTGCGCACGCGGCGACTTTGGGCGGGCCGCCGCCCATCTGGATCGCGCGCTGACCGGGAATGCTCAGAACCTCAAGGCACTGACCCTGAAGGCGGCGGTATTGCGCAAACTCGGTCGCGCGAAAGAGGGCGTTGGGTTTCTCGATCGCGCGGAGGCACTCGATCCTCTTGATCCGTGGCCGGCATGCGAGCGGGCGCGAGCCGCCGGGACAGCCCCAACCCTCCAGGCGCAGGGCGAAGATCCGCAGGCGTTCCTGGAGCCCGCCACGGATTATGCGAATGCCTCGCTGTGGGAGGACGCCGTCGCGGTGCTCGCCGCGGCGAAGGGCAGAGCGGCGACCGACCCGATGGTCCAATACACGCTCGCATATTGCCTCGAGAGGCTGGGCAAGACCGACGAGGCCGCCGCGCGATATGCGGGTGCGGCGGGGGCCTCGCCCGATTACGTGTTCCCATTTCGGCGCGAATCATTCGACGTGCTGCTGCGCGCCCGGGAGCGGAATCCCGAGGACCATCGGGCGGCCTACTATCTGGGCAATCTCTGCATGCTCCATTCGCAGGTGGAACGGGCCATAGGGCAGTGGGAAGAGGCCCGAAAGCTGAATCCGGGTTTCGCGCTGGTGCACCGCAATCTGGCCCTCGCCTACGCGCGAAATCCCAATGGTCTCACTCGCGCGATCGCGAGCATGGAGGCGGCGGTCGAGCGTGATCCGAAACAGCCGCGATTCTGCCTGGAGCTGGACCAGTTGTACGAGGCGGCCAATGTGCCCACCGAGGAACGGTTGGCGTTCTTGCGAAAGAACCACGAGGTCGTGGCCATGCGCGACGACACCCTTGCGCGTGAGATCGCGCTGCTGGTGGAGATGGGCGATTTTGATCGCGCGCTTGAGCTGCTGCGGGGCCGCCAATTCCACATCTGGGAGGGCGCGGGGCGGACGGCGGTGCACAATTCATATGCCGCGGCGCACCTTGCGCTCGGGCGACGCCATTTTGATGCGGGGCGGCATTCCGAGGCGCTGAAGGAATTCGGTGCCGCGCTGGAGTATCCCGCGAATCTTGGCACGGGGCGTCCGCTGCGCGGCGAGCGGCTGCCGGAGACTTACTATGAGATGGGCCGGGCGCACGAGGCGATGGGCGATCGGGAGGCCGCGGCGAAGGGCTTTGCCATGGCCGTGGAGACAGGACCGGCGGACCTGGCGCCGACGAGGCCCGCGGCCACCGACGAGCCCGAGACATATTACTATGCCGCGCGCGCTCTTGAGAAAATGGGCCGGGCCAGTGAGACGGCGCGGATTTATGAGGGGCTCATCGAGGTCGGGAAGGCCCAGCTTGCGGATCACGTGCCCATGTACTTCTTCGCGTCATTCGGTCATCCGCAACCCGAGCGGATCCGATTCGCGCAGGCCCACTATGTCATGGGCCTTGGCCTTCTGGGCTTGGGGAAGGGGGCCGGGGCGCGCGAGGCATTCGAGCGGGCAGTGGCGCTAAACGGAAACCACATCGCGGCGAGAATGCAGCTTGCCGCCTTGAAATGAGGAGACAGCGAGAATGAAACATCACGACCATCCCATCGGACATCTCTACAAGGCCCTTGTCGGGCTGCTGCTGGCGTTCGCGGCACCGATCGAGGGTGCCGATCTCCAGTCGTTTCCGATCCTCACGCCCAAGGCGTCGCCGCGGCCGCGCATCAACGGGGCGAAAGTCTTCGGCGTGCGGCCTGGCCATCCCATTTTATACACCATCGCCGCGACGGGCCAGAGGCCGATGAAGTTCTCCGCGGTTGGCCTGCCTCCGGGTGCGAGATTGGGCGCGGAGACGGGGCGCATCGGTGGCGCGATCGCGGAGCGTGGGATTCATCGGGTCACGTTGCGCGCGGAGAATGCGCTGGGGGCCGCCGAGCGCGAGCTGCGGATCGTCGTTGGCGACGATATCTGCCTGACGCCGCTGTTGGGTTGCAACACGTGGGGTGGATGGGGCCCCAAGGTCACCGACGCAAATCTCCGCGCCGCCGCAGAGGCGATGGTGCGGCTGGGCCTGATCGACCACGGATGGCAGTATGTCAACATCGATGATGGCTGGCAGGGGAGGCGCGGCGGGAAACTCAATGCCATCCAGCCGAATGAGAAGTTTCCCGACATGCGCGCGCTGTGCGATTACATCCATGGCCTCGGCCTCAAGGCGGGGATCTACTCGACGCCGTGGGCGACCAGCTATGCGGGATTCAACGGCGGCTCCAGCGACGATCCCGGGGGCGCGTGGGAGCGGCCGGTCCGCGCGAGGGACGGTTGGCACTGCGGCAAACACTTTTTCGAATCCAGTGACGCCCGCCAGTGGGCGGAGTGGGGCTTTGATTATGCCAAATACGACTGGGGCATCGATAGTGTCGAGATCACGCGGCGGATGGCCGACGCGCTGGCGGCATGCGATCGCGACATCGTCCTGGAGCTGTCGAACTCCGTGCCGCTGAACCTCGCGGCCGAGTGCGTCGCGTTGGCGCAGTTGACGCGGACGACCGGGGATCTGATCGATCTGTGGGATCGTTCGCAGATGGAGCCGTCCGTGAGCCGATGGGCGGTGGGGATCCGGGAGGTGTGGGTGCGGCAGGATGCCTATGCGCCATTCCAGCGCCCGGGGCACTGGAACCATGCGTGCAATCTCCGCGTGGGGCTCTTGGGCGGGTGGCGCGACAGGCCGCTCGAGCCATCGAGGCTCACCCCCGACGAACAATACTCGCACATCAGCCTGTGGTGCCTCTGGGGTTCGCCGATGATCATCGGGACGCCGATCGAGCGGCTCGACGAGTTCACCCTGGGCCTGCTGACGAACGACGACGTGCTGGAGATCAACCAGGACCCGCTCGGGAAGCAGGCGACGCGGGTCGAGGTCGGCAATGGCGGGGAGATACTGGTCAAGGAACTGGAGGACGGGGCGAAGGCGGTGGGCCTTTTCAATGTCGGGGCGACGGAGACGGAGGTTTCGGTGAGCTGGTCGAACGCGGGCGTGACGGGACGCCAGCGCGTGCGCGATCTCTGGAGGCAGAAGGACCTCGGGGATTTCGCCGACAGTTTCGGGGCAAAGGTGGCCCCGCACGGTGTGGTCCTCGTCAAGCTTGCCCCGGCCGAGAAGCCGTGAGGGCGTGGGCTCGCTGTGGCGCATGCCGCTGCCGAGTCGATGCTTGAGGGAGGATTCCCTCTGGCGCTTCGGCGGGTGTCGTCATCCCCCGTGTTGTCCCAAGTCGGGGAACGTGACTCGCAAGCAGTTTAGCCTGCATATTTCACGCTTCCGCGTGAAATATGCAGGCTCGAAGGAAAACCGCGCTCCGAAAGGCGCGATTCTGGAGGGTCTGGGGCCACCGGTCCGCGAAACGCACTCTGCAACCGTGCAGTATCCCAGTCTGTGCCT
>JAKQKQ010000193.1 GCA_029560585.1 Verrucomicrobiota bacterium | reverse complement strand
ACCACCCGATGGCTGGTCGGTGGTACGTACGACGTGAGCGTGACGGCGATTGACGGTAAGGGCGGACTGGCGACGCAAACGGTCTCGGTCGAGGTGGACGATCCGCTGCTGCATTGGACACCGCGTGGGAGCGCGCTGACGCAGTCCGATCTCATGGATGTGACCTATGGCGGGGGGCTGTTTGTCGCGGTGGGCAGTGGCGCGGCGATTGCGATCTCCCCGGATGGCGTGGAGTGGACAATGGCGACTGTGCCGGCCACGCCGCAGTCCGATTACCCTGGCTTCGGATCTGTGGCTTACGGCGAAGGCCGGTATGTCGCCGTGGGGTCAGTGTTTGATGCGCAATGGAGGCGAGGGGGGATGGCGGTGAGCTCGGTCGATGGCAATGTGTGGCGGCGGATGATCTTGCCTCAAGGCATGTCGCCACTGTCTGCGGTGTCGTTTGGCGCCGGGCGTTTTGTGGCGGTCGGCGCGGGCGGAAAGATTTACTATTCCACGGATGGTCTATCGTGGAGGGAAGGGGCGTCGGGAGTCTCCGGCGATCTCAATCGGGTGCACTTTTCGGGCGGAGTTTTTGTGGCTGCGGGGGCCAATGGGCGCATCCTTACATCGTCAGATGGCGCGACTTGGGTGAATCGTACTTTGGCCAGTTCTGTTGACGACCTGACCGGGCTGACTTGGTCGAATGGGATGTGGTACGCCACCGGGTATCAGTCGACCTGGGCTTCGGCCGATGCGATTCAGTGGACGCGGGTGGGGCCTGGCCCGTTGGGTTATGCGGCCAATTTACTGAAGGGGGTTGCGGGCTGCCTGCTGAGGCCCTTGGACGATAGTGCGCTGGCGGTTTCGGAGACCGGCTCTACGTGGGCGGTGACGCCGCCGGTCGACAGCACCTCCAGCGGATTCTTTTCGGCGGCAGAGGGGAATGGCACGGTGGTGCTCGTAGGGCGTGCGGGGCGTATCATGCAGTCGGGAGGGCCACGATTGCAGGCTCCCGTGTTGGTCGACCGGGCCGGCATCAAAGAACTGCCTTCCGGCCAGGTGGCGACCCTGGCCGCAAGCGGAGACGGGTACACGAAGTTGGAGTTGCTGGTGGATGGCGTGGTCGTGGATGAGATTGCGGGTGGGCGCGGAGATTTGCACTGGAGCCCATCGGGATTCGGAGTTCATCAACTCGTTGTTCGCGGCACGACGGCGGGCGGGGAGATGATGCAATCGCTGCCGACCTG
>JAKQKQ010000165.1 GCA_029560585.1 Verrucomicrobiota bacterium | reverse complement strand
AGATGGCCGATTCGTTGGTCTCGCCAGTGCGGATGCGGACCACTTGCTCGACAGGCATCACGAAGATCTTGCCGTCGCCGATCTTGCCGGTGCGGGCCGACTTGATGATGGCTTCGACGGCCTGATCGACCACATCACCGGCAACTACCACTTCGATCTTGATCTTGGGGAGGAAATCCACCACGTACTCAGCGCCGCGATACAGTTCGGTGTGCCCCTTCTGACGGCCAAAGCCCTTCACTTCGGTGACGGTCAGGCCAGTGATGCCCACCTCGGAGAGGGCTTCGCGCACCTCGTCGAGCTTGAAGGGCTTGATCACGGCTTCGATTTTCTTCATGGGTAGTCTCCTTTGGAACAGTCTCGCATTCTAGCCGGAAAGGCATGCGGATTGGCTCATGCCGCCCGCTTTCAGGCGTCCCGATAGCGGGAAGTGATGGGGTAGCGCCAATCCTTGCCAAAACCGCGCTGGGTCACGCGAACGCCCGGCGGCGCTTGGCGGCGCTTGTACTCGTTGCGCCGGAGCATGCCCACCGTGCGCCGGACATCCGCCTCCGGGTAGCCCCGGGCGATGATCTCGGGCGGCGACAGGTCTTCCTCCATGTAGGCGGCGATGATGGCATCGAGCACCTCATAGGGCGGCAGGGAATCCTGGTCGCACTGATCCGGTTTGAGTTCCGCTGAGGGTGGGCGAGTAAGGATGTTCTCGGGGATCACCGGGCCGCCGGGCTGGGCATTGCGCCAGGAACACAGGCGATAGACGAAGGTCTTGTAGATGTCCTTGATGACCGCAAATCCGCCGGCCATGTCGCCATACAGGGTGGCATAGCCGGTGGCCATCTCGCTCTTGTTGCCGGTGGTCAGCACGATGGCGCCGGTCTTGTTGGACAGGGCCATCAGCAGCATGCCGCGGATGCGCGACTGGAGGTTCTCTTCGGTGGTGTCTTCCGGCAGGCCGGCAAACTGCGGGGCCAGCATGGTGGCAAAGGTCTGCATGGCCGGCTCGATGGGAATCTCGTCGTAGCGCACGCCCAGACGGCGAACCATCTCGCGGGAATCATCCAGGCTCATCTGGGCGGTGTAGGGCGATGGCATCATCACCGCGCGAACCTTGTCGGCGCCCAGGGCATCGACGGCAATGGCCAGAGTGAGGGCAGAATCGACGCCCCCCGACAAGCCGATGAGGGCGCCCGGAAAGCCGTTCTTGCCCAGGTAGTCGCGTACCCCCAGCACCAGCGCGTCATACACATCGGCCTCCACGGGGCGCATGTCAGGCACGCCCTGGTCACGCCACACGCCATCGGAGAACTGCAACAGGGTCAGTTCATCCACAAACGACGCCCCCTGCCAGGCCAGCAGGCCATCCTGATCGAGGGCGAAGGAGCCCCCGTCAAAAACCAGTTCATCCTGCCCACCCACCAGGTTGCAGTAGGCCACCGGCAACCCCGTATCGGCGATGCGCTCGCGCATGACTTCGTAACGGCGCTGCTGCTTGTTCATGTGGAAGGGCGAGGCATTGAGCACCAACAACAGGCTGGCCCCGGCATCCCGGGCCACCTCGGCGGCGCCGGATTCCCATACGTCGGCGCAGATGTTCACGCCGATGCGCACCCCCTTCAGCTCGAAGACGCAGGCGCCATGACCGGACTCGAAGTAGCGCTCCTCGTCGAAGACCTCGTAGTTGGGCAGGCGATGCTTGAAATAGGTATCGACGATGCGGCCATCGCGGATCACCGCCGCCGCATTGAAGCGCAGGCCGTCCTGCTCGGCGGGATAGCCCACCAGCGC
>JAKQKQ010000112.1 GCA_029560585.1 Verrucomicrobiota bacterium | reverse complement strand
GTCGAGAATATAGCCAGTCCCATCGACGGCCTTCTCTTTCCCATCCAACGTCTTCTCACGACACGAATCCCGCACACCGACTTCGTCAGCCTTCTCCTTCGGCGTGTATCGCGTAATCCCCGCCACGCAGCCTTCCGTCATCCAGTTGGGCCGGAAAGCAATCTCATGCCAGTCGCCGGTGTAGAGCTTTGCCCTGTCCACCGACGCCACAGGCGGCGGCGCGCCCCCGGGTCCGGGCGAGGTGATACAGGCGGTTGTCGCGAGGGACAGCGAAAGCGCAAGAAGTCCGGCAAGGTGTTTCATGCACCTCATACGCGCGTGGATGCGGGTTGGAGCACCATCACCGCAATTATTTGGCGAAACGCCGCCCTGCCCTCATATCAACCCCAATGATCCGCCCCGAAGACCTTCTCCGTCCCACGCCACAGGGCCTTTATTGCCCGCCGGGTGATTTCTACATCGACCCCGTGCGCGGTGGCGTTGACCGCGCCGTCGTCACGCATGGCCACTCGGATCATGCCCGCGCCGGCCACGGCGCAGTGCTCGCCACGCCCGAAACCATCGAAGCCATGGCCACCCGCTACGGTCAGGAATTCACCCAGTCGCGCCAGTCAGCCAGATACGGTGAAAGCAATCGCATTGGGGACGTCGACGTCCGCCTCTTCCCCGCAGGTCATGTCATCGGCTCGGCCCAGGTCGAGGTGAAATGGAAAGGCCTCACCATGGTCTGTACCGGCGACTACAAGCGCCGCGCCGACCCCACCTGCGCGCTCTTCGAAGTCATCCCCTGCAACATCTTCATTTCGGAAGCCACATTCGCGCTGCCCGTATTCCGCCACCCCGACAGCCCCGGTGAAGTGGCGAAACTGCTCGCCTCGATCCGTGCTTTCCCAGACCGAGCGCATCTCGTCGGCGCCTACGCCTTCGGCAAGGCCCAGCGCGTCATCCGGGAGTTGCGCGACGCGGGCTACAACGAAACCATCTACATCCACGGCGCCATGAAGGCCCTGTGCGACATGTACGAGCGTCTTGGCGTCGATCTCGGCCC
>JAKQKQ010000152.1 GCA_029560585.1 Verrucomicrobiota bacterium | reverse complement strand
GGGCGCGGCGATGTAGGCGCCGTTGACGAGGTTGGCGTAGGAGGTTGCGGTGTCGAGCGTGTTGATCGCGCCTTCGAGCGACATCTGCCAGTCATTCTCGGCGCCGTCGCTCCAGACGTATTCGCTGCGCAGGATGGACTCGGCGCTTTCGCGGTCGACATGGGCGAGCGCGCCGGTGGGTGGCGTGGGCGTGGTGGTGAATTCCGAGAGCGTGGTGGTGAGTGGCTCGCTGGTGGAGACCTGGCGGAGGCCGATGAGCTTGAGGCGGCCCGGGCCTATGCCGAATTCGTAGTCGCCGGTGAGCTTGCCATTGGCGCCGGTTCTGGCTTCGCGGTAGGTGCGGAAATAGTCGGGCGTGGCGGGGCCGGAGCGGGTTGAGAATTCGCGCTTGTCGTCTTCGCTGACGGCGTAGAGGAAGCCGAGATTGGTGATCGCGCCATCGAGCGTTTCGTTGGCGAAGGCGCCGGAGAGTTCGTGGCGGCGGCCTTCGGAGCTTTCATCCTCGGCGCGGGTTTCGGCGCGCGAGCCGTCGGCGGCGGTGACGAATTCGGGGCCGTTGGTTGCCCCGCCATAGTGGTAGGACGAGAGATCGAAATTGTATTTCCAGTCTCCGACTTCGCCGGAGACCAGCGCGCGACCACGGGCGAGGCGCGCCTTGCGGCCTTCCTGCACTTCGGGATTCCATTCCCAGCGGCTGGACGTTCCGATCGGGCGGGTGATGACGTTGACGACCTGGCCGGAGAGGCCGGGGATGTCGAGGCGCGAACCGTCGACGATCTCGATGCGGACGACGCGGTCGGCGGCGATGCGGCCGAGGGCGTCGTGAGCGGTCATCGTCTTGGAGGGGACGCGGCGGGAGTCGATGAGGACGTTGGCGCTGCCCTGACCCATGCCGCGCCCGCCGCCGCTTTCGCGGATGGTGAAGCCGGGCGTCTGGCTGACCATGTCGAGCGCGGACTGGGGAGCGAAGGCGGCGTAGAAATCACGCTCGAAGATGCGGTGGCTGGCGGCTTCGGCGGCGCTGTCATCAGGGGCGGCGAGGGCGGCGGGAGCGGGGACGAGACCGAGACCGGCGATGAGGCCAAAAGCGCTTGTGCGCAGCGGGTTCAGGGAGGGGCAGAGCCGCCGCGCGTTCAGGGTCATGCTGCACAGTCGCTTGAAAATATGGGCGTCGATATGGCGATATTACGTTCCTGTAAGGTGGTTCGCCATCGAGGGAAACATGGGGTGAA
>JAKQKQ010000151.1 GCA_029560585.1 Verrucomicrobiota bacterium | reverse complement strand
GCCACCGATCCCCGAAACTCACTCTGCAACCGCGAAAAATCCCAGTCTTTGCCAGACCTTTCCCAATAAATGGCTCTCATGGCGCGGTTTTCCCAGAGCCCGGAATTTCACAGCCGGCAGGCTGTGAAATATCCGGGCTAGCTCGAAAATAGGGCGTATCGGTCGGGTAGCGAAGGGCTTGCGCCCGTCGGCGTGGGCCGGGCGTTCGCCGAAGCCGGAGTGTTGGTAAAATCGCCTCTGGCGACCGGCTTCGCTACGGTTTTCCGCCCCGGTGGTCCGGCAGCTGCCGGATGGAATCTGGTTTGAGAATTCGGATGCCGGGCCGTAGGAGCCCGCTTGCAGGCGATTCGAATCGCGCGCAAGCGCACTCCTACGAGGCGATTCCATGCGCGAATCGCGCGCAGGCGCGCTCCTAGGTCTCATTTTCACCCCCGGTGGGCACCCCATGCCGCGGGCGATCCGGGGGAGTCCGACTTCCTCATGGCGTTTGGGTCTGGGATCTGTTATGATGCCCAGGCCCAATTGAGTGGGCGGCGCTTTATGGCAACCTGCAAAATCCACAGCGACAGACACGTCTTGGTCCACGTGACACTCATCGCGGTTCTCGCGATGGGGGCAGCGTCCCCTGCGCTCGCGGCAATCCGCCTGAAGGACAACGACGCCGACAACCTGAATTTGGCCTCGAGTTGGGTCGGTGGCGTCGTCCCGGGAAGCGGCGACGTGGCCACGTGGAGCAACAACGTTGCCGCCGCGAATGCCGTCTTGCTGGGGGGTAACCTCAGTTTTCTCGGAATTTCGATCCTCGATCCCAATGGCGCCGTTGCTATCGGCGGGGCCAATAGCCTCACGCTCGGCCAGAGCGGCATCGATATGGGCCGCGCGACGCAGGATCTCACCATCACCAACGCCTCGCTCATCATAGCCCTCGGCGATCAGATCTGGAACGTGACCAACAGCAGGACGCTGACCCTCAGCCCGGCGACGTTCGCCCGCACCGGCACAGCCACGTTGAACGTGCAGGGCGGCGGCACGGTCGCAACCACAACCCTCACCAACGGCGCCACTGGCATCATCGGCACGTGGGCCAGCTACGGTACCGGGACCTCCACCCGATATGCCACGATCAGCGGCGGGACCATCGTGGGCTACTCGGGCGGGGTGGCGGCGCCCACCGCGGCGGAGGTCGTGGACACGTCGGGCATGACCAACTACGACGTGGCCGCGGTTGGCACGCTAGGCTCGGGTGCCTCCTTCAACACCCTGCGCTACACGGGCTCGGCTGGCACAATGGCGGGCGATTTCTCGGCGAACGGTCTGATGAATGCCGGCGTCGGCGCCCTGACCAACAGTGGAAACATCACCATCGGCGCGAACAGGGAACTGATCCTCACCTCGCCCGATACCACCCGGGCCCTCACTCTGTCCGGCACCATCAGCGACAGCGCCGGCGGCGCCTCCGGCATCATCAAGGCCGGCGCCGGCACCGCCACGCTGTCGGGCTCCAACGCCTACACCGGCGTCACGGCCGTCAATCGCGGCGTCCTGAGGATCACCAACCCCGACGCCCTGGGCTCCACAAATGGGGCCACGGAAGTCTACGCGGGGGTGCCGGGCACGATCTCCGGCGGCCAGGTCCAGATCAGCGGCGGGATCACGGTCGCGGAGCCGTTCATCCTGCGCGGCGACCAGGCCAATTACAGCGGCGCCATCCGCAGCACAGGCGGCAGCAACATCCTCAGCGGCACGCTCACCATCGTCAACGGCTCCCGCATCAACACCGAGAGCACGTCCCAGCTGGCCATCATCGGCGGCGTGACCGGATTGAACCAGCAACTGGTCATCAACTCCGGCAATTCGGTCATCTCGTTCTCTGAGAAGCCCGTGCTCCTCGGCAGCAGTGGTGGCAGTTTTTACACCGACCAGGGCGGGTTCACGATCCTGGCCGTGACGGGTAACACCTGGGCATCCACATTGTCGGCCGGGGGGACTCTCCGTACCGATCTTCCCAACGCCCTCCCCACGAACAGCGTCCTGCGCCTGGGCGTCAGCTATTCCACCGGCGGGACCGTCGATCTGAACGGGAACAGCCAGACGGTCGGCGGCCTCCAGTCGGGCACGGCGGCCGGCGGCCAGACGTTGCCCACCGGCACGCGCACTGTGACCAGCCCCACCGCCGCCACCCTCACGGTCAATCAGGCCAACAATACCCTTTACGACGGCCGCCTGACCGGCGCGCTTGGCCTGACGAAGGGCGGGGCGGGCATGCTCACGCTCCTCGGCACCAACACCCACACGGGCACAACGACCATCTCGGGCGGCCGGTTGAATTTGGCAAACCCACTCGCCATGCAAAATTCAACTGTCGATCTCCAGATCAACAGCGGCGCGGTGTTCAGCAACGCGACCTCCTTCGTGTTCGGTGGGCTCTCCGGCTTTGGCAACCTCGGCCTGACCAACCTAACGGGTTCCGCGGTCACCCTGCTCGCGGGCAACAACGGTGCCGATACGATCTACTCGGGCTCGATGGGAGGGGCCGGCGGCCTCGTCAAGATCGGGACCGGTGAACTGGACCTCACAGGCATCCACTCCTATTCGGGCGCCACGGTGGTCTCAAACGGCCTGCTCTCAGTCAACGGCAGATACACCGGCGCCGGGCAATACACGGTCGCCTCCGGCGGCACTCTGGGCGGCACGGGCCTGATTGCCTCCGCGATCCAAGTCCTCGCCGACGGGATCGCCGCCCCCGGCAATTCGATCGGCACGCTGACCACCAGCAACACGTTCGACCTCGATGGCATCCTCCGGATCGAACTCGAGAACGCCGCCGGATCGGCTGGCCTGAGCGACCTGCTGGATGTCAACGGCTTCTTCGACATCACCAACGGCGTCGTCCAGTTCGTATTCACGGGAACGATGACCAACGACCATTACATCTTCGCCGAGTATGATTCGATCTCCGGCAGCCCGTTCCTCGATGTGCAGAATCTCCCGGCGGGCTACGGCATCGAGTATCATTACCTCGACAGCAACCAGATCGCCCTCGTCATCCCCGAACCCTCGTCATGGATTCTTCTGGCCCTCGGCTTCGGCCTTTTCGCCCTGGTCCGCCCGCGACGTCGGCCCTGACCCACGCCACGCGACCGATCCCTCTGGCAAGCGGCCACACCGGCGCCCGGAAGGGTCCCCCGCCAAACGCACCAGAATCGACCATGCCCCGTCGCGCCGCCCCGCCCGCAGCGCATGCGGAAAGGTCAATAAATGATACGCATCGGTCAATTTCGGCAATTCCCGGCCCGTCCGGCGATCGCGCAGACTTAAAAAAACGGATATATCCGCAGCAAGGAGACACACGATGAGCAACAACCCCATTTTCAAGAACCTGCCGAAGGTGGGCATCCGCCCGACGATCGACGGCCGCCTCCGAGGCGTGCGCGAATCGCTCGAGACGCAGACGATGAACATGGCCAAGTCCGTGGCCAACCTCCTCGCGGGTCACCTGCGCCACCCGGACGGCTCCCCGGTGCAATCGGTGATCGCCGACACGACGATCGGCGGCGTGGCGGAGGCGGCGGCATGCGCGGAGAAGTTCCGGCGCGAGAACGTCGGCGTCTCGATCACCGTAACGCCGTGCTGGTGCTACGGCTCGGAAACCATGGACATGGACCCGCACGTGCCGAAGGCGGTCTGGGGTTTCAACGGCACGGAGCGCCCCGGCGCAGTCTACCTCGCGGCCGTGCTCGCGGGCCACTCCCAGAAGGGCCTGCCCGCCTTTGGCATATACGGGCGCGACGTGCGCGATTCGTCCGACACCTCCATCCCCGAGGACGTCGCGGAAAAACTTCTGCGTTTTGCGCGCGCCGGGTTGGCGGCGGCCACGATGCGCGGCAAGTCGTATCTCTCGATCGGCGGCACATCCATGGGCATCGCCGGTTCGGTGGTGAACCCCGACTTCTTCGAGGCCTACCTCGGCATGCGCGTCGAGGCCGTGGACATGACCGAGGTCGCGCGCCGCTTGGATCGCGGCATCTACGATCAGGTTGAATTCAAGAAGGCCCTGGCCTGGGTGAAGGCGAACTGCCCCGAGGGCAAGGACTACAATTCGCCGACATACACCCGCGACCGGAAGCAGCTGGACAAGGAATGGGAACTGTCGGTCAAGATGGCGATGATCATGCGCGACCTGATGGTCGGCAACCCCGCCCTCAAGGCCATGGGCTGGGGCGAGGAGGCCAATGGCCACAATGCGATCGCCAGCGGCTTCCAGGGCCAGCGCCAGTGGACCGACCACTACCCGAACGGCGATTTCCCGGAGGCCATCCTCTGCTCCTCCTTTGACTGGAATGGCATCCGCAACCCATACATCGTCGCCACCGAGAACGACGCGATGAACGGCGCCACCATGCTCTTCGGCTACCTGCTGACGAACTCGGCGCAGGTCTTCGCCGACCTCCGCACGTACTGGAGCCCCTCGGCGGTGAAACGGGTCACCGGCTACGACCTGCGCGAACCGGCCACCGGCGGCCTCCTGCACCTGATCAACTCCGGCCCTGCCGCGCTCGACGGTACCGGCAGGCAGACCGCGGACGCCAAGCCCGCGATGAAGCCGTTCTGGGAGATCACCCAGGCCGAGGTGAAGGCCTGTCTCCAGGCCACCACATGGCACCCGTCGATCACGGAGTACTTCCCCGGCGGCGGATGGAGCAGCCGTTACCTGACGCGCGGCGGCATGCCCGCGACCATGGCGCGCCTCAATCTCGTCAAGGGCCTCGGCCCCGCACTCCAGCTCGCCGAGGGCTTCACGGTCGATCTGCCGGAGAAAGTCCACGACACGTTGGACCAGCGCACCAACCCCACGTGGCCGACGACCTGGTTCGCGCCGCGCACGACGGGACAGGGCGCGTTCCGCGACACCTATTCGGTCATGAACGCATGGGGCGCCAACCACTGCGTCATGGCCTCGGGCCATATCGGCGCGGACCTCATCACGCTCGCCAGCATGCTCCGCATCCCCGTCTACATGCACAATGTGCCGGAGGAGAAGGTGTTTCGCCCGAGCGCGTGGAATGCATTCGGCACCGCGGGCCTCGAGGCCGCCGACTTCCGCGCCTGCCAGACGTACGGGCCGCTGTACGCCTGATCGAGGATTCGGGTTCTCCCGCAGAGGCGCGGAGCATCCCTTGGCGGCTTTGCCCTGAGGAAAAGCATCGGCCGGGAGGGACGCCGGCCCCGGCGTCCGCGACTGACCAGACCGGATCGAGAACGCGCCGGATTATTCAGGGTGAAGCTTCTGGGGGCGGGGCCGTTTTGGACTGCGGTGGCAAAGCGAAGCGGCGACACCGCTTTTGCCCCCGGCGCGCGGCGGGGCACCAGCGGGGGTGAAAATGGGACGTAGGAGCGCGCTTGCGCGCGATTCGAATCGCCTGCAAGCAGGCTCCTACGATTCAATGTCTGAATTTTTGAGTCAACCGCGGGACACCTAGGCCAACCGCGGCCGACGAGGCCGCGGGCCATCACGCCGGGCCAGACCCATGCCCGGCCGCCGCTCTTGCCAATCCGGGCGTCTCGGCCGATCATGGCTCGACCTAAAGAAAACATCCTGTCCCAACGCCCACACGAGAAAGGATCCCCCATGAACAACCCCATCTGGGTCATGACATCAGCCTTCAAGTCGCTCAGCCTCGATCAGGTCATCGCAAGGACCAAGGAGATCGGCGCGCAGGGCATGGAGCTCTGCGTCTTCCGGCGCGACGGTACCCGGACCGACCATGTCGCGACACACCTGGACTACGAGTCGTTTGGGCCCGATGACGCGAAACGCCTGATCGGTACCTGCAACCGCGAGGGGCTGCGCTTCTCCGTGGGCGCCTACGAGAACCTCATCGGCGGTGACCCCGCGCAGCGCGCCCTCAATCAGAATCACCTGCTCAAGCTCATCCGCATCGCGCACCTCTGCGGCGGCGACCGAAACGACATCAAGGTCGGCACGTTCGTTGGCTACAACCATGAACTCGGCGCACAGGATGGCGGGTTCGAGAAGAATCTCGACGAGTACGCGAAGGTTTTTGGACCCATCATCCGCTACGCGGAGGACCTCGGCGTCACCGTCATCTACGAGAATTGCCCGATGGAGGGATGGCGGCCGGCGGCTTCGCCCACGACCTACAACAATCTCCCCGGTTGCCTCGCGGCCCGAAAACTGATGTACGCCATGCTCCCGAGCAGGGCGCACGGCGAGACCTACGACCCGTCGCACGACGTGTGGCAGAACATCGACCCCATCGACGTGATCGAGGCGTCCGACATGTCCCGGATCCAGCGCGTCCACGTCAAGGGCACCCGCAACCACAGGTCGCCCGGACGCATCCACTGGGGCGCCCTGTATCCGATGCAGGCCGTGAGGCCCGAACTCGCAAAGCGCGCGGACGTCCCGGTCCCGGCACACGAATGGGACCGGCATCACTATGAGCCCATGCTCCCAGGCTTTGGCGGCAACGACAGCATGGATTGGCGCGGGTTCCTCGTGGCGCTCATGCGCCGCGGATTCGAGAAGCCGTTCGTCATCGAGAACGAGGCCGACAACTCCGCGCACACCGGCAATCCCGGCGCCACCGTCCAGGGCTTCAAGGCCGCCGTGCTCTGCCTCGCCCCGATCGTCTGGCCCCTCGTGCCCGAAATCGGCTATCGCCTCGACGCATCCAAGTGGCCCGCCCTCGCAGACCCCTCCGCCAAAGACATCCCCGTGCGGACCACGAAAGATCTCAAGTAACCGGATCGAAAACGTGTGCCCGCGCGGCGGGGGCGAGCAACGCCGTCCGCATGCCCGGCCTGCGGCAACGTCGTATGCCGGTGGGCGAGTGTCGCTGGAGTCCCATCCCGAAGCGACGCACCCGCGCTCATCGGCCTGCGCCGGTGAGCCATTCCGCCGCCGGCCGATAGATCGTCTCAAAGCTGTCGCGCTCGACGACCAGCGCAACGCCCGTGTTTGGCCCGCCGGGACAGAAACCGTTGTGCGGGCATTCCACCAGAACCGGCCTCCCCTGTTCCAGTTCCTGCTGGACCAGCTTTCCCTCCCGCACCAGCACCAGCGTCACGCGGCCCGATAGCAGAATGAAGAATTCGGGGCAGTCGTGCTGCTCCAGTTCCGCGCACGCCTCCGCGCTCGCATTAGCAGGGGAATACAGCCCCACCCGCCAGTGCCCGGCATCGCCGCAGACCACCTGCCAGTGTTTGCCCGCCTCGGGGACGATTGGCCTATCGGCCTTCACTTGCGGGAAAGAGGGGGGTCGAGTCTCGACCGTTCGCGTGCTCATGCGCCGCAGCATGCCATCCGGACTCACCGCCGGGAATCCCAAAACGCGCCCCGGCGGACAGGATTACCCGCGACCATTCCTGCACGTGGGGCGGCACTCCTGTCCGCCGCGCGCGGGCCACACTGATCCCGACTTGACCCCGCGCGTTTTTTCCAGTGCGATTGGGGAAATGGATGGAGGTCACTGATGGCTAATGCGCTGGAACAACTGGCCGCGGCGTTGCGCGCGCGAGGGTCGGAGATCGGGAAGCTGGAGGTCGTCGCGGGATTCGACGGTTTCGTGGACGAGATGATCTCGGTGGTCGAGGAGCGCGCCTCGCTCGAGGAATACCGGCGCGTGGAGACCATCGCGCGATTCGCGGAGCTGATCGCCGGGGCGGCCGGGCGCTCCTCGTTGCGCGAGATCGTCCTCACGAGCGTGGACCCCGGCGGCTGCGCGGTGAATTTCGGGGATGGCATCGCGTCGCTCGGCGTGCGTCTCGACGTCTTTGCCACGCTCGGCCACCCGCGGCACCCCGCATTTGATGCGTTCGCCACCAAGTGCCGTTCCTGCACGTCGTGGGGCGCGTCGGTAGGGCGGACCCTGGCGCTCGAGTTCGCCGACGGAAAATACATGCTCTCCGCCACGAGCCAGCTCGCCGAACTCGACGAGGCGCTGATGGATCGCGTCCTGGCGGACGGCCGATTCCTCGAGGCCTGCAAGGGCGCGGGGCTGATCGCCATCACCAATTGGACCCTGTATCCCCACATGACGCGCTGCTGGAGGCGCATGCAGCGGGATGTTTTCGCCCGGCTCGAGCACCGCCCCTGGTTCTTCTTCGACCTCGTCGACCCGCGCAGCCGCAGCAAGACCGATATCCGCGACATGCTCAACGCGATGCGCGATTTCGAAAAACACGGCCGCGTGATCCTCGGCGGCAATCTCAACGAGGCGAATGCCGTCGCCGACGTGCTCGGCATCGCCCACGCGGACGAGCAGCCCGAGCCGGTGTCGCGGCAGGCGCACGCGATACGCGAAAAACTGGGCATCAGCCAGGTCGTGACGCACTGCGTCAAGATCGCGGCGCTGGCTGACGACCGCGGCACGGCTTGCGTCAGCGGGCCGTTCTGCGCCCAGCCGAAGAAGAGCGTCGGCGCGGGCGACCGCTTCAACGCGGGATTCTGCGTCGGCCAACTGCTCGGTCTCCCGTCCGAACAGCGGGTCCTGCTCGGCACCGCCGCCAGCGGCTACTTCGTCCGCAACGCCCGCAGCGCCAACGCGACCGAACTCGCGGACTTCGTCGCGGCCTGGGCCAAGGGCCAGGCCGACTGACGCGCCATGCGATCATCCTGGGGCGAGCCCGCGGCCTGATCCCGCCTCAAAACTTGGTCGGGACGCGGCGGACGGCGCCTCAGTATCAGTTGGAAGGGACGCCGGCCCGCGAGGCGAGCGTGTCTCAAAACCTCTGAGCCGAGCCGCCTGGCACAAGCGACCTACAAATTTTGTAGGGCATCTCTGCGAGATGCCGTGCATTGTCGCGCGCCGCACACCATTGGACGTCCCCTCTATCATCAGATGGGCATTGATTGTTGGATGGTCCGTGTTGGGCGTTTGAGTTTTGAGACAGCCTCAGGCCGCGGGCCCTCCCCAGGATGCTCGCATGGCGCCCTGCAACAAGCCAGACGTTCTGCCCACAGATACCTCGCCCCCCAGGGCTTTTGGTTATTCGACGGCAACCTGTTGGAGTTCAGCCTTTAGGCTGAATCGGGCACGAAACAGGCTAGAGCCTGGACTCCATGTGAATTTTGGCTTTTCTCGACGGCCACTCGGGGGCTAGAATTTCTGTTTCTGACCCTTCGCCCATGCGGCAGCGCCGCGGCGTCCGATCAGTGCGAGGAGATGTTCGCGATGCCAACGTCAAACCGAGTTGTATCCCGCGCGGCGGCGTTCTTTGCCGCCGCGGCCGCGCTGGCTGCCGTGACCACGGCGCGCGCCCAAACAAACGTTTGGATCGGGCCCATCAACGGAACCGCCTCAACCTGGAGCAACTCGGCGAACTGGAACCCGGCGGACATCCCCGACACGACCACCGAGGTGGCGGACTTCCGCGCCAACTGGACCGCGAATGAGATCGTGACCCTCGACGGGGATAAGTCCGTCAACGGCATCATATTTCAGGATACCTCCGGCTCGCAGACGCTCACAATCAACGCGGGCACGCCATCCACCAGCCTGCTGTCGCTCGGGGGAACAAACCCCTTCATCAACGTCGTCAGCAGCACGCTCATCATCGGTCCCGACTTCGATTACGCGTCCTTCACAAAACTCGGTTCCGGGACACTCCAGGTTAACAACATCCCCAGCTTCGACCTGCCGCTGGTCGTCTCGAATATCCAGGCGGGCATCCTGAACCTCAACGACAGCGGCAACCTGAACGTCAACGACGCGGGATTCACGAAATCCGGTGGCGGCCAGTTGAATCTGGCACAGGCCATGGTCCTTGCTGGCAGCGGGACGGTGACCGTGGCGGCCGGCGCCATCGAGACCCGCAACGCCTCCAATTTCACCGGCAACATCGTCGTGGAATCCGGTGCATCCTATATCGCCCGCGGCACGCTCGGCAGCCAGCTCGGCGATACCAACGGCTCCACCACGGTCAATGGCACGGGCCGACTCTCCTTCCAAGAGACCGCCCAGACCTACGGCGAGACCATCAATCTCAACGGGTTCCGCGGTGACAGCTCGCTCTACTTCAACTGGAGCGCCGCGAAACTGACCGGCCCGATCAATATCTCCACCAACACGCACATCGGCATGCAGACCTACAACAACACCCCGGCTAGCCCAACGATCTCGGGTGTCATCGACGATGGCGCTGGCACCAATGGGGTCACCTTCACCTTCTATTCGGGCGGCGCCGCCACCGGGGTGGACATGCAGTGGACCAACTACCTGACACAGAGCCGCCTCATCCTCTCCGGATCTAACACGTACGGTGGCCCGACGTATATCACGGTGCGCGACGGGAGCACGCCTGCCGCGGGCCTGACTTTCACGGTGGAGTTGACCAACGGCAATGATCGCCTCCCCGCATCGACGGTACTCACCCTCGGCGGGGCCGCTCCCGGCGTCAGCGGTGGCAACGCCGCCGCCAACGGCCGGTTGCTGCTCAATGGCGTCGACCAGGAACTCGCCGGCCTCGCCACGCTCGGCACGGGTACCAACAATCAGGTTGCCGCCGGCTCCTCCGCCCTTTCGACCCTGACGCTCAACGTGGCCTCCGGATCGAATTACAGTTTCGCCGGGCGCCTCGGCGGTCCCAATGCCAACGGCGATAATCTCGAACTGATCAAGACCGGCGCGGGCCAGCAGACCCTCGCCGGCAGCAACACGTACACCGGCCAGACCGTCATCCGACAGGGAATCCTCGAAATCGCCAACGGCGCCGGGCTCGGATCCACCGCCGCAAACACCGTGATCTCCAATGGCGCGCAGCTGCGCCTGTCGGGCAACATCACCGTGGACGAGGAGTTGATTGTCACGGGCTCGGGTCCGGGCGGCTCGAACCTCGGCGTGCTGCGCAACGTCGGCGGGAGCAACGTGCTCAACGGCAGCATCACGTTCACGCCCGATGTGGCGGGACGACTGCAGGCAGCCGGCGGCACGCTCGTCATCAATGGCGGGCTCACCTCGGCCAACCAGACCGTCATGCTCGCGCCCAGCTCCGGTGCCACGATCACGGTTCAGAACAAACCCGTGGACATCGGCACCGGCACGCTCCAGGCGCATGATCCGGGCACGCTCAACCTCAACGTCTCCAGCAACGTCATGGGCACCCTGAACCCTGCCTGGAGTATCACCACCCGGATAGGCGCGAGCGACGCCCTCCCGACCAACGTGACCCTCACCCTGGGTCAATCCAGCCAGTACACGACATCGGGGCGCGGCACCTTCGACCTGAACGGATTCGACGTGACCGTCGGCCGTCTCCAAACCAGCTACAGCAACGGTGTCCACGACCCCGCGAACCTGATCATCACCAACGGCGGCGCTTCGCCGGCCACGCTCGCGGTCATTCAGGCGGCCAATACGGCCTATGACGGAAGGCTGCTCGGCGGCCTCAATCTCATCAAGGACGGCACCGGATCGCTGGCTCTGGCGGGCGCCAACACCTACGCGGGGCCCACCGTCGTGTCCAACGGCACGCTGGCCGTGAACGGGACCCACCTCGGGGGCGGGGCATACACGGTGGCGGGCGGCGCCCTCGGCGGCACCGGCCTGATCGATGCGGCGATCCAC
>JAKQKQ010000150.1 GCA_029560585.1 Verrucomicrobiota bacterium | reverse complement strand
GCCACCGATCCCCGAAACTCACTCTGCAACCGCGAAAAATCCCAGTCTTTGCCAGACCTTTCCCAATAAATGGCTCTCATGGCGCGGTTTTCCCAGAGCCCGGAATTTCACAGCCGGCAGGCTGTGAAATATCCGGGCTAGGTGCCCGAGACAGAAGGGGTGCGGCCCGAGCCACATCCGATTCTCATTCGGATTGCTTCACCTGCTCCCTCCCCCTAGCATTATCTGAGCTAACAATCTCATAAAGGAACACAGCATGAAACCGGTGATTTTTAACAATACGGTCCTCCGCGATGGCCACCAGTCGCTCGCCGCGACCCGGATGACGACCGATCAGATGGTTGCCGCCGCGCCAGAGCTGGACCGGATGGGATTCGGCGCACTCGAGACCTGGGGCGGTGCGACGATTGACTCCTGCCTGCGCTACTTGAGCGAGAATCCGTTCGACCGGCTCCGCACGCTCAAGAAACTGGCCCCCAAAACCCCTCACATGATGCTGCTGCGCGGCCAGAACATCGTGCAGTACGCCTCGTTCCCGGACGACGTCGTGGAGGCTTTCGTCGCCTGCGCCGCCAAGGCGGGAGTGGACATCTTCCGGATCTTCGACGCGCTCAACGACCTGCGCAATGTGACCACCGCGGTCCGCGCGGTCAAGGCGGCCGGCAAACACGCGCAGGGCGCCATCAGCTACACCACCAGCCCCGTGCACACGCTCGAGGCCTTCGTCCAGTTGGCCAAGGAATTCGAGCGCCTCGGGTGCGACTCGATCTGCATCAAGGACATGGCCGGCCTCATCCAGCCCTCGGCAGCCGCCGAGCTCGTCAGGCGGATCAAGGCCAGCGTCAAGGTCCCCCTCGCGCTCCACAGCCACAACACCGCGGGCCTGGCCGGCACATCGTACTTCGAGGCGGTTGAGGCCGGGGTCGACATCATCGACGTGTCGATCGCGCCCTTCGCCAACGGCACGGGGCAGCCCGATGCATTCCTGATGTACTCGATGCTCGAGAAAACGCCCCGGTGCCCAAAGTACGACGCCGACCGCCACGTCACGCTCGTCGAGCACTTCCGCAACGTCTACGAGCAGCTCGCCGAATTCACGAGCCGCAACAACGAGCGAACCGACGTGGACATCCTCCGGTTTCAGGTGCCCGGCGGAATGCTCAGCAATTTCCGCAACCAGCTCAAGGAGCAGGGCATGTCCGACAAGTGGGACCAGGTCCTCAACGAGATCCCCTACGTCCGCGAGAAGCTCGGCTGGATCCCCCTCGTCACCCCAACTTCACAGATCGTCGGCACCCAGGCCATGCTGAATGTGAAATTCGGCCGCTGGAAGAACATCGCGCAGCCCACCGCGGACGTCCTCCTCGGCAAGTATGGTCGCACCCCGGGTCCCATCGATCCCGAGCTTCGCGCCCTCGCCGAGGAGCGCACAAAGCAAAAGGCGATCGATTGCCGCGCCGCAGATATCCTCCAACCCCGCATGTCCAAGCTGCGCGAGGAACTCAAGGCAAAGGGCCTGCCCGCCACCGACGAGAATGCGGTGCTCTACGCCATGTTCCCTCAGCAGCTCGAGGCCTTTTACAAGCCCAAGGCGGCGACGCCGCCCCCCGCCAAGGCAGCCCCGCCACAGCAGGCGCCAACCCCCGCGAGCACAGGGGCCGGCGTGGCCACCGAATCGCCCGCCCGCCGCCGCTATCTCATCAACATCGACGGCCGCTCCCACGAGGCGTTCGTCGAGACGGTGTAGCCAAAGAACGCCGGGGCGCGAATCGCAGGAGCCCGCTTGTCAGCGACTCCAGTCGCGCAAGAGCGCGCACCTACACCCCCCCGGGGCGCCCCCACGGCGCCCGCAGATAATGCGCCCTAATGTGCGGGCATCATGGCCGCGAAAAAATATCCTGCCTCCACCGAAAAAAGGGCGTGCGGCGATATCGCGGGACATTAGACTCTGCGCCCGGTCGGCAACACGCGGATTATGGATGTGATAGGCATGACAGTCTTTGTCGGGCTCGTGCTCGTGGGCCTGTTCGTGTACCTGTTTTGGCATCACGCGCGTGGATCCGGGGGCCCGCTCAATGATCGCGATGCGCTGATGCCCTTGGAAGAGGACGACGGGGTCACTTCGGCGGAGCGCCGCGGTCCCGCCGAGCAACGATCGAGGGAGGCGAGTTAGGAATCCATGGACACGGGCGGCGGCAAGGCGACGATCGAATACGATGATGCGATCACACGGATGTTCCTGATCGCGGGCATCCTCTGGGGTGCGGTGGGCATGGCGGCGGGGGTGTTCATCGCATCGCAGCTGGCGTTCTGGCAGATGAACCTGGATCTTCCATGGCTGACTTTCGGTCGCCTGCGGCCACTCCACACCAATGCGGCGATCTTCGCGTTCGTCGGCAACATGATGTTCGCCGGCATCTACTACTCGACCCAGCGGCTGGTGAAGGCGGCGCTGCCATCCCGGCTCCTGGCGCGGGTGCATTTCTGGCTCTGGCAGGCGATCATCGTGGCGGCCGCGATCACGCTCCCCCTCGGCCTGACGCGCGGCAAGGAATACGCAGAGCTCATCTGGCCGATCGATATCGCGGTGGCGGTCGCCTGGGTCATTTTTGCGATCAATTTCTTCTGGACGCTGGCACGGCGCAACGAGCCCTCGCTGTACGTCGCGGTGTGGTTCTACATCGCCACGATCGTGACGGTGACGGTGCTCTATGTCGTCAACCACCTCCAGATCCCGACGGGCCTCCTGCACGGCTATCCGATCTTCGGCGGCGTGCAGGACGCCCTCGTCCAGTGGTGGTACGGGCACAACGCCGTCGCCTTCTTCCTGACCACGCCAATCCTCGGCATCATGTACTATTATTTGCCCAAGGCCGCGGGCAGGCCGGTCTACTCCTACCGCCTCTCGGTGGTGCACTTTTGGTCGCTGGTTTTCATCTATATTTGGGCGGGGCCCCACCACCTGCTTCACACCGCGCTGCCCGACTGGCTCCAGTCCCTCGGCATGATCTTCAGCGTCATGCTCTGGGCGCCATCGTGGGGCGGCATGCTCAACGGCCTCCTGACACTGCGCGGTGCCTGGGACAAGGTCCGGGAGGACCCGGTCCTGAAGTTCTTCGCCGCGGGCGTCACCTTCTACGGCATGTCCACCTTCGAGGGCCCCCTCCTCGCCATCAAGTCGGTCAATGCGCTCTCGCACTATACCGACTGGACCATCGGCCACGTGCACGCCGGCACGCTGGGGTGGAACGGCTTCATGGCCGCCGGCATGTTCTACTGGCTCGCGCCCCGCCTGTGGAATACCAGGCTCCACTCCACCGCCCTAGCCAATTTCCATTTCTGGATCGGCCTGGTCGGCATCCTCCTCTACATCGCCTCCATGTGGGTCTCTGGCATCAGCCACGGGCTCATGCTCGGCGCCACGACCGAGGGCGGCTCCGTTCTCAAGTATCCCAACTTCCTGGACGCCGTCACCGCAAACCGCGCGATGATGCACACCCGCATGCTCGGCGGGATGCTCTACCTCTCGGGATGGGTGCTGCTGGTCTACAACATCTGGCGCACGGTGGCCTCGGGCAAGCCAGTCAATGGCACCGCGGAGGTCTTTGTCGCCGAAAGGCGGTCCCACCGGCTCACGCTGGCCGAGGCCCTCACCAGCACCCCGGTGATGTTCACCGCCGTGATCCTCGCGTGCGTGCTGCTCTGGGCGATCGGCTGGGATTTCGTCAAGATGCTCGCGCTGCTGGGCCTGATCGTGGCGATGGTCGTGGCGGTGGATCGCGTGGAGAGCCGGCTCCAGGGCTGGGGCGAATGGTACGACCGCCTGCTGGCCAACTCGCTGCCATTCACGGTTCTGACGGTTTTTGCGGTGCTCATCGGCGGGCTCGTGGAGATCATCCCGACGATCGTCATGCACAAGGCCTCGACGCTCGAGGGCGTGCGCCAGATCCCGTATACCCCGCTCCAGCTCGCGGGTCGCGACATCTACATCCGCGAGGGCTGCTACAATTGTCACTCGCAGATGGTCCGCCCCTTTGTCGGGGAAGTCCTGCGCTACGGGGATTACTCGAAGCTCGGCGAGTCGATCTACGACCACCCCTACCAGTGGGGCAGCAAGCGCACGGGACCCGACCTGCACCGCGTGGGGGGCAAATACCCGCACATCTGGCACCTCCGCCACATGGAGAACCCGCGCTCGGTGTCGATCGGTTCACCCATGCCCAATTACCCATGGCTGCTCCAGAACAGGGCCGACCTGGGTTCCCTCAAGGCCAAGTTCGATGTCCTGCGCACTCTCGGCGTCCCCTACCCCGAGCGCTCGCAAGACCGGCTGGCCCAAGAGGCCGCGGCAGAGGCCAAGGTGGTCGCCGACGACCTCGGCAAGTCGGGCGCCGCCGTCGAACCCGACAGGGAGATCATCGCCCTGATCGCCTACCTCCAACAACTCGGCAAATCCGAGCAGGTCCCCAAGGCCACCACGGCGGCGACAGCCAAACCGATGCGTTAGAAGGAAAGCGAGGCCCGAATGTTCGACCGCATCCACTACGAAAGCTGGCAGATCATTTTCCCGATCGGGGGCTTCCTCCTCCTCCTCGCGATATTCACGCTCATGGTGATACGGGTCTCGCGCCTCCCGAAGGGCAAAGTGAAACACCTCGCCCACCTCCCCTTCGACGAGGAAGAAAAGGAAACAAGAGATGAGCCGATTGGCCCAGAACAGCGCTGACGCTGACGCCCCCCTCAAGGGACATAGCTTCGACGGCATCGAGGAGTACGACAAGAAGCTGCCAAACTGGTGGCTCTGGACACTCTATGGCGCGATCGCGTTCTCCTTCTTCTATTGGTTTTACTTTCACTGGGTCGGTAATCCGGAGACCAGCGTCCAGCGCCTCGAGCGCCAGCTCAGCGCCATCGCGCTGGCCGCGGCCTCGTCGGGCGGCGCCGAACTCGACGATACCGCGCTCTGGAAAATGAGCCGCGACGAAAAAATCGTTTCGGCGGGCCGCAAGACCTTCCTGACCACGTGCGTCTCCTGCCATGGCGTGGACCTCAAGGGCGGCATCGGCGTCAACCTGACCGACAAGGACTGGGTCCACGGCGGCAAGCCGACCGAGGTTGTCCGCACCGTCACCAAGGGCGTGCTCGACAAGGGCATGCCCTCGTGGGGCCCGGTCCTCGGGAAAATGCGCGTGGCCCAGGTCACCGCGTTTGTCCTGAGTCACCATGCCGAGGGCGAAGAGATCCACATGGTTCCGTCGCCAACCAAGTCGGCGGGCGCCGCCGCGCCCGCCCCGGCCGCCGCCCCCTGAGCCAGCGCGCATGGCCGCCGATCTCCCGTCGCTCGAGACGCTCGCCTCCATCAATGCGGATGGTTCGCGCAATTTCATCCATACCGCCGATGTCCGCGGACGATTCACGACGCTGCGCACCGCCGTCGGCTGGATCCTGATCGCCATCTACGCCCTGCTGCCCTGGATCAAGATCAATGGCAATCCCGCCGTGCTCCTTGATGTGCGCGAAGGCCAATATCATATTTTAGGGCTGACCTTCGTCTCGCAGGACGTCTGGCTCGCGTTCTTCCTCATCACGGGGGCCGGTTTCGCGCTATTCTTCGCCACCGCGCTCTGGGGCCGTGTCTGGTGCGGCTGGGCCTGCCCGCAGACGGTGTTCCTGGAGCACATCTACCGCCGCATCGAACGCTGGACCGAGGGCGATGCCACCGCCCGCCGGCGCCTCGACATGGCGCCGTGGGCTGCCAACAAGGTGATCCGCCGCGGGATCAAGTGGGCCGCGTTCCTCTTCGTCTCCCTCTTGATCGCCCACGTCTTCCTGTCGTATTTCGTGCCCCTCCCGGAACTGTATCACATGGTGCGTGGCGCGCCCGCCCGGCATTGGGGCCTGTTCCTGTTCGCGGCCGCGCTGACGGGCACCGTCTTTTTTGACTTCGCGTGGTTCCGCGAGCAGTTCTGCATCATCCTCTGCCCCTACGGTCGCCTCCAATCCGTGCTGGTGGATGACGATTCGGTGGTCATCGGGTACGACACCCGGCGCGGCGAACCGCGGGGCAAGGTCGGGGCGGTGGGCGCCGGCGACTGCATCGATTGCCACCGCTGCATCCATGTCTGTCCCACCGGCATCGACATCCGCCAGGGGCTCCAGATGGAGTGCGTGAGCTGCTCGAATTGCATCGACGCCTGCGATGCGATCATGCGCAGGCTCGGCCGCGCCACCGGGCTCATCCGCTACGATTCGGTCAACGCCCTCGCCGGGCGCCCGACGCGCTTGCTTCGGCCGCGCATCATCCTCTACACCATTCTCGGGCTGATCGGTGCCGCCGCCGCGGCCTTTGCCTTTTCCGGATTCCAATCCACCACGATCAGCGCGCTGCGCATGACCGGCGCCCCCTACTACGTCGCGGACGGCGTCATCCGCAACCAGTTTCTCATCCGCATCGTCAACAAGGAAAATCGTGCCCGCGCGTTCGTGGTCAAGGCGGCCGCCCCCGGCCAGCCCATCAGCCAAAATGGCCTCGACAAGCCCGTCGAGATACCGCCGCTCGAGGAAGAACTCGAGCCCCTGATCCTCACCATCCCCGCGAGCGGATTCAAAGGCGCTTTTCAGGTCGAAGTCGAATTCCGCGACACCACCGGCCAATTTCGCACCACGAGGAAACTCCCATTCCTCGGGCCCGAGAAACATGCTGCCGCCGACACCCGATGAACCTTTTCGCGAAGTGCCCCTGGCTGCTGGTCGTCCTAGCTTTCCTGGCGCTCATCGCCGCGTGGGCGACAACGATCACCATCGCCGAGCGCAATCGGCCAGTCCCCATCCCCGTGCACGCCCCGTAGCCCCTCCTCGCAACTTCTAGGGGCGAGGCCGTTTTGGATTGCGGTGGCAGAGTCCGGCAACCGCCGGACGGCGCCACCGCATCTCTAAACCATCCCGGCCCGGAGCCTGGATCGGGGCACGAGCCGCGCCCGCGAACAGCGCCCGAAGTTTCTGGCTGGCAGCCTGCGCGCTGGCGGGCGGGCGCGGCGTGTGTTGTAATCGCCCGCATGAGAAGGCGAGATTTCTTGCGACTTTCGGCGATGGCGGCTGGCGTGCCCCTGGTGCTCGGGGCGGCGGAAGCCCGCATGCGGGTCGGGGTCATCGGCCACACCGGTCGCGGCAATTACGGCCACGGGCTGGACGGGATGTGGCGATTGATTCCGGAGACAGAGGTCGTGGCCGTGGCCGACGCGGACCCAAAGGGGTTGGCCGCGGCCATGGAGCGCCTGAAGGTCTCCCAGGGTTTCGCCGACTACCGGGAGATGCTCCAAAAGGTGCGGCCGGAGATCGTGGCCGTTGCTCCGCGTCAGGCGGACCAGCACCGCGACATGGTGCTCGCTGCGATCGAGGCGGGCGCGAAAGGCATCTACGTCGAAAAACCCTTTTGCCGCTCGCCCGAGGAGGCCGACCAGATCCTCGCGGCGTGCGGGCGCCGGGGCGCGAAACTCGCGGTGGCGCACCGCAACCGCTACCACCCGGCGCTCCCGGCCGTGAAACGGCTGATCGACGGGGGAGCGATCGGCCGGGTGCTCGAGTTCCGGGGCCGGGGCAAGGAGGACGCGAGGGGCGGCGCGGAAGACCTCTGGGTGCTGGGCTCACACGTCATCAACCTCGCACACTATCTCGGCGGTGATCCGCTCGGCTGTTCGGCGTGGATCGAGCGGGAGGGTCATCCCGTCACGCGGGCCGATGTCATGGACGGCAAAGAGGGCCTGGGCCCATTGGCCGGCGACTCACTCCATGCGCGCTACGACATGAAATGCGGCGTGCCATTCTACTTCGATTCGATGCGCGGGGCCGGCATCGCCACCAAGGGTCCCAATTTTGGACTCCAGGTCATCGGCAACGCGGGCGTGATCGACCTGCGCGTGGACCTGCACCCGCTGGCGCATCTGCTCGAGGGCAATCCCTTTCTGCCGACCGCCACCCCGCGCACGTGGGTGCCGATCAGTTCGGCGGGCCCTGGACAGCCCGAGCCTGTCGCCGATATGCCGATGGTCGCGGAAAAACACGTGCTTGCCGGGCGCGATCTCGTCGCCGCGATCCGCGAGGACCGCCAGCCGCTCTGCGACGCCCGCCAAGGCGCAATGACCGTCGAGATGATCTGCGCGGCCTTTGAATCGCACCGCCAAGGGGGACGCCGCGTGACATTCCCGCTCGAGACACGGGCAAACCCCCTCGGGATGCTCTGAAAATTCAGATGCCAAATCGTAGGAGCCTGCTTGCAGGCGATTCCATGCGCGGATCGCGCGCAAGCGCGCTCCTACGTCTCATTTTCAACCCCGGTGGTGCCCCGGCCGCACCGCCCGTCCGGCGGCATCCACGGAGCTACGCCAGCATGTACAGGCGAATCGGCTTCGGCTGTCCCCTGAGCTCGACCTCGCCCAGGTCCTGCGCCTCTTGCTCGGGCCCCGTGGCCTCGCGCACGGCCGCGGTTACGAGCAGGCGCGCGCTGAACTGTTTGGTCGCCTGCTCGACGCGGGCGGCGACGTTCACCGTATCACCGATGATGGTGTATTCCTTGCGGCGCTCGGATCCGACGTTGCCCGTCACCGCCGGACCCGCATGAAGGCCGATGCCGACCCGCGTCGGCGGGATAACGCCGCGGGCATTGAGATCCTCGACGAGCCCCAGGATCTCACGGGCGCATCGCACGGCATTCCGGCAGAGATCGGGATCCTCGACCGGCGCTCCGAACACGGCCATGAAACCATCCCCGAGGAATTTATTGACGATGCCGCGGTGATCGTTGACCGATGTGATCATCGGGTCGAAGAGCGTGTTGAGATAGTCCACCACCTCCGAGGCCGTCCGCTCGGCGGCGATCCCCGAGAAACCGCGGATGTCAAAGAACATGACGCAGACGTGCCGCTCTTCGCCAGAGAGCTCGATGGGCTGATTGAGGAGGCGCTCTGCGACCTGCGGGGAAACATGCTGGCCGAAGATGCCGATGGCGCGATCGCGCTCGCGAGCGGCTCGCAGCGACTGCTCCATCTGGACCTTGAGGCGCCCGGCGACGAATCCCGCGACGAGCCCCGCGACGATCATGTAGACGCCCTTAGAAAGCTGCAGCCCAGGCAGCGTGAGGGTCGGCAGCCCCGGCACGGACTCCATCCCAAGAATGAGCCTGAACACCGCAAACCCGAAACCGACCGCCGCGACAGATCCCGCGAACGCGCAGAGCTTCCAGTCGAGCGTCAGCGCCGCAAGGGTGATGAAAGGGAAGTAGAGCAGAACGAGTGCGCCATTGAGAACCGCCAGAGACCCGAGGTAGTGGGCGAGGACGAAAATCATCACCGTGGGATAGCTGACCTCGATGGCGGCATTGATGTACCGGAAGGCCAGGGCCGGCGTGCGGCCCGAGGCCTCCAGGCGACCCAGCCAAAACCACACGGAGGCCTCGTACAGCGCGAAACAGAGGAGGGAAAGGCACAGCGGCTGTCCCACCGCTCGCATTCGATCCGGAGCCCCATCGCCAAACACGGATGGGAGGACGCGGAAAACCAGCACCATCGACAGGAGCCCCAGCAGCAAGATGACCATGGCGCGGGCGCGCTGGCGCTCGCAGCGCAGCATCCCCGCTTCCAGCGCCTCCCGCATGACGGAGTCGAGCGTCCGCCCGACCGGACAAACCGCGCGCGAAGACGCATTCATCATGCCACCCTCAATCCCTGAACCAGACGGGCGCGGTCAAGAACCACAGGAACATGCCGGCGGTCATCAGATGCGCGTGGGTCTGCCAGGTCAGGCAACCCGCAAACACCAGGCATGCCGGCACGATGGTCAGCAGCAGGCCAAGGGCCGAGGCCACGATCGCGGCGGCCCTCATGGCGCACCCCCGGCCCGGGCCACCGCGCGCCTCTGAAACAACGCGCTGATACCAACGTACAGCACCAGGGCGATCAGTATGCCGGGGAAAGACTTGAAGAATATCTCGATGCCCATCGCGACGCAGATGCCCACGGTGGCCAGCCACGCGATCGCCGCCGCCCAGTTGACCGTCAGGCCGTCGCGCGCCGCGACCTCGGAGCGCAAGCCCAGCCGCGGGAGTATCCAGTAGTCCGCCAGTATAACCACGCCCATGGGCATGAGAATGAGGCCGTAGACGGCGACGAAATCCAAGAGTTTCATGACCAGCGCGGGGAAGCAGGCGGCGATGGTCGTGACGACGCCCGCGGCCAGCGTGACCTTCCAGCGGGCCCAGTTCGGGGTGACGACCTGAAACGCGAGGCCGGCGCGGTAGAGCGTGGGGTTGGCGGTGGTCCAGCCGGCGATGACGACGCAGACCGCACCAGCGATCCCCGCCCCGCCATACGCGATGGGACCGGGGGCAATCCCGCCCTGCGCGGCCGCGCAGAGGACCCCCGAACAGGTCCACGCGATGAAGTGCCCAAAGAACATGCCGAATGCGCTCGCGAACCCGTACCACCATTTGCGCGCATACCGCAAGACGGACATGTCCCCCATGCCGATGTGCCAGGCGATGTTGCAGAACCACGCGAAGAACATCACGTGCCAGAACGTGAACTTCGACTGGCCGCCGAAGGGCACCCCAGTCCAGATCTTCTCGTTGGCCACCCGCCAGAAATCGCCGGGGGACGCGCAGCCCAGCTTCGGAAGGACCGCGATCGCCGCCCCGATGAAGACGAGGCACATCCACGGCGAGCAGACCTTCCCAAACCAAGCGATGCGCTCGAAGCCGAGGATGGCGAGCACCACGACCACCGCGCCGACGCCAAAAACCACGGCGACCCACGACGCGCTCGTGGGGTAGAAATCGGTCAGCTGTGGCATCGGCATGCCGAAGGGAAGGCCCACGGCGGTGGCGGACACGCCGATCATCGCGCCGGCGAGGATGCACCACATCAGGGCGTTGACGATGCAGTATACGAAATTCAGGGCCGGCCCGCAGACGCGGCGCAGTTGCCAGTAGAAGGTCAGGCGGGTACGAACCGCCACGGGCGCGCAGCAGAGCGCCCAGCAGAGGACGGCGAGGATATTCCCGGCGATCAGGCCCAGGAAAAAATCCGGGGCCGTGACGCCGTGGCTGACGAAGAGCGGGCCGATAATGAACTCGGTGCCCGCCACGTGCTCGCCCGCATAGAGGCCCGCGAAGTTGGAGAAATGCTGCAGCCGGTCTTCCCGCACGGGCTCGCGGTCGAACTCGTAGAGCGCGTCGAGGCGCTCGGTGACCGTCCCGGCGCTCATCGGAGTTCCGCGGAGGGCGGCCCGGCGTAATCGCGGTAGGCGCCGACAAGCCCGGCCTCATCCGCGCCGCCCGCGTGCGCGATGAGCCGGAATCGCATGCGCCACGATTCGCCCTTCTTCAACGTGCGGCTGCCATCGATCGTCTTGTCTTTGGCGAACTCCGAGAGCCCGAAGGGGTTCGCCGTCATGAGGCCGTAGGCGCGAACGTGCCAGTGCATGGGGTGGACGGAGTTCTCAGGGTGCGCGAGCAAGGTCACGCCGGCGGTGGCGTTGCCGACCGGGCCGGAATAGTCGCACCACGCGGCCGACTTGCCCCACGCATCCTTCTCACCGATGGCACCCTCCGACGTGATGATTTTTCCGGGGGGGGCATTCCCCGTCTGCTTCTCGCGCATGGAGTCGGCCAGGCGGACCGAGAGGAGGCCTCCCTCTTTGGTGTCGCCAAATTTCACATCGCCCTCCGTGGCGCGAAAGGTCGCGTCGAAATCGATGATGCGCGCGGTCTCGGGCGTGGCCCAGAAGGTGATGGTCCGCTGTTCCTCGAGCACTTTCTTCCCCGAGGCATCGCACCAGTCGAGCGCGGCCGAGATGCGGCCGGCCGCGGGCGCGCAGGACTGTTTGCACTCGCGCTGATGCACAAGGCCGTGACCCTCCTTGAGGGCCCAGAAGTTGATGCCATTCACATCGCCGTGCGCCGTCCAGACCGACTGATGGTGAGGGTGGTCCTTCGTGTCGCCCGGGGGACCGTCGAGCGGGAACGCCCGCGTGAGCATGGCTCCCGCCGGGCCGTATAGCGGATGGAGGACGGGCCAGATCTTTTCCATCGTCTTGACCGCCGGATCGTAGGCGGTCAGAGGGCGGTCGCCGGCCGAGACCTTGATTCGATCGCCATCGGCCGAGAGCGCAATGGCATCGCGCGCGGGGCTGCCGCCGGCCGAGATCTCGAATGCCCGCTTCTCACCGGCAGCGATACCGTCGAGCACGAGGAGTAATTCAGATCCATTGCCACTGGGCAGAATCGCCCCGGGCACCTTGGCGCCGTTGGCGGAAAGCACGACGCCGGCGCCGCCGGACGCGCCCTTGGCCAGCGGGTGGCCCGGCGGCAGTGGAATGGCCACCGGGCAATTGCGCCGGGCGCAGGGCCCCGCGTCGACGACGACGTTGGCCGCCGCGGCGGCAGAGGATATCGCGAAAAGGCAGACTAGCGATCGGACGAACATAAGGTGCGGGGAGGCGCCCCGCGCCGGGAAGCCTGCATTCTCGTCCGCCAAAATGCGAGGCCCAAAACGGCTGCCCCGACGCCCAGCAGCATGGCCGCAGACGGCTCCGGGATCACCATTCCCGAAAAGATGATGTTGTCGGTCCAGAGACGCTCTTCGGCCGCGTTGGAGCTGAATGCGATCTGTAGCACCGCCTGGTCGAATCCCTCGAGCGATGCCTCGACGTGGTTCCACGCGCCCTCGATCGCGAGGTCATCGATGTCGAGGCCCACCGTGTCGAACATCACCAGGTTTGTGCCTGTGCCGGACACCGAGACGCGCAGGTGGTCGGCCGACTCCCATGTGGTGCTGGCCAGAAAGACATCCAACGAAAGCGTCTCGCCCTGGTGCGCGGATAGATCCACGGCATCGAATGTCAGCGAGATCTCGCCATCGGCATCCTCGACGATGAAACCGAACGAGCCTTGCGCGAAATTTGTCCCGGGCGGGGCAAGATCCGTGACCCCGATCAGGTCCAGGGTGTCGCCCGAGGACGTGACGGGACCGATGCCGTCGGCCGCGCTGTTGGCGTTGGTGGACCACGAGGTGATAAAGCCCATCTCGAGTCCTGCCCCTGCGGTGCCCACGGTGTACCATGCGTTCTGAAGGCCCGGTTCATTGGTCACCGCCCCGGCGAACACGATCTGCTGGACCGTGCCCGAGATGTCGCCCAGCGAGCCCGGTTCCTCAAACCCGGTCTGGGCAATGGTGTCAGCAACACCCCGCCATGGTGCTCCGAACACCACCATGATCATTCCCATAAGCGCGCCCCGCAGACACACGGCGCCTCCCGACAATAACGGTATCGCTCGCATCGTTCTTTCCCTTTCCTTTCCCGCTGGCGAGGGAAGGGCAACGGATGCCCCTTGGCAAGGGTTTTCCCATGCCGGGGCAAGGGAAGCTCGAGGGGCGGATACGGGCCCTCATCGAGAATTCAAAAACAGTCGCTCGCGACACCGGCGCCCACCCTCGGCGCATTAAAAACACCCGCATCCGATGGTGCCAGCGTTTGGCCGCGAGGGCCTCACGACCTCGGCGGCACTCTGTCTGACTAACTCATCGCTCGTGCTGGCACCTTGCCTTGCAACAGTGCGTCTTGCAGTAGAACGCGAGCCCGGTCCGTTTGCACGCCAGGTTGCGATGCAGGACATACTTGCAGTCGTTGGCGGGGCACTTGGGGCTCGTGCGGCAGGCGAGCACGTACGCCTTCTTGCACTTGCAGCAGCACATCCGCACAGATTTCACCACCACTGTTCTGAAGTGTCCCGACTTGGGGCACGTCAGCGTGATGCAATCCCCGCGCGCGATTATGTTGAAGGGCGCGTTGGGATCGGTGTTGAGGCGCTTGCCCTTGGTGGTCGTCTGCACCCCGCCGAACGCCGGGCTGGCCAACGCCATCGCGGCGGCAATCGCCAACCATTTGCCAAGTGATGCTATGCTCATCTGGACCTCCTTCTCTGGAGTTTGCGGTCCGGACCGCTTCCGGCCCTTGTACAACTATAACTTTGATCCCCGCGAAAATCCTGATTTTTCAAGGCGGGATCGTCGATCGGCCCTATTCGAAAAGCATCGCCACGCCGTAGCCCACGCCGAAGGGCGCGTCGTAGCAGAGGACCTTGCGGCCGCGTGCCGAGCCGCACGCGGTGATGGCCGCCAGCGCGGAATCGAATGCATCCTCTCCGGCGATCTCGCGAAGCTCGGGATCGATGTCCCGCAGGGCGTCATCGTCGGAGGCCCCCAGCAGGCGGATGAAGGTCTCGTCGAACTCGTGCGCGCGGGGGTGGTGGCCACACGGCGAGCCGGGACTGAGGCGGTGGCTCATGTCGCCACTGGCGATGAGCGCAATGGGGCGCGCGGCGGCGCGGGCGGCATCGGCGATCGCGAGCCCGAGGGCCTCGATGATCTTTTGCCCCGGGACCGGCGCCAAGCCGATCACGGTCGTTGGGCCATCCCATCCCGCCTCGGCCAGGAAACAGAGGGGCACGACCGATCCGTGATCCAGGGCCCGTCGTTCGATCCGCCATCTCTCGACGCCGTGCCCCCGGAAAGACTCCTCTATTCGCTCTGTTAGCGGTGGGTCCGCCGGGCAGCGGACGGCGGCATCGGGCGCGCCGAATTCGGCGAGCGAGCCGCGCAGATCCCCCTCATAGATGCCGAAGGCACCAGCGCGCCACGGGGCATGGGGTGAAAGCAGCACCAGCGAGGCAGGCCGGGCCGCGACGATGCGGCCCGCGGCGTCGCGCATCGCGGTGGCAGTGGGGGCGACTTCCTCGGCGCGATCGGGCGCGAGGCCCGGGACGAGAACGGGCGCGTGCGGCAACAGGGCGGCGGCGACGAGAGTCGGCTTGCCGATCGGAACCCTTCGGGTTTTCATGGGGGATGCTCCCGCGCGGATATCATTCCATAACGAGGGCCACGCCGGGGCAAGCCAATACCGTTCGCCCTCTGGCGGGGATCCTGGCCGCCATCGCGCTGCTGGTGGCATGGGCCGTTCCGTTGGTCGCGGCTCCGGCGCCCGACGCGGGAAGCGCCCCGGATGCCACGGCCCTGCGCTCGGCGATCACGTTGGCGGGAGGATACCTGATCCGGGTTTGCGATTCCAATGGCCGGTTCGAATACGTGCGGCATCCGGACCCGTTCGTGAGGCTGAAGCCGTCCTATAACATCCTGCGTCACGCGGGCACGATGTACGCGCTGGCCGATTACCACCGCTGGTCGGGGGACGCCGCAGCGCTCGCGGCGATCGAGCGCGCGGCGGGATTCATGCGCGGCCGGTGCATCAGGCCGGTCGAAGGCGCCGAAGGCGCGCTGGCGGTCTGGTCGGGCCCGGGGTTCGACGGGGAAAGCGGGGTGCCGCGCGCCAAACTCGGCGGCGCGGGCCTCGGGCTGGTCGCGCTCGCGAGCCTCGAGGCGCTGAAACCCGCCAGCGTGCCGCGCGACGAAATGATGGGCGTCGGACGATTCATCCTCTTCCTGCAGAGGGAGGACGGACACTTCGTGAAGGGATTCACGCCTTCGAAGGGCGGCAAAGACGAGGACTGGCAATCGCTCTTCTATCCCGGCGAGGCGGCGCTGGGCCTCTGCATGTTGGCCGAAATCGATGGCGACAGGCGCTGGCGCGATGCGGCCCTTCGCGGCATCCGATATCTGGCCATCTCGCGCAAGGGCGAGGGGAATCCACCCCCCGACCATTGGGCCCTGATCGCCACCGCGAGGCTGCTCGGTCACCACGCCGAGGGCATCAGCCCCGAAGACCGGGCGCTGCTGCTGTCGCACGCCCGCCAAATCACCATGGCGATGCTCAACGACAAGGACGCCACCGATGCCAACCCGGTGCTCTCCGGCGCATGGGGTCTCGACGGCCGTACGACGCCCACGGCCATCCGCCTCGAGGGCCTGCTCGCGATTCTCGACTTCATTTCGCAGGGCGACGAGCATCTGCGCACGGTGATCCTCGGAGCCGTCGAGCGAGGCGTGGCCTTCCTGCTCCGCACGCAGGTCCGCGAGGGGCTCCTGGCGGGCGGCATTCCGAAATCACCGCCGGTGGCCGGGCCGGGCGCCGATCCCATGGCGGCAGAAATCCGGATCGATTACGTGCAGCACGCGCTCAGCGCGATGCTCCAATATGCGAGACGCGCGGGCGTATCGGCGAAGTGAGTCTGATTTACTGGGCCGGTGTCATCTGCTAGACGAGATTGAAACGTGAGCATGTTGCAGGAGAGGTTAGCGAGCGGGTTGGCCCCCGCGGTCCGACCATGAGTGCGGCGAATGGACCATCGGTCCTGTTGGTGGGCGCGCAGGTCCGGGGCGATCGCGCCTCGACGATGGCGCGATTCGCGCGGATTTTTCAAGAGGGGATGGCGTCGCGCCGGGTGTCGGTCGAATTCCTTCCCTCCCCCGTATTCTGGGGGAGCAAATCGGGCGCCGAGGGCGAAGGGATATCGTTTGGCGAGATGATCGTGAGCTTCTTGGACTTTCCACGGAAGCTGAGGGCCCGTGCCGCCCGCGCCCGGGTGTCGCGGCGGCCGTGGGTGGCGCACATCGCGGACCAGACGCACGCGTTCTATACGAGGGCGCTGTCCGCATTACCCGTCGTCGTCACGTGCCACGACCTGCTGGCCGCCAGGGCGGCGCTCGGCGAGTTCCACGAGGTCCGGCCAACCCGGTTGGAGAAATTTTTTCAGCGGATGGTGCTGGCCGGGCTGCGGCGGGCGAGCTGCGTCGCGTGCGTCTCCGAGACGACGGCGGGCGACGTGAGGCGGCTGGCGGGCATCGGGCGGGAGCGCGTGTGCGTCATCCCGATCGGGCTGAATCATCCCTATCGGCCCATGGAGCGCGACGAAGCGCGCGCCAGGGCGGCGGCGCTGCTCCCGGCCGGTTGGTCCCGGGCGGGGAGGCTGCTGCTGCACGTGGGGCACAGCGGCTGGTATAAGAATCGTGCCGGCGCGATACGCATCCTCGCGGAATTGGGCCGCCGCGATTCGACCGCCGACTGGCGACTGGTGATGGTGGGACGGCCCCCCACGGCGGAGTTGGACATCCTTGCGCGCGAAATAGGGGTCGCGGATCGGATCGCCTCGCTGGTCAACGTTGCCGACGAGGATCTGCGCGGTCTGTACTGCGCTGCCGATGCGCTCCTGTTCCCCTCGCTCGCCGAGGGATTCGGCTGGCCGATCATCGAGGCGCAGAGCTGCGGCTGTCCGGTGATCACCAGCGCGCGGGCGCCGATGACCGAAGTGGCGGGCGATGCCGCGCTGTTCGTCGATCCCGCGGACCCGGCGGGTGCCGCGGGCGCGATCATGGAGGGATGGGCGGAACTCGGTCGGCTGCGCGCGCTCGGCCCAGAGAATGCCCGACGATTCAGCACCGAGGCGATGCTGGACCGGTATGCAGAGCTGTACGCTCGCCTGGCCAACGTCCCGTGAGGCCTCGATCCCTAGCCCCGCGCGGCGGGGCACCACCGGGGGAGAAAATTCGTAGCGAAGCCGATCGCCAGAGGCGATTTTACGACATTCCGGCTTCGGCGTTCGCTCGGTCGCCACGGGCGGGACGCCCGTGCCACAGGACCGTGGCATGGGCATCTTGCCCATGGCCCACGCCGAAGGGCGCAAGCCCTTCGCCACCCGACCGATAGGCCCTCGTTTCGAGTCCGCCCATCGAAAAACGTCGTCAACTGGCCATGACATCGCGCGGCTGGTGAATCGTGGACGCCGGGGCCGGCGTCCCTCCTCTGCCCATTGCTAGCGATGCCGGGTCGGTTTTTTCGATGGCCTGCTACGCCTTGAACTCCCAGCCCTTGCGGTAGGCGGGGCGCCGGACGTATTGGTTGGCGCTTTCGATGTTGGTGACCTTCATGTTCTCCTGGTCCCACTCGACCGTCTGGCCAGATCGGATCGCCAGGTTGCCCAAGAGGACAAATTCGGCGAGCGGCGCGGAGTAATCGAAGTTCGAGCTGGTCTGGAGCTTGTTTTTGATCGCGTACGCCCATTCCTTCTGCGGTTCGCCGGGGTGGGTGCTGCGCTTCTCGGTCTTCTTGATCGCGCCAGAGGCCATGGCGGCCTTGGTCTCATCCATGAGTTTCTTCGGGTAGATCGTGGGATTCTGCAGGTAGGCATCCGCCTCGAAGATGACGCCCTTCTCGCCGATGAACATCATGCCGCTCTTCGCCTTGCGCCATTCCTTCTCATCCATGTCGTCCATGGCGGGATGGCGCTCGGGCTTGTTGAACTGGCCGTTGACGAACTGGCCATCCTGCCAGGTGACCTGCAGTGCGGGATACTTGTCGGTGGCGGCGAAGTGGTAGATGAGCGTGGACCAGGCGGGCGCCTGCTCCATGTCGATCGGGGCCGACTCGACTTCGATCTTGGTGGGGATCTTCTGGTCGAGGAGGGTGAAGGTGCCATCCATGATGTGGCAGCCCATGTCACCCTGCGCGCCCGAGCCATAGGCCCACCAGCCGCGCCACGCGAACGGATGGACACTGCCCTTCTTGCCCTTGGCGTCCTCGTACTCGAAATAGTCGATGTGGGGGTTGGCGGCCAGCCAGAGGTCCCAGTCGAGGCCGGCGGGCACGTCGGCCTTGATCTTCTTCAGCATGCCCTGGGGCCAGATCGGCCGGTTGGTCCACAGGCGAACCTCCTTTAGCTTGCCGATGACACCCTGATCGACCCACTCCTTGGCGAGGCGCTGGCCCTCCATGGTCCGGCCCTGATTGCCCATCTGGGTGACGACGCCAGCCTTCTTGGCGGCCTTGTGGAGCTCGCGCACCTCCCAAATGAAATTGCACATGGGCTTCTGCACGCACACGTGCTTGCCCATTTTGACGGCCATCATCGCGGCGGGGAAATGCACGTGGTCCGGTGCCGAGACGATCACGCCGTCGATCGTCTTCTCGTTCTCCTCGAGCATCTTGCGAAAATCGGTGTAGCCCTTGGGTTTCGGGGCACCGGGGATTTCCTTCTTGGGATCGCCCTTCTCGCAGGCGGCCAACATCTCTTCCAGTCGCTTGGGGTCGACATCGCACATGGCGACGATGTTGTTGCCCTCCTGCTGGGCGGCCTGCCAGTCGCTCTTGCCCTTGCCGTTGGCACCGACGATGGCGAGGTTGAGCTTGGCATTGGGCGAGCCCGCCTGGGCCCGCATGATATAGGGGGCGAAAATGGTTCCTGCTGCCGCCCCGGCGGTGGAGGCGAGGAATTTGCGGCGGGTGGTGGCTTGGCTTTGCATGGCGTACTTCCTTCGGTTTGCGGTTCGGCCCCGCGGGGGCTCCCCGGGGAAATTGGGGAGCATGATGTGTGCGGCTGGGCCACTGTCAACGAAATCTGGAACGCGGGCTCCCGCGCCACCAGGGCTTTTGGTTCGCTCGACCGAAGCCGTTGGAGTCTCCAGGCTTTAGCCTGCTTCGTGCCCGATCCAGCCTAAAGGCTGAACTCCAACAGGTTGCTGTCGAATAACCAAAAGCCCTGCCCGCGCCATGGCGGGACGGCACCGATACACCGATAGGAGTCCCGTGGGCCTCTCGCTTGCGGAAGAATGGCCTTCCGCCCAATATCGCCCCCTATGCGATGCCCCTGTTGCTTGAAAACCACGTTGCTGATCTGCTGCTTTGTCGCCCCAGGTGCCAATGGTGCACCTTCCGGTCAATCGATGCAGCCCGCATCGGGCGATGCCGGCACCACCGCCGAGCTGTGGGCCATGGTGCAGCAGCTCGCGAATCAAGTGAGGGACCTGAAGGACGAGGTCGCCGCCCTGCGTTCAGAAAAGAATTGCGCGGGCCATGGCGCGACGGACGGCGCAACTCCACCCTCCGGCGTCGAAATCAAAATGGATCGCAAGGGCCTGCAGGTCGCCGATCGGGCCAAGGGCTACGAGATCAACCTCCACGGCCAAATCCAGGTCGATGGCCGATTCCCCTTGAGCGACGACATCGACTCGGGGGATGACAGCACGTTCTTCGTGAGACGCGCCCGACCCCGCATCAACGGCAGGCTCGGCGACTTCGTGGATTTCGAGCTGCGCTGGGAACTCGCCGACGACGTGTACCTCACGGATGCCTGGGGCCAACTCCGGCTGGCGGGTGACGCGGCGAAGCTGCGCGCCGGCGTCTTCAAAATGCCCATCGGTCTCGACAGGATGATGCAGTCCTCGGACCTCTGGTTCATGGAACGTTCGCTCACGTTCAACCTGACGACGGGCCGGGATCTCGGGGTGGAGCTGCGCGGGTCGTTGCTGGGCGGGGCACTGGATTACGAGGTCGGGGTGTTCAACGGGATCAACGATGGCCGGAGGTCGCGTTGGGAGCCGGACACCAACGAGGGATTTGATTTTGCGGGTTGGCTGGTGGGGCGGCCTTTCAGGCATATGGAGGGTTCGCCTCTGGCGGGGCTTGCGCTGGGTTTGGCGGGCAGCGTCGGCTCGGAAGATGGGGCGGTGGATGAGGCGGGGGGCGGGCCCGTGAGGTATCGCACGGTGGCGCGCGACGAGTTTTTCTATTTGAATGCGGAGGACACCCGTTGCGATGGGGAGCGCTACCGATGGAACCCGCAACTGCAATACTATCTGGGACCCTTCGGGCTGTTGGCGGAATTCCTTCACTCCAAGCAGGATTTTGTGCGCGGCAATGAGACCCTCGGTCAGGAGGCGCGAACGATCGAGACGGACGCGTGGATGGTTGAGGCGTCGTGGGTGCTGACGGGGGAGGACGCGAATTTCGGGGCACCTCTGCCGGCCCGGCCATTTGGTCACGGTGGCCTCGGCTGGTGGGGACTGGCCGCGCGCTATTCCGCGCTGGACACCGACGAGGGGGCCTTCGAAGGCGATCCCGAGACGAGGTTGGCCGCCGACGGCTCGGCGGGCGACGCGAGCGCCTGGGGCCTGAGCCTGATCTGGTACCCGATCGCGAATTTCAAGTGGATGCTTGGATTCGAGCAGACGCTATTCAACGGCGATGCCGGCGAGCGGGGCGGCGGCGACCGCCAGACGGAGAATGTGATCCAGTCGCGCTGGCAGGTGGCGTTCTAGCGTGTTGTCTCGTTTAGTACTGACACATTCGCCGGAAGGGCCCGCGGCGCCCCGTCTCTTCATCCCCCGAAGGGCTTGCCGCCCTCGTCTTCCTCTTCCCCCTCGTCCTCATCCTCTTCCTCGTCTTCTCCCTCGTCTTCCTCTTGGGCGTTGGCCGTGATGGATTCGAGGAGTTCGGTCATGTCCTCGACGTTGTCCCACACCTCGCGGCTGACATACATGGGCGCCTGCGCCTGAAGGGCGAGCGCGATGCAGTCGCTGGGGCGCGCATCGATCTCCATGACCTTGCGGTGGATCTCATTGTCGACCCGCAGGATCAGGCGAGCGTAGTAGGTGGCGTTCCTGAGGTCGTTGATGACCACTCGCTCGAGCTTGACGTCCAGGGCCTGAAAAATGTGACCGATGAGGTCGTGGGTGAGCGGGCGCTCCTTCGGGATCCCCTGCAGGTACATGGTGATATAGGTGCCCATGTTGGGATCGACATAAATGATGAATGTCTTTTCGTCATTGCCGATGAAAACGGCGCACCCCTGATTCTTCTTCAGAAGCACTTCTTTGACCCGGACTGCGACCACGCCGTTTTTCACCCTGACATCATCGTAATCACTTCCGCGGAAAACACAACATGTCGGGAATGCCCCGCTGCGCCCCGGATCGCCCGCCAAGGTCATGGAGGCATAGGCACAATCGGGCCAGGGAACTTCCCAAACTCCGGCACGCTGCTAGGCTCTTCTGCGTGAACGAGATCCTAAAGGACGACGTGGCGGAGGCAGCGCGGTGTGCTGACATCCGGGCGCGGATGCCGGATGGAGGGCTGTTCGCCGGGCATGACTGGCGATCTTCGCCGTCGCCGTTGGAGGTGCCGGCGCCCGTCCTGGAGACGATCCGACGTCTGGGCCCGGCCCTGCAGCGATTTGTCGAGGCCTGCAATCGCCTGTACTTGGAAAGCGCGGCAGGCGACGCACCCCCCTGGATCGCGCGCTGGCTGGACGCTGGCAAGTCGGCCGATCTGGTGGCGTTCGCGCGCGAGCGCCTCCTGCGGAACGAATTGCCGCGCGTCATCCGCCCAGACCTGATCTTGACCGATACGGGTCTATGCCTCTGTGAGCTGGACTCGGTGCCTGGAGGCATCGGTGCTGCGGCGTGGCTTCAGGAGGTATACGTCGACCTCGGGTTCAAGGTGGTTGGGGGCGCTCAGGGCATGCGCGAGGGCTGGCGCCGGATCTTCCCACAGGGCGACGTGGTCATCTCCAGCGAGGCCGCCACCTACCGTCCGGAGATGGAGTGGCTCAACGCCGGGTCTGACACCGTGGAGATAGCGTCGGCCGAGACCTATCGATCCAAGGGAAGGCCCATCTACCGTTTCTTCGAGGCGTTCGACTTGCCGAATCTCCCCAACGCCGCCGAGTGGCGGGCGGCGGTGCTGAACCGCGTGCCGATGACACCGCCCCTCAAACCCCACCTCGAAGAGAAGCTCTGGTTGGCGCTCTTCTGGTTACCGGTGCTCCAGAGCCGATGGCGCGAGTTGCTCGGGGAAAAGCACCAGGCGTTGCTCCGCGGGGTGATACCCTATGGCTGGGTCGTCAATCCGGAACCGATTCCACCCCACGCGGCCATCCCGCGCCTCGATATCCACTCTTGGGAGGAGGCCAAGGGTTTCTCCCAAAAGCGGAGGCGGCTCGTCCTCAAGGTGTCCGGATTCTCCGAGAGGGCTTGGGGCTCCCGCGGCGTCGTTTTCGGCCACGATGTGCCGGGCGACGAATGGGCGGCCGCCCTCGATGGCGCGCTGACTGGTTTCGCCACCCAGCCCCACCTGCTGCAGGAATTCCACCAGGGGGCACACCTCTCCGCCAGATACCTCGCCGAGTCCGGTGGCATGGATACCATGGCCGCACGGGCTCGCCTGTGCCCCTACTATTTTATCGCGCCCAACCAGGCGCCCCACCTCGGAGGCGTGCTGGCGACACTCTGCCCCGCCGACAAGAAAGCCGTGCACGGCATGCGCGATGCCATCATGACGGTCGTCGGAGACGGATAAACGGATAGGGGCGTCAGGGGCAAGATTGCCGAAGCGGCACCCGCGGGATAAGCCGAGGGCATCGACCGACGGGCTCCTCAGCCTGCATATTTCACGCTTCCGCGTGAAATATGCAGGCTCAAAGGAAAACCGCGCTCCGAAGAACGCGACTTTGAAGGGTCTGGGGCCACCGGTCCGCGAAACAGACTCCGCAACCGCGAAAAGACCCAGTCTTTGCCTGA
>JAKQKQ010000149.1 GCA_029560585.1 Verrucomicrobiota bacterium | reverse complement strand
CCGCCCTGGCCCTTGTTGCTCTTGAACTGCCCGCCGCCGCCGCCCTCGCCCTTGTTCTTTTTGAATTGCTGCTCGCCGCCGCCGGAACCCTGGTCACCGCCGGACTTCCGCGAGTAATCGTCGCCCTTGTTCTTGCGAAACGACTCCGTGGTCGCCTGCTGCGATTTCACAACGTTGTTCTCGCTCTGGCCCTTGTTCGACGAGACGCCCTTGTCCCCGCCCGACTCGCGATCGCGCAGACCCTTAAGGATGCCGCTGGATTTATCCTTGTCCCCGGTCTTGTGGTCCCCATCGAACTTGCCTTTACCTTCGAGCACACTTGTGGCCCTGTCCGATCGCCTGAGATCGCCCATCCCCTCGCCCTTGTGAAGGCCGGCGTCCTTGCCCCCGCGCTTGCGGTCCGAATCCTTGAAGCCCTCGCCCAAATCGCTCATGCTTTTCGTGCCATCAGCCCCGCGCCGCAGCTTGCCTCCGTCCGTCCGTCCGGAAATCCCCTCGCGCGGCCCCTCCGAAATCAGCTTCTCAAAGTGCTCTTTTGCGGGGCCTTTGTACGCGACGCCGCGCCGGTGGTCGGGGCTGTGCTCCCATCGTGAGGCCTGGATCTCCGGCGCCTTGTCGCCGGACTTCAGGCGCTCTTTCTGGAGCTTGCTGATCTTATCCTTGTACTCCTGGTTGCGGTGGGCCTTTTCGAAGCGCTGGCGGAATTGTTCGCGTTCCCCGGGGGGGAGGTTTTTGAGGCTCTCGATGAGCTGCGGGTTGCTGATGCCCGCGGCGGCCCAGTCGACATCCTTCCAGTCGCGTTTTCCGAACCCGAGCCTGTCGTAGTTGACCTTGTGCCAGTCGACCCTGTTCCAGTCGAACCGCCGCAGGTCGGTGTGGCGCCAGTCGCAGCGATTGATGTCGATATTGTCGATGTCAATGTGGGTGATGTCGATGTCGATGCCGCGCTGGTGTATCCGGTCGCCCCGGCGCCAGTCGTAGCGGTCCCAGTCGTGGTCGTCCCAGTCAATGCGATGGTGCCGGCGCCGATAATAATCGCGGTCATACACGATGGCGCGGTGGTGCCAGTCACAGTCCCAATCCCAGAACAGCGCCCCGGCCAGAACGCCGGCGCCGAACCGGAAAAGGCCGTAAGCCCAGTCATCATGGACGTAATGGCGCGGCCGATAGTACACGACCGCCGGATCGTAAACGGGCACGTAAATCACCTCTGGCTGATAGGGCTTGATGACGACGACCTGGCGGTCGCCAGCGTCCTCGACCTCGACGATCTGCTTGTCGTTGGATTGGAGCGTGCCCGCATTCTGGGCCAAGAGGCGCATGCGCTGGATGGCATCAAGGACGTCTTGCTCCTGGTTCAGGACGGCGTCGCCCAGCTGCGTTGTCCAGTCGAGGTGCTCATCCATGTACCCGAGCACATCCGGGAACGGGCAGAGGGCCTTGACGCTTTCCGCCCATTCTTCCCCCGCCACCGCCGCCTCGAGTTCCTTGCCCTGGAGGCCCCCGTGTTTCTGCATCCAGCGCGAGGCCTGCACCACCTCGAGCGGGTAGGTCGAGGCCGGTAACACCTGCGCAAGCAGCGGATCCGGGTACAGCGCGATGGGCGCGACGAGCTTGTCCAGTTCCTCGGCCGCGAGCAGCGGGGACCCCTGCTCCTGGGCCGGGGCGCCCGCGGCAACGCCCGGCGGATTCTGTGGCTGCGCCTGCCCGCCCGCGGTCAGGGACATCAGCAATACGGAGGATAGCGCCAGCGCCGACACCGACGATTCCCGCGCGACACGGAGGAATGTTCTCATGCGTAAACTCTGCTCCTCGAATGACCTTGTCGCAACTGGGGTTTTTACCCCCCGAGGAGACACCGTTTCGGTTTCAGGCGGAACGGTTCAACCACGGCGCCCGTTTCAGATTCCGTCCCGGCGGACCTGGCAACGGTCTTGGCAGTCCGGGCGCTCTCACTGGACGAAGCGCGGGGGGGCCGCCACGCACGGCACGGGTCTGTCGCAAGACGGCAACGATTTGTCGCAAAAGGAAAGGCGTTTTCGTGTGCCCCCGGGACCGCGTGCGGTTAGATTGTTCTCCACGGCACCCGAAGGAGAAATCGCGGTGAAAGAGAATGGCATCCCGACGCAGCCGCGCCGCCATCTGCGGTGGTGGTTGTGCGGGCTGCTGTTTTGCGCCACGGCCCTGAGCTTCCTCGACCGGCAGGTCCTCTCGGTGCTGGCCCCCGTGGTGACCGATCAACTGGGCATGGATAATGTCGCGTACGCGCACGTGACCACTGCTTTCCTTCTGAGCTATGCGGTGATGTTCTTGGTCGGCGGTCGCGTGATGGATCTGGTTGGCACTCGGCTGGGCATGGCGCTTTCGGTGGGGCTCTGGTCGATCGCGAGCGCGTTGCACGCGGCGGTGCGGGGCGCGGGGCAATTGGGCTTCTGCCGTTTCCTGCTCGGGGTTGGCGAAGGTGGGTGTTTCCCCGGTGCGGCGAAGGGTGTCGCCGAATGGTTCCCACAGCGCGAGCGGGCGATGGCGATGGGCATCGCGATCGGCGGCGCGAGCCTCGGGGCGGTCGTGGCGCCACCGATGACGGTGTGGCTGTCCGAAGTATTCGGCTGGCGGGGCGTGTTCCTGACCACGGGGCTGATCGGCGCCACATGGGTGATCGTGTGGTGGGCGATGTCGCGGAACATCGCCGGCGCGATCCCGACAGCGGGTGATCGCGGGCATCGCCCGCCGGCGGGGGTCAACGATCCCGAAACCTCGGCGGACCGTCCGCCGCTGCTCTCGCTGCTGGGGCGATTGGACGTCTGGGGGCTGGCAATCGTCCGGTTCATCGTGGATCCCGTGTTCTACTTCTACATGTTCTGGATCCCAAAATACCTGAGCGCGGAGCGCGGGATCTCGCAGCAGGCAATCGGCGCGCTGAGCTGGATCCCGTTCCTCGCGCTGGGCATCTCAAACGTCGCGGGAGGATGGGTCTCGGACCGCATGGTGCGCGCCGGCCTCTCCGCGTCGGCCGCGCGCAAGTGGATCATGGCGGCGGCGGCATTGCTGACCGTGGCCTCCAGCTTCGCCGGAAGGGTCGCGGGCCTGGAGACCGCCCTGGCGATGATGTCACTGCTGATGTTCGCCCATGGTTTCTGGGTCACCAACTACGTCACGCTCATCGGCGACCGCTTCCCCAAGGGCGCGGTCGGCACGGTCATGGGATTCTCCGGCGCGGTCGGCGCGGTCGGCGGCATGCTCGCCAACACCGCCATCGGCAGCGTCGTGGACCACTTCTCCTACGGGCCGGTGTGGCTCGTCTCGGGGCTGATGTATCCCGCCGCGTTCGTGGTGCTGATGATGACCGTCCGGAGACCGACATGAAACTGCGCAACGTCACCCTGGAGATGAGCCCGAAGCCGTTCCGCGTCATGCGCGAGGACGCCATGGCCGAAGTCTGCCGGGACATCTTCCGGCAGTGGTCGCCGCTGACGCGCCACGCCGATCAGATCTCGGTGATGCTCTGGACCGCCGACGGCTCCGAGATTCTCGACTACCGTGGCCGTGCCGAGGATGAGATGGAGTGGGCGCGCTACATCGGGTTGCCCAATTCGAAGCTTGAGCCGGTCAAGGGCACACCCACGAACAAGAACCTTCACAGCCAGGCGGTCTATTACATGGACGACCCGCCCACGCTCACCTACGGCGGGCTCGCGACGATCGTTCGGCTCTTGAAACGGATCGGTGCAGATGTCACCGGCAAGACCATCCGCGTCGGCGCGACGTTCGATCCCGGCGGCGAGTTCGCGCGCTCCCCCTTCAAGTACAAACGGCATAATGAGATCTGCCTCGGCGGCACGATGGGCAAAGGGACATTCGTCTGCTGTTACGCGACACTCAATGCCGACAAGGAGCACTACGCTGGCTTCCCCGACGGCATCCCGCAGGACACCCCCCTGGGAACATTTCTCGGCCGCCAGAGCCAACATTTCCTGAAGGATCTTGGATTCGACTACATCTGGTTCTCGAACGGATTTGGCTTCGGCATGGAGACGTGGAAGACCACCGGGCCCATGTTCGATGGGAAGGCGTTCTTGCCCGGCAGCGCGGGCGAGATCCGCGAGAAGATCCTGAATTTCTGGCGCTGCTTCCGCAAGGAGTGCCCGGATTTTCTGATCGAGACGCGCGGCACGAATCTCGTCAGCGGATCGGATCTGGCATCCAACGCGACGCCCCTGCGGGACATCTATGCGGGCGGTTTCAACATGGTTCCGCCACCGAACTCGCCCTGGGCCGCGCTCAACGGCGACTTCGGCCTGGAGCTCGTGGGCTATATGTCGCGCATCGCCGAGCTGCCACCGGGCAAGGGATTTCCCTACCGGTTTTACACGCACGATCCGTGGTGGCTCAATAGCCCCTGGCTCGACCGCTATGGCCGCGAGCCCCACGATATCTATCTGCCGCTGGCCATCGGCCGCATCAATGCCGAAGGCCAAGTCGAGAACCCCGACTCCATCGCATTCCTCACGATCGATGACTCGTACGGTCGCACGCCCGACCAGGTGCCGGAGGAGGTCATCCCGCACGTTCGCGAGGCGATGCGCCACGCGCCCGATCGGCCAGGGCCCCTGGTGTGGGTGTATCCCTTCGATGAATATCACGACATGACGTTTGGCCGACCGGCGCGGCTTGAAGAACCCTTCTTCGGCGACTGGTTCATGCGCGCCGCGGTGAATAACGGCCTGCCGATCAACACGGTCGTCTCAACAAAGAACTTTCTCTCATCCGTGAAACACGATCCCGCGCTGTACCGCGAGTCGATCCTCATCACTCCCGTGCCCGATGCCGGCTCGGCGCTGTCGAAGGAACTGATCCGGTTCGCGAACGCCGGCGGCCGAGTATTGCTCTATGGCCCACTCGGGCACGCCGGCGACGACCTGCTCGCCGCGCTAAACGTCAAACGCGTCGCGCCGATCGATGGCGAGATGGAGCTGATTTCCGCAGTGCCCCTCGACGAGTTGACCGAGGGAACACACCCGCGGCGCATCAACCATCGCCCCGTGATGTGCGCCGGCGGCATCGATGCCCTCCTCGCCGATCCGAGCGATGATCGGACCCACGCACCCTTCAGGGTCCTCAAGGGCGACGAGCGGCGCGTGGCGGCCGTCTGGCGGCCCGTGCCCGATTGGAAGGGCGGCATGATCGCGTGGGTCCGCGGCACGAATTCCAGCAGCTATGCGGGGGGGCACCTCCTGACGCCCGACGATCCGCTGAAGTGGTTCCAGGGCGACCTGTTGATGCGCCACATGCTCGGGGCCTTCGGTTGGCACATCGATCTCCGCAAGCGCGATGCCGCGCAGGGCAACGCGCTCACGCCATCGCCAGGCGGCCACCTCTTCGCCGGCGCCAGCCCGATCGTTGCGATCGCGCGCCACGACAACGGGTTCTTCTTCTCCGGCTGCACGCGCAACACGAACGTCGAGATCTTGCTCCGCGCCCCACAGGGGGCACCGATCTTCACGGGGTGCGAGACGGAGCTCCGCGAGGGCATGGCCCGCTATCGGATGCCGCGCGCCTGGCACCGCGAGTGCCGCGTCTTCGTCCACCAGGAGGAAGGCGAGGTCTTCTGCATCGAGCGACATTCCGGCGAGATCGGGGTCACCCGCCGCCTGAAGGTCATGGGCCTCAAGGACGCCACGCTCCGCTTCTATCCCGAGCGCGGCACGCGCGAGAAGGCCACCTTCCTGATCAATCCCGCCATCGCCGATGGCTACACGCCGGTGAACAAGGAAAGCATCGTCGCCCCACAGCCGCGCGACGACGCGGATGGCCATTACATCGAGGCCTCCCACCTCACGGGGACGCTGCTGATCTCGTGGTGAACATGAGTGCTAATTCTGCAATGCCCGATCTGAGAACTCCAAGGTGGCGCTACCGATTCCGCCTAAAGGCGGTACTGCGAGCGCTCACCAGTGATTCAGGATCTGCCGTTTGCAGTACCGCGTTTACGCGGTCCCGACCTTCATCCCCGGAGGTGCCCGCCGTGGCGGGCATGCTGCCTGACGCGAACCCCATTGGCCACGGCGCCGAATAGAATCCAGTCCTATAACATTATGAAGACACTGAACCGCCGAGAATTCTTGGACCTGCTCACGTACGCGGGAGCGGGGATGGCCGCGGGGCCGTTCGTCCTGCGCGGTGCCCATTCCGCCGGGGCGGCTCAACCACCTTCCAATAGCCGCCCGGACGTCGTGGCCATCTATTACCCCCATTGGCACAACTACGACCACGGCAGCGCCTGGAAAGGTGAGGGGTGGACGGAATGGGAGGGCGTGAAGGCCGCCATCCCCCGCTTCCCCGGACACGCGCAGCCGAAGAAACCATCCTGGGGCCACTTCGATGAGAGCGACCCGAAATGCGTCGAGCGAGAAATCAACCTCGCCTCCGACCACGGGATCGATGTCTTCCTCTACTGTTGGTATTGGTACAGCGGCGTCCAGAACATGCAGGAGGCGCTCGAAAAGGGTTTCCTGGGGGCGCCCAATCGCGACCGCATGAAGTTCGCGCTCATGTGGGCGAACCACGACCGGAGGGACCAATTCTGCCCAGAGTTCGGAAAGCCGCGCACCGTGTGGCTCCCGTGCCGCCACTCGCCGCGCGACATGGCGCGCGTGATCGACTACGGCATCGAACACTACTTCCGCCAACCGAACTACTGGCGGCCCGACGGCCACCCCTTCTTCAGCATCTTCGAGGCGACCAAGTTTATCGAGCAGATCGGAGGACCCGAGAAGACCCGCGCCCTCTTCGGCGAGATGGACGCACTCCTCCGCCGGGCCGACTTGCCGCCGATGCACTGGGGCGCGATGGTCGCGGAACCCAAGGCGGCCGAGCTGGCCAAGGAGGCGGGATTCCACAGCACCAGCCGATACAACATCGCCCACGCAAACAAGACTCAGCCCGACTTCACAGAGCGATACGAGGATGTGATGGAGGCGCACCGCGAGAGCTGGGCAAAGATGGGCGCGACCTCGATCGTGAACCTCCCCGTGGTGACGATGGGCTGGGATAGCACGCCGCGATGCCGCCCCGATGTCCCGTGGCCTTTCGCCAAGAAGGAATATCCATACGTCCCCGTCGTGGTCGGCAACACCCCCGAGCTTTACGAGCAGCTCTTGCGCGATGCCGCGCGGCTCCTCGAGCGCGATCCGCACAAGCCATTCGCCGTGCTGCTCAACGCATGGAATGAGTGGACCGAGGGCGGCTACCTGCTCCCCGAGGAACGGACCGGCACCGCATACCTCGAGGCCATCAAACGGACCTTCGGCAAACGGAACACGGACTAACCAAGACCTCCCCACATGAGCATCCCGCGAAGAAAACCCCTCACGGCCAAGGTCGGCGTATTCGGCGTCGGCCATCACACGTATTGGGCACAGTTCCCCGGATTGCTGGAGGAGATGCGGCGCAAACAGGGCCACCTCGCCAAATGCCTCGAGGGCCATGGCGTCGAGGTTGCGGACTTCGGCCTCGTGGACAAAGCGCAGGGGGCGTACGAGCTCCTGCCCAGGCTCCAAGCCGCCGATCTGGATCTCGTCTTTTGCGACATGGTGACCTACGCGACGTCCTCCACGTTCGGCGCCATCGCGCGCGGCCTCGACTTGCCCATCGTGCTGGTCGCCCTGCAGCCGATGCCGGCGATGGATTATGCCAATGGCTCGACGTACATGCAGCTCTGCAACGACGACTTCTGCTCGGTGCCAGAGTTCACCGGCGTGGCCATCCGCATGGGCAGGCGCCCGCCCCCGGTGATCCTGGGCACGATGGAGAACGACCCTGTCGCGGAGGGGGAGCTCCGCGAGTGGTGCCAGATCGCGAAGGTCCTTCACGATCTGCGCCGGGCCCGCATCGGCCACATGGGCCATGTCCTGGAGAGCATGCTCGACATGCACACGGATCCCACCGCCGTCACCGCGGCGTTCGGCTGCCACGTCGTGCAGTGCGAGCCCGACGATATCCTGCGGCGCTATCGCGACGATTTCGCCGAGGAGATCGACGCGAAAAAGCGCGACATCCTCAGTTTCTTCGACACCCCCGATCCAAAGTCAGACCCCGTCACCACGAAACTCACGGAAAGGGACCTGCACATCGCCGCAAAAGCGGCCGTGGCGCTCGAGAAATTCATCGGGGACAAGAAGCTCGACGGGCTCGCCTATTACTACGAGGCCGAGGCAGGTACCCCGATGCGCGAGCTGGTCACGAACCTCATCGTCGGCAACTCGCAACTGACCGCGGCGGGGTTCCCCATGTGCGGGGAGTACGACATCAAGACGTGCATCGCGATGCTCATCATGGACCGCCTCGACATAGGCGGCAGCTTCGCGGAATTCCACCCGGTGGATTTCGTGCGCGACACCGTGCTGGTCGGCCACGATGGCCCGCACCACCTCAACATCGCCGACGGCAAGCCCGTCATCCGCAGCCTCAAGAAATACCACGGTAAACCCGGCTCGGGCGCGAGCGTGGAGTTCCGCCTGAAGACGGGGCCGATCACGATGCTGAGCATCGGGGTCAGGGCCGATGGCAAATTCAAATTCGTGGTGGCCGAGGGCGAATCTCTCGAGGGCCCCATACCGCCCACGGGCAACACCAATACCCACGGTCGCTTCAAACCGGACGTGCGCACCTTTCTCAAGCGGTGGGTCGCGGAGGGCCCGACGCACCACTTCGCCCTCGGCATCGGTCACCATGCCAGCGCCATCCAGAAGATCGCCGAGTGCCTCGGCATCGAGTGCGCGGTCGTCGGCTAGATTTCGATCCAAGTCAGTTTCGCAACTCGTACAGAACCGTGTCGGGTGCCAGCAAATCATCTTCGATGGTGTCCGTGTTCTCGCCCACGATGCGCCCGCTGAAGAGTTCCCGCACCTGACCACACCGTTCGGGCAGCTTGATCGTGCGCCGACCGCCAGACAGGCTGTGCAGCGCGACGAACCGCCCGTTGGCATACAGCGGTTCCCCGGCGTCACAGTAGATGTGGACGCCTGCCTCACTGGCCAGGTGACGCAGTGTTTCCGCTGAAAGGTTTGGCTCGGGCGAAAGAACCGAACGCCAGCCGTCCATCGGCTGGGTGGTCAGTGCCTGTGCCTCCAAGGGTATTCCGGTCAAGTCCTTGACGTTGGCAGGATCGTAGCGGCCATCGGCGATAATCCCGGGAGCGTGAACCCAAACGACCGTCTTTCCTCCGGCACAGACCTTGCTTCGAAGCCATCGGCGCTTCGCGTCATCCACCACGAAGAGGTTCGGCAATAGGATCAACTTGAACCGCGACAAGTCCAACCGGGGCAAATCGGCAAACGAATAGATCTCGTAAGGCGCTCCCATTCGGCCCAGGCCAAAACGCTGGCGGGACAGCAGCCCATCGAGGATCCTCGCGTTGCCATCCACATAGAACATGCTTTCCGCATCCACCAGAACCGCGACCTGCGCCACCGATTTTGCGCTGTCATCCGCGCACCGTTCCCAGATGTCGCGCATCTGAGCGATCGAATCCATCACTGGTTTCCCATCGAACCAATGCCCGAACATATTGAACCACCAAAGTGAAGTCCCACGGACCAGGGCCATGGCGAAATCACGGCGCATGCCGGCAATCGTGGCCTTCTCGTCTGGAAAGCCATCCTTGTGACCGGGAATGGGGAGGCCGAGAAGCGTCACTGAACGCGCGGTGTGCGTGCGGTGATCGAACTGATGAATCAGGCGTTTCCCATGGAGATTCAAAGAGTCGAGGCAGACCATGAACCCGCTCGCGCCACCCAGTTGCCGGTCGTGGTATGAACCGGGCGTCTCGATGAAATCAAGCAACGGCGAGGAGAACACCCGATCGAAATCCAGATGCCCTTCATAGAGCAACCGTCCCGTGGCATGTTCCAGAACGTAGCCGGAATAGGTCCCCAACGGGACGCGATGCTGGAGTATCTCCTGGGCCGATGAAGCAAACCAGAGGATCGCGTCGCCGATCAACCAATGGTGAAAGCGCCAGTAGTTAATGGCCATCGCGTCATCGACCGGATCGCGGAAGATGCCGTTGGAAACGTGTTCTCGAACTGATGCGGGGGGGATATCGATGGGGTCGGGAAATCCCTTTCCGATCATCCATTTCCGCCATGCCTGCCTCCGGCTTGCGCTCTCCTCGCCCATGCTCATGTCCTGCCATTCATTGGTGTTACCACAGGCAAGCATGTACCCAACGATCTTGTCCCGATACTTCGCCTCGGTGTACCGCAGAAAGGCCTGCAGATATTCCCTGGTCTCGCGGCGCCACTCCTCGCTGCCGGCGACTTTGCCGAGCTTCGTGAAGCTGTCGTCGCGGACCTTGCTCTGGCCCAGCCACCGCGGCCACCACGCCGGCGTATTCAGATCGATCTTGCAGACGAACTTCGCATGGGGATTGGCCGCGAGGATGTCATTGAAATGGCGATCGAGAGAGTCGAAATCATACTTCCCCGGACCCATCCAGACCGGCGGATAGGGACTGTAAGGCACGCCCAGGGCGCTGATCACGTTGAACGGGTGGAAGTTGACCACATGGACTCCCGCCTCCCCAAACCGCCTCAACGTTTCGGCGTCAAACTGATAGTAGGATGTGCGATAGCCGAACCACCGTGGCGCGCGAGGCGCCGTGGCCTCCCCTGACTCTGCAAGACAATGTTCTGTCGGGCCTTGCAGCACGGTGATCGCCAGCGCCGCCAGAAGATGCCCCTTTCGCCACCCAATTCTCATATCGTGGATTCCTTCAAAGACACTTCCGCATCCCGCCTAGTTCACAGTTCCCAGCAGTTTGCCCAATTGATCCAACGCACCACAGGCGCCGGTCGCCAAAAATGCGTTTTCGGCATTCGCGTGTGACGAGGAACCCTGGGACGAGATTGTGTCTTCGCGGAGCAATTCGGAGAGACGCCTGGCCTCGGCGAAGTGTTTCCGGGCCTCGTCGCGCCGGCCGGCCCGGGCCGCATCGTAGGCCAGCACGCAGGCATCGTAATAGGCCAACGTGCGCTCGCCGTACGTGAAGCCCCGCTCGTCCTCGATGATGCGGGCCTTCAACCGGGCGGACAACGGCGTGGCCAACGCCGCATCGAGCAGACGCCGACAGCGTTGACCGCGCTCGATCATCTCGACCAGCGTCGGCCCGTCGCACTCAAGCCCTGGCTCGCGACGATAACGCAGATGCGGGTTGGGAAAGAGATCCGGCAAGCCCCGGTCCAGGCGCGGCGCCAGACTGTATTTCAATTCCGTGGCGTTGGAGAGCATTTGTTCCAATGATTCGTAGAACTCTCGCATCGTGGCTGCCGCCGGCCCATAACGCCGGGCGAAGTAATCGTCCCACAGGGCCTCGCAATCGGTCTGGATATCCCAGAGCTGACGGGCCATCTGGTAGTTCGTCAGCGCCTTGTTGCCCCAATGGGCCGTCGTCACGTGCATGTAGTCGAACACTCGGCCCCCGCAGCGATGGTAGTAGGGAATGTCGGCGGCCATCGTCGTCATGAAACAGATCGGCAGGCACTTGAAACGCGAGACATTGTAGTACTCGCCAATCGACATCGCACCCCGGTAGTGACGATCCGGGTCCTGGGTCCAGCCGGTCAGCTGTTGGCAGAACCGGCCGTTGGTCGGGCATGTGGGATCGTCCAGACGATGCACGTAGCAGCGTCGGATCGGGTAGAAGGTGCCAAGGCAATAATCGGCCGGAAATCCTTGGGGCAGCGGACGCGTCGGCGGCTCGATCACATCTGAATAAACAAGGAACGTGACATCCAATGGGCGATGCAGTCTCCCCTCTGTCCGGGCACGATCGAGCTCCTGGCAGAACCGGTGCACCAGCAGCAGATAGCGATCGGTCGGCGTGCCCTGGGCCTTGCAGGCGTCGCATTCGCACCACTTCCCGGCATCGAGCGTCCAGAAACGCAGGATGCTCGCGTTACGGTAGGCTCCCTCGATCATGGCCCGCGCGTAGTTCTTCACGAATTCGGCCGCGGCATCGGGATTGGACGTGCAGAAGTTCGTGCCGAAGCTCTCACCGCGGATGCCGGGCACGCGGCGTCCCTTGACCATCGCGTACCACTCCGGATGGGCTTCAAAATAGGTGAGCCGACCATCGCGGTTTGCGTCGCCCTGGAACTCGGGGCTCACCGGATAAGGGTCTCGCGGTTTGGCGTCGTCGCCCTCGAATCGCGGATGGTTGTAGGGATAGGCGTTGTTCGGGCCGAGGAATTCGTTTTCTGCGGTGTGGCGCCCGCAGACCATGCGAATGCCCAGCTTGTGCATCAGGCTGTGCGGTTGCTGCTCCAGCGTCCAGTAGTCGAGTCGGTTTCGGGCCATCCAGATCATGAAATCGCGATCGCCACGGTCTTCCCACGCGAGGAATCCCCGGGCGGCAAAGCTCGGTTGCTGGGTCACATCGAGATCGGGAATCCTGTCGAAGGCGGAAATCTCCTCGTGTAGTTCGCCCGGGGCGAACCAGCGGCATCCCAGGCGGTACAGCAGATCGTAGGCCGCGTAGAGTGTGCCGACTCGCCCCGCCCCCGCAACGAGCGTCAGCCGCCGCCCATCGACGCACCCGCTGCGGATGCGATAGCCCTCCGGGCACAACGTGGCGAGCCTCTCCATGTCTGCATCGGGCAACGACGCGACCAACGCCCGCGTCTTGGCGTTCGTTGGCACACCGACGAGGATCAAGTCGCCGGAATCTGGGGCGTTCTCGTCGTCCACCAATTCAAAATCCGCCTCGCGCCCCGTCATCTGCCGCAGATAGCTCTGCAACTCGACGGCGGCGAAGCACTGCGTGCAGGCCGCATCGTCCGACCCATCCGCATCGAGCCAATCGACCTCTTCGTCGGCCGCCGCCGCGATCTCCGGTGAACCAAATCGCCCGCAATCGACCACGATTCGGGTGCAGGCGACTGCGCGGGCCAGGTTGATCACGGGCGCGATGCTGATCAGATCGGGCACGGATTGGCCATTGCGATTGACCCTTGAGAGGGCATACACGGTCCCGTCTCGACCGACGTCGAGCGAGTGAACGCAGACAGGCCGCGATCCGTCGGTCAGAAAGATCGCGCCATGATCGGCGCGACGGCCCGTGGGAATGTCATAGGTGACCAGATGCAGGTCCTCCAGTTTCCGCTTGGATTTATCCGCATCAGCCGTCGTTTTCTCGCCAGGCGGAATCGGACCGCCCGTCAAATAGTAGAGCGTCCGTTCGTCCGGTCCCAAGGCGAAGCCCAGATAGCCATAGCGAAAACCGTCGTACATGCCGCTGCGGCGCGAAGGTCCCGACGTGATGCGGTCGAGCACTTCCACACGCTCGAGCCGTGGATCAAAACGAAACAGATAGCCAGAGTTGCCGTGCACAGCATAGATGGTGTGCTCGGGGGGATACCAGAGGGCTTGGCGCCAATTATAACCCATGTGGCCGGGTTTTGTGGGATCGAAGGCACCGAAATAGTCCTTGCGGAGATTATCGGTGGCAATCGTCTCGAGCGTGTCACGGTCATAGCGATAACGCAGAATATCGCCGGCCGAAGTCGTCAGATAGGCTGATCCATCACGTGGATCGATGACGATCGCCCGGCACAGGGTGGAATACGTGGCCCCCTCACCCGCCTCCCCACGACCCGCCACAGGATCAAATTGTCTCATCTCATTCTTCGCCATGTCGTAACGCAGAAAGTATCCGGTCGGCCAAGTGAGCCCGTAGAGACGGGCCCGCCGCACATCCATGTTCATCGTGAGGATACCCTCACCCAACGGAGCGGAGGCGAGACGTTGGAACGTCCCTCGTGCCAGATCATACGCCAGGAAGTGCCCGCCGGGATACGGCTTATATCCGGGCGGGGGCGCCGCCATGACCTCTTTCGCGCCCGGGGCGCCGCCACCGGGATTATAGTAGGCCAGGTGCGTGGCGAAGTAGAGCCGGCCACCCGACTCGACGAATCGAACATGACTCTTGCCCTGGGGAACCGCCTTTAGATCCTTCTCGCCGCATGCCTCGGTCAGATCGCCCACATGGCGCACTTGGCCCGTGCCCGGATCGAGGCAGAACATCTGCCCGCCGCGGTCGATCGATTCGCTGCACAGCACGTAATAGACACGTCCGTCGCTGGCCACGCCCAGACCGTTCCACGTATCGTGGTTCATCGCCCAGCCCGAGTCATAGACACGAGCCGCAAGCCGTTTCGGTCCCTCTGGCGTTCCGGCCGCAGGCAGCACGGGCAGCAGACTCAGCAGGGTCAACGCAGAGTAGTTCATGTCGACCCTTCTCTCCAAAACCGCTGCCGCTTGCAAGGCATCAGACGCCATTGCGCAAATAGGTCTCTGCCGTCGATATTGCGAAACTCCCGAGGGAAACGATTGCACGTTTCGCCCCAGCCCGTTGCCCTGGAGTTCCGTGCCCGAGGATCGGAGCAATCCAGTCATCTGTTGCGGCGTGGACCAAGGCATCCTATCTTAAGTCGCACAGAGCAGAGCACTCCCCGGAATCTGCCGGACCCTCTCCTCGACGCTCTTCCAAGACAATGGCCCAGACCAGGCAGGTGGCGGTGGCATTTCGCGGCGGCGGGCCGCATCTGGCCCGCCTGTTGCATGGAATCAGCGATTACGCACAACAGCACGGATGCTGGACGCTCAGCTTCAGCCCCGAATCACTGTTCGTGCCCTTGAGAAACCTGAGAGGTTGGCATGGCGATGGCGTGCTGGCCTTGCTGCCAAACGACGCCGAGGTCCGCGCAGCGAAGGCATTGCGCCTGCCCGTGGTGAACCTGTCTGGCGCGCTGGCCACGACCGGGTTGCCCCGCGTGGTGGCCGACTATCGGATGATCGGGTGCCTCGCCGCCGAACACCTGCTGGAACGCGGCTTTCAACGATTTGGATTCTATGGATTGGAGGATCGCTGGCATTCATGCGAGCGCCGCGATGGATTCATCGGGCGACTGCGCAAGGAGGGTCTGGGGTGCTCGGTCCTTGAGGTTCCCAGCGGCTTCACGACACCGCGGCCCTGGCGATTCTGGGTAAAACCGCTGCAGAGTTGGCTGCCGAAGCTCAAGCCGCCGGTCGGCATACTGGCCGTGCACGACCCGCGGGCCGCGCTGCTCGTGGAAGCTTGTTTCGCCCTGGGCCTCCGTGTCCCGGATGACGTGGCCGTGGTGGGAATCGACAACGATCCCCTGGCCTGCGAATTCGCCCGCGTGCCATTGACCAGCGTTTCGCGCAACGATCGCCGGGTGGGCTTCGAAGCGGCGGCCCTGCTGGACCGATTGATGGATGGGCACCCCGCGCCAGGACACGACGTGTTCATCCCACCCGATGGTGTCGTGCGGCGCCACTCGACCGATACGCTTGCCATCGAAGATCCAGAGGTGAAACGGCTGGTGCGATTCGTGGAGGAAAACGTGAACATGCCTTTTGGTGTCGAGCGACTTGAGGGAATGGTCTCGTTTTCCAGGCGCTCGCTGGAGCAGCGTTTTCGGGCCTGCCTCCGCACGACACCCTATGACTACATCCTCCGGGCACGCGTTCGCCGGGCGGAGGATCTGCTGATTTCGGATGATTACCGTAGCCTGGGTCACGTGGCACAATCGTGCGGCTTCGCGGACACCCGGCGATTCCGCCTCGTTTTCCAACAGGTCACCGGCACAACACCCACGAAATACCGACGCCATCGGTTGACCGATCTTCAATAGTCCAACGCCCGCCTTCCTTCGCACCACAAACGCCAAGGAAAGAAATCCGCTGCGTGGGAATCCCGCCCCGGCCCGTGACGGTTCGGGTCCCTGCCTCCGTTCATCCCGGGCATAGTCGAAGACAGCGCAGGCCCGCAGTACCTTCCGTCCGTTCGTCCTGAGCACGGTCGAAGAAACGAACGAGAGCCCGGCTCGAAAATCACTCGTTGGCGCGCGGGTCGGAGGCGGCATTCAAGGTGCGAGTTCGCTCAGTCGCTTCAATGCCGCAGCGAAGCCTTCGCGATGGACGCGTACGAGGTTGTCGCGCGGAGTGCCGTCATTTTGAACGATGCCTTGGCGGAGGCCGCGTCCGTAGTTGGCGGGGCGGTCGATGAATTGGCAGCGGAGGTAGCCGAGCATGTAGGGCTTGGCGAAGGCCGCCTGGAGGAAGTCGGAGGTGGCTTTTGCGGCAGAGGCTTCGTCGGGCATTTGTTCGAAAATGGTGCGCGGCTGTTCTGTGGTGGGGTAGCTGATCGCGTGATCGCAGATGAGAACGGGCTTGCCGGTGATCGTGTGAAGCACTTCGATCTCCGCTTCCGGGAACTGCGTACTGGGGGGATAGAGGGGCAAATAGCGATCTCCGGGCTGCACCGCGACGGCGTCAATCCAGGGTTTCGCGGCCTTGAGCACGGATCCCGGCGCATCACCGGCGAGGTAGCGGTCGCCGAAGACAAGATGATTGGGATCGGCCTGGCGTTGGGCTTTGCCGACGACGTCGTAAAAGCGCCGCGCGATCTGCGCGAGGAAGGCGTCGTCGTCCTCCTGCACCACATGACGGCCCACGGCTATGGCGGCGAGATCGGCGTCGCGGATCTGCGCGAGCGCGGTGAGTGCGAGGCCGTAGATCGTGTTGAGATCGGCGAGGCGATTGGCGTAACGGTTCTCGAGGAAGGTGGCGTAGGCCTGGCGGCCGGGCGCGGTGGTTGGCAGTTCGCGTAAGGCGCTGACCCACTCGGTGCCGCGCAGGGCACGTGTCTTGATCAAGTCCCACGTCGGCGTGTCGGTCCAGAAATAGCCGATGACAAAGGGATCATCGCGGAGCGGTGCGGCGGCCTTGGTGATGCGCCCGGTGACGTCGCTTGCCCAAGCGGGATCGAAAACGTCGGGGAAGTGGTAGCCATCACGAGAGTCGCGTTTCGGATCGGAACGATGCTTTTCGATGGCCGCGACAGGGATGGCGGCAAACCACGGAGCCCTACATTTCAGAGGAGCGGGTGCGCCGTAGCCGAGCGTGGTGAGGTTCCAATCATCAAACTGCGGCCGCAGCGTCTGATTCCAGAAGGTCAACCAGGCCGCATCGCCACCCACTCGGAGGCCGCTCTCGGCGGATTGCTGGAGCGCTTCGAGGTGATTGATGCCGAGAGCGAGGTAGGCGTGGCCGTCTGGTGTAACGAGATGATGGCGGCCGTGCGTCTGCGCAAGGCGGAAGAAGCCGGTCGCCTTTGATTTGAGGGACGGGAGGCCGAAGTACGAACCAGAGTCGGCGGCGCGGAGTTGGCCGAAAAGCACCAAAAGCGACGAGAGCAGCACGAAGAGGGGTTTCATTTCGCAAAAGGGTTCAGCCAAGATATTCGGATGTCGGCATGGGCGGATCGGCGGAAATCTTGGCTGAACCTTTCCCTTTTTGAAAACCCCTAATAGCCAACAACCAATGTCCAAGGACACCCCGCCATTCCGTCCCGCGAGTCCGCGGGCCAATGTCTTCGCTCGTGCTAGGCCCAGTCGAAAGAAGCGCAAGCCCGCGATTTCCTGCGTTCGCTCGTCCTGAGCCCAGTCGAAGGAACGAGCGAAAACTCGCCCGCGAAGGGCAAACTGGACGACCGTGCCGGTTTCGCTTTGCGCGGCACGACCCATTGCGCTTGGATCGGGACATGCGACCGACCTGCGTTTCCCTCGCGACTCTTGCGCTCGGTGCGTGGCTTGCGGGCCCTGTGTTCGGCGCCGATGCCACGCCAGGACAACCAGCCATGACCGTCACGGATGAGGCCCAACTCCCCTCGGAGAGATTCCCATGGGGCACGTTGAAGTGGTTATGTGATGGCAAGCTGTCGCCGGGCGCGGCGCAGACCGTGGGCATCGCGGAGATCCTGCCCGGCAAGACCAACCCGTTGCACTATCATCCCAACTGCGAGGAGGTCTTGCATGTGATATCCGGGCGCGGCACGCACAGCTTTGATGGGCGCACCGTTGAACTGGGGCCCGGCATGACCATCCGGGTGCCCGCGGGGGTCAAACACAACCTCACCAATACCGGCACGGTACCCATCCGTTGCCTGATCTCGTTCTCGTCGGGCGACCGGAAGACCGTATTCCTGGATGAGAAATAGGCGGGCTCCGGCAATGATCTGGAGGATGCGAATGACTGCGCGATCGCTGCTCGGCATTGGTTTGGTCACGCTGCTCGGTGCCACGGCCAACGCGATTGCCGACGGGTGGCAGCCCGGGGTGTGGGCGGAACCGTCCCTTGAGCCGCGCGCGGCGGCCGACGCCGGCGCGGTCCGCGAGGCGCTGGTCGGCGCAGGCTTCAAACCCGTGATGCTTCGCACTTCTGACCTCATCGATCCCGCCAAGCTCGACCCCGCAAGGCTTTCGTTCCTGGTGCTCCCCTACGGCGCGTGCTATCCCGCGGCCGGATTCGAAGCGCTCGACCGCTATCTCCGCCGCGGCGGTGCCTGCGTCACCCTCGGGGAACGGCGATTCCGCGATCTGCTCTTTTCCGTCGAAGGACGCTGGGTGCCAATGGACTCGGCCCAGGCCAACCCCGCGTGGCCCAGGGATCGCGTGGCGTGGGATCTGTCCATGCACGGCGATGGCGGACCCCTCCAAGTCTCGGGTGAGGGAGCGACCAATTCTCCGTTCTGCTTCACGTCATCCGACCTCCGGTCCTACCAGTATGCCGGACTGAAACCCGGCCCTCTGCCGGCGGGTGGCGCGGTGCTCGCTTTCGAGGCGCGCAGCGACGATGCAACGCCCTTTCTCTGCCTCGAATTCCAGGAAAACGATGGCTCGCGCTGGAAGCGCATCATCGAACTGTCCACCGCGTGGCGTGAATATCGCCTGCATACGGCTGGCTTCGTTTCGTACGCCACGAAGGATCGCGCGGCCGATCATTTTCACCCGGCCCAAGCAAAGTCGCTGTCACTCGGCCTATTCAAACAAATCGGTGGCGCCGGCCCACATCGCTTCGAAGTGCGCAACATGTCCATCCGACAGGCCGATGTTCCCTCAGTGGTCATCCGCGCCGCCGGGGTGCCGCTCGACGGCCGGGAACTGGCCCATCGCTTCCTTGGGAAAGAGGTGCCCCCGCCCCCGGCAAAGCGATGGCCCGATCCTTTCCGAGAAGGGACACGATTCACCCGCGCAACGCTCAAGTGCGCATCAGATCACTTCCTGGTGACTGGCAGCGGCAACCCATCGGGCGCGTTCGATGGCCGGGTGCTCACTCAGGGCCCGCCGCCGCACGACACCGCCAAGAAACCGGTGCTTCTATTCCCGCGGGCCACGTCATCGCCACGGTTCGTGCCGTTGCTCGAGGCATTCGGCCCTGACCACAATGCCCTCGGGCCTGTCGCTGGACTCGTCATGGATCGCGCGGGCCGCCACTCGGGCAGCGCATGGGCCATCTTCGCGCTGGATCGCTTCGACATGGGCCAAGAGCCGCTGCGCGCACTGTTCCTGAAGATCGCGCGCTTCCTCGACGAGGGCGTCACGGCCGAACCAACGTCACCCGTATTCCCCGTGCGCCCCGAGGGCGCGCGGGCAGTGCTCGCACAATCCATGCGAAATCGCTCGCCTCGCGATGTCACCATCCACCTGCGGAATACCCTCTCAGAATCAGGCGCCCAGCCAACCGACAGTGCAATGGAACTGACCGTGCCGCGGGGCACGACGTCGTGCCCCGCCTGGCACGACGTCCCGATCGACAGCTTCGACTGGCTCGCCTTCCGCACGCAATCCGATATCGGCGTCGGCGATCGACCGTTGGCCCGCGTGACGCTCGGCGTAGACGTGCGCCAGGCGCTGCGCGACCTCGCCGATTTCCTCGTCGCACAGGGCCGCGACGACGGCAAGTTCAGCGGCACTCACTACTTCGTGGACCATCGCGGGGCGCGCACGCTGCTGGCGGCGCACGCGATCTTCGGGGATCGACGCTACCTGGACACCGCCTTCGCCTGGGCGCGGGCGATGGTCTCCGAACAGCGCGATGACGGCGGCTACCGCATGGGATATGGGATCACCTCGAAGGGCGAGTCGTGCTTCGTCGCGGATGGCGGTGAGATCGCCCTCGGCGTGGCCCGCGTCGCGGCCTCGGCTGATGGCGCAGATCGCCAGCGGTTCATGGACAGCCTGCGCGCCTACATGGGCTATCGCGACAGCTTCCGTTGCCCGGGTGGCGGCATCGGGGTGGGCTGGTGCCTCGACGACTATGGCAAGCGCCCAACCGAGCGATTGGAGAAGCCGACGAAGATCTTCGCGCCGGAGATGAACACCTACACCATCGGTTGCACGCTCGGTGCCGCCTACGCATGGGCGGCGCTCACCCGTCAGCCGGAAGACATGGATTCCGCACGGCGCGATGCCGATTGGCTCATGGCGCGAACGGAAAAATCCCTGACGGGCGCGTCCGCCGAGAGCTACGTCTTGGCACACGCGCTGGATCCCGACCCCGACCGGCGCCGTGTTTACGGGGAATTCTTGCGCCACCATTTCATCGAGCCCATGGCCGCATCCACGACCTCGTGGTGGCTCGGCGGCGGCGGGCGCTCCGCGCTGGACCTGCATGCGCTCAGCTACTGCCACCGCCGCCTTGGCGGTGACCCTCCCCTCCTCCCACAAATGGCCAGGGCTGCCTGGGCGATGTGCGGGAAGGAGTCGCCGACCTCGATCTACCTTCTGCTCGGCCTGCCGAAGCTCAACCACGACGAGTGGATCTACCTCTGCTTTGGCGGCATCGGCCTCGCTGACGTCGTCGAGCCGCTGGCCTCACTCAAAGGCCTCGTGACCCCGCCGTAGCTGGAGCGCCGGAAACACGGATATCGTCCCAACGCTCACCCGCCTGGGGCGATTGGCGACCAGACGCTGGCGCCTCCCACACCGGCATCTTTGAATCAGACGTCATGCCCTGCCCGCCCGCCCGACGGCGGGCATTCGGGGCACCACCGGGGGTGAAAGTGAGACGTAGGAGCGCGCTTGCGCGCGATTCGCGCGTGGAATCGCCTGCAAGCAGGCTCCTACCGTCCGGCATCTGAATTCTCGAGCTAGCGGATCGCGTCTGGATGGTCCGCACCGGCCTCGATGCCCACGTCGATGAACTGCCCACCGGACGTCTGGCGGCAGTGGATGGCCAAAACATTTTCGCCCTCCCGCAGCGCGTCACGCAGTGCGTCGCTGAGAGTCGTTGCATATGCGCCGACGAAACCACCGAACTCCGCGACCTTCTTTCCGTTGACGTACACCTCGGTGTCCTCGTCGTGGTGGATCCGCAGACCCGCCAACTCGGCGTTCAGTTTCCCGATCTTGAAATGGCGCCGGAGCCAGATGTCGCCGGTCTTCCACGTCGTGCCCACCACCGCTCCGGGAGTGCCCGCGGTGCCAAATCCTCCCTTTCCGGTGTCCCAGACCGCGTCATCGAACCCGGGCGAGGCCCAGTCGCCCGAGGGTGCCTCCGTCGTATAGCGCCACTCCTGCGGAGTTTGCTCGGACGTGGGCACCAGCGTCGTCCATGTCAGGTGGCGGATCCGGGGGGGCTGCGTCTCGTAGGCCGCGGCCCGCGCGTTGATATCGCGCAACAGCGCCGGATCGTATTTTGGCGTCCGGTCGTAGAAGTAGACGCCGTTCTGCTCCTGCTCGATGTCGGTCAACTGCGTGTAGCAAAATCCACAGATGTTTGGGTTATCCAATTGCGCGTCGGTCAAGCCCTTGTAGCGCGCGAAGAACTCTGCCCGGTCGAGACTCTTGCCGCCATAGCCCCATCCTTTTCCGGTGTCGCGCTCGGTCTGCACTCGGATGCCACCATACTCGCTGACAAAATAGGGTTGGCCGTGGTACTCACTGCGTGGATCCCCGGGGCGGTTGTGCCACGGGTCCTGACCGGTCAGCCCGAACATCGCATAGCGCGCCGCGAATCGCCCCGGATCGCCCTGGTAGTCGTGCGAATCGAAGACGTCCGTCTCGGGCAAGAAATGCGTGTAGCCGCTGGAGTCGAGCAATGGCCGCGTCGGGTCCATCGTCTGCGTCGCGGCCAGCAGCGTCTCGGTCAACGCGATGCAGTTGTTGGTGCCGGTCTCGTTCAGCGGGCACCAGCCGATGATCGACGGATGATTGCGATCGCGGCGCAGCGCCTCGCGCCACTCGCCCACGAGCGCGACCATCGCCTCGGGCCGATCAAGGGCAATGCCCCAGCTCGGGAATTCGCCCCACACGATATACCCGAGCTTGTCGGCCCAGTAGAGCAGGCGCGGCTCGAAGACTTTTTGGTGCAGCCGCGCGCCGTTGAATCCGGCGGCCATCGACAGCTCCACGTCTCGCCGCAGCGCCTGATCGCTCGGCGCCGTATAGATGCCATCGGAATAGAATCCCTGATCCAATACGAGCCGCTGAAAAACCGGCCTGCCGTTGATGAGGAATCGATTTCCCTCGATCGTGATCTTGCGGAGGCCGAAGTAGCTGCGGACCGAATCGACCACCGCGCCCTCCCGGAGCGTCTCGATCGTCATGTCGTAGAGGAATGGTTTGCCCGGTTCCCAACGCACGACCCGGTCGAGCTTCAGCACCGCGATTGTATTGCGCCAGGCGGCGGGAACGATCTCCTCCGCGACCTGCTTGTCATCGGCGAATGCGCGCACGCGGACCGTCGTGCCCTTCACGGGGCCATCCATCGAACCGTGGAAAATGACGCGCCCGCCATCGGGGTCCGGCACCAGCGAGAATTCCCTCAGGTGCGCGGCCCCGACGGCCTCGAGCCATACCGTCTGCCAGATGCCGGTGGTGCGCGTGTACACGCAGCCCTGGCTTACGGTGTGCGTCTGTTTGCCGGCAGGCTGAAGCCCCGAGCGCACCTCGTCGATCGCCTGGACCACCACCTCGTTGTCGCCATCGCGGATCAAGCCGGTGATTTCAAGTGTGAACGGCACGTATCCGCCCACGTGCCCACCTGCGAGCTGACCATTGACCCAGACTCGGGCGCGATAGTCCACGGCCCCGAAATTCAGCAGCAGCCGGCGGCCGCGCATCGCGTCCGGCACCCTGAAATGTCGCCGATACCATACCCGAGGCATGTAGTCGGTCACGCCAATGCCCGACAGCTTCGACTCTGGGCAGAACGGCACCACGATCTTGCGCGCCAGATCACGCCCGCCCATCAGCCCGCGACTCTCACCGTCGCCCTTCTCGTCGATCTCAAATTGCCATTCGCCATTGAGACTCAGCCAAGCATCGCGCTGAAAATCGGGACGCGGGTGTTCCGGGCGAGGAACGTCGGCGAAGACCGCGCCAACGGCGAGCGACGCCGCCAATAACCAGAGGCAAGCGCGGATGTTTTGCGGCGTGGGATTCCGAAGCTGACTCATGTGCCCCAATCTGCGGAACAACCTCCCCATTGGAAACACCGGAGTGAGTATCGTCAGATCACCGGAGCCGCGAGAGGCCCTCGGACGCCGGGGCGAGCCTGTCTCAAAACGCCAGACCATCACCTCCACGCTGGCGTCTCAGCATCAATTGGGAGGGACGCCGGCCCCGGCGTCCGCGTTTCACTGGCCGCGCAACGCCCGGGCCAACCCGGCCCGCGAGGCCGCGGGCCCGCACCGCAGCTATCGGCCGGCCCCGCCCGGCGCCTTCGGTCTCACGAAAGTGCGGCAGAAGTCGCGCGCGGAACGCGTGAAGGTCCATTCGTCGGTCTCGGGCACGCAGCGCGGGGGTTCGCCGATCCAGCTCTCGATGACGTACTGGTCGGGCTTTCCTTGAGCCATCGCGTAGGCGTGCCCCTGGTGCATGATCGAGATGTACCAAGTCGATTCGTCCGCGAGTCCAATCTTCTTCAGCAGCGGCTGACCCGATGCCCAATAGATCAAACTGAATGGCATCTTCTTGCTGCGGCAGAACTGTTCCACCTTTCGCACGTCGGGCCAGCTGCCCTTATCTTGGACGATGAAATTTGCCCAGTTCACGTCGAGCCGATAGAAGTCCAAGCCGCGGACGCCCAGTTCCGCCAACCGCTTGTTCAGCGCATCGATCCACCAGACGTGGTCGGCGACCGGGATGGATGGGAAGGTCTCGATATCACCGATCAGCAACTGCGGATAATGCTTCCGGACGAGCGCGATGTAGCTGGCCGTTTCCTGCACCGCATAGTCGTCCGGCTTGTGGATGTGCTCGCGGCAGCACAGGAACGGCTCATCCATCGCGATGGCGTACAGGTTCGCGCCGAGCCCCTGCAGCCGTTCCCAGTTCGGTTTCTCGCGGCTGAAGGTCTTCTCGCCCGTGAGCCCCCACGGTTTGATCGCGCCCACCTCCATCGCAAGCCGGAGTTTCCACTCTGCCAGTTGGGCGAACCACTTCCGCAAGTCCTCGTCGGTGAAGTGCCTCTTGAGATTCAAGTCCGTATACATCACCACGTCGATCAGCGAACGCGTCTCTTTCCAAGCGTCCGGCTTCTCGAATAGGTCGCGGAAGCACCGGCCGTTGTCGACGCCCGGCGGCGCCATCCAAACCTCGGGCCTGCTGCCATCGGCAGACGCGCCCGCAGTCGCGGCGGCCAGAACGGCGGCCATCAGAACTGGTAGGTATCTCATGCGTGGGTCCTGATCTTCGGATGCTGGCGCCCGAATGGCCCCAGATCAACTCTCCGCGCACCGATGCCGCGCCTCGTTTGTTTCCCCGGGGAGTACCATCGCGCTTCCAAAACCCCCGAAGATGGCTACACGTTCGATCATGAGATTGCGCTTCCTGCTTCCAGTCTTGGCCATTGTTCTCGGCGCCACGCAACCCACGCACGGGAAGGAGACCTCCGCCAAAGATCGCATCGTCATCCTTTTTACGGTGGATGGCCTGCCCGCGTGGATCTGGAAGGACCCGACGCTGGTGATGCCCAATCTCCGCCGATTGGCGAAAGAGGGCGCGATCGCCGAAAACATGACGGTATCGAATCCCTCGATCACGTGGATCAACCACACGACCCTGGCCACCGGCGCAACACCGCGGAAGCACGGGGTGCTGTTCAATGGCCTGCTGGTGCGCCGCGGGCCGACATCGCCGCCGATCGTCGAACCATGGCGGGACAAGGCGGAACTCGTGCGCGTGCCAACGATCTACGACGCCGCATTCAAGGCGGGACTGAAAACCGCCCAGGTGGACTGGGTTGCCATCCTCAACTCGGGCACCATCACCCACGAGTTCCTCGAGATCCCGAAACCCGATGGCGCCATCGAGCGCGAACTCGTCGCAAAGGGCGTGGTCACGGCCGACGAAATCGCCGGATTCACCAAAGGCAAGAACATCGTCTGGCGCGACTGGGTCTGGACGCAGGCGGGACAACACATCATCGAGGCCCATAAGCCAAACCTGTTGATGTTTCACCTTCTGAACACCGATGCGTCGAACCACCAGTACGGCCCCGGCTCGACGGCCAGTTTCAGCGCCTATGCCTATACCGACCGGTTGCTCGGCGACCTTCTGACCTCTGTCGAGCGCGCCGGTCTGCGCGACCGCGCGACCGTGATCGTCACGACGGACCACGGCTTCAAGAAAGTGGCCAAAGTGATCTACCCCAATGTCGCGCTCCGCAAAGCCGGCCTCGTCCGCGCCGAGGGCGGCAAGGTGCGGGACTGCGACGCTTATGTCATCGCCGGGGGCGGCATGGCATTTGTGTATGTGACCGATGCGGCCCGCAAAACAGAACTGCTGCCCAAACTGAGGCCGATCTGCGCCGGGATCGAAGGCGTCGCTCAGGTCGTGGACGGGGCGAATGGACCCAAACTCGGCATGCCCACGCCCGAAGAAAACCAGGGCATGGGCGACCTCGTGCTGTTCGCCAAGGCCGGATATGCATTCAAGGGCGATTGCGGCGGCGAAAGCGCGGTGGCCGAATCCAAGAATTACCTCGGGACACACGGTTACATAGCGAGCGATCCCGAACTCGACGGGATCTTCGTCGCCTGGGGCCAGGGGATTCGCCCCGGCGCCCGCATGGAGCGCATCGCCAATGTCGATGTCGCGCCCACGATCGCCAAACTCCTCGGCGTCTCGCTGCCCGATGCCGAGGGCCGCGTTCTGCGCGACCTGCTCAGCGAATAGGCGCAATCGCATGGCCTCGCGCCAACCGGCGTGCTAGACATGCGCCCTCATGAGTTCACTTTGCCCCGCGGTCCTGGCGCTGGCCGCCCTGATCTCGCTTGGAAATGGTGCCGTCCCGGTCATCCCCGGCGCTTCGGGATTTGGCATGGACACACCGGCCGGGCGCAACGGCACGATCATCCGGGTGACGAACCTGGGCGCCTCGGGCGAAGGTAGCCTGCGCGCGGCGCTGGAGGCGAAGGGCCCGCGCGTCGTCGTCTTTGAGGTGGCGGGCGTGATCGACATGAACGGCGCGAGCCTAAGAATCCGAGAGCCCTTTCTGACCCTCGCGGGCCAGACGGCGCCGCCGCCCGGGATCACGATCATCAGGGGCTCGATCTACATCGAAACGCACGATGTCTTGATCCAGCATGTCCGCGTGCGACCCGGCGACGCGGGCCGGCCAAAGAGATCCGGCTGGGCACCGGATGGCATCTCGACTGGAAGTAGCGCCGGTCAACCCGGCTGCCATCATGTGATCGTCGACCATTGCTCCGCCACGTGGGCGGTCGATGAGAACCTGACGGCGAGCGGCCAGCGGCACGAAGGTCGCGCGGGCACGACCCATCAGGCGACATTCTCCAACTGCATCGTGGCCGAGGCCCTCTATGATTCGTCGCACCCCAAAGGCCGGCACTCGAAGGGCACCCTCATCCACGATCACGCGCGCGATATAGCCATCATCGGGAACCTGTACGCCTGCAACGCGGATCGCAACCCCGTGCTCAAGCCCGATGCCTCGGCGGTGGTCGTGAACAACCTGATCGTCAATCCGGGGCAGCGCGCAATCCACGGCTACTGGACCCCTTCTGAATATCAGGGGCATATGGACACCCTCAAACCTTGGATTCTCACGGCAATCGGGAACGTGGTCTGGTGCGGCGCGGACACGACGAACACGGTCTCGGTCATCTTCGCGGCCGCGGACCAGGGCGAGGTCTGCGCGAGAGACAACATCGGCCTCGATCCCCAAGGCAGACCCATCACGCAGATTTGCGGCAATCCGCGGCTACTGGACGAGCCACCGTCATGGCCCAAAGGCCTCAAACCCCTGCCATCGGCTCGGGTCGCCGCGCACGTGTTGAAGAGCGCGGGCGCGTTCCCCGCACAACGTGATCCGATCGACCGGCGCATCATCGAGCAGGCCAAGAGCCGCCAGGGACGAATCATCGACAGCCAAGAACAGGTCGGCGGTTATCCAAAGACCCGGCCCCTGCGGCGCGAGTTGGACCCTCCCGCCAACCCCGATGCCGATGACGATGGGGACGGCTATACGAACCTGGAAGAATGGCTCCACGCGATGGCCGCAAAGGCCGAAGGGCACGGATAAAGTCGGCCACGTGCGATGCGGCGGACTCTCATTCGGGATTCCGACCACGGGGCGGGATAACGACACGCGAACAGAATGGCCGGGCTGATCACTGCTCGGCACGAGAGACCAAACGCCCACGCATTCGACTAGACTCCGCCGTTCGGTCTGAGCAAAGTCAAAGGCCGCTGCCGGCTGGACTATTTTCGAGCCAGATCCCACGCCCCGCAGACGGGGCATCGCCGCGGTGAAAAATTGCTGTAGGGCGGCTGTGCCAGCCGCCGACACGCCGTCTCACAGAGACGGCCTACAATGGAAGTCTCTTATTCTCGAACCAGCAATCGCAGTGGGATCTTCGTGGTACCCACCTGTTCTTTGGCAATGCTGTAGACGACCCAGATGTTGGGGCCGACCGTGACGGCCTGAAAATACTGCGGCCCGCCCCGTGACCCTTTGCAGACCCCCTCTTCGGCCACGCGGTCCACGTGCAGCAAGAGCCAGGTCTTATCAAACGTCACACCATCTTCCGATAGGGTGAGATACATGTCGGTCCGCGGACCATTGTTGCAGATGATCCAGGGGCGACCGTCCGGCAGTTCCCCGGCGACCGGCATCGCCTGTCCGAAGAGATCGGTGCGAACTGCGGGCGGGTAGTCCTCATCGTGGTTATCCTTCACGGCGGCGTAGTAGTACTCCGGGACCAGCAAATTGTCTCGGACCGCAACCCATCTGCCGTCGGGTCGCCGGAATTCGGTGTGGTGAGCGAGACCGTTCTTCCCATCGGCCGCGACCTTGTCGGTGCCCGGCGCGCACTTCGGCGATCGCTGAAATCTCTCGCGCTTGCCGTGGACCACATCCTCCTGCATCTCGGCCGGGGCCTCGGCGAACGGCCGCGCGCCCGCGTATGGTTCGATCGGTGCTGGCACGGTCTTAAACCGGCCTGGCGTGACCTCCACCCGGCCCAGCGGCTCGCTTATCCTATATAGTGGCGAATCGGGTTCGAGCGACCGGCCCTTGAGATTCCAGCGTTGTACGAATTCCATGCCGAGTGGCCACCAGAGATCCCAGCGGAATCCGCGTTTTGTGTCTCGGCCATCGCTCCAATGGGCCGCCGGGATCGGCTTGCGGCACCGCCCGTGATATTTCACGTCGTCGGTCCAGCCATGGCAGGCGACGAGGCTGCCGCGCACATAGAGTCGACCGTTGATCAGCTCCAGCGTGGACGCCGCGTAGCCCTCGCACATGCTCTCCGGGTCATGGGTCCATCCGCGCCGTCGCACAGGCATCGGCGCGGGGGACAATTCCACGAGCGTCTCATCGCCACCCCAAACGATGTCTGCCCTATCCGGGGTGAAGGTCCCCGCCTTCGCCAGAAGCCGCTGGCCGGGGCCGTTCTCATCGCGGCTGTGATTGGTCCAATAAACGATGCACTTGTCTTGGAAAATGAGAATGCGCTGATGGTGGTTGTAGGTACCGTGGCGGACGCTCTCGTACCGACCGTCGCCGCCCTCGTCCAAGTTGGCCCGCGAGGGCCGCGGATCGTAGAGGATTTGGTGCGTCACCCCATCCAGTTGGGGCAGACCAAGCCCGGACTTCTCCTTTGAGAAGCCGGGGGGCGGCACCCATCGGATCGGGGGCTGGCCCGGAGCGTCAGCATTGGCCGACAGGGGCGGAGCGCACATGTGCACGGCGATGACAAAGGCGAACATCGACCCGACGCGAGCGCACCGGTGCCTGGATCTCGCCGCCAGGAAAACGAAAGATGTTGTCACCGCCAGATGGAACGCCTCGGCCATCGGGGGAACGTGCCCGATTGAGCACCAGGATTCCAGCGCGATCGGATAAACGATCCGAGAATGGTGCGCGACGCCAAAATCACCCGTCTACAGATCCCCGGGCACCATGGGCCAGGCAATCCTGTTTGCCACCACCCGCCAAGAACCACCGCCGCAGGCAAGATTGCCTGCACCACGGAGGCATCCGATCCAGATTCCACGCCCAACCTCGGCTCGGGCCGACTGGCTGCTTTCCGATCGACGCTTGCCGGTCGTCGCGGCAAAAATGGTAGTGGCCCACGCGGCCAACTGATGAAACAGGCACACATTCAACGGATAGTCTGCACTTGGCTCAGCGCGCTGTCTTTTCCGCTGCACCTGGGCGCGGCGGAGGCGACCCAAATCTCGAACGGACGCATCCAGGTCGGGATCAGCGAAACGGGGCAACTCGTTAAGCTCATGAACGAACGGCCGGAGCACAACTTCGCATCGACGAACGCGCCGGCCCTCTGGTCGCTTCGGCTCGTGTCGGGTGCGAAGACCAATGCGCTCGACGCATCCAGCGCGACCCGATTCGACGCACAGAGACTTTCGGATGACCCGCGAAAGTTGCGACTGACTTGGGACGGATTCGGTGGGGTCGGCGTCGCCGGCCTGCGCGTGGATGCCGTCGTCCGCCTGGATCCCAATGAGGCCGTCAGTCGCTGGGAACTGTCGGTGCAGAAGCCGCGGGACTCCGCGCTTGAGGAAGTCCGCTTCCCGCGGCTTTCGGGGATACCGCCCCAGACGAATGAGGTTCTGGCGGTGCCCGCATGGATGGGGCAGATGCTTCTGGATCCGCGCAAGGCGCTCGCCGGTTCCAAGGGTCAAGGCGCGCGTTACTCGTGGGAATATCCCGGCACGATGTCACTCCAGTGCATGGCGTTCTATCAAGAAGACGGTCCGGGCCTGTATTTGGCGTGTGACGATGCGGCCGGATTTCGCAAGAGTTTCGCCGTCCGAGGAGATGGAAAGGGCGGCATCGAATTCGAAATCTCCCATCTTCCCGAGAATGGCGCGCGCGGCGCGGAAGGCTACCCCCTGGGCTATGGCGCAATCCTCGGGACCTTCCGCGGCGACTGGATCACGGCGGCAGAACGGTACCGCGCTTGGGCCAAGGAGCAACCGTGGGCCAAGCAAAGTCGGCTGGGCTGCGGCCTGGTGCCAGAATGGGCGACGAAGACGGCACTCTGGGTGTGGAATCGCGGTCGCTCCCCCGGCGTCCTGGAACCCGCCGTGGCCCTGCAGCGCGAATTGGGCCTGCCGGTCAGTGTCCTCTGGCACTGGTGGCACGGGTGCTCGTATGACGCGGGTTTCCCGGAATATCTGCCGCCCCGCGAGGGTGCCGACCCATTTCGAAAGGCCTTGGCGCGCGCGCACGAAAGCGACGTCCACGCGTTGGTCTACATGAACCAGCGACTCTGGGGCGTCACCACGAAAAGCTGGCGGGACGAGGGGGCGGAGCGATTCGCGGTCCGCGGCCCGAACGGCGCGTACAAGGAGGAGGTCTACAACACGTTCACCAAACAGCCCTGTGTATCGATGTGCATGGGCACCGCATTCTGGCGAAACAAATACGCGGGACTTGCGGAACGCGCGATCAAAGAGCTCGGCGTGGATGGCATCTACATGGATCAGGCGTGCAGCAGCCTCGCCTGCTTCGACCCCGCGCACGGCCACCCGCTCGGCGGCGGCACCTACTGGATGAAGGGTTTTCGGCAGCTCTCGGGCGATATCCGCGGCCGCTGCAAGGACGCGCGGCCCATCGCGCTGGCGGGCGAGGGATGCGGTGAACCCTGGCTCCCATATCTGGATTTGATGCTGAGCCTCGAGGTAAGCCGCGAGCGATATGCCGCACCCACCGTCGGGTGGGAGACGATCCCTTTCTTCCAGGCCGTCTATCATGCGCACGCGATCCAGTTCGGCAATTACTCCTCCCTGACAATGCCGCCATACGATGATCTCTGGCCGGCCGAATTTGCGCCCAAGGAACCACTGGCACTGCTTGATAGAAAATACTCCAAACAGTTCTGCCTCGAGCAGGCGCGTGCGTTCGCGTGGGGCCAGCAGCCGACGATCGCCAACTTTCAGCCCTCCCATCTTCGGGACAGGCCCGAGGAGATCGCCTATGCCCTGCGGCTGGCACGCATCCGCCAGAAAGGCCTGAAATACCTCCTCCATGGCGAATACCTTCGGCCCCCTGAATTGGCGGTGCCAGATATCACCGCCGACATGTCGCGCCTATCCATCTATGCCGGCCAGCGCGGCGGCCTCACAGAGTTTCAGAAACGATTGCCCTCGGTAATTGCGGGCGCATGGCGCGCGCCCGACGGCGACGTCGCCATCGCGCTTGCGAGCATCGCGGATGAACCCCTTGGCTTCACCTTACCCCTCGATGTAACAGACAGGCGCGTCTGTCGCATCGACGAATCCGGCCGGACCCCGTTGGGCCAAGATGCGCCCGGCAGGCCCCTAGAGGTGAGCCTTCCTCCCCGCGGCGCATGCCTCATCGAGATCACCCGCGAGTGACCCCTGGGCGCCCTATGCACCGCGCCAACGAACCTCTGGCAGATGCCATCCGAAAAGCGGCGTGGAGGCTTTTGCCGTTCCTGCTGCTGCTCTATATCCTGGCGTTTCTCGACCGGGCGAACGTGGGGTTCGCGAAGCAGCGGCTCCTGGCGGACACCGGGTTAAGCGAGGCGGCCTATGCGTTTGGCGCCGGGGTCTTCTTCCTGGGCTACGCGCTGCTCGAGGTCCCCAGCAACCTGATGATGTACCGGCTGGGCGCACGCGCGTGGATGTGCCGCATCATGGTGAGCTGGGGGTTGGTTTCCGCAGGGATGATGTTCGCCTGGCGAGAGAATGTCTTCTATGCCCTGCGGTTTCTTCTTGGGGTTGCGGAGGCGGGCTTCTTTCCCGGGATCATCCTGTATCTGACCTGCTGGTTTCCATCGGCGCAACGCGGTCGGATGCTCGGCCTGTTCTACTTCGGCGCGCCGCTGGCATTCATCTTGGGCGGCCCGCTCTCCGGATGGCTGATGGGCATGGAGGGATCACTGGGATTGCGCGGCTGGCAGTGGATGTTTCTCGTCGAAGGCGTGGCCGCCTCGATCGCGGGAATCGCGGTCTTCTGGTATCTGCCGAATCGCCCCGACGATGCCGGATGGCTCTCGGATAGCGAAAGGCGGACGCTGCAGGCGACGCTCGACGCCGAGACCGAAGCGAAGCGGGCGCACGGCCCGCGCCAGGTGCTGGCCGCGCTGCGGCATCCGCGCGTGCTGCACTATGCATTTCTCTACCTGCTGATCCAGATGAGCGTCTATGGCGTGACGTTCTACCTGCCCGCCCAAGTGGAAAGACTGCTCGGCCGGCAGGCCGGCCTCGAGGTCGGCTGCGTCACGGCAGTCCCATGGGTCTGCGCCCTCGCGGCGGCCTGGCTGGTTCCAGTTTGGGCGGCGCGCGTCGGTCGCCCGCGCGGCGTGGCGGCGCTGGCGCTTTTTTCGGCGGCGGGCGGCATCGCGCTATCCTCGAGCCACTCGCCCACCGTCGCCCTGGCGGCCTTGTGCATTGCGGCGGCTGGTTTCATCGGCGTCCAGCCGATCTTCTGGACATTCCCGACGAACGAACTCGCCGGGGCCGCGGCGGCCGGCGGCATCGCCCTGATCAACTCGTTTGGTGCGATCGGGGGTTTCATCGCGCCGAATGTCCGCGCCTGGGCCGATCAAACATTCGCCTCGACCACGGCCGGCACCTGCGTCCTGGCAATAGCGACCGCCATGGGGGCTGCGCTCGTCATGCTGATTCCTGTTCGTGAAACGCACCCGTAGCGAAGGGCTCGCGCCCTTCGGGCCCCGCGAAAACACTGGGGGGGACCCACGGCCTCACGGGCCGGGTCAGCGCGGGCGCCGCCCGATTGGCGGGTCGCGGACGCCGGGGCCGGCGTCCCTCCCACGGATGCCACTGTACGGCGTCTCTGTGAGACGTCGGCCAAAATGGCGGCTTCCATAGCGCCGCGGTCTCCTGACAGACTGGCGCCGTGAGCACGCCAACGATTGATCGAATTCGCGCCTTCACCCTGCGCGGCGGCGGCGCCGATTATCATGACCAGACTGGCGACCACTGGATCGATGACCATATCGCCACGCCGATGGCGAAATACCCCGAATATCGTCGGAGCCGGCGGTCCTTCGGGATAAATGTCCTCGGAACGCTCGTGGTCGAGGCCGAGGCCAGCGATGGCACCATCGGGTTCGCCGTGACGACCGGCGGCGAGCCCGCCGCGTGGATCGTGGAAAAGCACCTGGCCCGTTTCGTCGAGGGCCGGAAAGTCACCGATCTGGAACTCATCTGGGACCAGATGTTCCTTTCCACGCTGTATTACGGACGAAAGGGAATCGTGCTCAACGCCATCAGCGGAGTCGATCTGGCCCTCTGGGATCTTCTCGGAAAGATCCGCCGCGAGCCCGTCTACCACCTGCTGGGCGGGGCCGTGCGCGAAGAGCTCACCTTCTATGCCACCAGTTCGCGGCCCGATCTCGCCAGGGAGATGGGCTTCATCGGCGGGAAGCTGCCTCTTCATCACGGGCCCGCCGAGGGCGACGCGGGCCTGCGGAAGAACCTCGACGAATTGCGGGTGATGCGCGACCGGGTCGGCGACGACTTCTGGCTCATGTTCGACTGCTGGATGAGTCTGGACCTCGACTACGCCGTCCGGCTGGCGCACGGGGCCCACGACTATGGCCTGAAGTGGATCGAGGAGGCCCTGGTGCCGGACGACTATTGGGGGTACCGCGAACTGCGCCGCCGGGTGCCACCACAGATGCTGGTCACCACCGGCGAGCACGAGTCCACCCGCCATGGCTTCCGCCTGCTGCTGGAAATGGGCTGCTGCGATATCATCCAACCCGACGTGGGCTGGTGCGGCGGCCTGACGGAACTTCTCAAGATCTCGGCCCTGGCCGACGCGCATGGCGCGCTCGTGGTCCCACACGGCTCAAGCGTGTACAGCTACCATTTCGTGGTGACGCGGCACAACAGCCCTTTCGCCGAATTCCTGATGATGGCCCCGCAGGCCGATCGGGTTGTGCCGATGTTCGCCCCGCTGCTGCTTGACGAACCCGTGCCGGTTAACGGTCGCATGAAACTCCCCGATCGACCCGGCTTTGGCGTCCGTCTCAACCCCGACTGCACCCTGCACCGACCTTACCCCCGCTGAGACGCTACTGTGAATACCCGAATGAAAACTGCAGTCCTCCTCCTAGGCTTCCTCACCGGCATCCCCCTCGCCGCGGTCGAGCCGCCCGCACAGCGACAGGGCGAAACGAAGACGGTTCGCCTGCTGACGATCGGCAACAGCTTCTCAAAGAATGCGACTCGATTCCTCGGGGATCTTGCGAAGGCGGGGGAGTATTCGTTGATCCACCGCCCGATCATCGTGGGGGGAGCGTCGCTGGAATTGCATGCGGCCAAGGCGCAGGCGCACGAACGCGATCCAGAGAACAAGGACGGGCTCTATGCCAATGGCCGCAGCCTCGAGCAGGAACTGTGCGACGGGCCGTGGGATTTCGTCACGATCCAGCAGGCGAGCATCAAGAGCCACGATGTCGAAACCTTCCGGCCGTTCGCCGCATGGTTGAATGACTGCATCCGCCGAAATGCACCAGGCGCGGAGGCGCTGATCCACGAGACCTGGGCGTATCGCCGGGACGACCCGCGCTTCACAAGCCCCTCGGGAAAGCCGGGCGAGCCAACCTCGCAGGAAGCGATGTACCGCGGCATTCGGGAGGCCTACGGGTCCATCGCGCAAGAGCTCGGCATTCGTCGGATCCCAGTGGGCGATGCCTTCTTCCTCGCAGACACCGATCGGGAATGGGGCTTCAGGCCGGACACGTCATTCGATTTCAAGACGGCCCGATATCCGGCTCTCCCCGATCAAACGCACTCGCTCCACGTGGGCTGGCAGTGGAAGACGCTCAAAGATGGCACGAGGGTGATCCGCATGGATGGCCATCACGCGAACACGACCGGCGAATATTTGGGCGGCTGCGTGTGGTTTGAGGTCCTCTTCGGTGCGAGCGTCGTGGGCAATTCATTCGTCCCGCCGGGCATCGAATCCGCCTATGCACGGTTTCTCCAAGAGACCGCCCATCGCGCCGTGGCAGAGTCGCGGACGCGGGTGTCGCCCGCCGTCCGATAGAGTTTGATCCGCGGGAGATCTCTCACGGCTTCGCGGCGGACCAAAACATCGGACGTAGGAGCGCGCTTGCGCGCGATTTGGATCGCCGGCAAGCGGGCTCCTACAGCCTTCGGTTCGGGCGCTTTCGCGGCTGGGTCAGTTCGCGGAACGCCTGGCCACAGGCCCTATAGTTCTCCTCGCTCATCCCCATCACGGAGTATTCCTCGACGTAGCCGATGAAGCCGCCCTCGAGCGTGGCGAGAAAATCATACAGGCGGCGCGCCTCGGCGCGAATGTCCTGGGGCGTTCCCGTGATGGACACCGTCTGGTAGCTGATGGGCATCATGAAGCACTGTCGGCCGCGCAGGCGTCGGCCCACCTCGGCGATGTCGTTGACGTTGGGCTGGGAGATGTTGAGCACGTCCGCGCCAATCTCGCGGAAATCTCCCATGATGGGCAGGAATTCGCCGCAGCAGTGGTACCACGTGTGGAGCCCGAGTTCGCGGGCGAGCGCAAACTGGCGGGCGTAACGCGGCCTGAAGAGCTGCCGCCAGAGAGCGGGCGAGATCATCATTCCGGACTGCGTGCCCCAGTCGTCGGCGAAATGGATCCCATGGAAACCGTGGCGCGCGGCCATGCGCATGAGGTCGCACTCGAAATCGATGATGCGGTCCATCAGACGCGTGAATCCGGCGGGATCGAGGAGGAAGTCCTCCATCGCATCTGCAAAACCCCGCAGAAAGGTATAGACCGTGAAACCGCTCAGGTCGAAGCTGGCCAGCCGATAGCGATCGCCGCATGTTTTCAAGAACGCCGGAACCGCCGACATCCGCTCCTCCTCCCGAAGGGCGGGCACGCGGATGTGCTGCGCCACGGGCATCTCGCGGTAGACGGGCTCGACGGGGTGGCCCATCGTGCCATCCCCCAGTTTCACCAGATGATAGCCCCACTCGTTCACCGACCAGTCCCACGCGTTGGCGGTGCCCTCGCCCGGCACGCCAAGCGAAAGGTGATACAGCATCACGTCACCCTGATCCTGATCGCGATTCCAGAATACGACGGGCACCCGGTCGGGGCTCCGGAATTCGATTGCGCGCCGCACGCGCTCCTCGCGGATGATGCCAGTCATGGGCTGGGGGTTTCGGGTGCCGCGGCGGTGGCCTTCGTGGCGCGTTCGAGGTTGCGCCGGGCGCGTTGGACATCGGGGTCGCCCGGGCCACGAGATCGTTCGAGCACGGCCAGCACCTCGCGATACTGTTCGGCGGCCTCGGCGTGCTTTCCCTCCCTGGAGAGCGTGCTGGCGAGGACGTTCCGGGCCCCGATCACGTCGCGATGCTGCGGCTTGAGATGCCGGAGATGGATTTCAAGAATATTGCGCCAGACGGTCTCCGCGTCGCTCAGTTGGCCGGTGCTCATGAGCACGATCGCGATGTCTCGCTGAACGCCGGCCCACTGGAGCGGTTCTTGCTCCTGGCTGACGAGGGCGGCGCCCGTGCTAAGTGGGCAAAGGCGGGCAGGATTGCCTGCCCCACCGCGGACAGGATTTTGGCCACGCATCACGCGACCTCCATGTCGGTTGGGCTCATGGCGCGGCCCGATAGACCGCCAGCACGTTCTCGGGCGGCACATCGGGCTGGAAGAGGTGAGCTGGGCCGAGGATGTATCCGCCGCCGGCGCCAAGCACTTCGCAATATCGCCTTACCTCGGCCTCGACCTGGGCGGGCGACCCTTTCGGCAACAGCTCCTGCATGTCGATGCCCCCGTGAAAGCAGAGGCGTTCACCAAATTCGCGCTTGAGGTTCTCGGGCCGCATGGCCGGGCCCACCGGCTGGATGGGGTCCAGGATGTCGATGCCCAGCGCGACGAGTTCCGGGATCAGGGGCTGGATCAGGCCGCAGCTGTGATACAGCACGCGCCCACCCAGGTGGTGGATGCGATCGACCATCTCCCTGATGTACGGCGCCACAAACTCGCGGAACATCGGCGCCGAAATCAACGGCCCCTGCTGGCTCCCCAGATCGCTGATAAGCAGGTAGAGATCGATCCGGCCACCGGTGATCTCCGCGGCGCGCGTGTAGTCCTCCAAATAAAAGTCGGCAAACTTCCGACAGAGGAAGTGGACCCATTCGGGGCGCTCGACCATGTCGATGAACATCTCCTCCCATCCGCGCACGAGGGCGGGCCGCTGCCAGATGTCGGCAAAGCCATAGATCAGTGCGCGGTCGTCGTGGCGGGCGCATTGCTCCACGAGCCCCGAGCGGTCGAGGCAATCGGGCGACGGCCAATCGAAGGACTCGAGGTCGCCGAACTCCCGGGCATCGGCGAGGGCGCCCTTGGCGTCTTCGCGCATGGGTCCCCACGGGGTGTTTTTGTAGACGTAGCGCTCGCCCCAGAAGTTCTGGAACAGGCCGTTGCCCACGGCCTTCTCGGAGGGGGCGGGCGCGTCAAGGTGGAACACGTCGATGCCCAGCTCGTCGAGCAGCCGGTCTCGATCGTCGTGGCCCACGTGCGCGAGCAACCGGTTCCAGGCGGGGGGCTCGGCCCAGAAATCGCGTGGCGTGCGATCCGGCTGCCGGCGCCCAATCGCGGCCAGGACCCTTTCTCGTGAGTTCATGGTCTCCTGATTGCGGATGCCGGAACCCCTCTCCCGTCGATTCGCCGATCACCGTTCAAACGCCGCGTCAAAGGCGCGGTCGGCCGTGGGAAATTCCAGCCGTCGCACGAACTCGCACGCCTCCCTGGCACCGTGCTCGCGATTCATGCCGCTGTCCTCCCACTCGACCGACAGCGGGCCCTGATAGCCGATGTCGTTCAACGCCCGGACGATCTCCTCGAAATCCACGCTCCCGCGGCCAAGGGTGCGAAAATCCCAGCCGCGCCGCGGATCACCAAAATTGAGGTGGCTGCCGAGCACGCTGTTGCGGCCGTTCAGCCTGACGAGCGCATCCTTCATGTGGGCGTGGTAGATCCGATCGGGGAACGCGCGGATGAACTCCGCCGGATTCACCCCCTGCCAGATGAGGTGGCTGGGGTCGAAGTTGAAACCGAACTCCGGCCGCCGATCCAAGGCCGCCAGCGCCCGCTCGGCCGTGTGGAGATCAAACGCGATCTCGGTCGGGTGCACCTCCAATGCGAATCTCACGCCGCACTCCGCAAAGACGTCCAGGATCGGGTTCCAGCGCTCGGCGAACAGCCGGAACCCTTCGTTGATCATCGACTGCGGCACGGGAGGGAACGAGTAAAGCAGATGCCAGATGCTGGAACCGGTGAACCCCGTCACGACTTTCACGCCAAGCCTTTTGGCGGCGCGCGCCGTGCGCTTCATCTCCTCCGCCGCCCGGCGATTCACGCCCGCCGGATCGCCGTCGCCCCAGACATGCGGCGGCAGGATCCCGCGATGCCGCTCGTCGATCCGATCCAGGACGGCCTGGCCGACCAGATGGGCGCTCATCGCAAAGACGCTCATCCCGTGCCTGTCGAGCAGTTGCCGTTTCTCTTCACAATAGCGAGGCTCGGCCAGCGCCTTGTCCACCTCAAAGTGATCGCCCCACGCCGCGAGCTCCAGGCCATCGAATCCAAACGAGCGGGCCTTCGCCGCCAGCACCTCCAGCGGCAAGTCCGCCCACTGCCCCGTAACCAATGTGATCAGACGTCCCATCGCCGCAGTCTCCTTTCGTCGAGCGCCCTTGCAGTATGCAGTCTAAGGTCCCGCTGTGAATTAAGTATTGTGCCCATGCGACATCGGATATGCCAAACACGACATCTCCGGCGCGCCCGGATCCGCCTCATTCCCGAAACCGGATCTTCATCGCCATTTTCTTGAACACGCCCTGGGCCTTCTTCCCGTCGCCGGGAAAGCCCTAGCCCGGATATTTCACAGCCTTGCGGGCTGTGAAATTCCGGGCTCTGGGAAAACCGCGCCATGAGAGCCATTTATTGGGAAAGGTCTGGCAAAGACTGGGACTTTTCGCGCTTGCAGAGTGTGTTTCGCGGATCGGTGGCACCAGACCCTCCAAAATTGCGTTTTTCGGAGCGTGGTTTTCCTTTGAGCCTGCATGTTTCACGCGGAAGTGTGAAACATGCAGGCTAGTGCTGCGCCATCCAGATCGCGATCCTTCCCCTGGCCGGGTGGCGGGCGCGATCCTTGGAGAGTCGATCGCCCCCGCGGACGGCGCCGGAGGGCGCCGCAACATTCATGGGGAAACTCGACGCCCGTTGCCGCCTGACACAGGCGACCCACAAGACCTGTGGGGAGTCTCTTCGAGACGCCAAACGCGTGCGAATGTCTGGCGTGACCGACGCCAGTCCCACGCAATCTGGAACCCAGACCTCATCCGGCGGCTGCCGGACCACCGGAGGTGAAGATGAGACGCAGGAGCGCGCTTGCGCGCGATTCGCGCACGGAATCGGCTGCAAGCAGGCTCCTACTGCCCGGCATCTGAATTCTCGAGTTAGCCTGTCGGACTTCCCAAAGTCCGACAGGCTGCTAACCTGGGCGCGTGATGGGTGCGCTGAGGGCCGCTCTGTTGATGCTCGGGCTAGTGGTCATCGCCTCGTTCCCCTTGCGCGCCGCGCCCGATACAACCCCGCGGGCCGCGGAAAGAATTCCCGCGGATGCGATTGACCACGCGATCACCATGAATCTCGAATTCCTGCTGAACAACCAGAAGGCGGCCGGGAACTTCACCTACGAGTACGATTTTACGCGGAAGTGCGAAAGCGAGGAGGATAGCTCCGTCCGTCAGGCGGGTGCCCTCTGGGGTCTTTGCCTGCTCCATCGCCGCACCCCGTCGGAGCGAACCTCGGCGGCCATCCGGAAGGGATTGGATTTCTTCAAGCGCGCAAGCGGGCTACGGGATGGCAAACGCTTCATCCGCTATCCGGGAGAAGACGAGGGCAAGACGGGGACCGTTGCGCTCATGGCGCTCGCGCTCATCGAGTTCCTGCGTTCCTCGACGGCGCCGGACGCCGCGCACCGGCTGCAGCTTGAGCAGTATCTCGAGTTCTTGATCTCGCTGCGGACGCCGGGGGGCCTCTTCCATGGCGGGTATGGGCTCGAGGACGGGCGGGGTTCCGGAGAGCCATCGCCCTATTCCGACGGTGAGACGCTGCTGGCACTTGTGAGGGCGGCCAAGTATCTGGGCCTCACGAAGTATCAGGGCGCCGCACTCGCCTCTGCCGAGGCGATGTATTCCGAACACGTGGTCGCCGCGCTGAAGCGTCATCCCGACAGCGACCAGACCAAGGGATTCTATCAGTGGGGTTCGATGTCATTCTACGAACTTGCCACGTCGGGTTGGCCAAACGTTGAGGCATACCCGCGCCGCGTCATCGATCTGGCCTACTGGATGATCGACGTCCACCGGACGCTCGAGCGCGGCCGCAACACGGGCTACGCATACGAGGGATTGGCGCACGCATGGGAGCTTGCCCGCCTCGCAAATGACCGCGCGGCGATGGAGAAGATCGAATCGGTCATCCAGCGGGGACTCGCCAGGCTGCTGTCGTGGCAGGTGGGCAACCCGTCGCAAAACGCGTACCTGCGCTTTCATTCGACGCAGGATCCGAAGGCCGTCGGGGGGGTCATGAACGGGGCGGCCGACCCGAAGTTGCGCATCGATGTCACGCAGCACCAGGCACACGCGACCATGCTTGTCCGAGAATTCTTGTATCGCGGCAACGGCGGCGCGCTGTAACAAGCACCTGTCGGCAGCGTATATTATCCCTGACAGGGGCCGGCCCAACATAGATGCACGATTCCGAAAAAGCACCGGATGAACGGGCACTCGTCGGGGCCACCCGCGCCGGCGACGGCGACGCGTTCGCCAAGATAATCGATATCTATGGCCGCCGCATCCTGTCGTACTGTTACCGCATGTGCGGCTCCGGGGCCGAGGATCTCGCGCAGGAGATCTTCGTGAAACTGCACCTCGCGATCCCGCAATTCGACCCGGACAGGGCGCTGTCGCCCTTTCTCTTCCGCATCGCCCACAACCACTGTCTGGATGCCCTGCGAAAGCGCCGCGTCCCCACGATCCCGCTCGATCCCGCGGGCGACGCCTTCGACCCGGGCTCGCGCATCCCCGATCCGGGCCCCTCGCCGGTCGACCTCGCGGGGCGCGCCGAACTCGCCCGCGCCGTGGAGCGAGCCCTGGAGAGCCTGCCGCCCCCCTATCGGTCGGTGCTGGTGCTGCGCCACGTCGATGGCCTCAGTTACGAGGAGATCAGCGAGGCGCTCGGCCTGCCCATGGCCACCGTCAAAATCCGCATCCATCGCGGCCGGGAAAAATTGCAACAAATCCTGCTGCCGTTCGTATCCACGTGATAGAGCAACCTATGACCGACCCGTGCGATAAGATCCGCCCGATGATCCATGCCTCCCTCGATGGCGAGTTGGCGGAAAACGATCGCCGCCGCCTCGACCTCCACGTGGGAGCGTGCGGCGCGTGCGCCGGGCTGCTCTCGGCCGGCGAATTGGCGATCGCCTCGTTGCGCGCGCTGCCCACACCCGAGCCGGGGCCGGGGTTTGCGGCATCCATCGCCCGGGGCATCGCCGCCGCGCGGATGCGCCGTGTTCGCGTTCAGCGGCGTCTCTCGTGGGCCGCGGCAGTGGGCACCTGCATCGCATCTGCCCTGTTCGTTGCGACTTGGCTTACCCTGTCGGAATCGATCTGGGATGCCGTCAGTTGCGCCACGCGGGTGGTCGCACCTTTGGCGAATACGATGGCTGGAACGGCCATCACGCTCGGCCGATGCATGGTGCCCATCGGCGGCGCCCTGGCCAAGCTGTCGTGGCCGGGCGTCGATTGGCTGGCCACGTATTACGCCTCCGCACTTGCGGCCCTGCTGGTGATGGTCATCGTCACGAAGTTCGGCCATCGCCTCGCCCGTGTACCCATCCTGTCCCTCTGAGGAATCCCTATGAAAACCGCAAAGCACGCCCTGCTACCCACCCTCCACGCGACGGCGCTCGTTGTCGCACTATTCCATGTGGCCTCCCTGGCGCCATGCCGGGGGGCGACCGATGCCACTAGTGTCCCCACCAACCCCACTAACGCGAGTCCCCAACTCAAGATGCCCGAGGCCGCCAAATCCACCCCGGCAACCCCGGTGACGACCGCGAAGCAGACGTCGGGCGACCTCGTTCTCATGGGTCAAAGTGCAGTCATTGGCGAGCATGAGACCGTCGCGGGCGCGGCCGTCGTGGTCGCCGGCAATCTCACCATCAACGGCAAGGTGAATGGCGATGCCGTCTGCGTCGGGGGAACGGTGAAGGTCGGGCCGAGCGCACAGATCGGCGGCGACCTCGTCACGGTCGGAAGCGCCGCCGAAATCGATCCGGCCGCAAAAATCGGCGGCAACAAGGTGAACGTCGCCAGCTTCCCCCTCGACCTGATGAAGCATCTGGGTCCGATCGCGCCCGGCTTTGGAAAGGCCACCATCGCCACCGCCGACCGCACCGGAAAGGCGCACCATCAGGCCGTTTTATTCTTCTTTCTGGAGATCGCCTTCTTCGGGCTATTGGCCTTCATCGCCCTGCTGATGACGACGTTCATCCCCGTGCAGTTCGCGCGGGTGACCGAGCATGTCGAAGGCGATTTCGGGCGATCGGCGCTCCTCGGGCTTACGCTGATGATCGTGTTGCCGGTGGCGCTCATCATTCTCGCGATAACGGTGGTCGGGCTACCGCTGGTGCCCCTCGCCGTGCTCGCCGTGGGACTCGGCCAATTGGTGGGATACGTGGCGTTCGGCCATGCCCTCGGGCGCCGCTGGTTTGGTTCAAGGGGCCCGATGTTCCAGACCATGATCGGCCTCGCGGTGCTACAGGCCGCCGCCATCCTCGGCGACATCATCAACATCACGACCGGCCCCCGCGCGCCATTTGGGCTCGCGCTCGGTGCGCTCGGCATGCTGATATTCATCGCCGGGAGCTTTGTCGGCCTCGGCGCCATCGTGTCGTCGCGCGCGGGGCGCAGGTCCCTCGCGCAGACCACCGCGGCGCGGAAACCTGCCATGATCCCGCCACCGCAGCTGGGGCCGACGTGATCCGCATCGCGCAGGGGCGTCTGGCCGTCCAACCTGAGCGGGGTGGAATGCCGCTATCGGTCGGCCGCCACCTGCCGCTGTTGCCGATCCGGCGCCCGCTCACCGCGCAACCTGCGAGCGCACGCAAGCCTTGAGAAAGCGGAGTCCATCGCGTTGCGCCGGCGTCAGGACCGGCGTCTCCAGTATCTCCCGCGCCATCCCGAAAAGGCGCGTGACCTCGGCCTCGAGGACGGCCACCGCACCAGATTTCCGGATCAGCTCATCGACCTTGTGGATCGAGGGCTCGCCGAGTGAGGGGTTGTCCATGCAGAGTTGCAGGAAAGATCGCTCGCATTCGTTTAGCCTCTCGAAGGCTTCGCGCACCAGCAGCGTCTTCTTCCCCTCGAGCAGGTCGCTCTGGAACAGGGGATCCGAGACATCGAAATGCCCGAAGTCCCGCAGATCGCTGGCGATCTGAAAAGCCAATCCCACGGGCACAGAAAACTCCCGGATCGCCAGAATCGTGTCGTCCGAGGCACCGGCCAGCATCGCCCCGAGAACGAGTGGGCCTTCGATCGTGTAGCGGGTCGTCTTCAGGGCATACATCTGGCGGATCTCCTCGGCGGAGACCCGCGAGATATCCCGCAATCCCAGCGTGGTCTCCTGGATCATCCCGCAGCACGTCTCCGTCGCAAGTGACAAGAATTCGCGCAGCGCCAGATCCCGTCGCTCTTCCGGGAAGTCGGCCGCGGCGACGCACTCGATGGCCAGGGCGTGGAGAATCTCGCCTACCACCATCGCGATGTTTTGCCCCGCCCGCTCCCGCCCGGCCCGCCTGCCCAGCCGCCCCTCGACCTGCTTTTGGAATGTCGGCAACCCCCACCGTCGCTCGCTGCGGTCTATCACGTCATCTCGAATCAGGATCGATGCGTGCAAGAGCTCCACGCCCACGGCAATCCGCAGTGCCGGCTCTGCAAGCGATTCGCCATTGTCAGAAAACGCCGCGAGCGACCCGAGAAACAGCAACGGACGTACCCGTTTGCCTTTTCGTGTGACGTGCTCCGCGACGTCAAGATAAAGGCACTCGACCCAATCGCCGTAAGCGTAGCGCTCCTGGTGCCGGGCAAGAAACTCGTGGAGATAGGTCTCGAATCGACCATGTGTCTCCCGCATCGCATCCGGAGTCAAAAGGTTTGGGCCTGCCATTTGGGCGAGATAACATAGGCGTTGTCCCGCGCAACCGCTCTTCCCCTGAGGTATTCACCCCACCCGATGATCGGCCAAAATGCAAAGATTCGAATTTCCTTTCGCGCCGACCGCCGGACGCCGCATCCTGTGGCCATGGTGTTCCGGCCTCCCGGCGATTGCCCGGTCTGCGGGGCCCCGGTCCCGCCCCGGGCGCGTGCGTGCCCGGAATGCGGCGCCGACGACCGATCCGGCTGGCGCGAGGATGACGCGGGCTCCGGCCTCGACCTGCCGGATGACGGATTCGACTACGATTCTTTCATCCGTGAGGAATTCGGCACCGGGCCGGCCCCGCCGCGTGGAATCCACCCCATCTGGTGGATCACCGGGATCCTGCTCGCGGTCATGCTCGCCATGGCCCTGCTGCGGTGCTGGTAGGATCCCGCCGCCGGGCGCCCGGCCCGGGCGAGGGCGCGGCGCACCCGTGCCCGCTCACGCCGGGAGCGTCACGTATCGCGACTCGCGCAGCTCCGCGCGTTTGGTCCGACTCAAGAGCAGCCACCACTCCCTGGCGCAGGCGATGACGATGGACAGCACCAGCACCATGAACGCCCCCGTCACGAAGACGTTGACCATGTTATTGAACAGCAGGTGTCGCCACTCGGCCAACTGCTCCGGCGCCCCGCCCGCCGCGATCTTATCGCGCAGACCGGCGGCGGCCGACAGAAAACCGAGCCTCGGATCGGCGCTGAAGATCTTCATCCAGCCCGCCACCATCGTCACCGTGAACAGCCATCCCAGCGGCGCGAGCGTCACCCAGATGTATCGCGCCCGGCCCATCTTGATCAGCACCGCGGTCCCGAACGCGAGCGCGATCACCGCGAGCAGCTGGTTCGCGATGCCAAAGATCGGCCAAAGGCTGTTGATTCCGCCCAGCGGATCGATGACGCCCTGGTACAGGAACCACCCCCAGGTCGCCACGAAGAGCGCGCTGGTCAACACGTTCGACACATTGGACCGGGTATCGGCCAGCGGCCGCCAGATCTGCCCCAGCAAATCCTGCAAGAGGAACCGCCCAACGCGGGTCCCCGCGTCGATGGTCGTCAGGATGAACAGCGCCTCAAACATGATCGCGAAGTGATACCAGAGGGCGATGGCGCCCTGGCTCCCGAGCACCTTGGAAAACATCACCGCCATCCCCACCGCAAACGTCGGCGCGCCGCCCGTCCGCCCAAACATCGTGTGTTCGCCAAGCTCGTGCGCCAGCCGCTCCATCTGATCGACCGTGACCGGAAACCCCGCGGCCGTCACCGTCTGCACCACCGCGGCGGGATCGCCCTTCATATTGATCGCGAAATAGACCCCCGGCTCCAGCGCGCAGGCCGCGATCAGCGCCATGATCCCCACCAGCATCTCCGTTATCATCGCCCCGTACCCGATGGTCCGCACGCACGACTCGCGCGTGATGAGCTTCGGCGTCGTCCCAGAAGAGATCAGGGCGTGGAAGCCGGACACCGCACCGCACGCGATCGTGATGAAACAGAAGGGGAAGACCGGTCCCGCGAACACCAGACCGGTCCCGTCGATGAATTTCGTCAGCGGCGGCATGTGCATCTGCGGCGCGATGAAAAGGATCGCGACCGCCAGCGCGGCGACGGTCCCGATCTTCATGAAGGTGCTGAGGTAATCCCGCGGCGCCAGGAGCAGCCACACCGGCAGGGCCGAGGCCGCAAAACCGTACAGGATCACCGCCCAGGCCAGCGATCGGCCGTCCAGCGTCATCACCTGCGCGAACACCGGATGGTGCGCCACATATTGCCCGCCCCAGACCGCCGCCAGCAGCGCGATCACCCCGAACGCGCTCACCATCCCGATGCGGTCCGGGCACGCGAATCGCAGCGCACCGCCCATCGCCATCGCGATCGGTATGGTCATCGCAATCGTGAACAGTCCCCACGGGCTCTCCGCCAACGCCTTCACCACCACCAGCGCCAGCACCGCGATCAGGATCACCATGATCGACAAGATACTCACGAGGGCGATCACCCCCGCAAACTGCCCGATCTCCTCCTTGACCATCTGCCCCAGAGATTTTCCATCGCGCCGCATCGAGCAGAACATCACCACCGCGTCGTGCACGCCGCCCCCCAGCGTCGCCCCCACCAGGATCCACAGCGCCCCGGGCAAGTAGCCGAACTGCGCCGCGAGCACCGGTCCCACCAGCGGCCCCGGCCCGGCGATCGCCGCAAAATGATGCCCGAACACCATCCACGAGTTCGTCTTGACGAAATCCTTGCCATCGTCGTGCACGCACGCCGGCGTCGCGCGCCGCTCGTCGAGCACCAGCACCTTGGCCATGAGCCACGCGCTATAGAATCGATAGCTCACCGCGAAGGCGCAAAAGGCCGCCACCACCAGCCAAAGCGCGCTCACCGATTCCCCCCGCGCCAACGCCACGACCGCCAGCGAGCCCGCGCCAGCCAGACTCACGAGGACCCATGCCAGAACCGACAGCCACTTCTTCACGCGAACGTCATTAGCGGGTCCACCGCGCAAAACGAGGACAAATCTCCCGCCGGCGCGACGCGGCGCCGGCCGCTGGTCCCTCACCAGCTATTGGCGGGGCTCATGTCCCACGCCTCGAGCGCCCGGACGGTGGCCCGCCCTCCTCGGGCGAACAGGGAGACGCCGAGGCTATCGGACCGCGAGGGATAGATGCGCTGGGTTATGCACTGGCGGTCGTTGGCGTAGACCTCCAGCACGGAGCGGTCCAGGAAGACGCGGAGCCGGAGCGGCTCGCCGGGCGCCAGCTCGAACGGCGCGACCTGCTCCCGCGTGTGCCATTCGGACTCCGGGATGCCCTTCGCCTGCGCGTATCTCACGTCCATCGCCGGATATTTTATCGAGGGGCTCAGCGTGGATTTCGCAAGTTCGATCTTGATGGCCTTTGCCCCCGGCGCGCAAACGACGCCGGTCTCCTCGGCGCCATCCGGCGACCGGCGCACCTTGAGCCCAAATTCCCTCGCGTCGCCCGGAACGACCGTCACCGAGATCTCGATGCAATCCCCGCGCACTTTCTCCAGCGCAACCTCACCATCGGCGGGGATGTCCAGGTCCTCGCGCTGGCGGCGATTGCACCTCAACGCCTGCAGCTCGGGCGCGGGCTCGATGCGCAGCGTGCCGTCATCGCCCAACGAGAGGACGCGCGGCAGGCTCGCGACCGAGGCCCAGCCGTTGGTGGCCGGTCCCTGCTCGCGGATCCAGCCCCAGAAAATGCGACGCCCCCTATCATCCAGGAGCGTCTCGGGCGCGCATATCTGCCCGCCGGGCCAACTCATTCTCCCATGCACCTCCGGATAGAATCGCTCCTTCTCGTAGCGCCCGATGTAATACTGGCACTGCCCGTAGGGCCGGTGCGTGTGCATCAGCAGCATGTGCCGGTTGCCGAGGGGAAAGAAATCCGGACAGGCGCAATCCTCGTCCTCGCCCGTCCAGCGCCGTTCCGATTTGTAGAACGGCCCCACGTAATCCCATCGCGCGAGATCGCGCGATCGGAAGAGGCTGCTGCCATCGCCCTCGAAGCCCGGCGTCTTGTTCTTGTTGCCGACGAGGGCGTAGTAGGTCTCGCCCTCCCGCCATCCGCACGGATCGAAGATGACCGCCTCGGGCGGCGCGTTCGTGGCGGGGATCACGGGATTGTTCGGGTGCGGCTTCCAGCGGATCAGTTCGTCGTCCTCTGCGGTATAGATGCAGGTCCCCTGCCCTGGCACGTGGACGATGATCGTCGGCACGGGCGCGTCGTTTATCATGTCGCCGCTGTATAATCCGCGCGGCATACTCCCGTCGAACACGGGCACCAGCGCGGGCGGGTGATGGATCCAGTGGACGAGATCCCTGCTGGAGGCGTGGAGCCATGTCTCGCGCGCATGATCCGTGTCTTTGCCGCTCAGGATGGTATCGCGGTCGGGGGCGAGGCGCCCGAGGAAGAACACGTGGTAGCGGCCCTTCCAGAAGATCGTGCCGTTGATGTCGTTCCAGGAGCCGTCGGGCGGCAGCAGGTGGTAGCGCGGCCGGTGCGGGTCGTTCCAAAGGCGCTCCCGCAGCTCGCGCGCGCCACGCAATTGATCGGCCAGCGTGAGTCCCTCCCGCCCGATCTTGGCCTCGATCTGCCTGGCCATCGTCTCGCGGCGGCCCGCGAGTGCCACCTCGCCGCCGCTGAGCGCGGCGACCTCCGCGTCGCTCAGCGCACGCGACCAGAGCGCCGCGTGGTCGATCTGCCCGCGGAAACCGCGGCGCCCGATGAGCACGGGTTCCGGGTTGGCGCCCCGCAGCGCCCCGCCCGCCCTCGACCGCGCCGCGACAAACCCGTCCACGAAAAGTGTCAGCTCTCGCCCGTCGTAGCGTGCGATCAGGTCGTGCCACTTGCCGGCGCCCAGCTCATCAGATCCAAACGACACCTGTCCGGCCAGGGCCGGGACACTCTCGGCCCCGAATTCGAAGCCGATCTGGTCGCCATTGATATACAGGTTATAGACGAGTCTTTGGTGACCGCCGTGCTTGCAGAACAACTCCCCCGGAGACCATTTGCCCGACGGGTTCCGCAGGCGCAGCAGCATCGTCATGGCCTCGCCCCTGATGTTCAATCTCCCGCCGCCGCCCTGGCCCGCATCGAAAAACCCGCCATCGATTTCGGCGACCCTCCCATCGCCACCGCGCGCCAGTGACGCCTCCCGATCGGCTCCCGCCAGCTCCACCCCAACCCGCGCCCCCTCGCGCGCCTGGAGCGGACTGGCGCCATCGGCCGAATTCAGATCCCCGAAGTGCCATGCCGCGACAGCATCCGCAAGAACTGCCTTCGGGTCGACCGGCGCCGCGCCCTTCTCGGCAGCACTGGCGGCCGCGCCCAAGACCACGCCCGCAACCGCAGCCGCTGACCGAAAACGAATCTTCATCCGCGCATTGGAGCACGGTGGTCGCCGATTTGCAAAACCTCGGCACCAAGGGGGAAGGCAATGTCCCCGATCGCCTGGGGCGGGCGGGCTGCCTTCGAGCATGAAGATCCTCAAGCTAGTCTGCATATTTCACGCTTCCGCGTAAACCATGCAGGTTAGCGTGCCGAGTGGAGCCGAGGAGGGCGCCAGCTTTTGGTGCGGCGCGCGATCGCGCCGCTTTAGCTTGCAATTCCAAGCAAGCGGGTCCACCCCGGTCCCGGTCACGTCCCCGCGTCCATGTGCAGCGCGTGGAGCAACCGCCGGATGTGGTTCACGGAAACGGGTTGTTCGCCCGCCTCCCATGCCCCATAGGTCTCTGGCTTCACCCCCGCCAAAGGCCCGATCTCCTCGACCGCCAGCCGGCGCTTCGCCCGCAACGCCCTGAGCCACAGCGCGCCCACCACCATGGGCAGCGGCCGCACTTCACCGGAATTGTATCGGACCCAGAGCCCGCGCGGCATCAGCAGCAGCGCGCCCACATCGCGCTGCCCCTCGCGCACGATCCCCAGCAGCAGCGCCCCGAGCGGCAGTTCATCCCCCGCGTAATGCCGCCCCGCAGCCAGATCTGGAGTCACGTGCAGATCCGCATTCATGTCCGATCGCATACAGACCCATCCTGCCCAAGAGAGCCGCCTTGCGCCAGCGCGGCGGCAGAACTCCCCCTACCGCGCGCGGAATGCCCCCGCATCCGGGGCCTTGCCCGTGAAATAGCCGGGCTCGCATCCGGGAAGCGGTCGCCCGCCGCGATAGGTGCTCAGGTCCAGCCCCGCACCCGCGGCGGGGCTTCTCTCCCCGGGATGCAATGCCGCATCCAGCTCGACCGCGCCCACGTATCGCGATGTCGCATCCTTGGAAGGATCGCCCGGCCACGGGTCTCCCCCGCCGACGATCACGTTGTGCGAAGAGACGAAATTCGGCGCGAGCGCGCCTTTCGTGCGATCGCGGAAGAAGCCGTTCGTGCAGACGAAGAGGTTGTTGAGTAGGTGCCAGCGCGGCGTCCCGCTCAGGTCGGCGCCTTCGACGAGGCTGCTATACGCCAGCGCCGCGGACCGCCCAACGACGGTGTTGTGGTAGACGTACCCCTCCGCGGGAGACGAATCCATGCTGAACCAGAAGTTGAACCCGCGATCGTCTTCGAGCACGTTGTGGTGGATATAGATCGGGCCGATGCGCGGCAGCTTGAACCGGAATCCGCCGTGCGTGCGCGTCAGGCGGTTGTGGTGAACGCATACGCCGATGGCACCGGCACCGAGTTCTATGCCGGAGTCGCGCACGTCCTCGATGACGTTCCAGGCGATCTCGGTCCCCTCGCCGTCTCCGGGATGGGCGAGCGGGATCGACAGCTTCTCGACCGCATAATCGCCGGTGTCGATCCCGTCGAATGTCTGATGCACGTAGTTCGAGAGGATGGCGTTGCCCTTTCCCGCCCGGAAGGCATTGATGCCAACGCGGTCATAGTTCCCCGCCAGCTTGTGCACCTGCCAGATCTCATACTCTTCCTTGGCCTCCCTGCCTCCCCGCGCCGAAGGTGCCCAATTCTCATACGAGCCACGGGTCACCTCGTTTGATACGACGCGACAATCCGATGCGCCGCCGGTGATGCGAATGCCGGTGTTTTCGTACGAGCGGACCGAACAATTCTCAACCGCGCAACGCCTCGCCCCCTCGCCGATCTCCACGGCGCAGGAGGCCCCCGAGAACGTAACACCGGAAACCCGCGCGCCATCGGCGGCGAGCGAGAGCGCCGGCTCTCTTCGCCACAGCACCGACCACCGATGCGAGGCGGGTGCCGATCCATCGCCCAGGTGCACATAGATGCACTTTTCCGATCGGCGCCAGAGCCAGATGCCGCGGATATGCCGAAAACCGGAGAGCGGCGTTCCGGACGCGAGCAGCTTCCTCCAATGCCAGTCCCCGGACTGCTGCACGCGATCGTCCCGCAGGGCCGCGAGAATCTTCCCGTCGATGACCAGCGACTGCGGTGTTTTATCGGAGGGGCATCTCCAGACATTTGCCCCGACATCGTCCGCGGGGACCCATTTCGGGATGAACGGTTCCGTCGGATCGATCACAGCACCGGCACCCCCGTCCAGCGTCACGCGTCTATTGATGACCGCGGTCTCGCGGTACACGCCGGGTTCCAGCCTGACGGTCGCGCCATCCGCGGCCCGCTCGATCAGTGCCGCTATGGACGCTGAGGCAACCCCGCCTGGCGTCTTGTCCGCGGAAGCGTCCGCACCGACCACCGCCAGACTTGCGGCCAGCACCATCATGACGAGATTTGCGAAACAGAACCGGGCAATCCTCTGCATCGGAACTCCTTGCCGGACGGGGCGCCGGCCGAACCCATCACGTCCTTAGCGAATCCCACGGAACGTGTCGATGGGCGGAATTTCTTGCGCGACATCGATCATTTCTGGGGAATAGGATGTTCCATGACTCGGCAAATTCTCACGGCGCTGGGGGTCGCGTGGACCTGCGCGTGTGGACAATCCTCCGCCGCGACCCCCGTCCCGGCGCAAGGGCCCAACATCCTGTTCATCTTGGCCGACGATCTGGGCTGGCGGGATGTGGCATGTTTCGGGAGCACGTTCCACGAGACGCCGCGCATCGATGCGCTGGCGGGCCGCGGGATGCGGTTCACGCAAGCGTATGCGGCGAACCCGCTGTGTTCTCCGACGCGCGCGAGCATTGTGACAGGCCTGTATCCCGCGCGGGTGGGGATCACGGCCCCCGCGTGCCATGTGCCGCAGGAGAAGCTCGAGGAGAGAATCGTGGACAAGGGGCCGCCGCAGAATCGCGCGCTGCAGGCCGACAGCGCCACCCGCCTCAAAACCGACTACGTGACGATCGCGGAGCTGCTGAAGGGCGCCGGCTACCGGACGGCGCATTTTGGCAAGTGGCACCTGGGGCCGGAGCCGTACAGCCCGCTGCAGCAGGGTTTTGATATTGACGTGCCCCATTGGGCGGGACCCGGGCCCCCGGGCGCGTACACCGCCCCGTGGAAATCGCCGAAGTTCGCCATGCCCGCCAAGCCCGGCGAACACATCGAGGATCTGCTGGCGGCCGAAGCGGTGAAATTCATCAGGGAGAACAAGGGCCAGCCCTTCCTGATGCACTACTGGGCGTTCTCGGTGCACGCACCTTACCAATCCAAGGCCGCGCTGCTCCCAAAATATCTGGCCAGGGCTAAGACCCTCCCTCCCGATGCACCGCAGCGCAATCCGCTCTACGCGGCGATGGTCGAATGCCTCGACACCGCCGTGGGTCAACTGATCCGGGCGATCGATGAAGCCGGCATCGCGGACCGGACCGTGATCATCTTCTTTTCAGACAACGGCGGGGTGAATTGGGATGCGATGGGAGAAAAGAAGGCAAAGGGCGGCGGCGGCGGGGAAGGCACGGCGCAGGCGGCCCCGTTCGCCGGGATCCCTCCGACGAGCAACGCGCCGCTGCGCGGTGGCAAGGCCAGCATCTACGAGGGCGGCACCCGCGAGCCCTGCATCGTCGTCTGGCCGGGCGTCACCCGGCCCGGCTCAAGGAGCGAGGCCATCATCCAGAGCGTCGATTTCCTCCCGACGCTATTGGAGATCTGCGGCGTCGAACGACCCGCCGGGATGAAACTCGATGGCCGCAGCTTCGTTCCCGCGCTGCGGGGCGAACCGCACGATCGCGGCCCCACCTTCTGCCACTTCCCGCACTACACCCCGGCGAGCGGCGCCATCCCGTGCACGTGGGTGCGCTCCGGCGAGTGGAAGCTCTTGCGCCTCTTCGCCGATAACGAGGATCAGACCGACCGCTTCGAATTGTACAATCTCAATGAAGATATCGGCGAATCGCACAATCTGGCCGAACGGCACCCGGACAAGGTGCGCGATCTCAACGCGCTCATCGACGGCTTCCTCAGGGACAGCGGCGCGGTCATCCCGCGGGCCAACCCGCCCTACAACAAGGGCGGGGCCAGCGCCGCTGCCGCGGGCTGGACAGGCAATCCCGATCTCGCGCTCTCCGTCAAGGGCGGGAGGCTGATCCTGCGCTCCGGTGGCAAAGACCCCTATATGTCCAGCCGCGACGCCTCGGCGGACAGGGGTCCGCTGACGGTCGAGATCCGCATGAAGTCCTCGCTGTCCGGTCCGGGCCAAGTCTTCTGGGCAAAGGGGAAGAAACTTTCGTTCCTAGGCAACCACATCAATTTCGCGCCCGAGCATGACGCCCAGTGGCACGAGTACACGGTGACCCTGCCCATTCCGGGCGGTCTGGACGCCCTGCGCATCGATCCCGCCAGCGGTCCGGGCGAGGGCCAGATCGAGTGGATCCGCCTCAAGGGACCCGATGGGGCCCTCATCAACGAGTGGCGGTTCTGATCCGAAACTTCAGGCGGTGTCCGCAGCCGCGGCTCGTGCCCTGACCCAGAATCCGGGCCGGGGAGGTTTTGGACTGAAGTGGCAGTGCCCCGGATCGGGGCGGCGCCACCGTTTTGCCTGTGCCGGACCAACGGCCAATTCGGCGCGGCAACGTCACAGCCTTTTCAGCGCGGCCAGGATCGCATCGGTGTCATAGACGCAGCCGCCCCATGTGCCGCCGCCGAGTTGCTGCAGCGCGGCCCAGAGGCGTGTGTCATCGGGCAAATCGGGATGTGGGCGAATATCTTCCCTCGGCGGACGCGCCGCGAGCGCCACGGCGCCCTCTTCGGGAGAGCAGGGCTTCGCCGACGTGCCCACGAAATCGACAGTGCCCTCGAGGCGGTTTCGATCCAGGACGATCCGGATCCGATCCCCGTCGCGCAGTTTGCCGATCGGTCCGCCCGCGAGGGCCTCCGGGCCAACGTGGCCGATGCACGCGCCGGTCGAAACCCCGGAGAAGCGCGCATCCGTCACGAGGGCCACGCCCTTGCCGAAGGGCAGATGCTTCAGCGAAGAGGTGAGCTGGTAGGTTTCCTCCATGCCCGTGCCCATGGGCCCGCAACCGCACAGCACGACCACATCGCCGGCCCGGACGCGACCCTCCTTGATCGCGCGCATGGCCTCGCTCTCGCGGGCGAACACCCGCGCCGGGCCCTCCAGACGATAGACGCCACCCGCATCCACCAAGGAGGGATCGATGGCGGTGCTTTTCACGACGGAGCCCCCCGGCGCGACGTTGCCGCGCGGGAACATCACGGTGCTGGCGAGCCCGCGGTCCCGCCCGCGAGACGGCGAAGAAATCACGTCATCGGCGTCCACGCCATCCCGCTCGCGCAGGATCGCCCTGAACCGGACGCGGCGCTCGGATCGGCGCCAGGCGTCGAGGCTCTCGTCGAGCGTCCCTCCACCCACGGTGAGGACGGAGCCGTCCAGCGCCCCCAGCTCGCGGAGGTGCAGCATGACCTCGGGCACGCCGCCCGCGAGGAACACGCGGACCGTGGGGTGATTCTCGGGACCATTGGGCAGGACGTCCACCAGCCGCGGCACGCGGCGGTTGATGCCGATCCAGTCCTCGACGCCCGGGCGAGGCAGTCCCGCGGCATGCGCTATGGCGGGTATATGCAAGAGCAGGTTCGTGGAACCGCCAAACGCCGCGTGCACCGCCATCGCATTGCGGATGCTCGCGGGGGTGAGGATATCGCGGCTGGCAAGGCCCCGTTTCTCCATCGCGCACGCCGCTCGTGCGGCCCGCCTCGCGATATCCGTCCAGACCGGCTGGCCCGAGGGGGCCAACGCCGAGTGGACCGGTGCCATGCCGAGCGCCTCGGCAACGACCTGGGACGTGGCGGCGGTCCCTAGAAATTGGCAACCGCCGCCGGGCGTGGCGCAGGCGCGGCACCCAAGATCTGCGGCATCCTGGAGCGAGATCAATCCATGCGCGAAGCGCGCGCCAATGGTCTGGATCTGCCCGGCGTCCTCGCCGCCTTCGGGCGGCAGGGTCACCCCACCCGGCACCAGAACGCACGGGAGATCCCGCGTGGCCGCCAGCGCCATCATCATGGCGGGCAGACCCTTGTCGCAAGTGGCCACGCCGATCACTCCCGCGCGCTGGGGCAGCGACCGGATGAGTCGCCTAAAAATGACCGCGGCATCGTTGCGATAGGGGAGGCTGTCGAACATCCCGGTCGTGCCCTGCGTGCGCCCATCGCAAGGGTCGGAGCAATACGCGGCAAACGGCAGCGCGCCCTGCGCGCGCAGTTCACGTGCCGCCGACTCCACGAGCAAACCAATCTCCCAGTGGCCCACGTGATAGCCGAGCGCGATAGGCGTTCCGTCCGGCCCGCGCAATCCCCCCTGCGTGCTAAGGATCAGGAATGGTTTCCTGCCCACTTCATCCGCCCGCCACCCCATCCCGGCATTCTGCGTCAACCCGAAGATGTTTCCGCTCGGGCTGTCGCGCAGGATAGCCTCCGTCAGCGGCAGCGACCCCTCGGGACCCGTTGCCTTCGTCTGGATCTCGTAGATCCGCGGATCGCCGTCCAACGAACAACTGTCACCCGTCATTCGCGGACAATCGAACCACGGATACCACGGATATCACGGATTTTGTTCGCTGGGCAAGGATCACCCTTGGCATCCGCGCGGACCCCAAGCAGTCCGTTGAAAAACCCACACAACAGCCGCGTTGGGTATGGGAGGGACGCCGGCCCCGGCGTCCGCGTCCCACCGGGTAGCGAAAGGCATCTCTCATTCGCGGCCCGCGAGGCGAGACTGTCTCAAAACTCAAACGCCCAACACGGAACACCCAACAATCAATACCCATCTGATGATAGAGGGGACTTCCAATGGTGTGCGGCGCGCGACAATGCACGGCATCTCGCAGAGATGCCCTACAAAATTTGTAGGCCGCCTGTGCCAGGCGGCTCGGCTCAGAGGTTTTGAGACACGCTCAGGCCGCGGGCCCTCCCGGCGGAATCCGGCCACGCACGCCATCAGGGGGTTTTTCAACAGGCTGCTAGAGTGCCTTGATTTTGACGTCCTTAAACCAGACGCGGTGGCCGTGATCCTGGAATCCGATGTGGCCTCTGCGCGGCATCGTCTTCCACGGGAATTTGTATTTGTTCTTTGTCCCATCGGGGTTCTGGCCGGCCGTGTCGTATTGGTCCTCGTTCATCTCGCAGATCTTCTCGCCGTTTAGCTCGACGGAGATGATCGGCCCCTTGCACGTGATGACCATCCGGTTCCACTCGCCGACCGGCTTCTCGACGTTCTTGCTCGGGGCGACCATGTCGTAGAGGGCGCCGCAATCGTGTTTGCCCGGCACCGCGGTGCCGACGCTGTCGAAGACCTGAACCTCGATGCCGGTGTGGACAGGATTCTTCAGGTCTGACCAGCGCACAAACACGCCGCTGTTGCACTTGTGCATCTCCTCCTTCTTCGTCTTGGGATTCACCTTGGGGGCGGGCGGCGAAACCTTGAATTCGAGCGAGATCGCAAAATCTTCATACTGCCGCTTCGTGTAGAGATATCCGCCGCCCTGGACCTGGCACACGATCGCGCCGGCCTCCACCGCCCATCCCTCGGACTTTCCGGTGGTCGCCCAGCCCTCGAGAGACTTGCCATCGAATAAGGGCTGCCACCCTTCGACGGAATCCGCGGCGGGAAGCGGCGCGACCGACGCGAAGAGGGCCGTGATCAGAAGTTGGATAGCCGGCATGAAGACTCTCATGATTCGATTCCTTTCGGTTCGCGTTGGTGCGCCCATCGCGCTGAAAGTCTACGCGAGCCGCCACCGCCGCGCAATGCCGGGAGTTTTGACTTTTGGCCCGCCGCGTCCGAACATCTGTCATGCCATCGTCAGGGAAAGAATCCGTCGCCTATCTCAAGCCGCCGATCGTCGGGCTGGTGTTGCTCGGCATCGCGGCGGGAATGCATATCCCGTGGGCGCCCGAGCTGGGCACACCGCTCCGCTGCCCCCCCTGCGCGCTGGCTCTGGCGCTGGTGGGCACGGCCATCCTTGCCTGGTCCCTCGCATTCTTCGCGCGGCAACGGACCTCGCCCATGCCCGGCAGTCAACCGAACGTTCTTGTCGTCGGGGGCCCCTACCGATTCAGCCGCAACCCCATGTACGTCGCCGCCACCGCCCTCCTGCTTTCCGTCGCACTGGCCGTCGGTTCCCTCCCCTTCCTCATCCCGCCCGCCGGGTTTTTCCTCGTGATGCACTTCCTCTACATCCCGCACGAGGAGCGCCGCATGGCGGAGCGCTTCGGCCACGCCTACGCCGACTACCGCGCGCGCGTCAGGCGGTGGATCTAGTGCGGAGTGCCCGACAAGCAACATCGACAGTGGGCGTGTCCTGGCCTTTCGATGGATGCGCCATGCGAGCATCCTGGGGAGGGCCCGCGGCCTCGCGGGCCGGGTTGGCCCGGGCGTTGCGCGACTGGTGAATCGCGGACGCCGGGGCCGGCGGCACTCCCGAATGGGGGCGTTGGATCCCGTTCGGATTCATCTGAGAGGCGATATTGGCCACCTGTGCTCGTGGCCGGGCCGATGGAGACATGATTCGAACGACCCGATAGAAATCGATTCATCCACACCCGCGCGGCGGAGGCGGCAACGGCCTCCTCGGATATACGACGGTGAAGCCCGGATTGATCGAAAACTCCTCCCCCGCCATGAAGCCAACCGCGTCGGCATGCCTCGCCAGATAGCGGCGCAGTTCGCGGCCGATCGCGCCCTCGCCAGCGGATGAGCCGTAGCCGTGGATGACCCTCAGGGGCGAGACATCCCCGCCCGCCACGCGCCGATTGTAGGCGTTCGCAAAAATCGCCAGGGCCTCCGCTACGCGCATGCCGTGCAAGTCCAGCTCGGCTGTGCCAGCATCCCCCGATCGTTTCCTGCCCTTCTTCACGGCCACTCCACGCCGCAAGCGTAAGGGCGGGCGCGGCCCCGCGACAATCCGATCCTTGGCCAGTGTGCACCCTGGGCGCGGATCGCCCCAATCGTCGCGCGCGCCGCGGCGTGCCGCGGTCGCCGTCAGCCGTTCGCGCCCCGCCTGAGGCGCGCGAGGGCGCCGTCGGTGATATCGAGGATGCGGTGCTTGATGCGATCCGTGAGCCCCTCGTCGGTGATCTTCGCGCCATCCGGGCCGACGATGTAGAATGTGTCGATCGCGGCGCCCTTCTCGGTCTCGATCCGGGCGAACATGATCTGCACGCCCTCGCCCGTAAGGTTGAGGACGATGTCGTGCAGCAGCGCGAGGCGGTCGGGGGTCTCGATTTCCACGAGCGTGTAATCCTTGAGGCTCTCGTTGTCGATGGTCAGGCGGGTGGGAAAGTCGTCGCCGCACCACTTGTCGAAATGCATCTTGGATCGGACGCGGGCCAGCTCGGGCTCGAAGTTGTATTCGGCCTCCGCGAAGGCAACGCGCAGGATGCGCTCGACCGCCTTCTGGTCGCGGGGGTCGGTGACGGCCTCGTTGCGCTCGGTGCACACCCAGAACGTGTCCACCACGATATCGTCGGCCCGGGTGAAAACGTCGGCCCTCAAGATGTTGAGACCTCCGACGGAGATGGCGCCCGCCGTCCGGCTGAACACCTGCTCGCGGTTCCACGTGACGAGCGTCATGAGGGAGTGGCCGCGGTCCCCGCGGTGCTCCCAGGAGACGACGGGTTCCAACGGGTTGCCGGATGTCTCCATGGATGCGATGAAGGCGCGGATGGCGCGCAGGTGATGCGCGATCTGGCGGGCATCCATGATCTGGAGGTAGCGCCCGCTCATCATCTTGAAGTGGGCCTCGATCTCCTCGGCGGACACCTCGCGCGCCACCAGGGCCTCGACCTCGCCGCGGAGGCGGCCCACGCGCTCGGCCGCCTTGCGCTCAAACTCGGGGCTTCCCTCGAGGAACAGCTTCGTCTCGTCGTAGAGCTGCCAGATCAGGGTCTCTTTCCAGTCAGACCAGCCGCCGCCGCCGGAAACCCCCCGCCCGTCCGCATACGTCAGAAGCATCAGGTGGTCGAGCCGGAGCGGGTCCTCCACGATGCGGGCAAACTCGCGGATCGTGTCCGCGTCATCGACATTGCGGCGCTGCGCGGTCAGAGAAAACGTGAGGTGATGATCGGCGAGGAATGCCAGGAGTTTCAGTTGCTCCGACGGCAGCCGCAGGCGCTTGGCGACGCGGACCGCCAAGAACGCGCTCATCTCCGCGTGGTCGTGCCTCGTGTGTCCCTTGCCCGCGTCGTGCAACAGGACGGCGAGGTGCAACACCTCGGGATGCTCCACGCCGCGCAGGAGTTCCTGGTAGCGGGCGAGGCGCCCCCCCGGGTCTTTGAGCTGCATGAGCCGGTCGAGCTCCTCGAGGCAGACGAGGGTGTGCTCGTCGGCGGAATATCGGTGGAAGAACTCGTGCTGCACGAGGAAGGACAGCGGGGCGAATTCGGGGACGAGCCTGCCCAGCAGGCCGCACTGGTGCATGAGCCGCAGGATGCGGCCGACTTGGCCCTTGTGGCGGAGGATCTCGAGCAGCATCTCGCGCGTGGTCTTCAGCCCAAGGTAGCGGTGGTCCACCATCTTGAGCCTGCGCCGGATGAGCCGCAGCAGGTCGAAACCCAGGGTGAGATTGCGGCGCTGCGCGATCAGGAATACGCGGAGCAACCGGGCCGGATCCTCGCCGAAGACGCCCTGGTTCTCCGCGTTGATTTCGCCCGCGGCGATGGTGAAACCGTCGGCGCGCTCCACCTTCCCGCGACCGCCCGTCAGGAACGGGAACCACGCGCGCTGCTTGGCGACCCCGGTCTGCGCCATGCGGCGGGCGCAGGCGTTCGTCAGGAAAAATATATCCTGCGTGGCCGAGTAATATTCCTTCATGAAGGCCTCGACGCGGCGATAGGGCGGCCTCTGGTCGTAGCCCAGCCCCGTGGCCACGCGGCCCTGGATCGGGAGCGTCAGCTGGTCGTTGGGGCGGTCGGCGAGAAAATGCATCTCGTTGCGCACCCGCATCAGGAAATCGACGGCGCGCTCGACCTGATCGCGCTCGCCGCCGGTCATGATGCCCTCGTCGGCGAGCTGCCGCGTGTTGCGCAGGCGCTTCCAGGCGAACGCTATCCAGAGGAGGTTGTGGTAGTCGCGCAGGCCACCGCAGCCCTCCTTGATGTGTGGCTCCTGCATGAAAACCGTGGAGCCGTATTTCTCGTGCCGCCTCGATTGGTCCTGGAGCCTCCACCGGATGAAATCGGCCTCGCTGCCCCGCATGCACTTCCGCTGGAATTCGTCGGCGAGCGCGCCCGCCAGCCTCTCGTCGCCCGTGACGAGTCGCGCCTCGATGAGCGCCGTCTTCGACTCGCCGTCCTCATTGCCGTGGGCCAGCGCCTGCGCGATGGTGCGGGTGCTGTGGCCAACCTTGAGCCCCAGGTCCCACAGCAGGTACAGGACCGCCTCGATCGCACCGTGGAGGATCTTCTCCGCCTCCTCTGGGATCGGCCGATGCAAGAACATGATGTCGACGTCGCTGCCGGGGTTCAGTTCCCCCCTGCCGTATCCGCCGGTGGCGATGATCGCGAGCCCCGCGGTCGGCTGGCCTTTCTCGGCGAGGACTTCGGCCCAGAGATGCCGAAGGAGAATATCTATAATCTGGCTGCGCTCGCGGGCCACGGTCCGACCGCCCACGCCACAGCGATGCTCCTGGCGGGTCCGCAGCATCGCTGACTTCAGGAATCGCCTGCAGGCCGCCAGGCGGTCGTCGCCGGCGCTGGCCTCGCGCCGCATCCTGCCCTCGATCAGTTGCCACTCGCGCTCAAGATGGGAACTCATACATCCAACGATCCGGCCGAGTGTCCCATGGTCCAGTCCCTCTGGCAATGCCCGCGCAAGCGCCCCCTTGCACTCGGCGCCGGTTTTCATAACAATATCGGCGTGAATCGTCGGACACTTTGCGCGATGGGGCTGGTCCTCTGCCTGTGTGGGACCACGCGCGCCCAGTCGGCCAACCCGGCGGCCGGCAAGATGGAGTCCCTGGCCCATCTGGGTTCAGTCGAGAAGGTCTATGTTTCGCTGCCCGTCGTGCCGCCCGTGGGCGGCCTCGTGCTGGTCCACGACTGGTGGGGGCTGACGGGGGCCCTCGCGAAGACCGCCGACGCCCTGGCCGGCGAAGGCTACATCGTCGTGGCGGTCGATTTTTACGACAGGAAGGTGCCCAAGACAACGGCCGAGGCCCAGGTCAGCATGAGCGAGATCAACCGCCCGGGCGCGCTGCGCATCATCCATTCGGCGATCCGGCTGCTGCACGAGGACCGGAGATTCCAGGTGGAGAAGATCGGGATCATCGGCTGGAGCATGGGGGCCGGGCTCGCCCTCGAGAGCGCCATCGGCAACCCGAACATCGACGCCTGCGTCCTTTACTACGGCCCGGTGGTGCTGGACGAGGATCGCCTTCGGCAACTCCACGGCCCGGTGCTGGGCATCTACGGGACACGCGACACGTGGATCACGCCGGAGATCACCGGCAGTTTTCGCAAGGCGCTGCGCGCGGCCGGCGTGCAATTCGAATTCCTGGAGCTGGATGCGCCACACATGTTCGCCACCCCGGCCAGCGCCGATTACGACGCGAAGGCGACCGCCCGCGCCCGACTGCGCGTGTCGTCCTTCCTGAAGAAAAATGTTTTCGTCGTCATCGCGCCGCCCGTGCGCCTGCCGCCGGGCCGGGGCCGGTGAATCGGCCGGGCGCGGATCAGGGCTTCGCGGCCGCGGACTCCTCTTCCTCGACATCCTCCTCGATCTCCCGGCGCAGCCGCAGGGACAGCCGCGGGCGCAGGAACCCATAGAGGAGGTATCCGATGAAGACGACCGAGAGCATCCACCGCCAGTAAATGAACACCAGGGCGATCACGAAGAACGTGGCGATGAAACGGGGCAGCGAACGCCTCGTGCCCCAATCGATCATCTTGAAGCTCGGGTAGCGGACCCTGCTGAACATCATGCACGAAAGGAAGACCATCAGCACCGGCAGGGAGAATTTCCAGATGCCGATCTCGCGCTCGCTCGCGTGGAAATGCAGCAGCAGCAGCAGGGTGATCGACGCGATGACGCCCGCCGCCGCGGGTATCGGGAAACCGATGAACTCCCCCTTGGCGCAACCCTGGTCACGGGCGGCCACGACGTTGAACCGCGCCAGCCGCAGCGCGCCGCACAGGAGATAGAAGAAGGCGATGAGCCACCCGATCCTTATGGGAAACTCCGCCAAAACGATCTTGTACACCAGCAGGGCGGGCGCGATGCCAAAGGAAATCACGTCCGCGATCGAATCGAACTCTCGGCCGAACGGGCTCTCGCGACCGCCCAGCCGGGCCAGCCGCCCGTCGAGAAGATCAAAGATGAACGCCCCCAGGATGAACGACAGACTCGCGGTGTAGCGCTGGACCCATTCCTCGTGGCCCGTCGATTGCCTCAGGGTGCCCTCGATGATCTGCAGCACCGCCATGAAACCGCAGAAAAGATTTCCCGCGGTCATCAGGTTCGGCAGCAGATAGACCTTCGGCAGTTCCTCGGGGCCGTGATCCCCCTCGCCGCTCATGGTGCCTCCCCGGCCAGATGCCGCCACCGGGCCACGATGGTCTCCCCGGCCCGGACGCGGTCGCCTACGCGCACGGCCACGTCCGCGGATTCGGGGATCAGCAGGTCGGTGCGCGACCCGAACCGTATCATGCCGATGCGCTCGCCTGCCGCCACGCGATCGCCCGGTCTGCTCCAGGCCACGATCCGGCGGGCGATGAGTCCCGCGATCTGCGCGACCGCACAGGGACCCCGCCCCGTCTCGATCACCCAGTCGCGGCGCTCGTTGCGCCCGGCCGCCTCCGGCCGCCTCGCGTCCAAGAAGATCCCGGGCGAGTGCTCCGAGGAGCGGATCGTGCCGGCGACCGGCGCACGATTGATGTGGACGTCGAACACCGACAGGAAGATGGATATCCGGCGCCCCCGGCCCCCCGCCGCGGCAAACTCCGCGCCCTGCTCTATCTGGACGACCCGCCCATCTGCCGGGGCGATGATCGCCGCCGGATCATCGGGCGGGCGCCGCTCCGGATCGCGGAAAAACCAGATCACCCCGATGAGCGCCAGGACCCCCGGCGTCGCCCCCCACGGCCCGGCCAACCGCCACCCCACCGCCGCAACGGCAACGGCGACGAGCAACGGCAACCAACCCTCGAACAGCGCACGGCAAGACATAGTCGCAATCTAATCGGTCATTCTTATCCCCATCCCCACGGAAGCCAAGCCGAAGATGGCCGCCCGACCGCGCGGGGGCAGGGCTTCTGGTTCGCTCGACCGAAGCCGTTGGAGTCCAGGCTTTAGCCTGCTTCGTGCCCGATTCAGCCTACAGGCTGAACTCCAACAGGTTGCCGTCGAATAACGCCGCGCGCGGTGGCCGACGCGGCCGGGGGGCCAAGACCGCGCCCCGATTCAACGCATTAGTCCAACTGATATCTCGGGGGTCATTTTTGCATTGCTTCTCCTCGCTCAGCACCTACCGTTCCGCCGAATCATCCAGCACACACAGGAGACACAGACATGATCGTCACGACAGACCAGCTCTTCAAGATAGCCTACGGCAAGTACGCCGTCGGCGCATACAACATCAACAACGCCGAGCAGGCCATGGGCTTGTTCCGCGGCTGCGTCCAATCCAAGGCCCCCTTCATCATTCAGATCTCGAAGGGCGCAAGGAAGTACACCGACAAGCGCATGCTCGAGGCGATCATCCGCGCGGCCGAAGAGATCTTCCCCGAGGCGGTCTTCGCGGTGCACCTCGACCACGGCGACGAGGAGACCTGCTACGATTGCATCAAATCCGGCTTCTACAGCTCGGTGATGATCGACGCCTCCCACGAACCTTTCGAGAAGAACGTCGAGATTACCAAGCGCGTCGTGGACGCGGCCCACAAGAAGGGCATCTCCGTCGAGGCGGAGCTCGGGATGCTGGGGGGCGTCGAGGAGGACATCAAGGTGGACGAGGGCAACGCGTGCCTGACCGACCCGAAGGAGGCCGCGCAGTTCATCAAGGCGACGGGCTGCGATTCGCTCGCGGCGGCGATCGGCACCAGCCACGGGGCATACAAGTTCAAGGGCCACCAATCGCTGCACTTTGAGGTGCTCGAGGCAATCAAGAAGCTCGCGCCAGGCTTCCCGCTGGTCATGCACGGCTCCTCCTCGGTGCCGAAGTCCGAGGTCGACCGGATCAACGCGGCCGGCGGCAAACTGGCCGACGCGGTCGGCGTGGACGAGAACGAGTACCTGCCCGCCGCCAAGCTCGGCGTCACCAAGATCAACATCGACACCGACGGCCGACTGGTCTGGACCCGCGTGCACCGCGAGTTCTTCCGCGACAAGCCCACCGAGTTCGACTTCCGCCCGCCGGGCAAGATCTTCATCGAGGAGTACGCGAACTTCATCGCGCACAAGAACGGGAAACTCGGCTCGGCCGGGCAGCTCGACGACGTGCGGGCGAAGGTCTCCAAGAAGAAATGACCCGCCGGAAACGCGGGCTTGCGCCCGGAGCGGCCGGGCGCACGTTTCCGCGCCGGTGAGATCAGACTTACAGCCGGAGCGGCGCCGGGCCTGGCCCGGCGCCGCTCTCGTTTTGGCGGCGCACGGCTCGAGCAAGAGCGCGGGCTCCAGCCGACCGACGCACGAGCTCGTTCGCGCGCTTCGCGCCCGCGGGCCGTTCGCGGAAGTGGCCGCGGCCTTCTGGAAGGAGGGGCCGAGGCCCCGGGAGGTGCTCGGCGCGGTGCGGTCCCCCGAGGTCTACATCGTCCCGAATTTCATCAGCGAGGGCTACTTCACGCGCACTGTCTTTCCCCGCGAGTTTGGGCTCGAAGGGCAAGTCACCTGCCGCGACGGGCGCCGGCTGTACTACTGCAGGCCGGTGGGCTCACACCACTCGATGACGGCGGTGTTGCAGCATCGGGCGCTGGCGGCGCTCGGCGCCGACCAGGATCCGGCCGACGCCTGCCTGCTCATCCTGGGCCACGGGACGGGCCGGGATGTGAACTCCGCGGTCGCCATCCGCCGCCAGGTGGCGGCGGTGGGGGCGCTCGGACTGTTCGGCGAGGTGCGGGCCGCCTTCCTCGACCAGGAGCCCCTGATCGGACGCTGGCGCGAAGTCACGGCGCACCGCGACGTGGTCGCCGTCCCGTTCTTCATCGGCAACGGACAGCACTGCCTCGAGGACATCCCCTCGGCACTAGGGCTGCGCGCCCCCGCCTCCCCCCCATTAAATGAGGACTCGCTGGCGCGGGGCCCGCATCACCTCGGCGACCGGCGCCTGTGGTACACCTCCGCGATCGGCACCGAGCCCCACATGGCCGACGTGATCCTGGACCTGGTCGAGGAATTCGATGCGGCCGAGATCCGACCCCAAACGACCTGACCAAAAGCCCAACGGCCAACATCCAACAACCAACTTCTTTGTTGGGCGTTGATTTGGACCCCAGGGGAGTCTTTACTTTCCCCATGGACCCGATCCTCCGCATGCTCGAAGAGAACGCGTACGCGAAACCCGCCACCATCGGCAAGATGCTGAACCTGACGGAGGAGGAGGTCATCGCCCGCATCCGTAAGTTCGAGGAGGACAAGATCATCCTCGGCTACAGGGCGATCATCGACGACGAGCGGGCGGTCTCCGAATTGGTCAAGGGCGTCATCGAGGTCAAACTCGCGCCCGAGCGCGGCGGGGGCTTCAACCGGCTGGCGGCGCGGATCGCGAAATTTTCCGAGGTGACGTCGTGTTTCCTGATGAGCGGCTCCTACGACCTGCTGCTGATCGTGGAGGGCAAGACGTTGCGGCAGGTGGCCACGTTCGTCTCGGAGAAACTCGCCACGCTCGAGGGCGTCCTCTCCACCGCGACGCACTTCATGCTCAAGACCTACAAGGAGCAGGGCGTCCTCATGCAGGCGGAGACCCCGGACGAGAAACTGAAGGTGTCGCCCTAACCTGCATATTTCACGCTTCCGCGTGAAATATGCAGGCTCAAAGGAAAACCGCGCTCCGAAGAACGCGACTTTGACGGGTCTGGGGCCACCGGTCCGCGAAACACACTCCGCAACCGCGAAAAAACCCAGTCTTTGCCTGACCTTTCCCAATAAATGGCTTTCATGGCGCGGTTTTCCCAGAGCCCGGAATTTCACAGCCCGCAAGGCTGTGAAATATCCGGGCTAATCGGCGGGGGCGCGGACATCAATTGACCGCGGGCGCCACGATCACGTTGGGCTGGCCCTGGTCGGAGGCGCGGGGGCGAGCGGTGTCACGGAGGAGACTATCCATCTGCTCAAAGCGCTGGCGCGCCGTCGCGACGTCCCGGGATTCGGCGAGGTGAAGCGCGGCGGCCGCCGCGATGGGATCGACGGGCGTGAGATGGCGGGCCAGCGCCGCAGAATCCTCCCGCACGCGGGAGAGTTGCCCGCGGCGCACCGCGTGGTCCAGGTCGCGGTGCAGTTGCACGAATGCCACGGCGGAGTCATCCATCATGGGCGCGCAATGGTCGATCGACACCTGGGCTGGCCCGGTGGCCGAGAGCCATTCGCGCCGGCCCTCGGGAGCCCTCGCGATGAGCCATGCCACTCCCGCCGCAAGCAGCAGAAGGACGACCAGCCAAGATCGCCGGGGGGGGCGCGCCATCGACACCATCATAACCCGTCCGGGCCCACGGGGCAACTGTGGCACGTGGCCCCAAGGGCCTGACTCGGCTCGGATTCCCTCTCCCGCATTGCCGTGCAGTGTGATACAGTAGCCTCGATGTGCCCGTCCCTTATTCTTGCGTTGGCCGGGTCGATGGCAGCGGCCCACGCCCAGCAACCGACCACCGGCGTGCCCGAGGCCACGATCCCCGGCCCATCACTTGGAACCGCGGCGATCGAAAAGTTTTTGCGCGACGCGCCGGGGGCACTCACCAACGACGCCATCGTGTCCGATGCCGTGACCCGGTTTTACGCGGGCCGAAAAAATGAGCCCGCCTGGGGCGCCGATGGCGCCGCCGCTAAATTTCTGGAGGCGATCGGCAGGGTGGGCGATCTCGGCCTCAACCCGAAGAACTACCTGCCCGCCGACTTCGACGCCGCCGCGCCAACGAGCGTGCCGGAGACTATCGCGCGCCGCGACATCACCCTCACCACCGCGTTCTTTGAGATCGCACACGACATTCGCGTCGGGCGCGCCAGGCCTCCCGCCGACCCCCCCTCAGCCCAGTGGCAACCGGCCGTGCCCGACCTCGTCCCCGAACTCGAGAGCGCCTTGGCGAACGGTGACTTCGCCGGGCGTCTCGCGAGCATGGAACCCACGTGGGACGGCTACGTCGCGCTCAAGGCCGCGCTCAAGCGCTATCGGGATATCGCGGCAACCGGGGGTTGGCCGGACGTCCCCAACATCGGCCGTTCCCTCCGGATAGGCAGCCGCGGCAGCGCCGTCGTCGCCCTGCGACGGCGCCTCGCCGCCGAGGAGGATCTCCCGGCGCGCCTCGCCCCGCGCAAGGGGGAAGAACCGGCGGGCTGGCACGAGCGTTTTGATGGCGCCCTGGACAATGCCGTCCGCCAATTCCAGGCACGCCACGAACTCCAGGTGGATGGCATCGTTGGCCCGATGACGCGCGGCGCCCTCAACGAGTCGGTCGGCGAACGGATCCTCCAGGTGAGAATCAATCTGGAGCGCTGGCGGTGGGGAGAGCGCCAGCCGCCCGAGCGCGGGCTCGTGGTATTGTTGCCGCAGCGGGAACTCATCGCCTACGAGAGGCGCCGGCCCGCCTTCAGGATGCGCGTGAACCACGGCCACGCCCTCCGCGACTTGGCCGGCGACTCATTCGCCGACAAGCTCGAGTATCTGGAGTTCGCGCCGTCGTGGAGCGTGCCCCCCCATGTCGCCACCGGGGAAATCCTCCCCAAGGCCCGCAAGGACCCCGCCTGGTTCCAGGCACAGGGCTTCGAGATCGTCAGCGACTACCACCCCGGCGCCGTCATCCACCCGCCCGACGAGGCCAGTTTCGACCAGGTCCAGGCGGGCAAGCTCTTCCTCCGTCAGAAACCGGGCCGCGATAATCCCCTCGGCCAGGTGAAGTTCATGGTCCCGAATTACTTCGCCATCTACCTCCACGGCAGGGAAAAGGATCCCGGGTTCGAGACCACGACGCTCGACATAGGCCGAGGATGGATACGCGTCGAGGAGCCCCAGAAACTCGCCACCTTCGTGCTCGCCAAGGAGTCTAGCTGGGATGCCCGCCGCGTCCGCAAGGCCATGGATTCCACGAAATCCGAGCGCGCCCCCCTCTCGCAGCCGCTCCCCGTCATCATTCTCTGCAGAGACATCTACGTGGATGACGCGGGCCACCTCCAATTCCGGCTGGTGCCCGAGCGCGATGCCCAAATAGCCAAGGCGGCGGGATTCTCCGCTAAGGATCCCTGAGGCCAATCCCGGCACACACCGATGAGACTCTCCCGCAAGTGCGAATACGCCCTCCGCGCACTGGTCGAAATCGCCGCCGCCGAGGCGCAGGGCCACCGGCTGCTCCCCATCGGCGCACTCGCCGAACGCACCCATATCCCAGAGAAATTTCTGGAGCAGATCCTCCTGGTGCTGCGCAACGCCGACATCCTCAGAAGCCGCCGTGGCGTCGAGGGCGGCTACGGCCTCAATCGCCCACCGCCCGAAATCCGGTTTGGCGAAGTGATCCGGGTCATGGAAGGAACGTTCGCACCCGTCCCTTGCGCCAGCGTCCCATGGGGTGAACCCGTCGAATGCTCCTGCCCCGATCCGGAAAGCTGCGCCGTCCGCATCGCCATGCGACACCTCCACGCCGCCGCCACCACCGTCCTCGACAACCTCACCCTCCAGGACGCCCTGAACGGTGCCGCCGAACGCCAGCAGCAAAACAAGGGCATCCTCAACTTCGATATCTGACCGTCTTGTGCCACCCGGCTAACCGGAAAACAGCCACACAACCGGCCCGCAGCGAAGGGCCTGCAAGGGGCAATACGCGTTTTCTCAAGTAGAATCGGGTAGTCCGATTCTAAGAGATCCCCCCGAGTTTCGAGCCCGCCCAATCCAGAACTCAGGAATGCGGGCCGCCGTTTCCCGGCCAGGAACTTCGGGCGCTGTTCGCGTGCGCGGCTCGTGCCCCAACCCAAGATCCGGGCCGGAAGGGTTTTGGACTGCGGTGACCTGTCCTACGGTTTCGCGCGCATCCGCTGCGACGATTGCGACACGACGCGGCTGCTGGCGTTCTCGTTCCGTGAAAGTTCTTTTCACCACAGACGCACGGAGGCCGGAGGGGGTGAAGGGCCGCTGCATCGCGGACCTGTTGATGCGCTCGGCGAAGGGCGACGTCGGCCTTCCCGCTCGAGTTCCGGTGGCTCGTCTGCTACGCCAATGCCATGGCCCAACGGGTTCAGGCGGGCTGGCGGCCCCCCGGATGGCGGTGGGGGCCGGTCGCGTCCGCGGGATCCGACGCGTGGTCTCTGATGTTGTCACGACCGAGCACCACACCTTCGGGTGCGCCTTGTCGAATCCGGCCGCTCGCGCGCTTGGTGACGGGCATCTGCGCCGGGCTGATTGTCTTCCATCCGCTCTTCACCGCCGAGGCCCCCGCCGTTGACCGCCGCGACTTTCCGTGCACGCATCATGGGCGGATCCCCGAGGGCCCGTGGGATCTCATCAAGGCAAAATCGGGCCAGGACGGGACAACGGGAATGCGGGCGACCCGCCCGGCCCCGCGCTTGTTCGTACCGCCCAAGTTCGTGAACTTTCGCGAGCCGCCGCGCGAATACGTCGGGCGCCCGGCGGGCGGCTGGAAGATTTGGCTCGAACGCGAGCTTGCCGCGCAACATGCGGAACTTGCCGGGCGCGCGCTCGGCCGGCTGGATGCGAAGCTCCGCGAGTTGCTCCGCCTGCTGCCCGCGCATACCCACGCGCGCCTCCAGCGGCTTCCGATCTTCCTGATGCTCGGCAAGGAGGCGCAGGCCGGCGGCCGCGATAGTGGCGCGGAATACTTCCAACCGCACGCCCCAAAACACCGCGCGCATCTCGATCCGCGTTGGAGCAGCGCGCTGGTCGTATACTCGGCCCGCAACTACACGGCGATCACCGACGAGTGGGCGCTGCGCGTGCTCATTCACGAGTTTGCACACGCCTGGCAGCTCGAGCAATGGGCGGAAAAACAACCCGATATCCTCGCGGCGTGGAAGAATGCGGTGGCGCGCAAGCTTTACGAGGGTGTGAGGGATGTCACGGGCGGGCGCCTCGACCGCGCGTACGCCTCGCGAAATCAGCTCGAGTACTTTGCCGAACTGTCGTGCGCCTATTTCCTGAGCGGCGAATACGAGCCGTTCGACCGCAAGGCGTTGCGTTGCCGCGATCCGGCGGGTTTCGCGATGATCGAGAAGATGTGGGGCGTCCATGCGCCGCAGCCGGAGCCCACGCGGTGAACAACCGCGGGCAAACGGGGCTTGAGTTGACCGCAAACGAAACCACACCCTGTTCGAGATGCGGTGTTGCCGTTACAACTCTCCCGCCAAGCGCGACCGATCCCGCGATGACCGAGTCCGATGTGCCACACCGCATCTACTTGCGGAATGACGGCGCGCACCGCAACGAACCCCTCGTGTGAAGACCGGCAATGCGCAACGTGGCCGAAGCCACTGGAATCACGTGGCGCAACGCCAAGGCGTTCGCCCCGGTATAGCGATACATGCTGACCGAGCCGCTGGAGGATCCGTTGCCACTGGAACCTGTGGTCCGACCCGGGCGACGAACTTGCAAGGTCAGTCTCCTGGAGCGAGCAGGGCGAGCTTCGGAAAATATCTGCGAAGGTATCCGCGGTCGGTGGCGGCGAGGCGGTCGGCCTGATGCTGGGCGTGCGCGGCAACCAGAAAATCGGGGATCATCCGGTCGCGGGGTCCGCCCGTGTCGCGGTACTTCCTGAAGGTCTGGCCTGCGAGGAATGCGGCGCCGGGGAGGAGTGGATCATAGGCCACGCCGAGGCCGTGAAGGATGGAAAGCAACTCGTCCGCCGAAGAGACGGATGGCGCCACCTCGGCGAAAACGATGGGACAGACCAAGAGTTCGCCTTCGGCGGCGGCAGTCTGGAGCACTGCGACCCATGCCTCCCAGCCCGGCTCGGCGTTGAGGATGGCCCAGAGCACCGACGAATCAACCGCGGTGCGCATCAGGCCTTGCCCCGTGGCAGCTCGACCGGGCCGCGCGTCTCGTCTAGGATCTCGGCGGAGGTCATGCGGCCCCAGCGATGTCCCTTGAGACTGGCGCCCCGAGCGGACCGCCACCTTTTCAGGACCCGGGACCAAGCCAGTTTGTTCACCACGCGCCGCGCGCTCAAGCCGGGGGCGCTCGCGTCGAATTCCAGTTCGTCGCCCGCCTTGAGACCCAGGCGGTCGCGGATGGCCTTGGGGATGGTGATCTGGCCTTTGCTGGTAAGCGTGGCTTTCACGGCGAAAATGTAAGCGCTCCATGTAAGGAAATCAAGTGTCTGGCAGAGAGGGGAATTGGCTCTTCGTGTCTCGGCGGTATCGGTTGTCCGCAAAGCCATCGGCCCTTTTCAATCCGGAACTCAGGAAGGCAGAAACGCGGGCCGCCGGTTCCCGATTCCCTGAGTCCCTGATCGGGAAAGGCCACCGGCCCGAGCAAGGCGTGCTCGGCGTTCCCCCCGACCCCCGGTGTGGCTCCTCTGCCAGGCGATTCCCGTGGTGGGACCGGTTCAGGCATCGCCGCCAGCCCCCCGGAAGGCGATGGGGGGCGGTTCCCCCCGCAGGGCCGCCAGAAGGAAATCCTATCCGTTGGCCCTTGACTCCGGCCGCGTCCCGGCGTTTACTTTCCGGCCCGCTTTCTGCGGGGAAGGCTACGGCGGCCTGGGTGCCGCGCAGGAGGATGGATCATGAATGCGATCGTCGACAAGATTGAAGCGGAGCAGTTCAAGAAGGAAGTCGCGCGGTTCAACGTGGGTGACACCGTCAAGGTTCACACCCGCGTTCGCGAGGGCGACAAGGATCGCGTGCAGGTCTACGAGGGCATCGTCATTGCGCGGAAGGGCCGCGGCATCCATTCCAAGTTCACCGTCCGACGGATCTCCTTTGGGGAGGGCGTGGAGAGGATCTTCCCGCTCCACTCCCCTCGCGTGGAGAAGGTGCAGGTCGTTCGACAGGGGCACGTCCGGCGCGCCAAGCTGTATTACCTCCGCGACCGCAAGGGCAAGGCGGCGATGATGGTCAAGGAACGCAAGGCGCCCCAGGCGGCCGGCAAGGCAGCCAAGGTCGCCAAGGCGGCCAAGCGCCCGAAGGCCGAGTAGGCCCCACCGCGAGCCGCGGCGGCGCACCGCGCCGACCATGCCACCGGACCTCGAGTTCGAAAACAAAGCGCGAAGGGAAGGCTATCACTGTATCGCCGGCGTGGACGAGGCCGGGCGCGGACCCCTCGCGGGTCCAGTCGTGGCGGCCGCGGTCGTCTTCCCCGGCATCCCGCCGGTCCAGGGCCTGAATGATTCCAAGAAGCTGACCGAGCCCCGGCGGGAGGCACTCTACGAGGCACTGATCGGCTCGGCCGAAGTGTCGTGGGCCGTGGGTGTCATCGGCCCCCCAGAGATCGACCGCATCAACATCCTCCAGGCCACCCGACGCGCCATGGAGATCGCGCTCTCCGCACTCGACCCGCCGCCCGACCTGGCGCTGCTCGATGGCCTGCCATTTCGGGAGTTCGCCTTCCCGCACCGCGCCATCGTCCGCGGCGATGCGCGCTCGCTTTCCATCGCCGCCGCCTCCATCATTGCAAAGGTGACGCGGGACCGCCTCATGCGGCGGATGAACGGGGAATTCCCGGGATATGGGTTCGACAGAAACAAGGGCTACGGCACGGCCGAACATCTGGACGCGCTCCGGCGCATCGGCCCTTGCCCGGCGCATCGGAGAAGCTTTTCGCCCGTGGCACAGGCGTCCCTGCCCGGCCTCGGATGACGCCCGCGATCGCGGCGAATTTGGCGAGCGCGCCGCGGCCGGATTCCTTCGCCAGCGCGGCTATCGCGTCCTGACCCGGCGTTTTGCCGCGGCCGGCGGCGAGATCGACCTGGTGTGCCGCCACGGCCGGGTGCTCGTGTTCGTCGAGGTCAAGGCCCGCAGCCGCAAGGATTTCGGAGGGCCGGGCGAGGCTGTCACGACCAAGAAACAGCGCCGCCTCGGCCGGGCCGCCCTGGCCTACCTCCGTCTGCTCGGTAATCCCCCGATCTGTTTCCGCTTCGACGTCATCGAGGTCTTCCTCGCGCCCGGTGCAACGCCACGCTTCGGGCTCATCCCAAATGCGTTTGACCTGCCAAAACCCTATCTATATTGACGATGAGTGCGGGCCCTATTCTTCATACCTACCGCTTTGGGGCGCGGGGCCCTCGGCCTCGTGCGTGAGCTCGGGGAACTCACCATGCTGGGCATGGAGACCGTGCGCTGCATATTCACCCGCCGCCTCCGCTGGTCGCTGATGATCCAGCAGTTCTATTCCGTCGGCGTGCGCTCCCTGATGGTCGTGCTCGTCACCGGACTGTTCACCGGCGCCGTATTCACGGCCCAGACCCAGTTCCACTTTCACCGGCTCCAGATGGATTCCGCCACCGGCATCGTGGCCACCCTCGCCATGTGCCGCGAATTGGGCCCGGTGCTCAGCGCCCTCATGATAGCCGGCCGGGTCGGGTCGTCCATGGCAGCCGAGTTGGCCACCATGAAGACCACCGAGCAGATCGACGCCCTCCGGGCCCTGGCCGTGTACCCCATCGAGTACCTCATCGTCCCGCGCTTCATCGCCCTCACGGTCTCGATGCCCCTGCTCACCGGCATGGCCATCGGCTGCGGGACGATCGCCGGCTACCTCGTGGCGGTCCCACTCATGGGCGTCGATGGCACTTACTACTGGCAGCACATCGCGGATAACGTCGCGCCCCAGGATATCTTCGTCGGCCTCATCAAGGCGGTCTTCTTCGGCGTCATCATCGCGACCGTGGCCTGCGAGAAGGGGCTCCTGGCGGAGGCTGGTGCCGAAAGCGTCGGCCGGGCCACCACCGACGCCGCGGTCTATGGGTCCATCATCGTGCTGATCTCGAACTTCTTTTTCACGCTGGTCCTCAACACGGCGCTGGGCTGAGCCATGGACGACGACATCGCCATCCGCTACGCGGGCGTGCAGAAGCGACTGGGCCGCCAGCAGGTGCTCCGGGGAGTGGATCTCGAAATCCGCCGCGGCGAATGCCTCGTGGTCATCGGCCGCAGCGGCGGGGGCAAGAGCGTCTTGCTGAAACACCTCATAGGCCTCATGAAGCCCGACTCGGGCCGCATCGAGGTCGATGGGCAGGACGTCGTCCCCCTCAGCGAGGTGGAGCTCGTGCCCATCCGCAAGAAGATTGGCATCGTATTCCAGGGGGGCGCGCTCTTCGATTCCCTCACCGTCGAGGCCAACCTCGCATTCCCGCTCCGCGAAGAGAGGGGCACCCCCGCCGCCGAGATCACCGATCGGGTGCGGGAGGCGCTGGACGCCGTCGGGATGCTCGGCCACGAGAAGAAGATGCCCGGGGAACTGAGCGGCGGCATGCGCAAGCGCGTGGCGTTCGCCCGCGCTATCATCCGGAAGCCGGAGGTCGTGCTGTACGACGAGCCCACCACCGGCCTCGACCCCATCATGGCCGACAGCATCGACCAGCTGATCGTCAAGATGCGCGAGCGCTATGGCGTGACCAGCATCGTCGTCACCCACGACATGCACAGCGCCTACACCATCGCGCACCGCATCGCCATGCTCCACGAGGGCAGGATCTACACGGTCGACACGCCGGACCACATGCGCCAGAGCGCGGACCCGATCATTCACAAATTTGTCAATGGCATCTCGGCGGATGTGACGGATCTTTGAACGGACTGGAGGCATAGCTTATGGAACGCAAGGGAATCGAAATCACCGTCGGGCTGTTCGTGCTCGCCGGCATCGCCGTGGCCGCGCTGCTCGTCCTCAAACTCGGGCAGTCGGGAACCGCCGTCCGAACAGAATATGAGCTCGTCGTGCAATTCCCGTCGGCCAGCGGCATCATCAAAAATGCCAAGGTGCGCATGGCCGGCGTCGAGGTCGGGAAAGTCCTGGCTGAGCCCGGATTCAACGAGGACCGCAGCCGCGCGCGGGTCCGCATCGGCCTGCAGGCTGGCGTGGTCGTGCGCGAGGGCTCGAAATTCACCATCAAGCAGACCGCCATGCTGGCGGACCCCTGCGTCGAGATCGAGCCGGTCACCGACGTCAACAAGCCCCCGATCAAACCGGGGAGCGTGGTCGATGGCGCCCGCTCGCCAAGCCTGGACGACCTCACCAGCAAAATCGAACCCGTGCTGGGCCAAATGAAGCAGGTCGGCGAAAAGCTCGACTCGGCCATCAGCAAGATCGACCAGGGCATCCTCACCCCAGAAACACAGGCCGATGTGCGCAGCACCGTCTCCAACCTCAATTCGTCGGTAAGACACATCGACAACACCGTCGGGCGCATCAACACAGAATTCCTCACGGATAAGGCCCGCGATGATCTGCACGGCGCGATGTCCAACCTGAACTCGGCGCTGGCCCGCGCCGACCGCATCCTCTCGCAAGCCGAGAACGGGCAGGGCGCCCTCCACGCCCTCACGAAAGACCGCAAGATTGCCGAAGATATCCGCGTCTTTGTCCACAGCCTCCGCGAGAAGGGCGTGCTTTTCTATCGCGAGGTCAATCCCGACGAGGAGAAACAGAAGCAGAAACCCGCCCAGGTGAACCGCGCGCCCGACTCACGCTCCAAGCGCCGATGAAAATCTCTGCCATAGTCGTCGCCGCCGGCAGCAGCCGGCGCATGGGCACCGACAAACTCTGGCTGCCCCTGCTCGGTCGTCCCGTGATCGCCCACTGCCTGCGCGCCCTTCAAGGATGCGTCGAGGTGGCCGAGGTCATCGTCGTCACCCGCGAGGAGGCCCGCTCCCGTCTGGAGGCACTCGCGATTGCCGAGGGCATCTCGAAGCTGGCGAAGATCCTCCCCGGCGGCGCGGAGCGCCAGGATTCCGTATGGCGCGGGCTCCAGGCGGGGGGCGCGGGCTGTGACCTGGCATTGATCCACGACGCCGCGCGCCCCATGGTGACGGTCGAAATCGTTCGGCGCGTGGCCTGCGCGGCCCTTGAGTTTGGCTCCGCCGTCTGCGGGGCGCCCGTCACCGACACCATCAAGGAGATCGACGCAGACCAGTGGGTCGTTCGAACACCGCCCCGGAACACGCTCATGGCCGTCCAGACCCCGCAGATCTTCCGCCGCGACCTCATCGTCGATTGCTACCGCCGCTGGATCGAGGAGGGAGCGCTCGCGACCGATGACACGGCCGTGGCCGAGCACTACGGCCACCGCGTGAAGGTCGTGTCTTGTCCCGAACCCAATCTCAAGGTCACCCACCCCGGCGACATCGAGGTCATCGAGTTGCTCGGCCGGCTCAAGTCTTCAGCCGCTCAATAACCTCAAAAAGATCCCGCGATCGGACGGGTTTCGATATATACCCGTCCATCCCGGCGCCCAGGCACTTTTCGCGGTCACCCTTGATGGCGTGCGCCGTCATTGCGACGATGGGGACGTGCCGTCCGGTCTGGGCCTCCAGTTCCCGGATTCGGGCCGCGGCCTCAAACCCATTCATGCCGGGCATCTGGATATCCATCAGGACCACATCGAATGGCCCGCCCGAATACAGCTTGACCGCCTCCAGCCCATCGTTGGCCACCCTGACCGAATGCCCGCGGCGCTGAAGCAGCCTCAGCGTGACCTGCTGGTTGACGGCGTTGTCCTCCACCAGCAAAATGGAGAGGGCGTTTTGCCTTTCCGGCGAGGGATCCTCCGACTTCGCCCGGCCACCGCCGTCGGCATCCTGGCGCAGCACGGCCTCCAGCGCCATCCGCAGCTCCGAGTGCCTGATCGGTTTGGTCAGATATGTCCCGATGCCCAGTGCCCGGCATCGTGCGCTGTCTCTGCGCTGGCCGACCGACGCCAACATGATGATGGGGATCGCGGCATAGGCGGGCACCTTTTTCAATAGTTCCGCAAACATGAGCCCGTCCATGTCCGGCATCTGCAGGTCGATCACGATCAGGTGATAGGGTTCGGCCCGATTGTCCGCCTCGCCCAGCGCGCGCAGGGCCTGGGCCGAGCCATCGACGGCGCGGGCCTCCATTCCCCAGCCCCGCAGGAGATCGCCGAGAATCCGCCGATTGGTGGCGCTGTCGTCGACGACCAGAGCGCGCAGACCCGCCAGATCCACCTCGCCACGGACCGGCGCAATCGCCCGGGCCCGTGCGGCGAAGGACGCATGGAAATGAAAGACGCTCCCCACGTTCTCCTGACTCTCCACCCAAAGTCGCCCACCCATCTTCTCCACCAGTCGCTGGGATATCGCCAGCCCCAGGCCCGTGCCCCCAAATCGCCGCGTCGTGGAGGCATCTGCCTGCGAGAAGGCATCGAAGATCTTCTGACTTTGTTCGGGCCGGATGCCAATCCCCGTATCCCTCACCATGAAGTGCAGCCTGGCGCCATCTGCCCTGGCACTCTCTAGGCCAACCTCCACGACGACCTCTCCCTTCGACGTGAATTTGATCGCATTCCCCACCAGGTTCATCAGCACCTGCCTCAGGCGGCACGGATCCCCCACCAGGTCATCCGGCACATCGGCCGCGACACTCCAGGCCAGCTCCAACCCCTTGTGATGGGCCCGGACCCCAAAACTCTTGATCGCGTCCCCCAGAATCTCGCGGAGATTGAACTCCACATGCTCCAGCTCCAGTCTGCCGGCCTCAATTTTCGAGAAATCCAAAACATCATCGATGATCGCAAGGAGCGATTCGGCCGAGGTCTGGACCATCTCCAGGCTGCTCCGCTGTTCATCGGTTAGGCCCGTGTCCAGCGTGAGCGCCGTGAGGCCCATGATCCCATTCATCGGCGTCCGGATCTCATGACTCATGTTGGCCAGAAACTCGCTCTTGGCCAAATTGGCGGCCTCGGCGGCGCGCCGGGCCTTTTCCGCGGCATCGTTGGCCTCCAGCAGCCTCGCCTCCGCACTGCGGCGCTGCTCGATCTCCCTCTTGAGGCTCTGCTGCTGGCCAAAGAACTCACCGATCAGGACGGCGATCTGGCCAAACTCGGTCTTCATCGCGGTCAGCGGACCCACGAGGGACGGATCGCCAGCCTGCAGGCTGGTGGAGATCGTTCGGAGGGGACGGCTCACCCAGAAGTGAATCAACACGATCAAGACTAGTAGCGCACAGGCGGAAACCCCCATCCCAAGCCCAAAAACGAGGTTCAGTTCCCCCTGAATTCTGGGAATCGCGCGGGAGAGCGAGCGCACCACGAGCGACGCCACCGGCCGACCGTCCACCCCGGCAAGTTCCTGGGAAAAGCAGATCTCGCCGCCCCCGCCATCGGCCAATCCGTGGGCCGGGACGGCGGGGGGCGCCTTCACCATGGTGACCGTTGCCTCGACCAATTGCGACAGCGCGGCAAGCCCCTTCTCGTCCCAAAGCCGGCCCACAAGAAAATAGCCCTGCCGCGGCGTCTTTCTCGCCGGGTCCTCAGTGGGATGGATCGTGGCCCCACGGATCTCCAGAAGACCCTCCGGTATGATCGCGAAGCAGTGCGCCAACGGGCGGGTTTCGAACAGTCTCCCCGCGGCCTCCTTGCCTATCGGACACTGAATGGATCTCTTCTCCTGAGCGGCAAACGTCGAGTAGACGGGTTTGAAGTCCGGATCGAATACCCAGACGGCGTCGGCCCCATAAGTGGCAAGGCTGCCGTCGATGTTGCTCTTTGCCCATTTGGGGTCTGGATTCCGCACGAATGAGACCATCTCGCTCCAGTACGTATAGTCGTTCGCAAATGTCTCGAGGCTGGCCCCCTTGAGCTGCCAGATCCGCTGGAAAAGCAATTCCTTGGCCCGGCCTTCATCCTGGATAAAGAAGCGCAGGTGGCGCATTTGCGCCTGCCGCCAAAAGAGTAACGCCGCGCAGAATATGGCGAGCAAGAATGTCAGCAACAGCGTCAACCGCGTGTTTACATGCCTGCCGATCATCAGGAACGTAGATGGCGTAGCAAAACCGCCGCCGGGCGTCCATGCGGATCGGTTGCCAAAGGCCCCGCCGCCTTTCCCACTGCGACGCCGGTCGGCCAGACTTTGACAGGAGGTCTCCCCGGGGGTATTTGTTAAATCGCGAGGGTGCGATGGCCGCTCGCGCCGTCCGCGAGGGCGGTGCGGGAGGAAAGTCCGGACACCGTAGAGCAGCGCGCCCACCGAAAGGTGGGGAGCCGGAGGCGAAAGCCCCCGGCGACAGACAGTGTCACAGAAAACATACCGGCCGCCTTCGGGCGACCAAGGGTGAAAAGGCGGGGTAAGAGCCCACCGCTCCGATGGCGACATCGGGGGCACGAAAAACCTCGCGCGGTGCAAGACAAAGCAGGGGCTTGCGTGGCTCGCGCGTATGCCCCGGGTATTAGTCGCACCACCGGAATCCCGCTTGCGGGAAACCGGGGTCTCGCCGCAAGGCGGGAAGAGAAATGGCCGTCCCGGCGGTCGGGCGAAAGCCGGGCCGTCGGAACAGAATCCGGCTTACGGCCCTCGCGACCAATGGCGGGGCGTCGCCAAAAGGCGGCGCCCCGCCACCTTTTGGCCCCGTCCCGCCATGACGCCCGGACCCCACGCATGGGATATGCGGCTCACAGGCATTGAAAACGGCGCGGGCGTCTGGCAGGATGGATGCCTATGAGGGCGAGGGTCACACTTCCACTCCTGGTCCTACTGGCGGCCGGCGCGGCGCGGTCCGAGGAACCAGGCTACGAGAAACTCAACGCGATCTTCGGCGCGCCGATCTGGGCCGACGACAACCTGTGGGATGACGCCGACGATGCGGTCGCCGAGCGCCTGAAGTGGCCCAAGGAATCAAAGACCACGACCCTCAGCAGCTATCGGCTCTATGCCGGCGCCGACGTGAAGATGCTCGGGGCCCGGCCCTTCTCGCTGGCGCTCTATGGTGAGGAAGGAAAACCCGCGCGTTTCTCGCTCGTGTTCCTCAACAAGGGCGATGTCGCGGGCGCCTTTATCACCAGCGATCTGGACAGCTTCGTGCAGGACAAGAAGGCGCGCGAGGCCATGCAGGAAAAGATCAAGAAGGCGCTCAAGGATTTCCCAAAGCAACTGAAGGCCGAGGCGGAGACGGTCGAGGCGGCGCTGACCGCGGGCCTGGGGCAACCCCAGCGCGATAAGTTTGGCCAGAGCAAGGCGACCCGCGAGAAAGTCCTCCGATGGGACTGGAAGGGCCACGCGATCCTGCTGGCCGCGCCCGAGGACGAGTACGTGGGCGTCCGCATCATGCCCATCGCGGAGGCCGACAGCGGGGGCAAACCCCAGCGCGTCAAGGATGCCGACCTGCGCCCCATCCTCAAACAGCGGGTCGAGCAGCGCCCCAATGGCGACGTGGTCGTCGGCCAGATCCCCATGGTCGACCAGGGGCCCAAGGGCTTCTGCGTCCCCGCCACCTGGGAGCGGTTCCTCCGCTACATGGGAATCCCCGCGGACATGTACGTGCTCGCCATGGCGGGCGGCACCCAGTTCGCCGGCGGGACGATCGTCGGCGTGATGACCGCCAACGCCGAGGACATCGTGCAGCGCAACGGCCGCAGGCTCGCGGCCGTATCCGGAGGTCCCAACATCCGGAAGCTCGCGGCGCACATCGACGACGGCCTCCCGTTGATGTGGAGCGTGCTGGTGGATCTCAAGTTCGAGCGGGAGCTGATATATCGGGCGGAGGACCGCAAGAAGGTCACCGATTGGGCGGAGTGGAGCGAAAAACTGAAGGCGGCGCGCAAGGCGGCAAAGAGCCTGAAACCCTCCCGCGACAATGGCCACATGCGCATGATCATCGGCTATAACCCGAAGACCGAAGAAATCGCGATCTCGGATTCGTGGGGACCCGAATTTCAGGAGCGCTGGCTGGCCGTTGAGGAGGCCGAGGCCATCACCGCCGGCCCCATCCAACTCATCTCGTGGTAGGCGCCTCGCCTTGAAACCCGACGTCAAGACCGCCCCATTCGAGGGCGTTTCCCTCGAATCGTTGCACCGCAATGCCGGGCTGCGCCGCAGGCTGTTCCCCATCACGGACCGCGAGGTCTTCCTCGCGCACGCGGGCGTCAGCCCGCTGCCCCAACCCGCCGTCGATGCCATCATCGCTGAGGCGCGCAACGCGGCCCTGATGCACCAGGAGGTCGATTTCCGCATCCGCCTCGACCGGGCGCGCGAGGCGGCCGCGCGCCTCTTCGGGGTCTTGCCCTCGGAGGTCGCCCTCCTCGGCCCCACGAGCCTGGGCCTCGGCCTCATCGCAAATGGCCTGGACTGGCGCCCCGGCGATGAGGTCGTCTTCTACGACGATGACTACCCCGCCAACGTCTACCCGTGGCGCGACCTAGAGCGCGCCGGCGTCCGGCCGGTGCCATTGCGACCCGAACGCCTGGGCGAGATTACGCCGGAGCTGGTGGCGGCGGCCGCGACGCCCCGCTGCCGCCTGGTCGCGCTCGCCTCCGCCCACTTCCTCAGCGGCAAGCCCATCGATGTCACCGCGATCGGTCGCGTCGCGCACGCGGCCGGCGCGCTCTTCTCCCTCGATGGCATCCAGACACTCGGGGCCGTGCGGACCCCGCTGGAAGAGGCGGATTTCGTCGCCGCCGACTCCCACAAATGGATGCTCGGCCCGCTGGCCGCCGGCATCCTCATCGTGAAGGAACGCGCCCAGGGCCGGCTCCGGCCCGCCATCCTCGGTGCGGACAATATCCGCTCGCCGCACTTCATCGCCGCCAAAACCATCGAACCCATCGAGGGCGCCGCACGCTATGAATCGGGCGTCCGAAACATGCTCGGCATCGTCGGCATGACCGCCTCCCTCGAACTGCTGGCATCCGTCGGCATCGACGCAATCGAAGAACACCTCCTTCGGTTGCGCCGACTCGCCGTCGCCTCCCTGCGCGATGCCGGCTTCGAATTCCTCGCCGCCGACCCCGAGAACTGCCGCGGCGGCATCCTGACATTCCGAAAACCTGGCGCGCAGATGAAACGGCTGTTCGCCGCACTCGCCGAAAATCGCGTGACCGCCTCCCTCCGATGGACCCGCGACGGGACCGAGTGGATCCGGTTCTCACCCCACCTCTACACCACCGAGGAAGATATCGCGCGCTCCGTTGAGATCCTCACGCGCAAGGCGTGACCAGGCGGCTCCCCTCGAAACGCCGGGAACACGCTCTCACTGGGAATGAGAGAGTTTCAATGTGGCGATGCCGGCAATGATCAGGGCGACCCCCAGATACCTGCCCGCGTTCACACAGTCGCCGTAGAAATGTACGCCGACAAAGAATGTGCCGGCCGCCCCAATTCCTGTCCACACCGCATAGGAGGTGCCGATCGGGATCTCCCTCTGCGCCAGCCAGAGGAAGAAACCGCTGACGGCCATGAACCCCACCGCCATAATAATGCCCGTCGTCCTCGCGGCACTCTGTTGCGCCAATTTCAGACCCACGGGCCAACCGACCTCAGAAAGGCCGGCGAGAAACAGATATATCCATGCCATTCTCTCTCCTTCGCGTCATCATTTTCGACAGCGGCAAGTGGGGCGCCGGCGTCACGCGCCACCTCAAACAGGCCGTCGTGACCGTGATGCTATCACAGAATCAGCGCCGTCAAACGCCACGAAGCAATTGATTCCCGCCATCCCACAGAAATGCACGGCCGACTGGTTGGGACGCCCGCGCGTCGGCGGCGCATTGTTCTTGGTTTCGGCGTGGCGGTGGCTAGTCGTGGCAGGCGGGTTCTCTCATGACGGCAATCGAATGGATCGTGGCGACGGCGGCCCTGACGCTCACCGGCATATCGAAGGTGGGCTTTGGCGGCGGGCCGGGCGTGCTGGCGACGCCGCTGCTGGCGGCGGTGTTTCCCCCGCGGGATGCGGTGGGGATCCTTTTGCCGCTGCTGATCGTGTCGGACGCGATCGCGGTGTGGCACTATTGGAGGGACGTGCGCTGGCGGACGCTGGCGTACCTCTGGCCGGGCATGATCGCGGGCATCGCGGCGGGCGCGCTGATGTTCGCGACGGTGTCGGATCACCAGCTGCGCGTGATGATCGGCGCGGTCTGCCTGCTCTTCTGCGGGCTGCAGTGGTGGCGCCGCATCATCCTGCGCATCGAGGAGCGCTGGCACCCCAATTGGCCCTGGGGTTCGGTCACGGGCATCGCGGCGGGCTTCACCTCGACGCTGGCGCACGCGGCGGGCCCGGTACTGATGATGTATCTGGTGCCCCAGCATCTGTCGCCCATGATCTACGTCGGATCCAATAGCGCGTTCTTCGCCGTGCTGAATCTCCTCAAGGTGCCGCCCTACCTGCACCAGGGGCTTATCACCGGCCACACCCTGTGGCTCTCGCTCCTGGGGATCCCGGCGATCATCGTCGGGAGCCTCATCGGCATCTGGCTGAATCGCCGTTTCGACAGCGACCGCTTCGGCGCCATCATGTATGTCCTGCTGTTTCTAACCGGCCTGGAGTTGCTCGGGGCCAGAACCGCCTTGATGGGCTTCCTGGGTGGGCTAGGTTAAGGGTCGTGAGAATTCGATCCACCATGTCCACTTGCCTGGTCCTCGCCATGTCGTGCGCGGGCCACGTCCTCGCCCACGATGAACCGGTCAAACCCATCACGGGGCTGCAGGCGCGCGATATCGCGGCCAAGACCATCGCCCCAGAGCATCGCGCGAACGTGATCGCGATACTCGGACCGCGCGTGGACACCTACGTTGCCCCCCTTGACTGGTACATCTGGTTCTATGTGCCGGAGGCCGTCCAGCAGGGCCGACGCGTCCATGTGGTCGGCGATCAGGTGCGAGACCTCAAGGAGGGCGCCACCGAGGTGCGCCGCCTTCGCGTGGTGCCGTACAAGCCGGCGGAGGTCGTCCCCGCCGCCGACATGACCGTGGACACCTCGCAGATCCTCGCCACGGTGCGCGACGTCGGTCCGCTCAAGGGCCTGAAGATCGTGGGCAGCTCGTTCGAACTGCGCCAGTCCCACGTATTCGGGCAGCCCGTGTGGACCGTCGATGTCTACGTGGCCCGAGGCGGCGAGACCGAGAAGTTCGGCCGCGTGATCGTGGCGGCCCGCAACGGCCAAGTCCTCGCCGTCCAGACGGACGGGTAGCCGGGTTTCCAGTGAAGCGCTGGCTGGAGTCGTTTACCGAACGGTGCGCGGCTTGGGCGCGGACGCCGGCCGGATTCTGGGTGCTCATGGCGGTGTCCTTTGGCAACTCGTCGGTGTTCCCGATCTCGCCGTACTACCTGCTGGTGCCGATGGTCGCGGCCAACCCGCGCCGGTGGGTGGGGCTTTCGATGTGGTGTGCGGTGACCTCTGTCGCGGGCGGCATCCTCGGCTGGTGGCTCGGGGCATGCGCGTGGGACGCGGTGGCGCCGGCGCTGTTCCGCTGGGTGCCCGGTTTTACACCGGAACGTGTTGAGGCCTTCAAGGCCGAGTTCGCGGGCGCGGCATTCCTTGGCACCCTCACGCTGTCGATCTCGCCGTTACCGTACAAGGTGCTGGCGATCTGCGGCGGCGTATTCGGGATCCAGCTACCCGGATTCCTTCTGGCCTCCCTCATCGGAAGGGGCGGGCGGATGCTCGCCACGGGTGCCACCGTGCGATACGGCGCGGGTCCCGTGCGCGCGTTCCTGCGCTCCCCCAAGGCGATCATCTGCGTGACCATTGCGGCCCTCGTGATCGGCGCACTAGTGCTCTGGCACTACTGGCCCAGGTGAAGGCGCCCCACCGGTATCCTCGACCACGGCCGTCCGGCCTGCAGGTTTTCCTATTCTCGGGATTGCCCAGCCGCCTCACACAGGCGGCCCGCATGTTCCGCGATTTGACGTTTCGGGTCAGCGCCGCCCCCGACGCGAGGGGGCGGCACTAGCCAGAAACGTCCACGCGCCGGATTATTCATGGTGAAACTTCTGAGGGCGGTGCCGTTTTGGACTGCGGTGGCAGAGTCCGGCGGTTGCCGGACTCTGCCACCGCAGTCCAAGACCCTCCCGGCCCAGATCCTGGGTCGGGGCATGAGCCGCGCCCGCGAACAGCGCCCGAAGTTTCTGGCAGGAATTCGTCGGAATCTGGCCGACCCGCTCCCCGAAAATCAGTCCAGTTTCTGGGGGCCGCCGGGCTTCCAAAAGTCCGACGGCCTGCTATTCTATGACGATGTTCAAGGCCCTATCCGACTGGTATCTGGCGCGCCTGGCAGACGGCGGCTATGCCCTCGTCGCGTTGCTGATGGCCGTCGAAAGCTCGATCGTGCCACTGCCAAGCGAGATCGTCATTCCTCCGGCCGCATACCTGTTTTACAATCGGAACGGCGGGGGCGTGCCCTGCCTGATCGGGCTAACGCTGGCGGGGGCCATCGGTTCCTGGCTTGGCGCGACAGTCATGTACTGGGCATCGAGGTTCGGCGGCCGACCTTTCGTCATGCGGTTCGGGCGCTACGTGGGCATCACCCATCACAAGGTCGAGATGGCCGAGCACTGGGCGGGGCACTACGGGCCGGCTGGCATCTTCATCTCGCGCCTGCTCCCTGTCATCAGGCACCTCATCGGCATCCCCGCGGGCATCGTCAGGATGAACTTCACGAAGTACTCCATCTACACCCTGCTCGGTTCGACCATATGGAGCGCCGTCCTGTGCTGGGTCGGCGTGACGATGGGCGCGGATATCGAGGAGACCAGCAACCTCACCCACACGCTGTCGAAATGGTTGGGGCTCGGCGCACTCGTGCTGGGCGCCCTCTATTACTTCTTCGTCCGGCGACCATCCCGGGACACGGCCATCCCGCAAGCCGTCCCAGAACAAGACTGACGGGCCGTTACGCGGCAAGGTGGGGCCACCGGCTGCGCCAATCGGGGCGCGTGCGGCAGGGGCGCCCGGTGGCACCGTGGACGCCCACGAGTTTCTGGCGACAGCGCGCGATGCGCGCGCCGTCGGCGGGCCGCGTGACGGAAAACTCGATCTCGAAGCTCGCCGTTCCAACGGACGCGAGGCGGCCCTCGATGCGGAGCCGATCGGCCAGTTTGGCGGGCCTCAGGTAATCGATCTCCGTGCGGGCCACGACCGGGACAACGGGACCGGCGGCCATGTCCTCCAGCGGCCACGCCAGATACTCGGCCAGCCGGGTCCGGGCCTCCTCGATGAATCGAAGGTAGGCGATGTTGTGAACGACGCCCGCCGCATCCGTGTCGTAGTAGTACACGCGGATATCGACGGCGATCGATGGGTCGTCGGGCAGGGCGCTCATCCCAGCTCCTCATCGAGGCGCCTGACGACCTCCTGGACAAAAGCGATCCGCGAGCACTTCTTGTCGTTGGAGGCGATGATGCACCAGGGGGCTTGATCGGACGCGGTCAGGGCAAACATCTCCTCGGCGGCCTCGTTGTGCGCCTCCCACTTCTCGCGATTGCGCCAGTCCTCATCGGTGATCTTCCACTGCTTGAGGGGATCGGCCTGGCGCGCGCGGAAGCGGTCGAGTTGCTCGTCCTTGCCAATGTGGAGATAGAATTTGATGACGATGGTGCCATCGTCGATCAGCATCTGCTCGAAGCGGTTGATCTCGTCGAAGGCCCGGCGCCATTCGGTCTCGGTGGCCAGGCCCTCCACGCGCTCGACCAGCACGCGCCCGTACCAGGAGCGGTCGAAGATCACGATCTCGCCGCGGGCGGGCATGCGCCGCCAGAAACGCCACATGTAATGGCGAGAGATCTCGTCGTGCGTCGGTTTTCCTACGCTGTAGATGTGTATCCGGCGGGCATCGAGGCGCTCGACGAACCGCCGTATGGCGCCGCCCTTCCCGGCCGCGTCGGGACCCTCGATGACGATGACCGCGGAGCGCTTCGCCTCGGCGAGCTTGGCCTGGAGTCGCACCGCCCGGGTGTGGAGCTCGAGCAGCAGCTCGTCGTAGATCTCCTTGAGCCGCTTGTCTCCCTTGAGGGACAGGTCGTCGAGCCGCAGGCGGGCCGCGCCGGACTTCACCATGATGAGGTCGCCGGAGGTTGGCATAGGTTCACCCTTTCTTCAGGCGAGTGCGCGCAGCATGGTCCGAAAGACGCGCCCGTCGGCCTGCCGGGATAGGCGCTCCATGGCCTGATTGGCGAGGCGCATGAAATCCAGCAGTTCGCCGGTGCGCCTGCGGAACACGGCAATCTCACCCTCGTCGGGCCTGAGTTTGCTGGCCTCGCGGGTGCAGCGCTCCAGCGATTGGATGACGGGCTCTATCTCGCGCTTCTTCCGCTCGCGGACGATGTTGCAAAAAATCTCCGCGACCTCGTTGACGCTAACGAAATACTCTTTTCTGTCGCCGATCTCGATGTGCCTTCTGACGAGGCCCCACGAAATGAGCTCGCGCAGATTCATGCTGGCGTTGCCTCGGCTGATCTTGAGCTCGCGCATGACATCGTCGGTGGAGAGCGGGCGGGTGCTGATCATCAGCAGCGCGTGGATCTGCGCCATGGTGCGATTGATGCCCCAACAGGTGCCCATCTCGCCCCAGCTGCGTATGAACTCGGTGCGGAGTTCGGCGAGGTGGCTCACGGCGCCCGCGGGGTGGTGGGTGCGGCCACGGCCCGCTGATTGAGCCGTGCCACGACATCGGCCGTCACATCGAGCGGGGTATCCGCAAACTGCACCATTGGCGCCGCGTTGCGCGTCTTGCCGCTCTTGTCGAAAATGATGTCGATGCCCTTCTCGGACGCATACGCCGCGGCGACCGCCTGGATGTCGCGGAGCACCTCCGCGGTCGCATCCGCGTATTTCTTCTGGTAGGCGGTTTCCTTGTCCTTCTTGACCGACTGAAGCCGGCGGGACTCGGCCTGGGCCTTGGCGAAAAGCTCCTGCGCCTCCTTGAGCTTGGCCTCCCGGATGGCCGGGTTGGAGGCGGAATCGTTGAACTGCTTCTGGATGAGGCGGGCCTGATCCACGAGCTGCTTGTAGCCCTCGAACTCTTTGGCGAGCTCGGCCTTGATCCGGGTCTCGTCGGCCTTGAGCTCATCGAATCGCGCCTTGGACTTGGAGTACGCCTGATTGATCTGATCGAAATCGACCACGGCCATGCGTGGGGTCTGGGCAATCGCGGGGAGAACCGCGAGGACCGGGCCGAGCACCGCTAACATCAGACGCAGCATGCTACGAATTCTTTTCGAGTTCCGCATAATCGCAAGCGCAAAAGGCCAAGGAATTTTGGGGTCCCGGGGCGAATCCTCAGCTGTAGCACCCCCGGAGCTGGGCGAGGACCGCGGCGATCCGCCCGAAATCGGGCGTGCCGGATGGGCCGAGATCAGCGCTCAGCCATCCCCGGTAGCCGGCCGCAGAAAGTGCCTCCCCATAACAGGGGTGTGGCAGGTGAGGCTCAAGGCCCTCGCGCACCCGCACGTGCGTGATGCACGGCAGGCGCTCTTGGACGAGCGCGGGGAGGGACCCGCCCGTGCGGTGCCAAGAGCGAAGATCGAGCGCCAGCCGGATCCGGCTGTGCCGCACGAGGGACAGCAGGCGGCTCCCCTCGTCGAATGACCGGATGAAATCCGTCTCCTCGGGCGATGCCGGGTCCACCGCGAAACAGACCCGGCGAGACTCGCAGATCGGCACCAGCCGCCGGAATTCGTCCGCCGCGAGCCGGATTGCCACCTCCGGCTCGATGTCAAGGCCGTGCGAACGCTCCTTGGGCGAACCCAGGGTGACCGCGGTGCCGCCGAGTTCCTGGCAGAGTTTGATCTGTTCCTTGAGCAACTGGAGGGTCTGGCGCACCGTGGCTTCGCCTGCGAAGAAACCGAGGGATCGGTGGCCCTCGAGCAGGCCGTGGAATCCTATGATGCGCAGGCCGTGCCGCTCGACTCGGGCGCGAAACTCCGCACGCTCGGTCCGCGTGACCTGGACCGGATCCGGAAAGAATGCCGGGGGGCAAAGTTCGACGCCCTGGGCACCCGCGCGCGCGAGCGCCGCCAGCAGGTCGTCCAGGGCGGCCTCGTCACGACGCGCGAGGAAGACGGCAAACTTGATGGGGGGCGCAGCTTTTCGCATCGGGCGCAAATCCCGATACCCGCGGGCAGCCCGGCCGTCAACATAGAATCCTGCCCCGCCCAGAAAGGGGCAGGGCCCCAATGGGGGCCATAGAGGCGAAATACCCCGGGCTGGCGTTTGTCGCCTGTGGGGCTTAATGTATTACCTTATGGCGACCGCCGTCAGGGCAGCGGGGCGCGAGCCAGCCAGCCCGCTTCACGACAAACAGAGCGAGACGGACCACCGTCAGATCCCGATCAACCGGGTCGGGGTGAAGGGTGTCCGGCATCCAATCCGCGTCCGCGACAAGGAACACGAAACCCAGGAGACGGTCGCGCTGATCGACATGTCCGTCGATCTCCCCCACCACTTCAAGGGCACGCACATGAGCCGTTTCCTCGAAGCGCTCAACGCCCACGGTCGCGAGATCCACGTGCGCAGTATCCCGTCCATTCTTGAGGACCTCCGTCAGCGGCTGAAGGCAGATTGCGCGCACATCAACATGGAATTCCCATATTTCCTGGAAAAGCGAGCGCCGGTCAGTGGGGCGATGGGCCTGATGGACTACGCCGTCCGTTTCGAGGCGGCCTCCGAGGGTGGGCGGATGGATTTCGTGTGCACGGTGATCGTGCCCGTGACCACGCTCTGCCCGTGCAGCAAGGCGATCAGCGACCGGGGCGCCCACAACCAGCGGGGTTACGTGACGGTGTCGGTGCGATTCGGGGCCCGGCCCGTCTGGATAGAGGACCTGATCAGGATGGTGGAGGACTCCGCCAGCTGTGAGGTCTTCTCCCTGCTGAAGCGGCCCGACGAAAAATTCGTCACCGAGCAGGCGTTCGACAACCCGGTCTTCGTCGAGGACCTGGTGCGCAACGTGGCGGTGCGGCTCGATCGGCACCCCGACATCTCGTGGTACCGCGTGGAGGCCGAGAACATCGAAAGCATCCACAACCACTCGGCGTTCGCGATCGTCGAGCGAGGATAATAGATGCCGGGGCCACGCGACTGGAGGCGGAATGAAAAGTCATCCTAGGGGGATTGTCCTCTCGTTGATTGCGGTCACCGCATTGCTCTTCCCGCCGTGCGACTCACCCGCCCAGGGGGCGCGCACTCCCGCGGGCTGGCATCTGGATGCACGAGGGCCATCTACTTATTCGTCCAGGCGCGGCACGGGCGACGACATGCGGGACGTGGTTGAGCGGAATGCACCGACGGTGCTCAAGGGCGCAGGGATCGTGCTGGTTGGAACGCTCTTGATCATGACATTGGTGCTGGTGCCCTTCGGCTGGATGCGGCGCATCGTCGCGAGATCGGCGGAAAAGTCGGGCCGCACCTCCCTTCCCTCATCCCGGAAATACCTCGTGAAGCTTGGATCGCTCGGCGTCCCATCAGAATACGAGTGGCGCCCGCCGAATCTTTTCATCGGCGGAAACCGCTTCAGCATGAATCTCGCCAAGAGGGTCCAAGGCCCCGGATACACGTGGGAACTCCAGAATGGCACCCGCATCGAATTCGTGCCCAAAGCCGAGGTCGAAGCCCAGCGCGCCCGTCACCTGGAAGAGTTTCGTGCTCAGCACGAGGCGGCGCGCTCCTGGCGCGAGTTCGGATCCGACGAGGACGCCGGAGAACCACAGACTCCACCGCGCAAGTCTTAGCCCGGATATTTCACAGCCTTGCTGGCTGTGAAATTCCGGGCTCTGGGAAAACCGCGCCATGAGAGCCATTTATTGGGAAAGGTCTGGCAAAGACTGGGATTTTTCGCGGTTGCAGAGTGTGTTTCGCGGATCGGTGGC
>JAKQKQ010000136.1 GCA_029560585.1 Verrucomicrobiota bacterium | reverse complement strand
GGCGGCGCGCGGGATGCATCCGGCTCGTGGTCGTGGCATCGCGCTTGCATCGCGGCCGACGCCGCCGACAGGATAGGCGCCCATGAGATGCGACCTGTTTCGGTGCCTTGGTGGCGTCGCCGTCCTCGTCGCGGCGGGTGGTCAAGCATCCGGCGCATCGGACGGCGCCGCGCCAGCGGGGCCATCCCTCCCGCCGCCGGAGCGGATCCTGGAGACGTTGCGAAAGGATCGGCCGTTCCTGCTGGTGCCAGGTGCGGCGGGGGTTGCGCAGTTGCGCGGGAAGATAGGTGGCGACCCGCTTTGCGCCGAGTGGTTCGCCGCGCTGCGGGCCGATGTCGCCGAGGCGGCATCGCGTCCCCCCGTCGAATACCGCATCCCCGATGGCAAGCGGTTGCTGTCCGTCAGTCGAGAGCTGAAGTCGCGCCTCGAGGCGCTTGGGCTCCTTTATCTGGTCGACGGCGAGGCGCGCCATGCGGAAAGGGCGTGGGTGGAGCTCGACGCCGCAGCGAAATTCAAGGATTGGAACCCATCCCATTTCCTCGACACCGCGGAGATGGCCTACGGTTTCGCCATTGGCTACGACTGGTTCCACGGTGCCTGGGATGATGGGCAGAGGCAGAGGTTGCGCGCGGCGATAGTGGAGCTCGGCCTGAAGCCGGGCCTGAAGGTGTACGATAAGGGCGGCGGCTGGGCCGCCGGATGGAACAATTGGAATCAGGTGTGAATGGCGCTAAGTTAAGCCTTTCGAAGTGAAGCGGGTTTTGGGCGGTTTCTGTGGGGCGGGACGTGCATCAGGTGCCTGGGTCGAGTCAGCAGATGGTAATTTTTTGGCCTTCGTTTCCGGGCGCGGGGTTCGACGCGGCCGGGTCGAAGCGGGACTGGATCGGCGGCGATGGTCTGCAGCAAGGCATCCAGGAGCTGGGCCTGTCGGCGCCGACTTTTGGAGGCGGCGTAAATGGCGTCGGCGAAGTGGTGGAGGCTGTCGAGGCTGCCTTTGAAGGAGAGCCTGCCGAGATCGACGTCGGCGGTGGCGGCGGCGCGCTGCATGAGCGCGCGCACCAGATTGTAGGCGATCTGATGCATGAGCAGCTCCTTGCGGACCATCTTCGGGCTGAGGCAGCGCAGCACGTCAAGGCCCAGGAGGGTCTTGATCTGGCGGAAGTGAAGCTCCACACCCCAGCGCCGGAAGTAGAGATCGGCGATGTCTTGGAGGGGATAGGTGCGCGCATCCAGCAGCGAGGTAACCAGCACGACTTCCCGGGAGCGGAAGCCCGGCTCGGCGATGCGATAGCGGATCATGCGCAGCGTGAGACTCTGGGGCAACGCGGCGAACTCTTCTGGGCTCCATGCGCGGGTGCGCTGGGCCGGTTTGTTCCACTCCACCAGCCGGTCGCCCTTGCCCAGGCGGCGGCCGCGGCGGAAGTCCGCCGGGCGGGCCTGGTGGAGGCGCACCAGCGCGTCGACGCCGCGATCGCCGAGCTGGCAGATATCAAAGAACGAGCAGAAGCCCCGGTCGGCGAGCAGGATCTCGCCGGGCTGGAGCAGCCGCCAGAGTCCCCGGGCCAAAACGCATTCATGGCATCGCCAGGCGCCGTGGGCCACGCTCAGCAGCGCGCCGCTGGCCAGGGAGAATATCCCCACCAATTTGAGCAGCGGAAAACCGCAGCCGGGTTTCTGGCTCTTGTGCTGGGGCCAGTCTTGCTGATTGGCCGGGGTGTCGGGCATCGAGACGGTGGTGCCGTCGATGATTTTGACGCTGCGGCCTTTCCAGAGTTGCCCGTCGCGAACCCCTCGCTCCAGATGATCGGCGAGGTGGTCGAAGATCTGTTGCAGGGCGTTGTCCGCCAGCCTGCCGCGCGCCTGGCAATAGGCGCTGGAGCAGGCCGAGGGCGGCGTGCGGCCCGGGTGGCGCAACACCCACCAGGCAGCCACCCGGCGCAGCGCGTCGCGGCAGGAGGAGCCACGCTCCAGCACCTGGGCCAGGAACGCCCAGAAGCTCACCTCCGGGCCGAAGAGCCGAGAGCGGCTGTTGGCCCCCGCGCTGGAGCGGCCCAGCGCGCCCGATGGGACCATCCCGCCGAAGGTTTGCTGGTACTGCGCCAGCGGAACACATCGCGCCTGGAGACCAAGAATGTGGCGCAGGGCGGCGGGCGGGCGGCCGAAGAGCATGTGTTTGAACGGGGGGAAGAACGGGGTTGATCTCATTGACGACGTATATATACGTCTTGACGGCCGTGGTAAAGTCCGGACAGGTGAAAAAACACACGCCCGACCCGCTGGCGCTCTTGCTCCGGCGCTATGAGGCCCTATGCGGTCGGCTGGCCCCGCGGGGCCCGCTTCTCAAAGGCAGTGTCACGCCACGCTCCCGTTCACTCTGGCGATGGACCCGCAAGCTCAAGGCCCGCACCATCGCCCAATACCTGCCCGCAGAAGCCGCGGAGGACTTCCGTCGCGCCGTGGCCAACCACCGCCGACTGGAACGCCTCCTCTCAGAAATGTGCCGACTCAGCGAGCGGATCCTCCTCGCCCAACACAGCCTCCAACCCCCGAAAAAACGTCCCAAAACCCCCTTAACTTAGCGCCATTCATGACTGACCCCTTTTGATAGACTGAATTTTCGAGTCAGAGCCCGCCCGGCGCTCAGAGCCCCAGCAGGGCGGAGCCCGGCTGCTCGATGAATTCCTTCACCCGCACTAGGAAGGTGACCGCCTCGCGGCCATCGACGAGGCGGTGGTCGTAGGTGAGCGCGAGGTACATCATGGGGCGGATCTCGACGCGGCCCTCGATGGCGACG
>JAKQKQ010000135.1 GCA_029560585.1 Verrucomicrobiota bacterium | reverse complement strand
GTGGTGGGGGCGCAGCAGGGCCTGCACCGTTCGCCGAACCACGGTGCGTCCGTCGAGTTTGCGGAGTATCGGGAGTACCGGCCGGGCGATCCGCCGAACATGATTGACTGGGCGGTCTATGGCCGGAGCGACCGATACATGATCCGGCGTTTTCAGGAGGAGACGAACCTTCGCGGGCACGTGTTGCTCGACACGTCGGAAAGCCTGTCGTTCAAGTCGGGTGGCCCCATGACCAAGCTCGAGTACGCGTGCTATCTGGCGGCATCGATGTTGTTCATTCTTGTGAGGCAGGGCGATACCGCCGGGCTGATGACATTCGACGGGGCGGTGAGGGATGGATTCGCGCCCGTTGGCAGCTTTGAGGGATTGAGGCCGATGTTGCACCACCTGGAGAAGACTGTGGCGAAGGGGCCCAGTGACATCGAGGCGGGCCTGCACGAGGCTGCCGGGCGGCTCAAGTCGAGGAGCCTCGTCATCGTGATATCGGACCTGTTGCAACCAGCGGATGGCATCCTGCGAGGCCTGCGACATCTCCAGCACGATGGGCACGATGTGACGGTGTTCCAGGTTCTGGATCCCGGCGAGCTGGAACTGGGGTTGGACGGGCTGGCGGAGCTGACCGAACTGGAGACGGGGCGACGGTTGCTGGTCGACGCGGGGGAGATGCGCGATTCGTATCGGAAGGCCGTTGAACGGCATCTGGACAGGCTGAGGCATGGCTGCACCCAGAGCATGGTCGATTACCTGCAGGTGAGCACGCGTATGCCGGTCGAGGAGGCGGTGCATTTGAGGGCGAGGCGCAGCTGATGCAGTGGTTGATCACGAATCCGCTGTTCGCCTGGATGCTGCCTCTGGCGGCGATGCCGGTGTTATTCCATTTCTTCCTGCGATTTCGGACGCGGCCGGCGGTGTTCTCGACATTCATGTTTTTCGATGACATCGACCCTCGGATGCGGGCGCGGCGGCGGATCCACGAGTGGTTGGTGCTGCTGTTGAGGTGCCTTTTCATTGTGCTGCTGCTGATGGCCTTATCGAGGCCGGTGTGGATGGGGGGCCACGGCGGCGGTCGGACGGCCGCGGTGATGATCGTGGACAACTCGGGATCGATGGGTGGCGGGTTCAGGGACGACATGACGCGATTGCGGGCGGCGACCGACGCGGCGCGCGGGATCGTCGGGCGGATGGGAAATGATGATTTTGCCGGCGTGGTGCTGGCGGTGGATGATCCGACGGTGTCGCTTCCGGCGGAGTTGAGCGCCGACAAGGGGCTGATCCGAACATCGCTGGACCGGATCGTTGAGACGGATGGCAGTGCGGATCCGGCATGGGCGCTGCGGCGAGCGTTCGGGATGCTTGAGGCGGGGAGCGCCGTGGCGAGGGAGGTCCACATCTTCAGTGATCTTCAGGAGGGCGAATGGGGCAGGGAGATCGCCGGGGTGCCCGAGGCACCGGCGGGGACGTTGGTCTTCGTGCATCGGATTCCCGCGGCCGCGCCGGCGAAAGGGAATCTGTCGTTGGCGGGTTTTGGGATGCCCGCGGGGCGGTTGTTATCGGGTCGCAGGGCGGTGGTGCGGGCAAGGATCTCGAATCCTGGGGTGAAAGAGGCCACCGGGGTATTGCACTGGATGGACGATGGTGGGGCGCGCGGGACTGAGGCGCTCGCCGTGGTGGGCGGGACCGAGAAGTCGGTGCCGATGTTGCTGCAACCCGGGGGGCCGGGGTGGCATTGGGTGTACGCATGGCTGCAGGATGACGGATTTGGGGGCGACAACCGGGGTGGCATCGGCCTGGAATACGCGGAGAAAGTGTCGGCGCTTCTGGTGGGAGCCAAGGATGAGTTTGGCGTGTTGCCGCTGGCGCTCTCCCCGTCAGAGGGGGGGCAGCTTTCTGGCATCAGGGTGGAGTTTGGATCGGTGGAGGAGTTGCCTGCCCGGCTGCCGAAGTTGAAGCCTGCGCTAGTTGCGGTATCGCGCGCGGCGCTGGCGGCGGCTGGTTCGGTGCTCGAGCAGTATGTGCGCGGCGGTGGGAACCTTCTGGTGTTGCCCGGGGTCGTGGCGGCGCAGGAGGGTGCGCTGCCCGCATGGGTGGGTGCGAAGATGTCGCGGTTGGAGGAGACCCGAGCGGGCGCGGCGGTGGTTGTCCAGGGGGAGGGCTCGGTCCTGCTGGCGGATATCAAGATGGGACAGGGGCCGGTGTTTGGGGAAGTGAAGGCGTTTCGCTTTTGCCCGATGGAGGCCAACGACGGACGGGAGGCAGTGATTGGGTTGGAGGATGGGCGGACGCTGCTGGTGGCGCATCGGGAGGGGGGCGGCTTCGTTTTTGCCTGCGGCATCGGGTTCGACCCGTCGTGGAGCACACTTCCGTTGAAGGCAGCGTTTCTGGCGATTGTGCAGCGGATGGCGCTTGCGTCGGGGGCGACCGGCACGTCGGTGCAGGGGGTTGTGGCGGGCGAGCGCCCGAGTCATCTGATCGAGGGTTCCAAGGTCGTCATGGTGAAGTCTGTGGCCGGAAGCGCCTTCGAGTGGAAAGGCGAAGTTTCGCTGATGCCGGGGTTTCCGAGGGCGGCGGTGCTCTCGATCCGGGGGGGAGAGCAGGACGCAGTCGTGGGAGTCAGGTCGTCGGAGCGCGAGGGCGTGCCGAGGTATGTTGCGGGGGAACGGGTTCCGGCGCTGGGTGTATTGTCGCACAAGGTTCGGGCCCTGGGTGACGTGCATTCATTTGTGGATTCTATTGCGGATGAGCGGCGGGGCCTGGATCTGTATCCGCAATTGCTGGCGCTGGCGTTGCTGTGCCTTCTGGCGGAGACCTGGTTGGCCAACACGAGGTGGCGAGCCCCATCAGTTCGCGGCGGAGTTCGGAAGCCAGGATTGGCGGGGGGAATTACGTGATCCCGGGGCAGTCGATCCAGTGGCGGGGGCAGATCGATCCGTTGATCTGCGGGTTGCTCGTCCTCGGCATTGGGGTGGGCCTCTGGTGGGGTCACAGGCTATTGGCGGGGCGATCGCGGCATCCATGGCGACTTTTTTGGCCGAAGGTCGCGGTGACGCTGATTCTGGTACTGGTGCTTTTCGAGCCCGTGTGGACCGTGAGGCAGAAGGCAGGGATCCATGGGTCGCTGCTGGTTCTGGTGGATTCGTCTTCATCGATGGAGGTGCGCGACGATGGCAAAGAGTCGCGGCTCGTGCGGGCGCGGCACGTGGTGGAGCGGCTCCGCGGATCGTTGCCCGGCAGACTGGGCATGGATGTCAGAGAATTTGACACGGGCGTGCGGAAGGCGGGTGAACCGCCGCCGGCGGCCCCGGTTCGGGGAACGGATATCGGCGGTTGTCTGGCGATGCTGGAGCAGAAGGGTGAGCTGGCATCGGCGGCGGGCGTGGTGCTGCTGACAGATGGCGGGGATGAATCCCTGGACGAGGTGCGGGCGCCGCCGGTGCCGGTCCACGTCGTTGGGATCGGCGGCTCACCCGATGGCTGGAACGACGTGGCGATCGATCAGGTGCAGGCTCCGGCGACGGTCGAGAAGGGCGTGGGTTTCGATGTCGACGTGGGCCTTGTGGCGCACGGGGCCGATGGGCGGTTTTCCGGGTCGCTGAATGCGGTTGATGTCCGGGTCGAGCGAGATGTCGACGGTGGGGCTGAAGTGGTGGCGTCACAGAAGATCGATCTGTCGCGGAAGCGGGCGCGGGTTCGTTTCAAGGTCGCGGCGCAGGATCCGGGCTTGCAGCGATTCCGTGCGCGGGTGGTGCCGGTGGCTGGGGAACTCTCGGAACTCAACAATGTCAGGCCTTTTGCCGTCAACGTGCAGAAGCGCTCGTTGCACGTGCTGTATTTCACGCGCGAGCTTGGGGTTGAGTTCAAGGCCCTGCGGGCGGAGTTGGGGAGGGATCCTGGCATAGCGTTCACGGCGCTGTTCCGGACGACCAGCGAAAGATTCACGATTCAGGGCGACCGGTTTCCGGGGGACGACATGCTTGGGGCCGGATTTCCTCGCAAGCGGGAGGAACTGGCGCTCTTCGACTGCATTGTGATCGGATCCTTTGAGGCAAGCGATTGGCGCGCCGACCAGATGAAGGCGCTGCTGGAATTCGTTGAGGATGGGGGTGGGGTAGTTTTCCTCGGGGGGGAGAAATCCTTCGCCGCGGGCGGGTATGAAAAGACGGCGCTGGCGCCTCTTTTCCCCTGGCGGATCGAGGAGGGGGACGCGGGCCTGTTGGCCGGATCGTTTCCGGTGTCGATCGCGAGCGTGGGGTTGGGTCATCCGATGCTGGCGGGACTTGATCGGGCATTTTCCGGTGGGCCGGGTCTCGCGAGCGTGAATTTGGCGGGGCCGCTGCGACCTGGGGCGGTGGCGCTGGTCGAGGCGCAGGCGCGCGACCGTGCGGTTGCGGTGGTGGCGGTGCAATCGTATGGGCGAGGCAGGGTGCTGGGCGTGGCGAGCAACACGCTGTGGCAGTGGACGCGTGCGGGGGAGGTCATGCGAGTGGGTTATGGTATCTTTTGGCGACAGGCGATTCGGTTTCTCTCGGGCAAAACAGAGGGCGGGAGGGTTCTCAGCGTGAGTTGGGACAAAGAGCATTATCGGCCCGGTGAGACGGCCGTGGCGACCGTGCGACTAGGGGCCGATCGCGACGCCGAGGGGGTGCGCCTTTCGCCCGCGTTGACGCTGGATGGGAAGAGCCGTCCAGTGAGCTTGGATCCGGGGGGGGCGGACCGGCGGACGTGGACCGCGCAGATGCGCTTTGGCGAGCGGGGAACGTATGAGATTCGGCTTTCGGCCTACGAGGGAGAGCAGTTGCTGGAGACCTACGAGAGAGACGTTTTGGTGGAGGCGCTGCTGCCGGAGGGGAGCAAGCTGGAGATGAGGGCCGGGGATCTGCGGCAGCTTGCGGAACGCAGCGGTGGGGGATACGTGAGCGAGGCGGAGGTCGCCAAGCTGGGCGGCAATTTTGCGGCGACATTGGGGGAGAGGACGGTGGCCAAGGAACTGCCTTTGGCGCAGACGGGGCCGTATTTTGCGCTGCTGGTGATGGGGTTATTGGCCATGGAATGGTGGCTGCGGAGGAGGTCGAACCTTGTCTGACGCCGCACCAGTGGAAAAGTTCTCCAAGATGCAGTTCGATGAGAGGATTTCCTCAATGGGCCCAGCGTGACGTGATGAGTGGGATCGGAGAAATGGGCGAAGGGCGAGCACGGGGTGAGGGCCCTGGGGCGGGTGGCGTGTCGCGGCTGATCGCGCGGGCTAGGAGGCGGATGCGCATCGCGGCGACGCTGAAGGGCACGTGTCGGTGGATCGTGACCGCCCTGGGTCTCTGGCTGCTGTTTTTTGTCGTGGACAATCTGCTGGCTTTACCGGCTGGCTTGAGACTGCCGGTAGCCGTGGCGGGGGGAGCGCTACTGGTTGGTTTTCTGGTGCGCGAGGTGGTGTTGCCTGTGTCGAGGCGACTGCGTCCAGAGCGGGTGGCCATCCTTTTGGAAACGAGGTATGGGATCAAGGACAACCTGCTCATCAATGCCTTTCAGTTTGAGGGGAGAGACTTCGCCCAGGCCGAGGCGCCATTCGCGGGGCGAACGATCACGAACTGCGAAGCGGCCCTGGGGGGATTGGACATAGGGCAACTGTGGGAGGGCCGGAGGCTATGGCCATGGGCCGCCGGGGCGATGGCGGTGCTCGCGGCTTGGCTTGCGTACGCATGGATGTTCCCGATGTTCTTGACGAATGCGGGGCAGCGTTTTGCTCTGCCGCTTGCCGAGATCGCCCCCCCCGGGGCACCGGTGATCACGGTTTCGCCGGCGGGCGATGTCGTGATCGCGGAGGGCGACTCGATCGATGTGTCGGCGGAGGTGATTGACAGGCGACCCCTGGCGCCCGGGCGTGATGCGCCGGCCCGGATCGTTTGGATCGAGAACGCGAAATCGGTACCGGCGGTGAGGGGAAAGGGCGAGGAGGCCGCGATGGTTCCAGCGGAGGGGAAGAGCGGCACATGGACCCACACGTTTGCTGGGGTTCGGCGGTCGTTCGCTTTTCGGGTATTTGCGGCGGGGACGCATTCGGGGGTGGTCACGGTGCGAGTCTTTGCGCTGCCGAAAATCACGGCGTCACTTTTCCGAGTGACCCCGCCGGGATACACGGGGCTGGAGCCGTCGACATCGGTCGGCCCACCGGCGATGCTCTCGACGCTGGCGGGGTCGAGGGTCGAGGTGGAGTTGGCGGTCGAACCGAAGCCGCGCGGAGTGCGGTGGACGGATTCCGCCGGGCCGCTGGATCTGGCGGCGCGTGAGGGCAAATGGCGAGCCTCCCGGCTCGTGTCGGGGGCGACGCCGTACGAGATCGAGGCGCGCATCGTGAAACTGGACCGGAACGTGGTTATTGCCAGATCCCAGCTGCAAGTGGCGCCCGATGCCTCACCGGAGGTGGAATTCGAGTCTCAGGATCGAAATCGATTTGTGTTTCCGGGGACGACGGTTGTCCTTGGGCTGAAGGCGCGGGATGATTTTGGTCTGAGGGAGGTTTGGGTCACGACTCGTCCTGCGGAGGGAGAAGGGTTGTCGCGGTCCGAGGCGAAGCGGTGGGGCTACATGGGTCCTCCAGGGCGGAAGGACGAGGTTCATGAGAGAGTTGGGCTTGCCATTGACCCGGCGCAGTTCCGGGTGGGCGAGGCCTATCTCGTGGAGGCGTGGGCGACCGATTTCAATCCGGCCGGGAAGCCCGCGGTCTCGCGGCCGATCCTGATCCGAATCAGGTCGCCGATGGAGAGTGATTTGGATCGCGGCGATCCCCTGGTGCGCGCGTTCGAGCGGCTCAGGCAATCGCTGGCCGCTCAAGAGCGGGCGATTGGGCTCGCGGGTAACCTGCGTGGGCACCTGGAGGAGGCGGTGGCCAAGCAGGACCTGCACGAGCACCGCCGTGCGATCGGCGAAGCGCAGGGGGCCGGGCTGCAGGCTGCCAAGGAATCGCTGGAGAGTTTTCGCGCGGACGAGGATGGGAAAGCCTATGCGGTGGACCTGGCGCCGTTGGTGGATGGCGAGATGCCGTGGGTGATCGGTGATATTGAGAAGCTGAGCTTGGCGGAAGCCGCCGGAGCCTCGCGGGTGGTGGAGGAGATTCTGAAGCGCCAGTCGCACGTCCGCGATTCGCTGTTGGCGCTTCTTGGGAAAGTGGCCGAAGAGCGGAAAGGGAAGGGGGGCCAAGCGAAGGAACAGGAGGAACCTTCGGCAGCGACTCGTGCGGAGATGGCCAAGGAACTCAAGGCAAAGTTGAATTCGTTTGTCCGCGACCAGGCCAAGATTCTTAAACGGAGCCAAGAGTTGGCCGGGAAGGCGCCCGCGGATCTCTCCAAAGATGAGGAACAGAGCTTGGGCGAATTGGCCCGGCGCGAGGCTGACTGGGCGAAGGATATCAAGAAGAAGGTCGATGCGATCAGGAAGCGGGAGCAGAAGGAGCAGAAGGAGGCAGCTGCGCCCAAGGAGGACTCATTAGCGCGCAAACTGGAAATGGTGTCGGAGGAGGTGCAGTCGGCAGCGAATGCCCTCTACAAGAAGGAGCCGGGCAACGCGGTAGCGCACGAACAGGCGAGCCTCGAGGGGGCGGCCAAGGTGGCGCAAGAACTCGATAGGGAGAAGGACGAAGTGGCCAACGCCGCCAAGCCCGAGGAGAAGGGATCGTCTTCGGCAGAGGAGCGACGGGCGGAACCGCCGGCCAAGTTAGCGGACAAGATTGGGGACTTGCTCGACCAGCAGGCAGCGATCGGAAAAGAGATTGAGAATGTCGTTCAAAAGTTGAGCGACGCTTCGAAAGAGGGTGTCGCCGGGACGGAGAAGGATCTGGCGACGTCGAGTCCTGGAGCGAAGGGTATGAGTGACCTTCCGCTGCCTGGCGAGAAGGAGGTGGGGGGGCGCGCCAGCACAGGGCCTTCCGGTCGCAGCGCCGGACAAATGGTCGGTGAGACCGCGGAAGCGGTTGGGCAGGGGGTGGGTGTGCCCCGGCTGGCCATGACTCCATTCGAGCAGGGCCGGGTCAAGGATGCCGATCCGAAGGATCCGGGAGCCCGGACCGGGGGCGGGAAATTGTCTGGGTTTTCGGGTGTGGGGCTTCGGGGCCCGATGGCTCCGCCGATGGAGGGCGAGGCACCCCGACTCGCCGAGAAGCAGACATTTATCCGCCAGCGCGCGGAGGAACTCGCATTGCGCCTGCGGTCGAATCGCTTGGCGAGCGGCGATCTGGAGAACTCGGTTGCGGCGATGCGGCAGGTGGAGAATGGGCTGCGGGGTGGCGATGGCATCGGTGTGCAAAGTGCCTACAGCCGGGCCCTGGATGCCCTTGAAGAATCGCGTGCGACCATAAGGGCGCAGGCCGGGGTGTTGCGCGAGCGGTCGCAGGTGTCGCCCCGGGAGCGGGACGAAATCACCTCGGGCATGAGGGATGTGATTCCGCAGGGCTACGAGGAGATGACCTCCGCGTACTTTCGGGCGATGGCAGAGGGGGCGGCGGTCGGGTCAGGGGCGCCATAGTGACCCGTTTAAAAAGGCCATCGATTCCCCCAGATGGCGCGCGTGGCCCGATTCGGCCGGGAGGGCCCGCGGCCTCGCGGGCCGCGCATGTCAGGTGCCTTTCGTTACCCGGCGGGATGCGGACGCCGGGGCCGGCGTCCCTCCCACACCCAACGCGGCTGTTGTGTGGGCTTTTCAGCGGGCCGCTGGCGCGGGCCGGAAACAGCACTCGAGATCCATGACCGCGAGCCGAGAGATTCGATCCGACATTGCACGGCACGGCAACGGCTCGTGACCAAGGGCAGGATTGGGCGCGCCGCGCGGGGGACGTTCCCCCGAGAGCTGCGTCGCGAATGCGCGGCCGACCGTGTGTCGAAGACGGGATCAATCCGACAGGCGTATGTCGATGAAATCGACTTCGTAATGGTAGTCGGTCCCGTGCGCACAAATGGCGGGTCCGATGAGGACTTCAGCTGGCAGGGCGATCTCGGTTTTGTCCCGCTGGCGCCATGGACCCGATGGCCCGTCCGTGGAGTCGAAGGCGATCACCGTTTCACCCGCCCTGACGAGCTTAAGCCACACGGGGGCATAGCGCTTTTCGATTTGCTCGGTCTTATAGGCTGGCTCGGTGGCGCCGTCCTGTTGGAGACGCCTCTGAAGGCGCGTGCCAGAGAGGGGTGCGATCATCAGGAAGGCATTCTTGGCACCGGGTTCGGTGGAGGCGCGCAACATGATGCCCGCCTTGTTCCACTGATCATGGCCGCCACGGGTGGCCGCCACTTTTGCGATCATTTCGAGATCGCCGGACGCGCGGCGATAGGCGTAGCAGCAACTATCGGCGTTGGCCCAGACGTCATTGCCCTCGTGCCAGAGGCTGATGGCATCGGGGCCAGCGGAGATCGTCCCGCCATGATTATTTGGGAAGCCGACCTGGAGACTTCGCCACCCGTGGCCGATATCGGTGCCGGAGCCGTCATCTTCTTTGGGCGACGCAACGGCGGTTGGCAGGGATGGAGCCCGGGGTGTGGTTTTGACGGTCGACCGGGCGGCTGCATCGACATCGAGGACGTCGCTATGTGTCGTGCGGGACGCGGCGATGGTTGCGATGCTGATGGTGACGATGGCCAAGGCCGCCGCCGCAGAAGCCCACCGGAGTTTGGAAGCCGATGCGGCGTTGCCGGCGTCCAATGCGAGGTTCTTTGGGCGGGCGGTGGCCGGCGCAAGTGCGATGTGTTTCTTTGCGGTCTCGATCGCCCCGATGAGGTCGAAATACGAAGCAAACCTATCTCTGGGGTCGCGTTGGACGCAGGAGTTGATGATCCACGCGGTTTCTTCCTGAAGGTGGGGGGCGAAGGCTTTTACGGACACTTTCTGGGCCTTGAGGTGTTTCCACGACATGAGTGAGGCGCTGGAGGCCTTGAATAGAGGGCGGCCTGCGGCGGCATGGAAAATCGTCGCGCCAAGGCTGTAGATGTCGCTGCGAAGGTCCTCGGCCTCGCCCTCCAGACGTTCGGGGGCGATGTAATATGGGGAGCCCCACACCAGTCCGCGTTGGCGGCGGGTCTCGTCTACGGGCAGCGACAGGCCGAAATCAACCAGTTTGGCCCGGCCGAACGAGTCGAAAAGGATGTTGCCAGGTTTGACATCGCGGTGGAGCAACCCTTTCGCGTGTGCGGCCTGGAGGCCTCGGGCAACATCGAGCGCTATTTGGAGGATGTCCGCTTCCGGGATGGGACCGGCGGCCATACGACTCTGGAGGGTGCCGCGGTCGAGGAATTCCATCGCGAGATAACAAACGCCATCGCATTGCGCGAATTCGTAGACTTGAACGACATTGGGGTGACTGATGCTGGCGACGATCTGTGCCTCGCGGGCGAAGTCGGAGACGAATTCGGGGTTCGAGAAGAGTTCGCCCCTCAGGAGTTTGACACAGGCGCTTCGGCCCGTGAACGAGTCGATGGTTTCATGGACGGTGCCGAGGCCACCAGAGGCGACCTCCCGGACGATCTGATAATGGCCGAAGAATTGTTCGGGGATAGCGGGGATCGAGCACGCGGGGCACGTCATGCCGGGGCCCCAGGAGTCCGCGTCGATGGTCCAGGCGTGCCGGCATGCGATACACTTGGCAAAGCGCGCGTCGGGGGTCGCGAGCGGCGTTTCCATTGGAAGGGTTTCCCGAACAGGTTCCTCGCTGGCGAACGAGAAAGCAAGATGGGACTGCGGTTCGGAGTCCTACCGCTGGGGCGACTTCGGTTCCGGTCGCCGTCGCCCGCGGGCCGCGCATGCCAGGTGGCTTTCGTTAGCCGTTGAGCCCGAAGCCGGGGACGGGATCGGCAGCGCGAAAGCGCTCGAGCACCTGGTGGGGGGGGAGTTTCGTGAGGTCGGCCGCAAGGTTTTTGTGGAGCCGTTGGCGGTGGATGGGGAGCAGTCCCTCGATGATACGGTGATTGATGTTGCCGGGCGCGGCGAGGTACCAGGCATCGCAGCTCGATTGATCGAGCAAGGACTTTAATTGCTCGAGCTGGATGTTGATCAGCCGGCGCTCCGTCTCCGTGCGGCCGTTGTGGTCCTCCCCTTGGGACATCGAACCACCGCGGACGTTCTTGGCGGAGGGAAAACGGCCCGCCTGGTCGGTCACCTTTTGGCCGAACCGGACGTGGGCATCAACGTTGTCATGCCGGTGCACAGCTTCGAGCCGATCGCTGCCGCCGATTTCATCCCGGACGAGCCTGTATCCGTACAAGCAGCCCAGGTCCATCAATACGATGAGTTTTTTCATGGTGGGTGGATTTCCCCGTGAGATCGGGTTGATTGACACAATTAAATTTATGCCGGGATTGGCCGATTGTCTACTGGTGGGCGATGCGGGATGCGTGAGAATATTCGTGGAGAATATTCGAGGAAATCATTTGCTTTTTTTCGGGGTCAGGCTAGGCAGTTCGCGATTCTGGAGGAATGCGTGTCTGAAGCGAATTTTCTGCGACGTTTGGTTGGGTGGGTGCTTGGGGCACCGCTGGTTTGCGTATTGCTATTGAATGTCGCGCGGCCCATGGCCTCGGCGGCGCCGGGCGGGGTGGTGGACCTGGTTGTGGTCAGTCTGCCGGATCAAGCGTTCGCGGCATTCTCGAACGGGGAGCGGGTGATGCGAGGTCCGATCTGTAGCGGGATGGGTGGTTATGAGACGCGCACGGGGGCCTTTCGGGTGACGAGCAAGCACGAGCACTGGGTGTCCACGATCTACGGGGTGCCGATGCCGCATTTCCTTCGGCTCAATGGCAGTTCGATGGGATTGCACGGCGGCTATTTGCCGGGATTTGCGGCCTCGCACGGATGCGTGCGGCTGACATTCGCCGACGCGGCAACGTTGTTCGGGATCGCGCCTATAGGCACCCGGGTGGTGATCACCGGCGAGAGCACGGCGGACACCAAGGGTGTCAAGCAACCGCGGCAGCGGGTGATCTATTACCGCGTGGTTAGGGGCAAGAAGGTTATTCTGTCGGACAGCGAGGCGAAGCGCCTGGGCCAGATCAAGTCGGGCGATCCCGCTCGGACGAGCAGCAAGGGCCGGTGATGGGGAGATGGTTTAGGCCGGCGTGGATGCGATCGCTGGCCCCCTGGTTTCTTCCCCTGTGGTTCTTCCCGGTTCTGTTGGCCGTGGCATCGCTTGGCGGGATGGACACCTTTCTTGTGGGGTGGTTTGTGTGCCTGTGGGGCGCGGGGGCGGTCATCTGGGCGGTGTTCGGGGTGTTGCGGGGCGAGGTGCCGGCGGGTGACGCGCTGTTGGGCGGGCTGGTTCCGACCCTCGTGATCGCAACGATCACATTCGGCTTGCTGGACTTGGGGCGACGGGTTTTTGGGCCGTGACGTGGTTGGCAAAAGCCCGCCACGCGCCCGGGCGGGAACCGCGGGGCTACTTTTCAGGTGTGGGACTCTGCCGTTTGGCGAGGAGTCGCTCGACGAAGGCGGTGGAGTAGCGACCGCGGCGGAAATCGGGATCATTCATGATGGCCGCGGCGAAAGGAGCCGTGGTCTCGACGCCCTCCACGTGCGTTTCTTTGAGGGCGCGGGCAAGGCGGGCGACGGCCTCTGCGCGGTCGGCGCCCGTTGCGATGACCTTTGCGATCATGGAATCATAGAGGGAAGGAATAGTATATCCGCCATAGGCGTGGGAATCGACCCGGATTCCGGGGCCACCTGGCAGATAGAGCAATCCTATTCGACCCGGGCAGGGGCGAAAACCATTCTGGGGGTCTTCGGCATTGATGCGGGCCTCGATGGCATGGCGGCGGGGCATGGCCTCAAGGACACGTTGTGAGATGGGTTCTCCCGCGGCGATCCTGATCTGTTCCGCCACGATATCTATGCCGTAGACCTCTTCGGTAACCCCGTGTTCGACCTGGATGCGGGTGTTCATCTCCATGAAGTAGAACCCGCCGGATGGATCGACCAAAAACTCGATGGTGCCGGCGTTTTCGTAGTGGACCTCATGGCACAATTTGATGGCGGCACGGCCCATGCGTTTGCGGAGTTCGTCATCCACTGCGGGCGAGGGGCACTCCTCGATGAGTTTTTGGTTCCGGCGCTGGATGGAGCAGTCGCGCTCGCCGAGGCTGACGACCCTGCCGGAACGGTCCGCGAGAATCTGGATCTCGATGTGCCGGGGATCCTCGATTAGCTTCTCGATATAGACGTCGCCGGAGCCGAAGGCCTTTTCGGCCTCGGTGCGGGCGGCGTGGAAGCCTTTGGCGAGGCTGACATCGTTGTGCGCGGGGCGCATGCCGCGACCGCCGCCGCCGGCGGCGGCCTTGACCATCACCGGGTAGCCCAGGCGCTGGGCAACGCGCATGGCCTCCTGCTCGGTGGAGATGATACCGTCGCTGCCGGGAGTGATGGGGACTCCGGCGCGGCGGGCGGCGGCGCGGGCCGCATTCTTGTCGCCCATGGCCCGCATGGCTTCGCCGGAGGGGCCGACAAAGCGGATGTTGCAGCTGTCGCAGACATCGGCGAACTGGGGGTTTTCGGAGAGGAATCCGTAGCCGGGGTGGATGGCATCGACGTCGCCGATTTCTGCGGCGGCGATGATGCGCTCGATTCTCAGGTAGCTGTCGCGCGCGGGCCCTCTGCCGATACAGACGGCTTCGTCGGCAAGCTGGACGTGGATGCTGTCGGCGTCTTCCTCCGAGTAGATGGCGAGGGTCCGAATCCCGAGGTCGCGGCAAGCGCGGATGATTCGAACGGCGATCTCGCCGCGGTTGGCTATGAGGATCTTGTCAAACATGTTGCGCTGCGCCGACCGGGCTCGGCCGGGGTGCCGATCAGTTGGGTCGGATCCTGAAGAGAGGTTTTCCGAAATCGACCGGACGCCCGTTTTCGGCGAGCGCCTCGGTGATGAAACCTCGCGTCTCGGCCTTGATCTCGTTCATCACTTTCATGGCCTCGATGATGCAGACCACGGTGTCTTCGGTGACCTGCTGGCCGATCTCGATATAGTTTGGGGCATCGGGCGATGGGGCACGATAGAAGGTGCCGACCATGGGGGAGAGGATGTCCCGCGAGTCAGTCGGCGCCTCGGGCGGGGGCGGCGGGGCATGGCTGGGCGCCGTTGCCTGCGGAGCGGCGACGGCGACCATCGGAACCGCAGGGGGGCGATCAACTTCACGGCGGATGCGGATGCGGGATCCCTCGCGCTCGAGATCGAACTCCGCGAGTCCATTCTTTGCCATCAATTCGATGATGGCCTCGATGTCCTTGAGCTCCATGGGAAAGCGTAACAATGAAGGATTCTTTCGGAGCGTCAAGGGGGACTTATCGCAAGCGGCGCGGACGGGGACGCGCGCGGCGCGTCCTCGGGGCGAACACCTGATCGCTGGGACCGGTGGCTCAGGATCGGTTGCTGGATATCCGCATGCCGTAGAACGAGCGGAAGACGAAGATGAGGCCGAAAACGATGAGTCCGGCGGACACCCAGTGCGCGTACGGGGCGAAGTTCTTGCTGACGGCGATCTCGACGGCGAGGATGCCGAACAGTGTCGTGAACTTGATGATCGGGTTCAGGGCGACCGAAGACGTGTCCTTGAAGGGGTCGCCGACCAGATCTCCGACGACGGTGGAGTCGTGGAGCGGGGTGCCCTTTTGTTTCAGTTCGGTCTCGACAACCTTCTTGGCGTTATCCCAGCAGCCGCCGGCGTTCGCCATGTAGATCGCGGCGAACAGACCGAAGAGGGCGATGGAGATGAGATAGGCGGTGAAGAAGGTGGGGTTGAGGCAGGCGAAACCGAGGGTGAGGCCGAAAATGACCAAGAAGATGTTGATCATTCCGTACTGCGCGTAGACCGTGCAAATGCGGACCACCTCGTTGCTGTCCTTGGCCGAGGCCTTCTCGACCCCGTCGAGCTTGATGTTCTTCTTGATGAAGTCCACGGCGCGATAGGCGCCGGTGGTGACGGCCTGCATCGAGGCACCGCAGAACCAGTAGACGACCGCGCCGCCGGCCATCAGGCCCAGAAGGACCCACGGTTCGACGATGCTGAGCTGCTCGAAGTTCTGCCACCCGAACTCCTTCTTCAGCATGAGGATCAGTGAGAAGATCATCGTGGTGGCCCCGACGACGGCGGTGCCGATGAGCATGGGTTTGGCCGTGGCCTTGAACGTGTTGCCTGCGCCGTCGTTTTCCTCGAGGAACAGTTTGCCGGTCTCGAAGTCCGGGGTGAAGCCGAAGTCATTCTCGATGGACTGCTTGACCCCGGGGAAGTGCTCGATGGTCGAGAGCTCATAGACAGACTGGGCGTTGTCGGTGACAGGGCCGTAGCTGTCGACGGCGATGGTGACCGGGCCCATGCCGAGCATGCCGAATGCGACGAGGCCGAAGGCGAAGACGGCGGGATAGGCCATGGCCTGGTCGAGGCCGAGCGTGCTCGTGACGAAAGCGACCAGCATGAGACCGGCGATGGTGAGGCCCATCCAGAAGGCGGAGAAGTTGCCGGCGACGAGGCCCGAGAGGATGGTCAGGCCGGTGCCTCCCTCCTTGGTGGCGTCGACGATCTCGCGGCAGTGGGCGCTCTTGGTGCTAGTGAAGATCCGGGTCAACTCGGGGATGACCGCGGCGGCGATGGTGCCGCAAGAGATGATGATGGCCAGTTTCCACCACAGGTCGGGGAAGGCGGGGAACTGCTGTGGCAGCATCATGCCGCTGACGATGAAGGTGGCGACGATGCAGAGGAAGGAGGTGAGCAGGACCAGGGATGTGAGGGGGTGCTCGAAGTCGAACTTGGATCTCCCGCCGAGGACGATCTTGGCGAAGATGCTGTTGAGCTTCCAGGCGCCGATGGAAACGCCGACCATCAGGATGCGCATCGTGAAGATCCAGACGATGAGGGGCCACTGGAAGTCGGGTTTGACTGCGAGACAGATGAAACTGATGAGCGCGACGCCGGTGACGCCGTAGGTCTCGAAGCCGTCGGCCGTGGGCCCGACGGAGTCGCCGGCATTGTCGCCGGCGCAGTCGGCGATGACGCCGGGGTTGCGGGCGTCGTCCTCCTTGATCTTGAAGACGATCTTCATCATGTCGGAGCCGACGTCGGCGATCTTGGTGAAGATGCCGCCGCATATGCGGAGCACGGAGGCGCCGAGGGACTCGCCGATGGCGAAGCCGATGAAGCAGACACCGGCGAGGGCGGGGTCGACGAACTTGAGCACGACGATCATGACGATCAGTTCGACGCTGATGAGGAGCACGCCGACGCTGATGCCGGAGCGGGTCGGGATCTCGTGGAGGGGCATGGGCTTGCCGCGGAGGGCGGCGAAAGCCATGCGGCTGTTGGCGACGTTGTTGATCAGGATGCCGAACCAGGCGACGGAGAAGGAGCCGGCCATTCCGATGAGCGACCACATGAGGATGAGGCCGACCTCACCGACGCCCATGCCCTTGAGGACACCGAAGTAGAGGGCCATGGTGAGCCCGATGATGGCGCCGAGGCCGAGCAGGAGCTTGGCCTGTTGGAAGAGGTAGGTGCGGCAGGTGCCATAGATGAGTTTAGAGACTTCCAGCATGCTGGTGTGGGCGGGGAGGCCCTTGAGCCCGAGGTACTGGGTGAGGCCGAAGACCATGCCCGCGAGGCAGACGACGATGCCGACCCAGAGGATGTTGCCGCCGGAGACTTGGGCGCCGCAGATGTTGAACGCGACCTTGGCCTGGATCTCCTTTGAGGGGAGGGCCAGTTCGGCCTCGCTGGCGAGCACGGTCGCTCCGCCGGCGGCGCACCAGAGCACCGCGGCGAAAGCGGCGCGGGCGATCCATTGGTTCCAAGTCCGGGTGATCTTCTGCGTGTCCATGGTATCTCCTTATGCTGTATCGGGTCACCCGCCGGGCGGCGGGCAAGCGGCGAGGGTGTGGATTCGGGCGCGAAAATCAAGAGGATTATTTGGGTGATCAAGCGGTTTCGCGCTGGGGGTGCCCGCAAACGGGTGGTGGCGAGGGCCTTGATTGCGCGCCCGGCGGTCTTAGCTTGATCGGATGGGCGATGGAGTGGAATGAGGTGACAGATGTCCGCGCGAAAGACTGGCGATGAAATCGGGGGCGACGATCTTGTCGCGAAGAGGTGCGTGCCGTGCGAGGGCGGGGTTCGGCCTTTGGCGGAAGCGGAGATCGTCCGGCTGATGGCGCGGGTGGGGGAATGGAGGCGCAAGGGTCCCGCGATCCAGCGGGAATTTCGGTTCAAGGATTTCCATGAGACGATGGCCTTCGTGAATGCGGTGGCTGGGGTGGCGAACCGCGAGAATCACCACCCCGATCTGGAGGTCGGGTACAACAGGTGCCTGGTGCGATTTTCGACACACGCCATCGGAGGGTTGTCGGAGAATGATTTCATCGCTGCCGCCAAGGTGGATGCGCTGACATGAGCGCCAATCGAGCGGGGGCGGGCCTGCGCGGCCCATTGAACGGAGCGCGGAGACAAAACTCGTGAAGATTCTTTTCATCGGGGCGGGTGGGAACATATCGGGTGATTGCGCGGAGCTGCTGCACGGGCGCGGTCACGAGATCATCGCCCTGACGCGGGGGCGATCCGCCGTCGCCGGATGCTGTCGCGCGGTGAAAGCGGATCGGAAAGATCCGGCCGCGATGCGCGTGGCGCTGGCCGGGGTCGACGCGGATGTCGTGGTGAACTTTCTTGGCTATGATGTTGCGGACGTTTCGCTGGACTTTGATCTCTTCGCGGGTCGCGTGCGGCAGTATGTTTTCATCAGCACGGCGGCCGCGTACGTCAAGCCGCCCCGGGCGATGCCGATCACCGAGGACGAGCCGCTGGGCAACCCGTACTGGGATTACGCCAAGAAGAAGGAGGCGTGCGAGCGATGGCTCTGCGAGCGGCGCGACCGGGATGGATTTCCGGTGACGAGCGTCCGGCCATCGCACACCTACTCGCCGCGCTGGTTTCCGAATCTGGTGGGCAGCGCGAGCTGCACGCTGGCGGCGAGGCTTGAGTCGGGCAGGCCGGTGTTCGTTCCCGGCGATGGCGAGAACCCTTGGACACTGACGGCGGCGAGCGACTTTGCGGCCGGTCTTGCGGGATTGATCGGGAATGAGGCCGCCATTGGTGAGGCCTTTCACATCACGAGCGACGAGGCGTTGTCATGGAACGAGATACTTGGCGAGACAGCCGCCGCGCTCGGTGTGGCGGCGCCGAGGGTGCTCAAGATTCCCACGGATTGGCTGTGCGACCGGTTCCCCCAGTTGACCGGTCCGCTGAAAGGGGACAAGGCCAACGCGGCCATCTTCGACAACTCGAAGATCAAACGATTCGTGCCCGGCTTTCGGTGCCTCAAGCCGTTTGCGGTTGGGATCCGGGAGTCGGTGGCATGGTATCGGGAGGCGCCGGAACGGCGCATCGCGAACGCCGACGCCGATCGACTCTTTGATGAGGTGGCGGCCGCGTGGGGCGAGGGGCTGGCATAGCTGGGATGCTCTGACAGCCGTCCCGTTTGGGATGGAAGGGCGATTTTCCGTTGGTGGTCCCGATTCACTCGGCGGTGGCGATGTAACGGGTGGTGGGCATCCCTCCGGTGAGGCGCTCGAGGGGCGCGCAAGCCAGGTCGATCCGGGGGAGAGGGCACGATCCATGCGATTGTTGCGGGACTGCTGGATTCCGCCAAGGCCGGGGATATCGAGGCGGCCTTGCCGCCGCTGATTGAGTCCGTCGAGCGAGAACTGTATTCGCAGGCGATGCCGCGATTATGCGACCCGGGGAGAATTGGACGGACTGACCCCGGGAAGGCGCCGCATGAAATGCCTTGCCGAGAGGGCGTCTGCCCATTAAGCGAATCGCATGGATACCTTGGAGGCGATTCGCACGCGGCGGAGCATCAGGAAGTTCGAAGGTCGGGCAGTGCCGAGGGAGTTGCTGGAGCGCATTCTGCGGGCGGCGATGAGCGCGCCCTCGGCGATGGACGAGCAATCCTGGCGGTTTGTGGTCGTCGCGGATGCCGGCCTTTTGCGACGGGTGGCCGAGTTTCATCCGGGGGCGGAGGCGGCCAAGCAATGTGCGGCGGGTATTCTGGTGTGTCACGATCCCTCCCTCGAGAAGTTGGCGGGCTACTGGGTGCAGGATCTTTCGGCCGCCACGCAGAACATTTTGCTGGCGGCCCATGCGCTGGGCCTCGGGGCGTGCTGGATTGGGGCCCATCCGGTCGCGACGTTTGAGGGGGGGTTCAAGGATCTGCTGGGATTGCCGGAGGGGCATGTGCCGGTGGCGTTCGTGGCGCTCGGCTACCCGGCGGAGGTGATCCCCGCGAGGGATACCTATCTCGCGGATCGGGTCAAGTGGTTGGGGTGAGCTGCCGGGGGGCGCACGGCGTCCGACTTCAGGACCCAACGCTCCGCTTCTGGCTGTCGCGATCCCTGTTGGGGGAGTCGGAGCGTGCCCGAATGGGATGGGCGGGTCTCTATCGGCGGTGCGGGGGACGTCGTCTGGGGGGCGTCGTGGGCGGGTTCTGGAGTGTGCGGATTTCGGCTGCCGAGAGGAGTCGCCATTCGCCCGTCTTCAGGGGCCCTAGGTGGAGTGGTCCAAGCTGGACGCGCACGAGCCGTTTGACCTCGTAGCCGGAGTAGAGGAGCATGGTTCGGATCTGGCGCTTGAGGCCCTGGCGCAATTCCACGCGCACGGTGCGGCGACCGGCGGGCCAGATGGCCTCGAATTTCGCATCTTTGCCCTCGAGGCGCATCCCGCGCAAGAGGCGGGGGGCGTGGGAGAAATCGAAGGGGCGGTCGAGGGTGGCGAGGTAGATCTTGGCGATGCCATGGCCGGGGTGGCTGAGTCTCTGGGCGAGATCCCCGTCGCTGGTGAGCAGCAAGAGCCCCTCGCTATCGGCATCGAGACGCCCCACGTGGAAGAGGCGGGATGGAAGCTTGGGCAGAAGCGAGAAGATCGTGGGCTTGGTTCCCTGTGAGCGGGTCGATGAGAGATAGCCGACCGGCTTGTTCAGGATGATGGTGATGGCTTCCTGTGGGCGCGCGGTCCGTCGATCGACGGTGACGGTGTCGGTGGGGGAGACGCGCTGGGCGAGGGTTTCAGCCGTGACGCCATTGATGGCTACGCGGCCCTGCCGGACGAGTTCCTCGCAGCCGCGGCGCGATCCGAGGCCACAGGCCGCCAGAAAGCGGTTCAGGCGGACAGGTTTTGCCGGTTCCAAGGTGCTCGCGGTTTGGGGGACCGATCCCGCGTAAGTGGGGCCACGGGAGCCGGTCAGGCGTTAGCCTTGGTCTTGCGCAGGCCGGTCACCCGGTCGCCGGGTTTCCACTGGCCCCGGGACTTCAGGATCTCGACGCGCTCGAACCGTTTGAGCACGCTGCGCTTGGCGGCGGTGGCGCCTTTGGGGCGAAGACTTCTGTGTTGTGACATGGCTGGCTCCAGTATAACGTCTGCCCACCGTATGAAACGACTAGCGCTTGGCTGCTTCGTCTGCTTTGTCCCGGCGGGAACGGTTCTGCTAGCACGCGATCTGCCGGATGTCAACCGCCAGCAGTTGATTGCCGAACTGGAGAAGATGGAGCAATCGCGGAAGGAGCAGTGGGAGGTCGGCATCAAGAAGGTGATCGCGGAGATCTCCGCCGCGGCGCAATCACCCCTCGGGGCGGTCAAGCTGTATCAATCGGCGGTGCGGGCCACGCAGGAGGGCAAGAAGGACCAGGGTCCGGCGACCCGGAGGACCGCGCGCAACCAACAGCAGCAGGAGGACGTCTTCGGCAGCTCGACGTTCAAGCTGGGCATGCAGTTCCGGTTGCGGTACCTGACCATGCTGCTGAGGATTTCGGCGGGCGAGTCACCGGAGTCGCTGTTTCCCGAGCTAGAGCGGTACGTCAACGAGATCCTGGGCGACCAGAAGCTCATGGAGGACGAGGAGGCATGGCGCATCTGGGGCAATGCCATTGGCGCCGACGATCCGATCGTCCAAATGTTTCGCATCGAGCCCTACCTGAAGGGGGCGAAGGAATGGGGGACGACCCCGGGCAACATCGATGGCCTGATCGACTCCGTGCTGATGCCGCATTACCGGGAGAAGAAGGATCCGAAGCTGATCCAGTGCTGGGATGATCGGATCGAACGGCAGCGCGAGAAGGTCGACAAGGGCGGCCTCGATATGCGCATGGACCGTTTCGAGACGGAGACGGTGCCCAAGCTGCAATGGCAACGGGCAATGGACATCAGGAACCTCGATGAGCCGAACCGTGCGATATCCGAAATGATGGCCCTGATCCGTCAGAATCCGGGTCATCCGGATTTCGTGCAATGGGTGGCGGAGTTGAAGGGGCTGTTGGCGGGCGGGACGTAGCGGGGGCGCGGCGTGAAGTATCAGGTCAGCGCCGCCCCCGGCGCGAGGGGGCGGCGATAGCCAAAAGCGTCCACGCGCCGGATTATTCAGGGTGAAACTTCTGAGGGCGGGGCCGTTTTGGCCTGCGGTGGCAGAGCGAAGCGGCGACACCGCTTTTGCCTCCGGCGGAGCCGAAGCCGATGGTCCCGGCTCGCGCTTCGCGCGCTGCCAAAGCGGTGGCGCCGTCCGGCGGTTGCCGGACTCTGGCACCGCAGTCCAATACCCTCCCGGCCCGGATCCTGGATCGGGGCACGAGCCGCGCCCGCGAACAGCGGCCTGAAGTTCCTGGCAAGATTTTATGCCCCGGGCGGCGCGTTGCTACCGGGGAAGAACATGGGATGTGGGAGTGCGCTTGCGCGCGATTCGAATCGCCTGCAAGCAGGCTCCTACGATTCGGTGTCTGAATTTTCGAGTCAGCCGGCGGGTCTGGCGGCCCTGGTGGGGAGGGGTCAAATGTCGAGGTTGCGGACGTTGAGGGCGTTGTCCTCGATGAACACGCGGCGGGGCGCCACCTCGTCACCCATGAGGGTCGTGAACATGGTCTCGGCCTCGACGGCATCGACGACGTCGACCTTGAGCAGTTTCCGATTCTCCGGGTCCATGGTGGTCTTGAACAGCTCCTTGGCGTTCATTTCGCCGAGTCCCTTGAAACGTTGGATCTGGATGCCGCGTCGCCCGTTTTCGAGGATGCGGCGGAGGATTTCGGGGATGGAGTGGAGCGGGGCGGCCTTCTGGTTGTCTCCATCTCCCTCGATCAGCTCGAACAGGGGCTCGTCTTGGGGGGCGTAGTGCTCCACGGCGAGGCCCTTCTTCTCGAGCTTGTCCAAGAGCGTGGCTATCGCCTTGGCCTCGGTGAGGGGGACGTGATATGCGCGCCTGGAGACATCGCCCTTTGTGGCGGCATGTTTGCCGTTACCGTTCTCCTCTTCCTCGGCGCCAAAGAGACGAAGGTCGGCATTCTCTTGAGCGAATCCGGCGAGCTGTTCGTCATTTTGGAGGTAGTGCACGGACTCTTCATTTCCCTCGCGGACGCGCACCATGTGCTGGGGCAGGGAGCGGGACTTCTTGTCGCGCGAGGCCAGGAAGGCCTCGAAATCGCCGCCGTGGCGGGAGAGCGCGTTCTGGTACTTGTCCATCTGCTCGAGCAGATCGAGGATCTCGGCCAACTGGTTTTGGGAGAATTCCTTCTTATTGGCTAGGTTGCGGAGTCGGACGTCCTCGCTGCCGAGTTGGATGAGGATGCGGTTGAGCGAGGCATCGTCGTCCACGTACTCTTCCCGTCGGCGCCGAGTGACCTTGTAGAGGGGCGGCTGCGCGATGTAGACGTACCCGGTCTTGATGAGCTGGGGCATCTGACGGAAGAAGAAGGTGAGGAGCAGGGTGCGGATGTGGGAACCATCGACATCTGCGTCGGTCATGATGATGATCTTGTGATAGCGGAGGCGATCCATGTTGAATGCGCCCTCCCCCTCGCCATCGCCGATGCCTGTGCCGATGGCGGTGATCATCGTGCGGATCTCGTCGTTGTGGAGAATCTTGTCGAGGCGGGCCTTTTCGACGTTGAGGAGTTTTCCTCTGATGGGGAGGATCGCCTGGAAGCGGCGGTCGCGGCCCTGTTTGGCGGAGCCGCCGGCCGAGTCGCCCTCGACGATGTAGAGTTCGGTGCTGGCGGGATCTCGGTCGGAGCAGTCGGCGAGTTTGCCGGGGAGGCCGCCGCCGGTGAGGGCGGTTTTGCGGACGGCGTCGCGCGCCTTGCGGGCGGCCTCGCGGGCGCGGGCGGCGGTTAGGCTCTTGTCCACGATTTTTCGCGCGACTGAAGGGTTTGCGTCGAAGTGCTGCATCAGGCCCTCGTAGATGACCGAGGAGGTGATGCCCTCGACCTCTGGAGAGACGAGCTTGACCTTGGTCTGGGATTCAAATTTCGGGTCGGGGTGCTTGATGGCGAGCACGGCCACGAGCCCCTCCCGGACATCGTCGCCAGAGATGGCGGGATCCTTGTCCTTGAGCAGGTTATTATTCTTGGCGTACTGGTTGATGGAACGGGTGAGGGCGGTCCGGAATCCGGACATGTGGGTGCCCCCGTCTGGGTTGGGGATGGCGTTGGTGAAGCAGAGCAACTGGTCGCTGAAGGAATCGTTGTACTGGAGGACGCACTCGATGATGATGTCGTCTTTAGTTCCCTCGATGGCGACGGGTTTGGGGTGGAGGACGGCCTTGGCCTTGGCCAGCTGCTTGACGAATTCGCTGACGCCGTCCCGGTAGAAGAATCTCTCTTGCCGGTTTTGCTTGTCTTTCTCGACGCGCTCGTCGATCAGGAGCAGTTCGAGGCCGGGATTCAGGAAGGCGAGCTCGCGGAGCCGGTTGGCGAGCCGGTCGAATTCGAACTGGATGGAGCCCGCGAATATTTCGGGGTCGGGGTGGAACGTGATGAGGGTTCCGGTGGACTTCGACTTTCCGATGATCTCGAGTTTCTTCGTGGTCTTGCCCCGCTCGAAGGCCATGTGGTGGACCTTGCCCTCGCGGGAGACTTCGACCTCGAACCAGTCGGAGAGGGCGTTGACGCACTTGGCGCCGACGCCGTGTAGGCCACCGGAGTACTTGTAGGCGCCCTGGCCGAATTTTCCACCGGCGTGCAGGTTGGTGAGGACGAGTTCGACTGCGGGCATTTGAAATTTTGGATGGGGGTCGACGGGGATGCCGCGGCCGTTGTCCTCGATGGAGCAGGAGCCATCGATGTGGAGGGTGACGCGGATGCGCGTGCAGAAACCGGCGAGGTGTTCATCGATGGAATTATCGAGCACCTCATAGACGCAGTGGTGCAGGCCGCGCTCGTCCGTGTGCCCTATGTACATGCCGGGCCGCTTGCGGACGGCCTCGAGGCCCTCGAGCTTGTCGATTTTCGATGCGTCGTACGAGTACGGATCGGTGCTGACCTCTGGGGAACTCATCGAAAAATTCTGGCGTTATCGGGGGCATTGTCCAGCGGATTTGGGGACTCCGCATGCACTATTAACAAATTGCGGCGCAGGGTGTTACGGACCGGCATTCGGGCGCGTTTCCGATCTGGAGTCCGGGCGACGGGATGGCATCACGGGGGATCAGAATGGGACGTAGGAGCGCGCTTGCGCGCGATTGAATCGCCTGCAAGCAGGCTCCTACGATTCGGTGTCTGAATTCTCGAATCAGTCGACGATTTCAGTTGGGCATTTGGGCAAGGCATCTAGGAAAGCGCGACCGTAGCTCATGTTGAGGATGCGGCTGTCGAGGATGACGAGGATGCCGGTGTCGTGCGAGCTGCGTATGAGGCGGCCCACGCCCTGGCGGAATTTTAGGATGGCCTCTGGCAAAGAGTATTCGCGAAACGGGTCGCCGCCGGCCGCCTGGATGGTCTCGAGTTTCGCCTCAATCAGCGGGTGGTCGGGGACGGCGAATGGGAGGCGGGTGATGATGACGTTGCTGAGGCTCTCGCCCTGGATGTCGACGCCAGACCAGAAGCTGTCCGTTCCGAAGAGCACGGAATCGATATCCTCGCGGAACTGGCGAAGGAGCTCGTGGCGCGGGAGACCCGATCCCTGGACGAGGCAGCGCGTGCCGAGTTCCTCAAAGAAACCCTGGAGGCGGTCGGCCATTGCATTCATCAGGCGGTAGCTTGTGAACAGGACAAAGGCTTTTCCGTGGGTCATGCGGACGAAATGCCGGATGTGATGGTCGAGGGCGTCCTCGTAGTTGCCCGTATCGCGGGGCGATGGCATTTTGCGGGGAATGAAGACTTGCATCTGGCGGTCGTAGTCGAACGGCGAGTCGAGCTGGAGGGTTTCGGCGGACTCGCCGCCGACGCGCGACTGGAAGTACCCGAGGCCCCGGCCGACCGAGAGCGTGGCGCTGGTGAATATCGAGACGGCGCGCTCGCGAAAGAGCAACTGGCGGAGGTGCGACGAGAGGTCGATGGGGGCGGCGTTTAGGGACAGATTCGTCTGGAACCGGCCCTCCCGGCTGACCCAGTAGACCGCGTCCGGGTCGGGCTGCATGAGGAATTCGCCCAGGGCCTCGCGGATTTCCGCAATGCGGCGATTGAGGTCATTGAGTTCGGCGCGCTGCTCGTCGTTTTCGAGGCGCTGTGCGACTTGGCGGAGAGTGGAATTGAGTTTGGCGAGGGGACCCGAGACGCAGTCGGTCACGATGTCTGGACGCCGGACGCGAAAGTCGCCGCCTTTCTCGAAGGAGCAGGAGGCCTCGACGGATGAAAAGAAGCGGTCGGCGGATTCGAGGGCTTCGACGACGAGGGGGACGGGCTCCCCCTGGCGGAGTGCGGCGAGGAGGCCCTTCTGGGAACGGGGGTGGTAGAGGCGATGGAGGTTATACCGGAGCGAGCCCTGGGAGACGGCGAGACCGATGTGACGGGACGCCACCTGCTCGAGCGTGTGGGCCTCGTCGAAGACGACGAAATCGTCGCCGAAGAGATAGCCATTGTCGTCTGCGCCGAATTCCCGGTCGCCGAGGAGCATGAAGAAGAGCGTGTGATTGACGATGACCAGATCGGCCCCGAGGACGGCGGCGCGCGCCCGCTGGTAAAAGCAGTTGTGCGGCGCGCATGTCTTTGGCGTGCAGACGCCGCGCTCGCTGCAGACAAGGGACCAGACTTTGGCGTCGGGTTCTGGGGCGATGTCCGACAGGCTGCCGTCGGTCGTGGTGGCGGCCCACTCTCTGAGGCGGGCGAGTTCGGCGGCTTCGGTGCTGGCGACGAGTTCTGGGGCGTGCTGCAGGGCGCGGGCAAGGCGCTGGGGGCAGAGGTAGTTTTGGCGTCCCTTGATGAGCACGTATTTGAAGTCTCTGCCCAGGAGGCGCCTGGTGACCGGGAGGTCCTTGTGGAAGAGTTGTTCTTGGAGGTTGATGGTGTGGGTGCTGACGACCATCTTAGTGTGGTGGTCGAGAGCATGGATGAGGCCCGGGACGAGATAGGCGAGGCTTTTCCCGACGCCGGTGCCCGCCTCCACGATCAGGTGATGGCGCTGCGCGAGGGCGGACGCGATGGCCATGGCCATCTGCCGCTGTTGGGGGCGGAGTTCGAAATTCTTGGCTTGGGAGAGTGCGCCGTCGGGCCCGAAGAAGGCCTCCATCGCTTTTGTCAACTCGCCTGGGAATCCCGCGGGCGCGATCATGAGGGGGTTATCATGGGGGCGCCGGCGAGCAACGCAAACGCGAATCGGGCTTATCCCGAGCCTTGGCTACACGGTTTAGCCGCGCTAATATAGATTAGGAAATGGCAATGGAGCGGGTGCTCGTGATCGAAGGCGACGGGTTGTTGCGGGGCCGGATCGTTTCGGCGCTTCGAACGGCGGGCATGGGGGCGGAGGTGTGCAGCGGCTTAGAGGAGGCGGCGTCGCTGTGTTCGGCTGGCGGGGTGGGGGCGGTGGTGTTGGACGTGGGTGTGGCCGGGGCGGGCCTGAGGGCGTTCTGCGAGCGGGTGCGCGAGGCGGTTTCGATCGTGGCGATGGTGGACGATGTCTCGGGCACGAAGGGGGAGGCAGTGCTGTCGATGGGGGCGGATGATTTTGTTGCGTGGCCCGTGGATCCCGACGCCCTGGCGCTTCGAGTAAGACTGAGGATGGGGATGCGCCGCGATGCCGAGGGGGAGGCGTTGCTGCGCAGGATGCTGGATGTGGCGCGCGACATGGTTGTGGCGGTGGACGGGTCGCGCCGGATCATCGGATTCAACGCGCCGGCGGCGGCGGGCTTCGGGTGGACGCGGGACGAGGTGTTTGGTCACTGCATGGACGAACTGTTCGCGGAACCTGGGGAGGGGGTCCGGATCTACGAACTTGTCCGGCAAAAGGGATCGTGCGGTGGCGAGGTGACCAATCAGCGGAAGGACGGGAAATGGTTTGTCAGCGAGGTGGGGGGCGCTCCTCTCGAAGGGGGCGGGGCGGCGCTGGTTTTCCGGGAGATCACCCGGCAGCGGGCCGCCGAGCGGGCGCTCAGGGAGAGCGAACTGCGATACCGGGCCATGGTCGATGATCAGACGGAGATGGTCTCGAGGTCTGATGTGTTGGGCCGGATCACCTTCGTGAACAGGGCATTTTCCCGGAAATTCGGGGTGGATGCGGGGTCAGTGGTAGGGGCGGATATTCTGGATTTCGTGTATCCGGACGACCGGAAACTGGTGAAGGCGAATCTGGCCAAGCTGGGTCCGGGGAATCTGGTGGTGGTGTGCGAACATCGGATTGTGAGCCCCGCGGGCGCTGTCGCGTGGGTGCTGAGGACCGATCACGGGATCCTTGGCGGCGAGGGTGTGCTGTCGGAGGTGCAATCCGCGTGCCGGGACATCACCGAACAGCGAATGAGCCGGGCAACGCTCCTGGAATCGGAGGCGCGATACCGGTTGCTGTTCGACGCGAATCCCTCGGCGTGCCTGGTGTTTGATGGAAAGACCGGGGGGTTCCTCGTCGTCAATGACGGGGCGGTGGTGCGCTATGGGTACTCCCGCGCCGAACTGCTCAAGATGCGGATTGAGGATCTGCACCTTGAGGAGGATCGCCCCGCGCTCCAGCAGTTCATCCTGGGGCTGGGGGGAGGGTTGACCCGGGCGGGGGTCTGGCGGCAGCGGAAGAAGGACGGTTCGATCATCTATGCCGAGACGGTGTGCCACCCATTCAGGGTGGGTGAGCGGACGGGATATCTTCTGGTGGCGCATGACATCACGGAACTGAAGCTTGCGGAGGAGCGGCTGCGCATGAGCCAGGACAGGTATCGGCGGCTGCTGGAGAACACGAAGGCGGTTCCGTGGGAAGCGGACGTCGCGACGCACCGTTTCCTGTACGTGGGGCCCCAGGCGGCAAAACTGCTGATGTATCCGCCGGACGATTGGCTCGTCGAAGGTTTCTGGAAGGACCGGCTGCACCCGGAGATGCGAGAGCGCGTCATCCAAAATCGGCGATCGGCGATCGCGTCGGCGGGCGAATTCGACGAGGAGTATCGCCTGGTGGCGCGGGATGGTTCCACGGTGTGGGTGCGGCACGTCGAGTCGCTGGGCACGGATGCCAGGGGCGAGCGGGTGCTGCGGGGTTTCATGGTGGATATCAGCGATAGGCGCCTGGTGGAGCAAAAGTTTCACGCCGTGGCGCGGGCCGTGGAGAGCACGAGCGATCCCGTGTGCATCACTGACGCCAAGGGGGCCATCACCCACAGGAATCCGGCGTTCAACATGGCGTTTGGAGAGGCGTGCACCTCGCTCGATGGCGATGGCGGCCTGGAGAGCCGGTTCGTGGAGCGGGGCGCGATGGAAGGGGCGAAGGAGGCGTTCCACATAGGCGGATCGTGGGCTGGGCAAGTGACGATGCACGTGGCCGGGGGGCGACGCAGCTACATGCTTTTGCGCGTGGACAGCATCGCGCGCGGGACCGATCGCCCCGCGGGCAGCGTCTGGGTGTTCACCGATCTGGCGGGGCGCCAGACTTTGGACGCCGAAATGATCCGGTCCAGCAAGCTAGAGTCCATCGGTCTTTTGGCGGGCGGGATCGCGCATGATTTCAACAACCTGTTGCTGATCATCAGCGGCAACATTTCCCTGGCAAAAATGGAATCGCCAGAGGATGCGCCGACGGTGGCGCTGTTATCCGAGGCGGAGAAGGCATCTGAGCGCGCCGCGGAACTGGCAAAACAGCTCCTCACGTTCGCGAAAGGGGGCGCGCCAAGGCGCCGGCCGGTGCGGCTCGCGCGGTTGTTGGAGGAGACGGTCAAGTTCAATCTCCACGGTTCGAAATCCGTTGGCGAGGTGGCGTGCGCCGACGACCTCTGGCCGGTAATGATTGACGAGGGGCAGATCGTGCAGGCGCTTTCGAACCTGATCATCAACGCCAAGGAGGCGATGCCGCAGGGTGGCACGATCCGGGTGCGCGCGCGAAACCAGAAGCTGGCCGACGGCGAGATCGCTTCCCTGGAGGGGGGCGAATACGTGTACGTGCGGGTGAGCGACGAGGGCGTGGGCATCTCGGCGGAGGTGATGGACAAGATTTTTGATCCCTATTTTACGACGAAGTCGCACGGCAGTGGGCTGGGGCTGCTGACGGCCTATTCGATCATCCGGAAGCACGAAGGGCTCATAATGGTGGAATCGGAGCCGGGGGTGGGCACGACTTTTGATATCTACCTCCCTGCCGAGGCGCGGGCGGTGGTCCGCGAGGAGACCACGCCGAAGGGTGCGCTGGTCTCGACCTCCTTCTTGTTGCGCGAGGGCAAGGGCAAGATCATGGTGATGGACGACGAGCCGGGCGTGAGGCTCACGATGATCAAGGCGTTGCGGCGACTCGGATACGATGGTCACCCGGCCCGGAACGCCGAGGAGGCGATGGCGGCTTTTCAGGAGGCGAGAGACAGTGGCCAGCCGTTCGATGCGGCGATATTGGATCTCACGATTCCGCGGGGCCCCGGCGGCGAGGATGTCGTCAAGATGATGCGCGAGGTGGCCCCAGATTTTCCCGCGATCGCGTTTTCGGGCTATTCCGAAAATCCGGTGTTGGCGAACTATCGAGAATACGGTTTTGCGGCGGCGATGGCGAAGCCATTCCACATCGAGGAGCTGGCCCGGAAGCTGGGGCACGTCCTGCGGCGTCGTGGCGGCCGTTGAGGGGGGTGGGTCAGCAGCCCGTTGAAAGCCCCTCCGGTGGCGCGCGTGGGCCGATTTCACCGAGGGGGCCCGCGGCCTCGCGGGCCGCGAATGAGAGATGCCTTTCGTTGCCCGGTGGGATGCGGACGCCGGGGCCGGCGTCCCTCCCATACCCAGCGCGGCTGTGGTGTGGATTTTTCAACGGGCCGTTAGGCCGCGGCCGCGGCAGGCGAGAGGGCGGCGCGGCGCGTCCATCGCATGGCGGGGTTCCGTCCAACGATTTGCTCGCGCCGATTGTCGTATCGGTATGTCAGCCCGAGCCTGAGCCCGAGGAGGGCGGGTAGCGGTCCCACCGCGAGAAAGGTTCGCGCGAAGCGAAGAATGATCCGGTCGAGCCGATAGAATTGGGCGTAGAGCCAATCGGCGCCAGCCTGGAGTTCCTCGGCACTCATGCCGCGCGGCCTGAAAACGACGTGGCGGAAGTCGTAGTGGCCCCAGTCGTGATCGGTGACGCGCCCGGCCGCCCACATGTCCTGAAACAGCGGGGTGCCTGGCAGCGGCGTCAGGATGTTGACCTGCGCGGCGTCGATTCCGGATTGATCGAGGAAGCGCAGCGTGCGCTGGAATACCCCAGGATCGTCGTGATCCAGCCCGACGATGATGCCGGCCACGATGCCGATACCGGAGCCGCGGATTCGGGAGATGCGCTGGCGGTAACTGGCGCTGCAGTTGAAGGCTTTTCCCATCGCGGCGAGGTTGTCGGGATCGGTCGTCTCTATGCCGATGAACAGCCCGCGGCAGCCCGCGTCGCGCATGAGGCGGAGGAAGCCGGGGTCGTCGGCGACATCGATCGAGCATTGTGACACCCAGCGTTTGCGCAGCGGGATCATCGCGTGGAAGAGGCTGGCCGCGTACGCGCGGTCGGCGGCGATGTTGTCGTCGACGAAGATGAAGTTGCGGGGGATGCCCTTGAGTTCCTCCAGGACTTCGCACACCGGTCGCTGGCGATGGGTTCGTTGGTGGAACGTGGTGATCGAGCAATAGCGGCACCCGTGTCGGCAGCCGCGCGTGGTCTGGACGGCGTTGACCGTAATATAGTGGCGGGCGGTGCGTTGGAGCAGTTCGCGGCGGGGCGGGGGCGTGGAAAACGATGTTTCCGACGAGGGCGCATCGGTGGGCGCTTGGCGGTAGACTTTCTGCAGTCTGCCTGCCTGGGCATCGGCGAGCAGCCGCTGCCATGGTCCTTCGGCATCGCCGGCGACGACCGCGTCGAGGTGTCGGATGGCTTCGCCGGGGCAGAGCGTCGGATGATAGCCCCCGCCGACGACGATCTTGCCGCGGGCGCGAAATTGGAGCGCGATTTCGTAGGCGCGTGGAGCGAGCGCCGTCATGAAGGTCAGCCCGACGAGGTCGCAGTCGGCGCCGAAGTCGATGGGTTCAACGTTCTCGTCGATGATCTTGACTTCGTGCTCTCGGGGGGTGAGGGCCGCGACGGCCGTGAGCGGCAGGACGCTGAATCGCAGCATGGCGCGACGCGGGACTGAGGGGCGATCGCGGGTGACGCGGACGTTTTCGGCAGCAGGGAGGATTAGGAGGATTCTCATGGGGGTTAACTCAAAAGGGGGTTGAGGGCGATGATGCGGGGGTGATGGTGTCCGGGGGCTGGAGTGGCATTCTTCATACACTTCCAACCTGCGAGGCGTCGTCGGCGAGCGCTAATCGATAAAGACGATGGGCGGCATCGGTCCTGCCGATGGGGCACAATTATGATTTGTAGGCCGGGCGATTTCCGGTGAGGCTGTTGGGCGGATGAACATCCACCATCTGGAGTTGTTCTACTATGTGGCCCGGCACGGTGGGATCAGTCGGGCGGTGAGGCACATGCCCTATGGCATCCAGCAACCGGCGGTGAGCGGCCAGATGCTGCAGCTGGAGCAGGACCTCGGGTTGAAGCTGTTCGTGCGGACACCGTTCAGCCTAACGCCGGCGGGCGCGGAACTGTACGCGTTCGTGGAGCCGTTTTTCGGCAACCTCGGGGCGGTGGAGGCCAAACTGCGCGGCCACGCTTCACCGCTTTTGCGCGTGGGCGCGTCCGAGATCGTGCTGCGGGATCATTTTCCGAAGATCGTCGAGCCACTGCGCAGGCGCTTTCGGAATCTGCGGCTCACCCTGCGGTCGGGATTTCAGCCCGACTTCGAGGCGTGGCTCGAGAATCGCGAGATCGATGTGGCGATAACCCCGCTGGAGAAAAGGCCGCCCGCGCGCCTGCGCTGCCTTCGCTTGCGCAAGCTGCCCCTCGTGCTCCTGGTCCACCGGAAGTCGGGCATCCGGTCGGCGGAGGAGATCTGGGGGCAGGACCGCATCGAAACGCCCCTGATCAGCCTGCCCGCCACGGAGAGCATCTGCAGGCTTTTCCGACAGGGCCTGAAACGCTGGCGGGTCGACTGGCCGCCGGGCGTGGTGACGAGCTCACTCGAGCTGGTGACGCACTATGTCGCGAATGGCTACGGCATCGGCCTCGGCGTGAACGAGCCCGCGATCGTGCGGCATCGCGACGTGCGCGTGCTGGAGCTGCGGGGTTTCGATCCGATCGAGATGGTGGCCCTGTGGGTGGGGAAGCCCTCGGCGCTCGTGGGGGCGCTGTTGGCCGAGGCGAAACGATACGCTGCCGAAGGCCCGTAGACAGAAGGCCGGTGCGGCGTGGCGAATGCCGTCTGGACCGGTTGTGGCCACCGCTAGCCTGCATATTTCACGCTTCCGCGTGAAACATGCAGGCTCAAAGGAAAACCGCGCTCCGAAAAACGCGATTTTGGAGGGTCTGGTGCCACCGATCCGCGAAACACACTCTGCAACCGAGAAAAATCCCAGTCTTTGCCTGACCTTTCCCA
>JAKQKQ010000133.1 GCA_029560585.1 Verrucomicrobiota bacterium | reverse complement strand
CGTGCCATCAACTTTCGCGCCAACGGAGTTATCCCGCGACAAATGGCCGACAAATTTGGTGCGCCAAAACGGATGGACTCACGCGGGCCGGCCGAACGAGGTTCAGGCCATGGAAACAACATTCTTCAAGGAAGTGCGGACGGCGCTCATCGCGGCGCTGGTCCTCTTCCTGGCCATCGCGGTGATCGGGGGTGCCCTGTGAGGCCGCCCGATCCCAAGGCCGAGTCGATCTGCTTCGGCGTGGAACTGGAGACGCGGGTGCCCGCGGTTAGCGGCGTCGCGGTGGGCGGGTACCACGCGGGAACCCCGGTGACCGCGGCCCCGCGCTTTGGTTTGGCGCAGTGGAGGGCCGAGCGGGACGGGTCCATCACCTACGGCCCCGACCAGCGGCCTTGCGAATTCGTCTCCCCGATCCTCAACGGCGCCGCCGGGGTCGAGGCCCTGTGGGAGTTCATGGGCTGGATGGGCGAGATCGGGGCCACGGTGAACGCCTCCTGCGGCTGCCACATCACCGTGGGGATCGAGAGCGTCATCGGCACCGACGACCTGGGCGCCGCGTCTGAGTTCATCCGCAGGCTCGCCCACATCGCCCACTGGCACGCCAAGGCGATCTACGGCCAGACAGGGGCCGGGCGCCACGCCAACCGATACAGCGCGGCACTTGCCCCGGAGGTGGCCTTTCACATGCGCCGCGTCGTGCAGAGCGACGACGAGTACGCGAAGGCCAGCGCCGCGGATTCCTGCGGGCGCGGGATGGTGAACTTCAAGAAGGCGTTCCGCCGCGCGGGCGGGCGATTCGCCGGGGTGGTGGAGTTCCGCGCGTTCGCCGGCACGACCAACCGGCTCAAGGTGCTCCACCACCTCGCCACCGTCCTCGGGCTGTGCCGCCGGGCCGCCGAGGTCCAGTGCCTCGGGGCCTTCAACCGGAACAAGCTGCAGGCGTCGCGGACCCGCTCCGCGGCCGAGTCGCTGGATTTCCTGTGGAACTACCTCGGCTGGACCGGGCGCAACCGCCCCGTGGCCCTCGGGCTGTTCGGGAGGCTGCACGACCAATGGTCGGCGCACGCCGAGGTGGCAAGGCGGCTCTGCGAGAAGTTCGACCGGGAGTTCCCGGCGGCGGCGATCTGAAAGGGAGAGTTACCGAATATGTGCGTGATACTGGTGTGCCCCAAGGGCGTGCGGCCCAATGCGGAAACCCTCTTGGCCTGCGAGCGGGCCAATCCGCACGGCGCTGGCGTGGCGTGGCGGGAGAAAGACGGCCGAATCGGTTGGATCAAGAACCTCTGCGCCGACGAGGTCGGCCAGATGCTTGCCGAGATCGAGGAGGAGGCCGTCGTGCATTTCCGGTGGGCCAGCGTCGGGGGCGAGGATCCCCTGCTCTGCCATCCCTTCCCCGTCACGGGAAAAGCCGAGGCGAAGATCTACGGCACCGCGAAGAGCGTCCTATTCCACAACGGGACCTGGGGCCGGTGGGAGGAGGGGTTGGAGCGGATGCTGCGGCTGGGACGATGCGCTGAGCCGCCGGGGCCCATGAGCGACACGCGCGCGGCCGCGCTGGCGGTGCGGTGCCTCGGGGCCGATTTCCTCAAGACGCTGCCCGGCCGCTGGGCGCTGGTGGACGCGGACCGCACGCGCCTCTTCGGCGATTGGGTGCGGTGGCACGGGATGATGGTCTCCAACACCGCGTTCGTGCGGCGAACGGAGCCCACCAGAACGCGGCGCCGATTTGGCGGCGAACGCCGCGAGCAACTCAGCCTGTGGGAGGGCGACCTATGAGACTGTTCAAGGTGCTGGCGTCGAGGGGCGGGCGGATCGTCTTCGACGAGCGGGTGCGCGCGAACTGCCCCCGTGAGGCGCGGGCCAAACTCAAGGAGCGGCTCCGCGCCGAGTCATTGGTCGGGATCGTCTATTCCATCACCGAGATCCCGCTGGAGATCCTCCGCGAGATCGTCGATGCCAGGACGGCGGAACTGGCGCTGCGCGGGCCGAGGCGACGAGTGGACGTTCCCCGGCTGCTGGATGCGGCGGTCGAACATCGGCTCGCGCCCCTGACCGCGAGGGTGGAGGCCCTTGAGGCGGCGCGGGGGCGAACAGGCGCGGCCAACGCATCCCAATCCGCAAACCGCTTCGACGCCTTCACCCCACCCACCCCGGCCCCCGCAAACGCGGCGATAACGGGCGATAACGCGGCCCAACGGCGCGCCATCACAGGACCCAACTGGCGAGAGATCCGCGCCCACTACCGCAGGACCCGCAGCCCCAAGCAGACCGCGGCCCTTTTCAACGTCCCGCTCAACACCCTCAAGGCCCGCATCCGGCGGGAAGGATGGTCCCGATGAAACCAGTACCCGTAGAACCGATGGCCTTCCGACCGAGTACCGCTGAAGACCTGGTCGGCCAGCCCGCGCGCGTGGCCGAGGCGCTCCTGCGCAAGGCGCGACGATTGCGCCAGTCCCCCACATCCAACCTCCGGGTGTTGCTCTACGGGCCGCCGGGGGTCGGCAAGACCACGATCGCCGAACTGGTCGCGGCAGAGCTGACCGGCGGGCAATCCCTCTGCGTCGAGGAGGCCAACGGCAAGATGGTCAGCGCGGAGACCGTGCGGCTGTGGATGGCGTCGCTGGCCCACGCCGGGAACCTCTTCGGGGATTGGTCGGTGGTATTGGTCAACGAGGTGGACCGCGCCTCCCGCGACGCGCAGGACCTGCTCCTCTCCTACCTCGACAAGATGCCGGCGGGGCGCGCCTTCATCGCCACCAGCAACCTCGACCTCTCGGCCCTGACCGACCGCTTCCAGTCGCGGTTTCAGGCGATCCGCCTCGAGGCCCCGGCCACCGACGAGATCGCCGCGTTCTTGCGCGCGCGATGGCGCATCCCATCCGACGTGGCCGAGCGGATCGCCGTGGGCTCGGGCGGCAACGTGCGCGCGGCCCTCTTGGACCTCCAGACCTTCCTCGATGCGGCGGAAGCCGCACCGAAGCCAACGAAACCCAACCCAAACCGAAACGGAGAACGACGACATGCCAGACGCAGCAGAATTTGATCCCTTGGAGGACGGAGGTGCGGATAGCACCGACAACCGAAACCCGCGGCGGAGGCGGCGCGAGCCCGCGCCCGATGACGTGGGCATCCTCATCCAGCCGGAGGAGCGCCACGATCTGGACCGGCTGGTCCTCTACGACGGGGCCCGACGCGAGATCGACGCCGCCCTGCGCGCGGTCCTGATGCGCGAGCAACTGGAGGCGGTCTGGCGCATCAGCGAGATCCAGCCGCAGTCGGGCCGCTGCATCCTCAACTTCTACGGGCCGCCGGGAACGGGCAAGACGCGCGCCGCGCTCGGGATCGCCCAACGGCTCGGGAGGCCCCTCTATCAGGTCGATTACCCGGCGGTCATTTCGAAGTACCTCGGCGACACCGCCAAGCACATAGCCCTGGCCTTCCGCCGCGCCACCGAGGAGGCCGCGGTCCTGTTCTTCGACGAGGCCGACTCCCTGCTCTCGCGCCGCGTGGCGGTGGGCGAGAGCTGCTCCACATCCATCAACCAGAACCGCAACGCGCTCATGCAGGAGCTGGACCGCTTCGGCGGCGTGGTGATCACGACGACGAACCTGTTCGGCAATTACGACCCGGCCCTGCTGCGCCGCATCGCGCGCCACATCAAGTTCCGGCTGCCCAACGCCGCGATGCGCGAAGCCATTCTCCGCGCCCACCTCCCCAACCTTGAGCGGGTGGACGCCGACCTGCGGGCAGTTGCCGCCGAGGCACGCGGGCTCTCCGGCGGCGACCTGTTCAACGCCTGCCTCAACGCGATCCACGCCGGCAGCGCCGACCCCGAACCTGCCCGATGGCGCGTCACCGCCACCCATCTGCTCGACGAGATCGCCCGCATCCGTGCCGCCAAGGCCGACCACGCCAACGGTTCCCGGCGCCGCCGCAACCGCTTCCCCGAGAACCTGAGCAACTAAACCACGAAAGGAACGATCCATGAGACAGACCGAAACGACCGACCACGAACGCTGCCGCCTGCGGCTCCCCGCCAACGGGCTCTGCCCGATCTGCGGCGAGGACGTGAGCCTCACAGGCCGCGTGACCACGAACGGCAGGCTCATCGCCACCTGCGGCGACGCCTTCACAGTGGGGCAATGGCTCCGGGACCGGGGGCCAGAGGAACTGGGGGAACAGTGGTGAGCGCCCCCATCCCAACCCTCCCCGCGATGGAAACCGGCCGTAAAACGGCGATAAACGCGTTTTCCGAGGGGGCCAACGAGGATTCCCCATGAGGCTCCGCGAGACATCCGCCCAGGACCCGCAGTCACGGCTCTGCGCCGCCGGGGCCGGAGCCCTGAGCGACGCCGAACTCGTCGGCGCGCTCCTCGGCAACCCCGGCACCGCGGATCGTCTCCTGTTCCGCTTCGGCGGCCTCGAGCGCCTCGCTCGCGCCACGCTCCCCGATCTCGTATCGATCCCCGGCATCGGCCCCGCCGCAGCATCCCGGCTGCGCGCCGCGGTGGAACTTTCCGTCCGTCTCTCCCGTCGCCGCGCCGCCGCCGTCAAGCTCGACGACGCCTCCCGCATCGCGGACCTCCTCGGCCCCGAACTGCGCCAGCTCCAGCAAGAGACCGCCCGCGTGGTCTTGCTCGACGCCAAGCTCCAGTTGATCGCTGTAGAGGAAGTCTCCCGTGGCCTGCTGGATCAAGCCCTGATCCACAGCAGAGAGGTCTTCGCGCCCGCCATTTCACGGCGCGCCTATTCCGTCGTGCTCGCGCACAATCACCCCTCGGGATGCCCACAGCCGAGCGAGGCCGACATCCGCATCACCCGCGCGCTGCGGGAAGCATCCAAGATCTTGGACGTCCCGCTCCTCGATCACGTCATCATCGGGTCACACTCGACGGCCTACCCAGAGGGCTGGTTCAGTTTCAAGGCGGCGGGGTACCTCTGAGGTCGCGGGCCGCCTTTGCAAAGCCACAGATAAGCCGCCTTTGCAGCACCACAGAATAGCCGCTTTTGCCGGGCGTTAATGGACACTCCCCACTGGCGGAATGCCGACGGACCCTTGCTATGCCACCGATATGCCGCTTTTCCCGCCCGTGCTATACGGCCTCATCACCCTGGCGCAAGAATCGGTAGTCCAAGCCCCGTTCAGCAAGGCTCCATGAGCAGCGGAAACGCTTGACCTTTCTCGCCGCCCGGCCAAAATTACATTGTGGATCGGGCAATCCTGGTCGCTTTTTGTGGGTCAATATAACCGCTTGCGCCCGGGATATACGGCCGGTCGGTCCGTAGACACAGAACAAGGAGAAAGCAGATGCAGTGGTTACGCAGATTGTTCGGTCGTCAGACCTCGGAGGAGCGCAATGCAGAGATCCTGTTCAAATTCGGAGCCGCCATAGAGAACAGCAACAAGCCAGCAGTGCCCCGCCTTCTCAAGGCGACAATGTGCTGCACGAACTGTGGCCATTCTTTCCCTGCGGCCGGAGGTATAGCGTTCAGTTCCGACCAACGTTCCTTTCGCGTGTCGTGTCCGCAGTGTGGCGCATTCTTGGGCGGAGTCGGCATACAGTAGGTCCGAATGTGCACCATACGCAAAGCATGGCTGAGGCGCTCAACAACGCAACGGAGGAACTACTATGAGTTGGCTGTCTGTCTTGTTTAAGAAGAAGGGGCAAGACGACCAGCTAATCGAGCGGGCAATTGCGCTCCTTGAGGAGCGCGATCTGGAAGGGGCAGCGGAGATTCTGGATCAGTGCCGCAACCCGAATCTGCGGACTCAAGCGAAGTCCGTCAGAAAACAGATCCAGATGGTGGGCATGACACAGGGCGCGCCGTTCGCGGGTCTGATGGGTGATGCCGGGCAGTTCATTGATCGGTATCTTCAGACGGAAATACCTTATCTTCGCGGATTCAAAGGTCGATAGGACAACTTGCTGAACCATCGCCTCCACCGTTTGGCTCACCCGCGACGGGTTCGTCATCCGGTGAGGCGTAACGTTCACGTTACCGCTGAGCTTTCTGACAAGTTGAACTTGCCACTTCGGTGCGGGCTTTCGGAAGCCCACCTGACTTGATCCGGCAAGTTCTCCGAAACCGGCAGCCCCCGAGACCACGTCATCATCGGCGCCCCATCCACCGCCTATCCCGAGGGCTGGTTCAGCTTCAAAGCGGCGGGGTATTTGTAAGAACTCGGTGGCACGCGTCCATTAATTCTCCTTGAAACGCACAGGCTGGCCTTCAACCTGATTTCATGGGAGGTGACTGCGGGTCGAGCACTGCCGATGATGGTGTTGGCCCGAAGGCAATTCTTGCCTCAAATCAGCATGCCCCGTGGATCATGGTTCTGTTCGTGGTCCTGCTGGCACACTTGTTCGCGCCCGACAGCGCCCAGGCCACCACCATCCGCAAGCTCTCGTTGGATGAGTTGATCTCAAGCGCCAACGACATCGTGGTTGGGAAGTGCGAGAAGAAAGAGACCGCCTGGATCGAGAAGCGGATTTTCACGATCTCGACCATCGCGGTGAGCCACGGGGCGAAGGGCGACGCGGCCGGCGGTCAGAAGATCAAGGTCTATACCCTCGGCGGCAGCGTGAAGGAACCGCTGCCGGTCACGATGCACGTGCCCGGCGCAGAGACGATGGCCGTGGGCGAGGACATGCTGCTTTTCCTTGAGCGTTTCGGGGACAAGAAGCAGTTCCGCCGGGTGGTGGGGATGTCGCAGGGCAAGTTGCCCGTGGCGGATGACTCAAAGACCGGCCAGAAAGCCGTCGGTTTTGAACTCCCCGTGAAGGGTGTCCGCTGGGTGGACAAGAACGGCAAGGCGGTCGCCCCAGACACCGCGGGCGCGCAGGAGGAACCGGCCCCGGAGGGGAGCCTCGAGGGGTTCCTCGGGCGCATCCACAAGATCAAGGCCGAGCAGGAGAAGCGGAAGCAGGCCGGCGGCACCAAAGGGGCAGGGCCATGAGGACCCATCACACCCATCTTCGGTTGGTCAGCGCCGCGGCCGTCTGGGCAGTTTGCCTCCCCTGGCTGTCACCACCCGCCGCTTGGGGCTACGGAAACCTCCAGTTCCGAGATGCTCGCACGAACATCGTCAACACCCTCTGGAACCAGCGCGAGTACGATTCCGCAACGTTCTCCAACGGCATCCCCTGGATGATCAGCACGAACTTCACCGCTTCGACCCTATCGGGCCTGAACTCCTCGCAGTTCCGGGGCATCGTGAGCAACTCCTTCGCGACGTGGCAGTCGGTGCCGGAGACCCGTATCCGCTTCACTTACGGGGGCATCACCACCAACAACCCCTCGGGCACCAACATCGTCTCGCTGCCCCCCAGCTCGAAGCTCGACGGGGACAATATCGTCGGCTTCGGCAGCCTGCCCTCCGGGGTCCTGGGCCTGACCTGCCAGTTCGTCCTCAACGACCAGTACACCTTCACCGGCACCAATAACGCGTTCGGCGGGACCGACCCGGACCCCGACATCCCCGAGGGCACCTATCCCTCCGGCACCGTGCTCGATGCCGACATCCAGCTCTCCACCACCGCGAACTGGAGCGTGACCGGCGAGTACGGCAAGATGGATCTGCAGGCCGTCATCACCCATGAGATCGGCCATTTCATCGGCCTGTCCCACTCGGTAGTCGGCGCGCCCTACCCCGCCACCATGTACCCTTTCGCAGAGAACAATCCGGACGGCCTCGCCGCCCGCAGCCTCTACGCCGACGATAGGGCCGGCGTCGCCGCCTACTATCCCGCCCCCACGTTCTCAACAACATTCGGCTCGATCTCCGGACAGGTCCGACGCCAGGACAACGGCAAGGCCGTGCCCTCCGCCCACGTGGTGGCGCGGCTCACCAACGACCTCGCCCACGTCGTCGCCTGCTACGCGGACACCAACGGCCAGTACCGCATCGACGGCCTCGTGCCCGGCGCCTACATTCTGCGAGTCGAACCACTGCCAAAGGTGGCCATGTGGGCCGGAATCAATACCATCGTCACCAACCGCGACCTTGACTTCCTCCCCCAGATCTATGCGAACGGAGCCCGCGAGGCGGACGCAACGCTTCTCATTGCTACCGCCAGCGACATCATATCGAACTGCAACCTCACGGTCCTCGACGGCGATGTCGCCGATCTCAGCGAGGATGACGATGTCCTCACTCAAGCCAAGGCCATTTCCACAGACGGCAATAAGGAATTCCACAACGTCTGTCCCGCCGGGGATATCGACTACTTTACGTTCAATGGCGTCGCGGGCATGGAGTACCTGATCAGGACGGCCGACTACGGCTCGAACGCCGTCAGTTATGTGACCCTTTCGGATTCCTCTGGCATGCTCCTCGCGGCACAGAAAGACGACTCGTACGGCGCATGGATCGCCTTCCAGCCGCAGCACACCGATGACTACCACCTTGCCATCAAGAGTTGGTCACGCCAATATGTTACGAGCGACGCCAACGGCGCCGGCACCCAGTACTCCATCTCCATCCTCGAGCAATCACCCATCACCCGCCATGTTAGCGTGACGACGGGAAGCGACACCACAGGAACCGGCTCCCAGGGCAACCCGTGGGGCACCATCCGACACGCGTTGACAAATGTGACTGCCACCGCCCGCATTCCAATTTCCATTCGCGTGGCAGGCGGCACCTATCCCGAAAGGATTTCCCTTCCAGCACACATATCCCTCTACGGCGGGTTCGCACCGTCAACCTGGGTCCGCGAGATCCACACGTTCCCATCAATCATCGACGGTGGCGGCGTGGGCACGAATGTCACCGCGTCATCCCCACGCACACGCTTTGACGGATTCACGGTCCAGCGCGGGCGCCTTGGCATAATGGCAGAGGGCTTATGGAACAATCCCATCATCGCTCTCAACACCATCATATCGAACACGGCTCCGTACGAGGACTCGGACACCAAAGGAGGCGGCCTGTATATTAACTCAGGTTCCTCCGCTATTATCCTAAACAATACAATCCGCCATAACACCGGGCGAGTCAGGGGCGGCGGCATTTTGGTTATGGATTCAGTTCCACTCATATACGATAATCACATTTCTCATAATAACATAACCTGGGAGTGGGGCAACACATGGGGTGGAGGCGCCGGGATACATGTTGTCCAGTTTCTATATTATTGGTCTGCCGAAATGAATAATAATCGGATCATAGGAAACCACTCCAACGGATATGGAGGCGGACTCCTATGCAGTCTATCGTACCAAGAACAGGTTCAGCGGAATATAATTTCATGTAATTCCGCTAGGTTATCTGGAGGTGGATTGTTCGTAGATGGTTTCGCTTCGGGCCCACGGGTTGATTGCAATGTCTTCGCCGCAAACTGCGCTGGCGGACAGGGCGGCGCGGCGGCTAACGGTTATTCCGCATACTTTAAACGTAATATTTTTGTCGGCAACAATGCGCAGGACGCCTCGGCATTATTCACTGTAGAACCATTATTCAACAATGTATTTGTGGGCAACAGTGCCCCAACAGGATCCACGGCACTTGTGGTTCCAAGTTCTGACTGGACTTATAGAACCTTTGTTTGCGCCGGAAACACCGTCGCCCACAACGCGGGCGACGGTATTGGGATAAACCATTACTATAGGGAACACAGCGTTGAAATCGATAATAATATTATATGGCGCAATTCGAGTACAGGGATCCGAGAGATAGGACAGAATTCCGATCCGTCTTTTTGTTTTAATAATATAATCGAAAACTGTGGTGGAGGATACTTTGATTATGATACTGCGACTATTTACACTTCCGCAGCGGACATCAACACGCGTGTGAGCGACGGACAGTTTGGTTTCGTCGATGGGAACGTCGATTGGCAGCCGGACTTCATGGTGGCGCCAAGCGGCTGGGCTGCGGCCATCTCATACGATTCCAATTCGTTTCAGTCGACCCTGAGCGATCCTTCGAATAGCTTCATACCTGGAGCCCTCGCGGGCATTGCGCTCAACCCCAATACAAACCAGTGGCTCCATTTTTACATCGTCACCAATACGGCTTCGACCATCACGGTTTGGGGCGACATGACGGCGGTTGCGACCGCTGGGTGCAGGTACGCGGTGTTCGACTGGCACCTGTCGAGGGATTCGCAGAACATCGACGCGGGAACGAATTTGATCGGTGCGGCGGCGATAGACATGGACGGGGAATCTCGGCCGACTGGGGCCGCTTTCGACATCGGCGCCGACGAGTTCGTGGACGGCGACGGGGACGACCTGGCGAGCGTGTGGGAGGCGCGTTACGGGCTGAACCCGTCTTTGGCGGACACCGACGGGGACGGGATGCCCGACGGCTGGGAGCTGGCGTACCGGGATCCGTGGGTTCCCAGCGACGGCAATTTCGATACGGACGGCGACGGCATGCCCGACTCTGGCGAGTCCATCGCCGGGACCGACCCGGATGATCGTGAGTCGCTGTTCCGCATGCTCAGCATCACCCGCTAGCCGACTGGCGGCGTGGACCTGGTCTGGACCAGCGTCCCGCGAAAACGCTACCTCGTGCTCTCCAGCACCAACCTGAGCCCCGGTTCCTGGCGGGGAATCAGCTCAACCAACGCGGCCACGACATCGCTCAGCAGCTTTACCGATTCCCCAGCCAATCCTCCCGCGTCCTTCTACAAGGCCCAGGTACTTCCGTGAGCCAATCGGACAAACCCCACATCAACCTTGCGGGCGAGTTCCTCGCCGCCCCCGGCGTCACTCGCCAACGCATCCTTGCCTCCACATCCGCCCCTAAGCCAGTTCATCGTCTGGATGCCATCGGCGGCGTTCCCCGAGGGCTGGTTCAGCTTCAAGGCGGCGGGGTACTTGTGATCACCCCAGCCGCCCGGTTGGCCGGCCAGAGTTTCACCTCAGCTGTTGCTTCTCGTCATGTTTCCATATCTGGGTGCAGTCTACAGGGGACTTGCACCCCATTTGCAACGCGCCCAGGCTGGGCGCACCCTAGGCAGTCGAGCGAACCGCCGCTCAAAGGGTGTTCGGTGGATGCGTAAATACTGTGGCGGCGTTCGCTCAGCGCCGTCGGTTCGGCAAACTACAGGAAGGAGAACGGAGATGAATCGGTTCACGGTAGGACTTGCGTGCGGTCTCATGACAATGAATACGTGCATCGCGCTTGCCAATGATGACCTTCGGGAAGCAGCATCGAAGGGCGATTTGGTGACCGTCGAAAGACTTCTGAAGTCTGGCGCAAACGCGAAATCCGCAGATGGCGGTGGCAATACCGCACTTATGTCGGCGGCGAGTAAGGGCAACACAGCGATTGTAAAAGCTCTTCTGGCCGCGGGAGCAGACGCCAATGCAAAGATGAGTAGTGACTTCAACCTAGGCCAGACGGCCCTTATGTACGCAACATGGTTTGGAGACAATCACGAAACAGTGAGAGCACTGATTGACGCCAAAGCTGATCTGGAGGCGAAAGACAAAGACGGCAGAACGGCGCTTTGGTTTGCCGCGGACAAGGGGCAAACGCAGTGCGTCCGGCTTCTCATAGCTGCAGGGGCTGAAGTCGATGCCCGCGACAACGAGGGCGCAACCCCACTGATCACTGGCGCTGCGTTTCCTGACGTCGCGAAGCTTCTTCTGGATGCCAAGGCCGATGTAAACGCCAAGAGTGACGACGACGAAACGCCACTCCATGAGGCAGTGAACCGCAACAAGCTCGAGGCTGTGAAACTGTTGCTTGCCTCAGGCGCTGACGTGAATGCTCCACAGAAACTGATGTTCGGGATTAATCAAGCAACACCCCTGATGATGGCGGCTCATGGGGGTATGCTGGATATCATGAAACTCCTGCTTGATGCAGGAGCAGACCCAAACAGGAGGTCTGGTGCGGGCCAGACAGCACTTTCCATTGCGCGCACCGACGAAGCTAAGAGTCTGCTTCTCGCGCTGCCTGGATTTCAGCGCCCAAGTCCTGAAGAGGATCTCTTTTCCGCAATCGAGAAGGGCGACCTTGCTGCGGTGCGTCGACTTCTCGACGCTGGCGTTTCTGTCAACGCAACAAACCGCCAGGGTCAGACCGCCCTCTTCATTGCCGTTCAAGATACTCCCGTAATCAAAGGCGGTGCGCTCACCGTCTCATCTGTAGGCGGTGCGCAGGTGTCAGGTCAGAGCGTTTCAACTACTCCGCAGAAGATGCCGATTGCACAACTTCTTCTTGACCACAAAGCAGATGTAAACGCCAAAGACAAAGACGGGAATACGCCATTGTTCGAGACGGGAAGCGCCGAAATGACACGCCTCCTTGTCGGAAAGGGCGCGGATGTCAACGCGAAGAACACGGCCGGTGAAACGGCCTTACACGCAGCACTTGGAATGGTCTGGTCCTATGGCGCAGCCTCTGAGGCTTTTGGGGACAATAGCTACATGGGGCCAGTTGTCGCTCTTGTCGAGATGGGCGCAGATATCAACGCCAAGGACAAGAAAGGGCAAACGCCATTGGACCACCTGCTCAAGGGTTTCAGTCTCGCGCCCCCAAAAGGCGGTGTCGAGAATCACCCTGCCATGCGATTGATGACCAGCAAGGGAGCAAAGCACGGAGACCCTCCGAAAGAGACTGGCTACACTTTTCAGGACATGACGAATCCCGCAATTCAGTTGATTCCATCATGGAAGCAGGCCGATACAGTTGCAGATAACACTCAGACGCCACTCACACTCGAATATAAGAAAATGGCCATCGATGCACCGGACAAGGTTCTCGTGGGCTACGAGTTTGAAGGTCAGCAGCGGCGAGCCAAAAGCGCTGCAGACATCGCGGTATTGGCGCAACCGACAAGCAACCTCCCTCTCGACGAAATAACAAAGTCTGTCAAACTCGCCAACGCAATGAAACTGTTTGGCGCTGGGGAGCCTAGTGAGGTTGTCGTGATCCGGCTTGCGCTATACACTCTGCTCGAATCCGGATCGGGTGAGCCCCCTACATACGGCCAGCAATTGTCTAATGTTGTTACAATCCGTCTCAGGACAAGAGACTGACAAACAAGAGGCCATAATGTTCGAGATCATACTGGGGCTCGCATTGATAATATTCTCGGGAGGCTACTTGCCCATGTGGGGTGCGGGCACAATTTCGCTCATTGTGGGCATTTGCAGGCTAAAAACACGAAAGGCAAGGAGCAACGCAACGCGCACAAAATAGCATGCGTGACTACGCCGCGACTCGCAGCAAAACTCACCAGACCGGCTTTCCTCTCCCGACTACACGCCCACATCACGAACATTCACGAACGGTACGATTAATATGGTTATTATACCAGTGAAGTGGGTTCGCTTGGGCAATGAGCATCAAAATGAGAGAGGAAAGACGGAACGAGCGCCTCCAGCCGAACCCTCGCAAGACTCAGGTCACTGAGGTGCGACGTTCGACCAAATTTATCCAAAGGTCGCCGCCGATTAGACATGACGTGTGACTTCGCGCCGTTTGTTATAAGCAATCTTTTCTGTGAGTTACTTAGTCCTCTGGGGCGCGCCACCCCTCCCTTTTTCTATGAGGAGGACGTTTTCTCACTTTACACTTTTTCGGGGGCATCCAGGGGCCAAAAACGGGCTTTTCGGAGGCCTTGACGCGGCCCGCAACCATCTCCACCCAAGCGGGTTATCCCAACGTCCCACACGGGCAATCAAGCTGCGACTCATGCCCCTGGAAGTGTAAAGTATGCTCCAAAAACCGGGGCATCCGGGGAGCGTCTTTGGCGCTTTTCTCGGCCTTTGCACTTCGTGTCCGTGCATCGGGCTGCGCCCCAAGGACCCGTGGGGCACCAGGTCTGATCGGTTTGGGCTACCGCCACCGGTCGTTCATCCATTCGAGCACGGCCCGAGCGTCGAATCGCACGAACCGACCGAGCCTGATGTGGGGCATTCCCTGCGCCATCAGGTTGCGCACGGTCCGGCGCCCACACTGCGCGTAGGCCGCAACGTCGCGCACCGTCCACAGCGCGGCGATCTCTGGCTTCGTCGTTTTCTTCTCCATCGTCGCCTCCCTGGCTCGAGCGATCATCCTTTTGCTTGGGTCCCCCCGGGGCGCGGACCCGCACGCAAGGGCACGCGACGTCAACCGCATGTCCCATCCGGCAACATCGCGGGCATGCCTCGCGGCCCTTGGCCCGGCGCGGATTTCGCGGGCGCGGGGATCGCGCCGCCGATGACTCGTGAACCGCCGTGGCGCGGCCCAAAAACGGCCCCAGACGGTGGCTTTGGCGATCCCGGACGCGCCGCAATCGCCGGGGAGGCATCGGGGGGCGGGCCGGGCACCGCGATCGTTTCCGGCCGCGTTCTTGAGCCAAAATCAAGGATCAGATCCTCCGCGAAATGTACGCTAATGAGGGGTCTGGAACATCAGATCGGCCCAGGACGCGTCGGAGATCGCCGGGCGACCCAAGATAGCCCCGGTTCGTCGTAGGGCATTTTAGGCTTCCATGTCGAGGGTCGCCGACCGCCTCCGTTGCGAGCGTTTCGCGGACTCGCGCACCACGCCGCTCATTGCGCAATGAACGGGACCACCGCCGCACCGGGGGTGCCTCTGGTACGACTGCCACCGGTCCGGAAGCCTGCCCCCGGTTGACACGGCTTTGCTGGCATGAAACTACCCACGACTGAACCAATCCTTGTCCGGCGGAAGCAACTCGCGGCCATGCTCTCCATCTGCCCGCGCACGGTGGACGACATGGTCGCCCGCAGGCTCATCCCGTACGTGCCGGTGACGCGCCGGCTCTACCTCTACGACCCGATCGCGGTCCGCGAGGCGCTGATGGGCCGCTTCGGGGTGGCCGCCGGGGAGGAGCGTGCCCAGTGAAGCCGCTCTGGTACGAGAACGGCGCCCCGGTCGCCGCGGACAACCGCACGCCGGTCGACGAGATCGAGCCGGAGCCCCAGCCGCGGCGGGCGATCGATCTGCTGCGGGTGGTCGAGCGGGTGGCGGGGACTTTCGTGCGCGGCAACCCGAGGGTTACGCTCCTGGCGTGGCGCGTCGTCTTGGGCGCGGAGTGCGACTCGATGCGCAAGTGCGCGGCGCGGGCCGGCTGCACCGCGGCGGCGATCAGCCACAGGGCCGGGGTGCTGGCGCGGGAGTTCGGCCTTCGGCCGCGCGGGCCGCGGTTGCGCGAGATGCGCCGAGGTCTCGCGCTGCAAGCCTGGGAGAGGAGGCGGCGGGGCCGCACCGCAACGACCCCGCCGCCGGGAATGGACCATCCGATGGGGACGGAGGGGTCCACATGAACGCTCGCGGCGTCAACGATCCGGGCGAACTGCCGCGCTTCGTGCGCGACATGCTCGGGGCGTGCCCGCGATCGGGGGAGGGCGTGCACCGCTGGCTGTTCCGCTGCGCCCGGCTGCTGCACGGCTTCTACGACGACAGGGCCGAGATGGCCGAGTTGCTCGCCGCGGCATCGTCCGGCTGCGGCCGGTCGGTCGGCGCACACGAGATCCTGGGGGCCATCGACGGCTCGGCCGGATGCGCGTGGCGACCGGGGATGCCGCATGCGGCTCCGCCGGCCGCGGCATGGCCCAGGCCGGATGCGGCGCGGATCGAATCGGTGCTCGCGGCCGCGGGCGGCTTCGGGCTCGTGGACCTCTGGGAGGCATCCCCGATCCGTTTCCCGGACGAGCTGCCGCAGACCGAGGGGATCATCGATGCCCTGTTTCCCGCCGACGCGCTCCTGTGCTGCGGCTGGAGCAAGGGGCGCTTCGAGACCCGCCCCCGCCAGGGGTGGCGCGGGCTGCTTTCGGAGTTGGCGCTGATCGTGCCCTCGCCGATGTCGGCCCCCGCAGGACGGCGCCTGTGCGACGGGTTGCCATCGGCCCACACGCTGGACAACACCGGGCCGCGCAGGTTCCTGGTGGTGGAGTTCGACCGCGGCGAGCCCGACGCGCACGCGGCGATCCTCGCGCACCTCTCCGGCTTCCTGCCCCTGGTGCTGGCGGTGCATTCGGGGGGCAAGTCGCTGCACGGCTGGTTCGTCGCCGCGGGGTTGGAGGAGGGGGGCCTGCGGCGCTTCATGCGCCACGCGGTGATCTTGGGCGCGGACCCGGCCACCTGGGGCCGCTCGCAGTTCGTGCGGGTGCCCGACGGGCGGCGCGAGGACGGATCGCGCCAGTGCGTGTTCTATTTCGACCCGGGGGTCTGCGATGCAGCTCAACCGAACCCCCAGGCTTGAGGGCCTGCCCGCCGAGGGCGACGGGCCGCCCGGCCAGCGCCCGGCGCTGCCGCCGATCCTGGACGCGGTCGAGGTGCTCGCGCGCCACGGGCGGGAACCAGAGCCACAGGCGCTGGTGCGCGGCATGCTGCACCGAGGCTCCAAGATGGTCATCGGCGGCGGATCCAAATCGTACAAGACCTGGGCGCTCACCGACCTGGCCGTCTCGGTCGCCTCCGGGCTGCCCTGGTGGGGCCTGGAGACCTCGCCGGCCCGCGTGCTCTACATCAACTTCGAGATCCAGGACTACTTCTTCTCCCGGCGCCTGGGGGAGGTGACCGCCGCCAAGCTCGCGCCGATCCGCCCGGCCACCCTGGATGTCTGGGGCCTGCGGGGGCACGCCGCCCCGCTGGAGGCGCTGGCCCCGGAGATCATCGCCCGCACCAGGGACGGCGGCTATGGGCTCCTCATCATCGACCCCATCTACAAGTGCCAGGGCGGGAGGGACGATAACCGCGCCGGGGACGTCGCCCTGCTGCTCAACGAGGTCGAGCGGCTCACGACGGTCACCGGCGCCGCCGCCGTCTTCGGCGCGCACTTCTCCAAGGGCAACCAGGCCGCCAAGCAGGCCATGGACCGCATCGGCGGCTCCGGGGTCTACGCCCGCGACCCGGACTCCATCCTGACCCTCACCCCGCACGAGGAGCCCTATTGCTACACCGCCGAGGCCACGCTCAGGAACTTCCCCCACATGGAGCCATTCGTCGTCCGCTGGGACTTCCCCCTGTTCCGGCCCGCCGCCGCCCTGGACGCCGGCAGGCTGCGCAGGGCCGGCCGGCCCGAGTCGGTGCCCGCCGACGAGGTGCTCGAACTGCTCGACGAGGGCGGCATGAGCGCCGGCCAATGGTTCCAGGCCGTCGCCGACGCCCACGGCATCAGGAGCCGCCAGACCTTCTACGCCATCGTCTCGAGGCTCCTGGCGGCGGGCCGCATCCTCAAAGAGGGCCGCGGCTCGTACTCGCGGGCCCGGCCCTGAGGCCCGCCCCCCCCCGCGGCGTTGTCCAAGAATTCTTTGTCCAAGGATTTCTGGACGCCCGTCGTCCACTTGTCCAATACCCCCCTAAAGGGGGGTTATTGGACAAGACAAGATGGACGACGGAACGACGTGCCCGGGAGGTTGTCCAATAAGTGGGTTTCTGGACGGACGGGCCACCGGGCCCTCACCGGGCCCTCACCGGGGCGCACCGGCGGCCCATCCGGCCGATCCGCGGATGCCCCCGGCCCAGGAGTGCGCATACATGCGTATTATCGCGCAGCCGGCGTCCCGGTCCGTCCATCGGCCGTCCGCCGGCGGGTGTACGGATGTATCATTCCTGTTCATTGCGCAATGAACGGCGGCGACGCCGGGGCACCCCCAGTCCCGCTACCTGCGCTCGCCCGCCATCCACCTCGCCACTGCGCGCGGCTCGAAGCGCACCAGATGGCCGAGCTTGATGAATGGAAGCCCGGCGACCATCAGGTTGCCCACCGTCCGCGGGCTGCACCGCGCGTAGGCCGCCACGTCCGCCACCTTCCACAGCCGACTGGGTGTTTCAGTCTCGCGCCCATTGTCCCCGCCATCCGTCTTCCTCGCGTCGCCATCATTCATCTGGTGATTCTCCCGGGCGCGCGCTTCCCACGGTCTTGTGCGGATGGCCGCAACGGCAGGGAACAGATCCCGCCGCACCTTCAGGCACCCACCCGAAGCGACAAGCCCCTGGAATCACCCTCGCGCATATACAGGTATGCGGCGCGTCAACGGATGTGCCCACGTCCCTCAAGCCCCATGACAGAATATGACAGCCGGATTGCCAAAGGCTGCTAACGGGTACCAGATCGAGAGGAATTTCACTTGAAGTAAGACGCAAGTCGTGAAATATTTACGAGCGTAACTTGTTTATCATGAAAACGTTAAGTCAGGCATGGGATCTAGCTCGAAAATTCCGTTGGCTCGCAAGAGCGGCGCGATCGCGCGCCGCACCCCATAAGCTGGCGCCCTTGTCCAGCATCCTGGACGATGTCCCGCGTCTTGTGGTGCGGCGGAATCGGGCCCCGCGTGTCGTCGTGGCCGACTGGAGATGTCTTTCAACGGGCCGCCGAACCGGCATTCTGGGCCGATGCAGCGATCCCTTGGATTGATCATGCGAACATTGCCACTATTCGTATTTCTCGTTTCCGCCGCGTGCGTTGCGCAGGACAAGGCGATGCTCGACTTGGCGCTTGAGCCGCCAGTGGTAAACACCGCGCCCGGACCCGAGTACGATGATGGGGTGCGGGTCGGGAACATGATCATTGGCATCGAACGCACGCCGAAGGGTCGCCTCTGGGCGTGCTGGGTGGGCAATGGCGACAGCCCGAACGGTTTCTTCATGCTCGCCACCAGCGACGATGGCGGCGCAAAGTGGTCGAAACCCCGGGTGGTGATCGATCCGACCGATCCGTCAAACGCGCCGCAGCGCCGCGCCCTCGTCGGCAACCTTTGGACCGATCCGTCGGGGCGCCTGTGGCTCTTCTTTGATCAGAGCCTCGGCTATTTCGATGGCCGGTGCGGCGACTGGTATATGACTTGCGAGAATCCCGATGCCGATGAGCCGACGTGGTCGAAACCCGTTCGGTTTGCCGATGGGTGCACCCTGAACAAGCCCACGGTCTTGTCCAACGGCGACTGGCTACTGCCCGTGTCCCTCTGGACGCGCGACCGGATCGGGCCCGCCATCCTCAAGGACGCGCACCACGATCTCGACCCCATCCGCATGGCCAATGTCTTCGCGTCCACCGATCAGGGCAAGACTTGGACGCGGCGCGGCGGCGTCGCGTTTCCCGAGACGGACTTCGACGAACACATGATCGTCGAGTTGCGAGACGGGAGGCTTTGGATGCTGGCGCGGACCAAGAAAGGCATCAGCGAGAGTTTTTCCACGGACGCGGGGCGGATGTGGAGCCAGCCGCAGACATCCGCGATCCAGAACGTGAGCGCGCGATTCTTCATCCGGCGCCTGGTCTCCGGCAATCTGCTCCTAGTGAAGAACGGCCCGATCGATGTGCGCCTGCCACGGCGTTCCAGCATGATGGCATTTCTTTCCGACGATGATGGCAAGACATGGGGCAGGGGGCTGCTGCTCGATGATCGCGCCGAGGTCTCGTATCCCGACGGCCTCCAGGCCCCCGACGGCCTCATCCACATCCTCTATGACTGGAACCGTCACACGGACGCCGAGATCATGCTGGCGAAATTTCGCGAGGAAGACGTGCGCGCGGGCAAATTTGTGTCGCCCGGTGCGAGGCCGCGCATGTTGGTCAACAAGGCGCGCGCGCCCGTCGTGCCGAAATCCATTCGGCCCGACGCAAAGTGGGCCGCGCGGGCGTCCGGGGACGCGAAACAGGACCGCAGCAGCGTCCCTTACGATGGCGTGAAGCCGAACAGCATGGTGTGCGACACCACCCTGCGCGAGCTGCCCGATGGCACATGGATCCTCTTCATATTGGCCGGCGGCGACACCGAACCGTCACCGCTGAACTACACGGGGGTCACGCGCAGCACCGATCAGGGGAGGACATGGACGCCCCTGGAGCGTTTTGACGTGGGCTTCCCGCGCGAGGGCAAGACCATCGGCCAGGGCCCCACCGAACTGATGGTGCGCGATGGGCGATGCACCCTGTTCTTCTCCACGCACTCCAAGCACTGGGCGAATGACTGGCGCTCGTGGTTCCTCACGAGCGATGATTCGTTCAAGACTTGGGGCAAGCCCCAGGAAGTCCCGGGTCGGCTCAGGGAGCGCACGTTCATCCGCAATCATATCGTCACGCGGGATGGCCGCATCATGCTGCCCTTCCAGCATTACGTCGGGCCGGACGACCAGCGGGATCGCGCGCCGCTCGATCGCGATTTCACCAACCCGCGCAACGGCGTTCTCATCAGTGGCGATGGTGGGAAGACCTGGGCCGAGCATGGCGACATCCGCCTGACGCCGAACGACCGCTACTTCGGATGGGCGGAGAATAACATCGTGGAGCTTGGCGATGGCCGCATCGTCATGATCATCCGCGCGGATGGCCTCGGCGGCGTGCTCTATCGCGCGGAATCCAAGGATGGCGGCAGGACGTGGCCCGAGTTTGCGTCCATCACGCAAGTGCCCAATCCGGGGAGCAAGGCGACGCTCTATCCGCTCGGTGGCGATGCGGTGGCGATGCTGCACAATCCCAATTCGAGGCACCGCAGCCCGCTCGCCCTCTGGATCAGTTTCGATGGCATGAGGACGTGGCCCTACCAGCGCGTGCTCCACAAAGAGTCATGCGACGGACCCAAGGGCCGCATCAATTATCCCGACGGTTTCGTCAGCAAGGATCGGCAATGGCTGCATTTCGCGTTCGACGACAACCGCCACCGCGCGGTGCACTACAGCGCGAAGCTGCCGCCGTTGCCGTAACCGGCCGACCCCAGGTGGCTAACAGCCCGTTGAAGAATATTCTCCGGTCGGCCACGACGCCATGCGTGGCGCGATCCTTCCTTTGGAGCGCGGTGGCAACGCCACCGCTTTGGCACGTCGCGAAGCGACGACTCGGCTCCGCCGGTTGTTGAAAGCGGCGGCACTGCCGCCGCAGTCCAAAAACTGGTGTGTCCATCTAAGTGCCACGCCCCCTGGGACGATCGGGTATTGAGACAGACTCAGGCCGCGGGCCCTCCCGGCGGAATCGGTCCACACTTATAATTTTCGCCGGATGATCCGCGCGATGGCCGACAGGACGCGCGCCAACTGCCATCTCGGCCTGTGGGCCAGATCCGAGAGAAACCCCAGGGGCGCAGGCCGCTCGCGATAGATCACGTGGGATTCGATCCCGCGCACGGCGCACGCCTCTTTGCTGAAGGAACTGAAGTACGAACGGATGACAAACTGCGTGCGGGAAAGCAGCAGCCAGTCCACGAGGGCATCGCGGATTCCCGCGACCGAAACGCGGTCCAGCGCGATGCCCTGTCTGCTGTGCACGAGGGACCCAAAGGCCTGCCGCAAAGCGCGCTCGTCGCGGGGGGAGTCTGTGGAGAGGAAGAGACCGGGGGCCCGCCTCGACGCCAGTTCCCGGCGGCAGGCTTGGATGAAGAGGCCGATCGGCGAAATGGCGAAGGGGTTGGCGCCCTTGTCGGAGATCAGGTCGCCGCGGCGAATGTGGACACCCACCATGGCGGGGACATCCACGCGCTCGAGATAACGTCGGACCTCCTCCTCGATCGGCCCGATCGGAATCAGGGCCCTGTAGAATTCGGACTTCTTCTGTTTGAAATCGTCGCGGTGGGGTGGGCGCAGCTGCTGGCCGGTGGAGATGGCGACCACGGGGCGGGGGTCATCGAGGATCGCCTTGACCGTGTCTTCGGGCAACCGTCCGTGTGCGTCGCCACAGTGAAGGCGGTGGGACGCGCGCAGCGTTTCCATATCGGAGGGGAAAGCCGGGAACCGATTGAGGAACAGATCGTCCCAGCGCGCGTTGCAGGTGGGATCGGGGATCCAGTTCAGGTAGAACGCGCGTCCGGCCTCCTCGGCCAAGATATGTGCGGAGGCCGTGGCCCGGAGGCGGTTGCCCAATCCGCCGACTGGGAAGAGGATCAATGCGCGCTGCGAGCCCGCCAGTGGTTCTGTGTTCACCGCGTCCCCCTGGCTATCCGTTGGTCGATCCTCATGGTTGCACGGGCACCCAGAGGTGGGCGATCGCTTTGTCGCCGCGCTCATTGCTGCGCTCGACGCGCACGATGTAGTCGCCGGGCCTGGCGAAACGGTGCTCGGTGACGGCGAAGCCGTCCCTTGCCAGCGCCTTGACACAGCCGTCGGACCTGACCGTGACGGGCGCACTGCCGTCGCCAAAGTCCCAGGATTCTCCGCCGTGGGTCGTTCGGAAGGAGCGGACCTTGAACGTGATTGTCTGATTGGCGCGGGTCTGCAGCGAGGGCGCGTAGGCCGCCTGGATGGAAGGGGTGAGGAGCTCGGGGTGGGCTTTATCCAGTATCTGCACGACGGCAAAATCATAGGCGACTGCGCCACTGGCATCGGTGACCTTGAGGATCTCGCTGTACGTGCCGGGCCGATCATAGGCCCGCTCGATCCGCGGGCCGGCGGCGGTGGTGCCATCGGTGAAGGCCCATTGGAAGGTCTTGATTTCCCCGGCGGCGGACCAGGACTTCGTGCCGTCGAGGACGACCGTATCGCCGGCCCATGCCACCCGATGGGGGCGGGCGACCGCGAGTACCTTCGGCACGTGCTGTCGAACGTACGCCTGCCAGGCAAACGCGTAGGCCTCCTGCGTGCCCCATTTGCCGGAGGGTTGGAGGCTGCTGATACCGAAATGCAGGTGTGCCCAGCCGCCGCTGGCGCCCTCTTTACCGAGCAGGCCGATGCGCTGGCCCACCCTTATGGTCGCGCCGGGGCGGATGGCGGTGTCGATCTCAAACAGGTGGCTGTAGCGGTAGTACCACCCGCGGTCGTCGAGCATGTAGACGACGTCACCGCGCGGGCTGACGGGCGCCTCCTCGTAGCCGGGCAGGGTCTCCTTGGCCGCGGACACGACGAGGCCATCGGTGGCGGCCACGACTTCGTCCATGCCCTCGCATCCGCCGAAGTCCAGGTCGTTGTGGTAATAGATCTTCTTGTTGGATGGCACTTCGCCGCCATCGACGAATACTGGTTCGTTGGCCATCTGGGTGCCGCTGGCAAACCAGCGCTGCTTGAGCGGAAAGACAAACGTGCCGGGCTCGATCCACGGCGACCCGGCGGGCCAGAGCCGCAATCGCGCGTCTTTCTCCAGCCCCCACGGGTCGCGGTGGCTGTTCGAGCGGTATCCCCTGGTGATCGGGCAATCGATCTGCGCGCCGCCGATGGTGATGGGCAGGCTGTAGTTTGCCGAGTCCAGCGTTGCGGTTTGACCATTGACGTCGACCTCAACGCGCGCGAGGCGGACGGCGTCCCGGATCGGGTCGCGCGTCTCCTCGAGCGCCAGTAATTTGACCCGCGCCTTGGATCCATCGGCGAGGATAACCTCCTGTGACTCGCCCAGGTTGAGGTCCACCGCCCGCAACAGCGGCACCCGCGTCGGCTCTGGCGAGGCCGCTGGCGAAAACTGCGCCGCCGCCCACAGGAATACGGTGGCGAGGGCGATGGCGGGGAGGGCGGAGGTCGGTGTCTTCACGATCGGGGAGTTTGCCTGACATCCGCCGCGGCCGCACGCCTTGAAACATGTTGCCCCAAGTGGCGCCACGGAATTGTGAGTTTGACATACGTCCCCGATGTCATTGGATTTCGTGGATCGCTGGCGAAAGGAGACGCAATGCACCCGAGCCCATGTTCTGATCGACCCGTGCCCCGAGGCACCGCGACGCCGGCCGGCGTCGCACACCGCCGGGATTTCCTCCGGCTGATCTGCGGCGGTGCCGCGGCGGCCATGGGCGCGCCTTCGATCGCAGCCGCTGCCACCGGCGGCCCCGAGGGCGCCGGGGCGCTTCCGAAGGGCAAGATCGGTGATCTGGAGTTGGGGCGTCTGATGTTGGGCACCAACCACATCACGTTCTACATGCACAGCCGCGACTTGCGCTATGTGAACGAACTCTCGCGCCACTACAATACCGACGAGAAGATACTCGACACGTTCGCCGCCGCCGAAGCAAACGGCGTCAATACCTTCATCACGCACAGCGACCCGAAGATCGAGGGGCTGTTCAAGCAGTACCGCGACAAGCGCGGCGGCAAGATGAAATGGATCATCGCGCCGTGGATCGACACCGACGGGAAACGGGTGGACAATCTCGAGGCCTACAACCGGGTCGTGCCGCGCCTGATCGACGGCGGCGCGGACGCGCTCTACGTCCCGGGGATGCTCGCGGGGCCCCTAGTAAATCAGGGCAAGGGGGCCCTGGTCGGCGAGTTGCTGAACGTCATCAGCGCCAGTGGGGTGCCCGCCGGCGTGGCAAGCCACGGGCTCGACGTGGTCCAGCACTGCGAGAAAGAGAAGTTCCCGTTGGATTTTTATGTGAAGACCTTCCATCACCTCAAGTACGCGAACGCGCCCAAGGTGGAGGAACTCGCGGCGATGAGGCAGCGGCAGGAGCGGCATCCGAACAGTGACCTGAAGGCCGACTATTCCGAGGTGCCGGGATACTGGTGCGGAAATCCCGAGGAGACCGCCGAATTCATGAGGGGCGTCACCAAGCCGTGGATCGCATTCAAGGTGATGGCCGCCGGCGCCATCCCGCCTCGGGACGCCTTGAAGTACGCCTTCTCCAATGGCGCCGACTTCGTCCTTGCGGGCATGTTCGATTTCCAGATTGCCGAGGACGCGCAGATCACCAGGGATGTGCTGGCCGGTCTCAAGTCGAGGCCGAGGCCCTGGCGCGGGTGAGGGCCTCGCACCCGGGGTTGCCGAAAAGCGAGCCATCGCCCGCGATGGGTGTTTTGAAAGTGAATTCTGCCGCAATGGCCTGAACTGAAGGAGCGACTGTATGATTTCAAACGAAAGACGATCAATGGGGCGCCGGGAGTTTCTGGCGCGGATTCCCGTCGCGGCGGCGGCTTCGGGATTGGCCATGGGGGCGACCGACGTGGGCGGCCGTCTGAAGATCGCGATGTTTTCGGGGATGTTCAAGGGTTCCCCCTTGGAGGCGGCGATCGAATGTGCGGGCAAGATCGGGTACGATGGCATCGAGATCCAAGTCGGGATGGGAGCGAATCATCTCGATTTGAATTGTTCCGCGGAACGGGCCGACGAGATCAAGAGAATGGCCGGTGACCACAATGTTGCCGTCTGCCTGATCTACACGACGCTCGGCGGGAACGTTCTCACCGACGAGCGGCAGCGGGCGAAGGGGCTTGAGGATGTCGAGAGGTTTCTGGACATCGGTGACCGGATGTCCTGCAAGCTGCTGAAGGTGACGGCCGGGCGGCTGAAGAATAGCGCGTATCGGGATGACGAGGCGCGCGTCGTCGCGGCGTGGCTCGGCGCGGCATGTGACCGGGCCACGAAGCATGGCTCGCGGATCGTTGCGGAGATCCATTTTGGCCAGTACTGCGAAACCGTTGCGATGGCCCGCAAGATCATCGATCTGGTCGATCGGCCAAACTTCGGGGTCATCCATGACGCGGGCAACCTTCACATCACCGGGGATATCTACGGCGAGGAATCGGTCAAGGTGCTGGGCGACCGGATCTTCCACGTGCATGTCAAAGACATGGTGAAGGCCGCCGCCGATGACGCCGTTGCCCACGATTATCCCGCGGGCCGATTCAAGCGCGCGCCGTTGAACGAGGGAAACGTGGACCATCGGCCCTTGTTCAACGCCCTGAAGAAGGTCGGCTTCAAAGGCTATCTCTCATGCGAGGCCAGCGGCGGGGACAACCCGGCCGCGGTCGCGCGGCACGAGTTTGACGAGGTGCGCAAGCTCCTGGGCCCGGCGTGAGAAGATCCCATCCGGCGGCTGCCGGACCACCGGGGATGAAAATGAGACGTAGGAGCGCGCTTGCGCGCGATTCGCGCATGGGATCGCCTGCAAGCAGGCTCCTACGATTCGGTGTCTGAATTCTCGAGTTAGCGCCAGCCAGATTCGTCCACGCGCCGGATTATTCATGATGGAACTTCTGGGGGCGGGGCCATTTTGGACTGCGGTGGCAGAGCGAAGCGGCGACACCGCTTTTGCCTCCGGCGGAGCCGAAGCCGATGGTCCCGGCTCGCGCTTCGCGCGCTGCCAAAGCGGTGGCGCCGTCCGGCTGCGGCCGGACTCTGCCACCGCAGTCCAAAACCCTCCCGGCCCGGATCCTGGGTCGGGGCACGATCCGCGCCCACGAACAGTGCCTGAAGTTTCTGGCTAGGAATCTGTCGGACTTGGCAAGGTCCGACAGGCCGCTAGAGCCGCTTTTTCTTTCCGGCGCCCTTGGCCTTTCCCCTGACCGTCGGGATCGGCAGGGGGATGTGGTCGCGCTCGAGGATCATCCAGTCCTGGAGTGCGGCCTTCAGGGCGTGCTCGACCTTGGCGGCTTCGGGTTTTCCGACGAGATCATTCATCTCGTGGGGATCATTCGCCAGGTCGAAGAGCTCGAACATCGGGCGCTGGGGACGGAACAGCAATTCGTCGATCTTCGGGTCGAGTTTGCCGGCGTCGTGCATGCCCTCTATTTCCTTCCAGAATGCGTCCCCCGAGAAATCGACCGGGGAGTAGGGGATTTGCCAGATGGCGTTGTAGATCAGTTTGTGGGTGGGGCTGACGACGGCGCGCCCGAGGTCGAAGGCGGCGGAGTTGGTGGGCAGGCCCGATCCATGGGGGCCCCGTTCGGCGAATATGAATTCGCGGGGCGCGTATGCCCCCTCGCCCCGAATTACGGGGGCGAAGCTCCGGCCGGTCATCGATCCTGGTATCTCTGTGCCAGCGGCATCCAGGAAGGTGGGGGTGATGTCCTCGCCGGAGATGAGATCGCGGCAGACTCGACCCGGTTTCGGATTCCCGGGCCATCGGGCGATGAGGGGCACACGGATGCCGGTCTCGTACAGGGTGCCTTTGCCGCGGATCAAAGCGCCGCCGTTGTCGCCCATGAATATGACCAGCGTGTCGCCCGTGTGCCCATGTCTTTCGATCGCCGCAAGCACGCGGCCAAAATCGCGGTCGGCCCGGGCGACCTCGTCACAATAGCGGGCGAGATCCTCGCGGAGCAGTTGCGTGTCTGGAACATAGGGGGGCAGTTTGAGGCTCGCGGGATCGTGTGGCTGGGGGATGGCATTCTTGTCCAGGGTCCGATGCGGGTCGCTGAAACCGACCCACAGGAAGAAAGGTTTGCCCTTCGGCGCCTGGTCGAAGAATTCTTCCATCTTCTGCAGGCCTTCTTCCTGGGAGCCCTTGTGCAGGAAATCGACGCGGTCCTTGAACGTCCGCAGGCCGTGCTTCTCCATCACCGCGTTGGTCTCGGGCGTCGGCCCCTCGGAGCCATCGAGGTGATATGTGCGGCCCACGATGCCGGTGTAATAGCCCGCCTTTCGGAGCAGGTCGGGAGCGGCGGGCACCTCGCGGGGGAGGGCCGCGCTGAATCGGGTCATTTGGATGGCGACGGGCGATCGGCCGGTCATGAGGGCGGCCCGCGATGGCACGCACTGCGGGCAGGCGACATAGGCCCGCTCAAAGCGCACGCCCTCTGCGGCGAATTTGTCCAGATTGGGGGTGCGGATCTCCGCCTTGCCGAAGCACCCCACAAAGGCCGCGCTGTGGTCGTCCGACAGCACGAACACGATGTTGGGTGGTGCGGCGGGAGCGGACTGCAATGCGGCCAATGAGAGAAGAGCCAGGGATGAACGGATGCGGCGGACGAAGGGGGTATGGCGCATGGCGAGAGTATACCCAGATTTTTTACAAAGCCCAGACTCAGAAACCGCAGAAGCCAATTGCGGACAGATTCGGGCGTTGGCAGGTGAGCGAGGGGGAGCGCCACGGCGGGCGAGGATATCGGCTGGCGTGGTGCAGCCGATCGCCGTGGGCGATTTAGCGTTCGGCATGGGCAGGGTCGAAGGCCGTTATCCGCCCCCGGCGCGCGGGGGCGACACCGGGGGTGAAAATGGAACGTAGGAGCGCGCTTGCGCGCGAGTCGAGTCGCCTGCAAGCAGGCTCCTACTGCCTGGCATCTGAATCTGCCAGGGCACATGCGAGGCGTCATGGAGTGCGCCAGTCCCCTGGCGCTTTCGTGGGAGGCGCGGGATCTACTCGCGAACCAGCAGGCTCTCGATCTCCAGAAACGTGGCGACGACATGGTCGGCGCGGACGAGCTGGATGGCGGGCAGTGAGTTCGTGATGGCGATCACGGTCATCCCGGCGCTTCGCGCGGCCTCCACGCCCGCAGCGGAGTCTTCGATCACGCAGCATTCCTCCGGCGGAACGCCGATCAGCTCCGATACGCGGAGGAAGACGTCGGGCGCCGGTTTGCCGTGCGGCACATCCTGGGCACTCACGACCACCGGAAAAAAACGCCGGAGATCCCGCAGCGCGAGGACCACATCGATGACCGCGTGGAGCGATCCCGATGCGAGCCCCAGCTGGTACCGCTGGGATAATTTCTCCACCAGCGGCGGGACCTCCGCGAAGATGGGCTGTTCCCGCCGGATGATCTCGAGAAATCGGCGCTGCTTCCAATCGATCAGTTCCTCGATGGGCTGCGGGGGCTTGTGCTTCTCGATGAAATCCAGCCACAGCGAGCGGTCCGATTTTCCGTAATACGAGGGGAAATCGATGCCGTGCGATTCCGCGTGGCCCATCTCGGCGAACACCTCGCGGAAGGCCCTCTCGTGGCGCGGCTCGCTGTCGACGATCACGCCATCCATGTCAAAAACCACTGCCCTGAGACCCCTCATGTTGCAGGAAGATACCATACAGCAGGCGACAAGCGTGGCGATCACTGCAGGGCCCTTGCGGTGCTCTCGAGGGAATCTGGAATCTGCTCGCGGTTTCGGACCGGACGCGGGCAAGATTACGACATGAGATTACCCACGGGGCTCCTTTTCTTGGCGGCGGTGTGGAATGGACCCCCGGGCGTGGCCCAGCCGGCGCGCCCCAACGTGCTGATGATCGCTGTAGATGACCTGCGTCCCGAGCTGGGCTGTTACGGCAACGCCATCGTCAAGAGCCCGAACATTGACGCGCTGGCCTCGCGGGCCACGCTATTCGAACGCGCCTATTGCCAGCAGGCCGTCTGCGGTCCGACTCGCGCGAGCCTGCTCTCCGGATGCCGACCCGATAGCACCCGGGTGTGCGACAACCTGACCGATCTGAGGGCCGCCCTGCCGGAAATCGCCACGTTGCCGGGACACTTCAAGGAGAACGGCTACCGGGCCGTTTCCCTGAGCAAGGTGTTCCACAACGGTTTCGAGGACGCCCCTCGATCATGGTCGGATCCGCCCTGGTACCCAAGGGCGCCTCATTACGCGACGACCGAAAACCGAGAACTCACCAAACGGTTGCTCGCGGCGGCCAAGGCCAAGGTCAAGAGGGCGGGCAAGCCCACCGCCAAGGTCCGTGTCAAAGGCCCCGCATTTGAGTGTGCCGATCTCCCTGATAATGCCTACTCCGATGGCGAGACCGCCGACCGCGCCGTCGAGGTCCTCGGCCAACTCAAGGGCCAGCCCTTTTTCCTCGCGGTCGGTTTCTACAAGCCCCACCTCGCATTTGTCGCCCCCAAGAAATACTGGGATCTGTATGATCGCGCGGCCTTGAGGATGGCCGGCAATCCCTCTCTGCCCGAGGGTTGTCCCCCCATCGCGGCCACCGATTGGTCGGAGTTGCGCCACTACCAGGGCATCCCGAAGGAGGGCGCGTTGCCGGATGACCTGGCGTTGACCCTGATCCACGGGTATCTGGCCTGCGTCAGTTTCACCGATGCCCAGATCGGCCGGGTCTTGGCGGAACTGAAGCGGTTGGGGCTCGAAGAGAACACCATTGTGGTCCTCTGGGGCGACCACGGATGGAAGCTCGGCGAGCACGGCATGTGGTGCAAGCACACGAACTTCGAGCTCGATTGCCGGGCCCCCCTCCTGTGCGCCACGCCCGGCCAAAAGGCGCCGGGGGCCCGCACCTCCGCGCTTGTCGAGTTGGTCGATATCTATCCGACACTTTGCGATCTCGCCGGGATAGCGAAGCCCCCGCACCTGGAGGGCCTCAGCTTTGCCCCTCTGCTGGATGAACCCGCGAGATCCTGGAAGACAGCCGCCTTTAGCCAGTTCCCTCGCAGGGACGCCATGGGATACTCCATCCGCACAGATCATTACCGATATACCGAGTGGCGCGGCCCAGGTGGCGATGTTCTCGCCAAGGAACTGTACGACCATCGGTCCGATCCAGGGGAGAATCGCAATATCGCGGCCTCGGTGACGCCGGGCGAGATCGGCCCCATCGCCGCTGCCCTCAAGGCCGGATGGCGGGGCGCGTTGCCCCAGGACCGCTAGCCAGAAACTTCGGGCGCTGTTCGCGGGCGCGGATTGTGCCCCGACCCCAGAAGTTTCACCCTGAATAATCCGGCGCGTGGACGAATCTGGCTAGCCCGGATATTTCACAGCCTGCCGGCTGTGAAATTCCGGGCTCTGGCAAAACCGCGTCATGAGAGCCATTTAGTGGGAAAGGTCTGGCAAAGACTGGGATTTTTCGCGGTTGCAGAGTGAGTTTCGGGGATCGGTGGCACCAGACCCTCCAAAATCGCGTTTTTCGGAGCGCGGTTTTCCTTTGAGCCTGCATGTTTCACGCGGAAGCGTGAAACATGCAGGCTAGCGGGATATGCCGTCGTCTCTCGGCCTGAGATCGGACCCCAGCAACTGGCACTGCGCCACCTGGCCGATGTCGTTGCCGGCGCGCTGCCACACGACGCGCTTGTCGGGGCTGACCTCAAAGATGTGGGCCCCGAGCCTGTCGCCCTCGGTCTTGGTGCCCCAGTTGCAGACGACGGTGTTGCCGTTGGGGAGGCGCTGGACGCCCGCGAGAACAGCGATGTTGATGTCGGGCAGGTCGTCCTCGGTGAGTTCCCAGGCGATTTTGCCGGCGGCATCGTACTCCGTGACGGATCGGTCGGCGCTGATGAGGGTATTGCCATTCTCGAGGCGGAGGGCGCAGACGGGCGACGGCTTGCGCGGGAATTCGCGCAGCTGCGCGCCGTCCTTGGCGTACTCGCGCACGGCGCCCTCGGCGGTGAACGGCACGAGGTAGGTGCCCTGTGGCGTCTTACGGCACATGCGGAATTGGGCGTGGGGTTTCCTTTCGGTAGTCGAGAGCGGGAGTTGGAAGACGACCTCGCCCCGGCGGTTGACCTCGACGAGGCGGCATTCCCCGACGATGCCGATCAGGACATTCCCGTCGGGCAACGGCTGGCAGGTGGGCACCTCGTTGGGCGCCTCAACCCGATATTCCCAGACGATCTTGCGGTCGCGCGTGACCTCCTGGACGCCGCGCAGGTGCGTGGTGAGAACGTTGCCGTTGGGCAGCATCCAGACGTCCTGGGGATTGGTCGCGTCGTAGTCCCACGCGACCTTGCCGTCCTCGTCGAGGATGAAGATTTTTCGCAACAGGTGGCTGGTCGCCAGGATCGGCCGCGTGCCCCAGAGGTTCTCGTGCCAGAAATTGCCCTTCATCGGCGGGCCTCGGAATTCGGTACCGGCGACGTTCGCGGGATCGACGTCCAGCTCGGGCCAGACCAGCTTCCCGCGCAACTGGGCGTCCTCGCGGACGTAGGCGCCGAGGCGCAGGGAATTCGAATCGAGCCAGAGGACGATCTTGTGGCGATCATCGGGCGAGACGGCCGCGACGTGGTTCGTGTCGAACAGCGCCCGACCGATGCGCGAGTTGAGTGCGCCGAAGCGGCCGGGGATGGTGCGGGAGCCGCCGTGCACACCGCTATAATCGCTGGCGATGTTGCGGAACATCGCTCCGGAAAACCAGAAGGTGTAGCCCTCCTTCAGGGCCTCGTAGCTCATGTCCTGCGGCCCATTCTTCTTTTCCGCGTGGCAGGGCACGCAGGAGCGTTCGAAGATGGGTTTGATCTGGCGGTAGTAGCTGATGGGCTCGACGGGGCCGATTTCCGGGGTAATCCGTGACGGTGCGCGACGCAGCGCCAGGGGCTGGCGCGCCACGGCGGCGGCCCGCTGGACCGGCTCGTGGCAGCCCTGGCAGGTGAGCTGTTCGCCGGGGCGCGCGAAGGCTACGGATCGCATCGAGTGGACGGCGCGATAATGCTCGTCGAGGACCTGGAAGATGAGCTCCTTGGCGACCGGCGCCTCGAAGTACGCGCTGCCATCCTCCTCGACGGGGACGACGCCCAGCGGGATGCGCGGGGTGTTCTCGCGCTCGTAGCCGATCATGGGATCGCCCATCGCGTGGTTCGATTTGAGGATGTTCTGGGTGACGCGCAGCCACTTGATCCTGGTGCCGGGGGGAAATGGCATGTCGGAATCGTAGACGTTCATCACGGCGATCGTGGCCTGGCGGCGGACGCGATCGGGCAAGGCCGCCGGTGGGACGGGGCGGGGTCGCAGCGGTATCGGGTCGATGATTCGCAGGCGCTCGTCGTGCGCGCAGGGCAGGGCAGTCAATTCGCACAGCAACTCCTTGTTCCCATACCGGTCGACGAGCATGAGGTTCTCCCAGACGTTGCAGAGGTAGAAGTCTTCGCTCAGCGGCCACGGGCTACCGTATTTGTAGTGCCTGCGTCCGGAGTTCTCGCTCTCGGGGAATGGTTCCTCGGGGGTGATGCGGTGGACCTGCGACATGTGGCCGTCGTCGGGGGTCCGAAGATCGAGGGTGCAGAGCGATCCGAAGACCTCCCCATGGTGGGGGGCCGCGGTGAATATATAGAGCGGCGAATTCGGGATGGCGCGGATGCCCACCTCGACCAGCGGCGCGCCCATGCGGCCGTCGATTTCCCGCCCATTGACTGTCTCGAGCTTCGGTCGGTCGGGAAAGGTATGGTAGGGCTGGGGGTAGTTGCCGTGGGGAGCGCGGGGATCGGAGCCATCGGGGCGGCAGAGCCAGATCCGGGAACCGAGACAATTTTCGCGGTCGGTGTAGTCCCAGCGGGTGAACACGACCTGGCCCTGATTGTTGACCGTGGGATTCCATTCGCTGGTCTCGAAATAGCTCATTGGCCGGACATCGGAGCCGTCGGCCGACATCGAGAACATCGTGTACGTGCGGACCTTCAGGTAGGCGGCGAAACATCGGATATGGCCCCCGCGCCGTTCGGAGATGAAGGCGATGCGGCCGTCCGGCAGCCAACAGGGGTCAAAATCGTTGTAGGGGCCGTCGGTGAGCTGGACGAGCCCGGTGCCATCGGCGTTGATGCGGAAGATGTGGAAACAGGACTTCGTGCCAAAGCCCCACTCGTGCTCGGCGTTGTCGGTCCAAGCGAAGGTGATCGATCGGCCATCGAACGAGAGGTCCGGCGTGGCGAACGCACCATGGTCGAGCCTGCGCCCCTTGAGGCGGCCGTTTTGAACGATGGCATCCCGGACCACGTCCACCACGCGCGGCGCCGCCTTCCAGTTCCCGATGGCGTAAAGGCCGCCCCCGGGCAAGGCGGTGCATCCGAAGTATTGCGTCGCAAAGTGTCCGCCCTGCGGGTCGGCGGTCGTGGGATTCGAGCGAACCGAACCTGCGAAGGTGCCGCGCGCCACGCACAGGATCCCATCAAAATCCAGCAACGGATTCGATAGCGCGATCTGGCGGCGCACCGCGCAGGCGGCGAGATAGAGCCCGAAGGATTCCTGCGAGTCGGGCATCGGTTCCGATGCCAGATAGGCGGATCGCAGTTTCTCCAGATCGCGCAGCGGTGCGGCAATGCTCGCGCCGGCGCGTCCGAGGTTGTCCGCGAGCGCCTGGGTCCGGCGCAGCACGGTGCCGACGGGCCCACCATCCTCCGGCCAGATCAGCGAGTGCCGGTCGTAGGTCTGGCGCTCGATGTCCGCCTCGCTCGTCGGGCACCAGGGCTTCCGGCTCTCGGGATACTCGAGTTTGCCGATCCACTTGAAATCATAGAGCCACTCGCGCAGAACGGCGTCGCGGAAGGTCGACTCGTTGACCGACGCGAGTGCCAGGCGCGCGGAGACCTCGCGCAGCGCCGCGCGGGCCGGGGCGGTGTCCTGCGGGGGCGGCAGCGGCTGGAGGGCCGCGCTCATCTTTGGGATCGATCGCCCCCCGCCGGAACGGCTCACGGTGGCGAAGCGCGCGGCGCGCGCCAGTGCCGAGGCGTCCGCGAACTGGCCGCCATCGGAGGCGTCGAAATGCCAGAGCCCCAGCGTGGTGGCGTCCGGTGCGGGCGCGGCGGTGGGCACGCCATTGATCGGTCGCGCGCCCGTGGATAGGAGCGCCTCATCGATGACGCCGCTGCAGGCGAACTGCCCGTCCACGAGGCTTCCGATGCAGAATGCCTTGGGCGAGACCGGTGCCGATGGTCCCGCCAGCGGCTGGTCGCATTTCGCCGCGCCATCGACATAGAGGCGGATCCGGTCGGGCTCCAGCACGGCCGCGATGTGGTGCCATTTGCCATCGGCGACATCGGATCCCGTGCGCGCGTGATTCGGCTGCCGCCCCGGAAGATACGCGCAGAGGAGGCCCGTGCCGGGCATCGTGAAAAGCTCCCAGTGGCCCGGCGCTTCCTTCGAATCGCGCGCGACGATCACGTTGTAGCCCGCCCTGCTCTCGAGTCGCGCCCAGCATTCGAACGTCAGCGGAAGCACCCCGTACGCCGGAGTCGGATCCACGCGCGCGGAACCCTGCCTCGCGTCCAGCGCTTGGCCGAATCGCCCCTGCGTCAACCCCGTGGCGCCCTGCGATGTCGCGAGGAGGGCCGACAGGAGAATACCGGAAGCCCAGCGCACGATCATTGCCCTCACCCTCTCGGGCCTTCGGGATGCCGACCCAACTGATTCTGTGAAGTTCATTTGAGGGGGCTAACCAAGCCATGCCCGTAATGTCGCGAGATCCTCTCGGTGTGGGCCAGAACGATGCGCCCCACGCGCGGGAGCGCGCCGGCCGCGAGCCGAAAAGAGGGCCCGATCACCGTGACCGCCGCCAGCGGCAGCCCCTGCCGGTTCAGGATCGGGGCCGCGATGCAATTCACGCCCTCCATGTGCTCGCCGACATCCAGCGCGAACCCCCGCTCGCGGATCTTTCGCAGGTGCGCGCGGTACTTCCCCTTGTCCGTGATCGTCGCCGGGGTCCACCTGCGGAAGCGCGCCGCGCGGAGCACCTTCTCGCGGTCGCCCGGTTCCATGAAAGCCAGCAACGCCTTTGGCGAGGCCGACGCGTTCAGCGGCTGCCGCAGCCCAGCGTCACACACGAAGCGGAATGGGTGAAGCCCCGGCACTTGCTCCAACACGAGGCACTCGTCGCCCGCCATGACGCTCAGAATGGTCGTCTCCTTGACCGCGTCCCGCAAGTCCCGCATCGCGCCGATCGCGCTCTCCATCAGCGTGGCCGACGACGCGCTGCTGTATGCCATGCCGAACAGCTTCTGGCTGAGGGCGAGCCGCCGCGTCTCGTCGTCCCGCTCGACGTACTCGTGCATCAGCAGCGTGTTCGCGATCCGGAAGACGCTGTTTCGCGGCAGGCCCAGCTCGCGCGCGATCTCGCTCAGCGTCAGCCCCTCTGGACGCGTCCGCAGCAGCTCCAGGATCGACAGCGCCCGATCGAGATTGGGGACGCTGAAACTCGAGGGGGAGACAACCGCGCCCGATTTCATGTAAATTGATATATAGATAATATGACTACGAGTCAAACACTTGGATGTTGGGGTCAACTCTCGATTCTTGACATCCGTTGGATGTTGGGGCGCGCGCCGATGGCGGTGCCCCGGGGGGCGGCGGGGATGTTCTATGTCGCGCGCTTGGGCACAGGGCCGTGGGCTTGGGGTCGTGGCGGGGGTCGAGTTCGCGTGGCACGAGCAAGGATCTGGGAGCCGTTCTATTCCGCGCGCACGCGGGAAATATCCGGGTCAGTGGTCGCAGATCTTGTCCGGCGAGGTTGAGAAGCCCGTGCCCAGCCCCACGAACTTTCCGCGGGCCTCGAGAAACGCGATGATCTGGTCGGCGGTCATGCCGTCCGCCGAGCAGGTGTAGAATCGGGCTCCCTCGCCAAATCGGCCGATGATCGCATCGCGCAGGCTTGCCCTCGTGTAGGCCGCGCCGCTCTCGATCATCATCCGCATCACCTCATGGCCGTGGAACTGGCCTTTCATGGGGGAGAACATCGCCCGAAACGGACGCTTTGGCCAGCGGGAACCGGGGTGACCTATTCCCCCGGCTCGTACAGGATGCGGCCGCAGTTCTCGCAGGCGACGATGCCGCGGGCGGCCTTGACATCGAGCGAGGTCTGGGACGTGACCTTCATGTGGCAGCCGCCACAGATCGAACCATGAACGAGGGGGACAAGGGCGGCGTCGCCGCGATGGTCGAGGATCCGCTGGTAGCGTTTAAGGATGTCGGGGGCAACCCCGGCGCGGGCGGTTGTGCGCTCGGCCTCGGCCTCCGCGATCTGGGCCTCGACGGCCCTGAGCTTCTTCTCGACGTCGGCGATCTGGGCCCGGACGGCCTTTTCGAACTCGGCCACCTGGGCGCTCTCGGAGGCAACGGCCTTCTGGGCAGCCTCGAATTTCTCCATGAGGTCAAGCTCGCGGTCCTCGATCTCGACGATGCGCTTCTCGGCCCGCTCGATCTCATGGCCCAGGGCGGCGTACTCGTCGTTCTTTCGTGTCTGGAGTTGCTGCTGCCTGTACTTGGCGATCTGATGCTTGTGGGATTGGACCTCGAGGTCAAGTTCCTTGCGCTGTGTCTCGACGTGCTGGGCGTCGAGCCGGTGCTGCTGGAGGGCGGCACCCCGGTCCTTGATCCGGGCCTCAAGGGAATCCTTCTCTCTGGGCAGGGCCTGGAGTTGCCGGCGCAATTCCCTGACACGCTGGTCCCGCTCTTGCAGGATCAGGAGGTTCCTCAGCGCGTCAGCCTTTTCTGTCACCCCCCCTTTATCGGCGGATCGGCGCGGCAGGCCAAGATTTTTTCCACGTATTTTGCCAGGATGTCGAACTCGAGATTGACGCGGTCGCCGGGGCGACGTTCGGCTAGGGCGGTGACCTCGCGAGTGTGGGGAATGATCCAGATGCGCATTTGGCCCCGCTCGACGGCGGCGACCGTAAGGCTGATGCCGTCGATGGCCACGCTGCCTTTCTCGACAACGTAGCGGTCGCCACCCTCCGGGATGGCGACATCGAGAACCCAGTCTGGGCCACTGGGTTCCCACGTGAGAATCGGGGCGGCGACGTCAATGTGGCCACTGACAAAATGCCCCCCCAGGCGGGCGTTCGCGGCCAAAGCCCGCTCGAGATTGACGAGGCCACTGGGCCGGATGTCGCCGAGGTTGGTCCTGCGCAGGGTCTCGTTCAACACGTCGAAACAGAGCCGATCCGAGTCGGCCAGGACGACCGTCAGGCAGCAGCCGTTGACGGCGACGCTGTCCCCTTCCCTGAGGCCGGCGGCGATATGGCCGGCATTGACAATCAGGCGCGTGCCGCCCGATCGTCGCTCCAGAGACTCGATTCTTCCGGTGCCTTCAACCAGTCCTGTGAACATAGCCCTGCAGTAGCACGTCTGGCCCCAGGCGCGAGACGAGGAACTCCCGCACCGCCAGGCCGCGACCAAAAAACCGCCTCGCCCCGATGGCCAGCGTCTCGCCACCCAGTATGCGCGGCGCGATGAAGAAAGCGATCTCGTCCACGCAGTTGGCCTCAAACGCCGTGGCGAGCAGTTTTCCCCCGCCCTCGAGCAAAACGGCGGTGACGCCGCGGCGGCCGAGATCCTTGAGCACGTGGGCCCATGGACGATTTCTGAAAACGAGGGTGCGCTCCCGGTGGGCGTCGGTGAAGAGGCGAGCTTTCTTGGGCAGTCGGCCGGAGTGGGTCATGATCACTCGCCATGGTTGGGGCTTTTGGCGGGCGCGGTCGCAGAGTCGGACGGTGAGCGCGGGATCGTCAGAGCGCACCGTCTCCGCCCCGACGATGATCGCATCGGACCAGAGCCGGAGCTCATGTGCCCGGCGCAGGGCGGCGGCCGACGTGATCCTCTTTGGTCGGCCTGGCGGCGGTGAGATGCGCCCGTCTGCGCTCATGGCGATCTTCGCGATCACCCAGGGGCGGCCCGTGGTGATCCATCGGTTGAATGCGCGGTTGAGCGCCGCGCAGTTCTCCCCGAGAACCCCGCCGGTGACCGTAACCCCCCTGCGGGTGAGGATGCGCCGGGCGCGGCCGAGGTGTCTCGGGTTCGGGTCGGTGGCCCCATAGACCACGCGGCGAACGCCGGCCGCCGCAATGGCGTCGGTGCACGGCGGCGTCCGCCCGTGTGTCGAGCATGGCTCGAGAGTGACGTACAGGGTGGCGCCGCGCGTCGGGAGGCGGTTCCGGCGGGCATCCGCGAGGGCCACGATCTCCGCGTGCGGCCCGCCGGCGCGATGGTGCCAGCCCCGGCCGATGATTCGCCCCCCGCGCACCAGAACAGCCCCCACGGCGGGATTGGGCGAAGTCAGACCGACGCCGCGCCTCGCCAGCGCCATCGCCCGGCGCATCCACCCCTCGTCGCCCCGGCGAGCGGCGGGCGCTTCGCTGCGTCGGGTCTTCACGGGTGAGGTTTGGCGGCGCATCGCCGGAGATCCGGGCTCACTGCGACAGCTTGATGCTCTTGAGGATGGCCTGCTCTTTCGGCAGCAGCGCCTGCGGATCGAGATCGGCCACCTGCTGTTTGGCCTCGGCGGATTTTCCGGCCAGCCTGAGAGCGTCCGCATAATGCAGCCGGATGGCGCTTTGCTTGAGTCCTTCGGCGGGCATTTTTGCGTAGATCGTCAGCGCGTCCTGGGGTCGGCCGTTGAGGGCGAGGGCCCGCGCGTAGGTGTCGGCCACATTGGCCTCGTCCGGCTTCTGTTCGTAGACCTCCTTGGCGAGGCCCAGTGCCCGCTCCAGATCTTTGTTGCCGAGCAGGAGCAAGGCTGCGGTGTTGTTTTTGATGACGAGATTGCCGGGCAAGACCGTCAGCATCTTGTCATAGCATTCGAGCATCTTGTCGGTGTCTCGTTGGCGTTCGTGTATCCGGAGGTTGCGAGTCAGGGCGAGGAGCTTGAGGCGGGTGGGTGATGTCTCTGCGATCGCGTAGAAATCGAGGGCCTGCGCGGGCATGTTCCACCGCTCGAGGGTGTCGCCGGCCCTGAAGGCCAACTGGTGGTCGTTGCCGACCAGCTGCGTCGCGCTTCGCATCGTGATCCGGGCCGCCGGGCCATCATTGAGCTGGAATTGGGCGCGGCAGAGCCAGAGCCAGAAATTCAGCAGGTGCTCCGGCGTGCCAATCTTTTTGGTCTCGGACCTGGCCATTTCCGCGGCCTCTTCCCAGCGGTTTTGCGACGCGAATACCGCCAGCTCGATGAGGCGGGTTTCCGGCTGCTCCCTTTCTGCGGGCTCCATGAGTTCCAGGCGTCGCATGGCGGCCTCGGGTCCCAGCCACGAACCGGTGCGCACGACGAGGTCGCGCCTCTGCTGGGCGTCCTTCGCGAGCTTCCACAATGCGTCGAGCTCCGCTTGCGCGGAACTCGCATCGATCTTCCGGCGCAGGTCCAGGCGCCGGAGTCGGGCGGGCCAGTTATCGGGGGCTTTCGCGATGACCTCCTCCCACAGTTTCACCGCGGCGGCGGGGTCCTGCACCGAGGTGGCCTCGGCGAGCGACTGCGTCGCCGCCGCGAAGAATTCCGGCTTGGACCGGAGCTCCTCGAGCTTCGCTCGCCCGCGCTTGGAAATTGCGGGATCGCTGGAGACCAGTTCCAGGGTCGCGATCGAGACCTGGATGCGCAGGTCTTCGGGGGCCAGTTCCCGGGCCTTGTTGAGGGCCTGGTATCCCTCGGGGTAGCGTTGCTGCGAGAGAAAAAGAACACCCGTCAGGTGCCAGATCTCGGCGTTGTTGCTGAAGGTCTTGAGGATCTTCTGGAGAAGGAGGTTGGCGACATCGGCCCGACGGTTCTCCACGCAGGCACGCAGCGCCGTGATCGCGGCCTTCTCGTCATTCGGATTCAGTTCGTATGCTTTCGCGAGGAAGAAAAGATACTGCTTGTCACCCTGTTTTCTGAGGATTTCGCCCCACATGCCCCAGGTTTCGGATCGCTCGGGGTCGTGGCGCAATGAATTCTGCAGCTGGATCCGCGCAGAGTTGGCATCCCCCTGCTGAAGGAATTTCCGCGCGCTGTCATTATACATGTTGGCGCGGATCTTATGGTATTCGGGTTTGAGCCAATTGAGCGCCAAGACGAACCCCGCGCCACCGACACAGAACACGATTATAACAAACGGCCAAAACCACTTCCGTAGTCGCCGCATCAATCTTGGTGACAGCATAGCTCTCTCCGGCGCGGGCCGACGGGCCCAGGCCTTATGTGTTCTTCCAACACGTGTTATAGATGACAGACGAAGAGGATGCCGACGTCAAGTGCCCGGTGCCGCAGCCACCTGCGTGGGTGGGGGTCATCGGTTCAGTCGCCCCGCCTGGCCAGTACGAGATACTGCCCTCCGAGGGGGAGCCCACTCAGGGGGATCTCCAGACCTCGAAACCAGCGGAGCGTCCTCGGGAACAGGAAGAGGTGATCGACGCCCAGCACCGAAAACCCGCAGCGCTCCAGCAACGAGCGGGCGGCGCTAGCCGGGATCGGCATGGCGTCCCGATCGAACGGTATTCGGCGCATGACCCACCTCGTGCCGGGATTCCACGGATTGTTGTCCCAGAGGGCGAGCAGGCCGCCCGGGCGCAGCATTTCCCGCAAGAGACCCAGCATCCCCGGTCGATCGGCGGGGGCGACATGGTGCATTACGCCATTGCAATAGATGAGATCCACCTTCCCGCGCTGTTCGAACTTGTCCGGCCCGAGGACCGCCCACTTCCGCTCGGCGACCGCCTGCGCGCGCTCCAGGCAGGCGATCGATGGCTCTAGCCCCACCAACTTCCGCGGGTTCAACATCTTCGCCAGGATGGGCAACGTGGCCCCGTCGCCACATCCGAAATCCACCACGAAACCCGGTGCTGCCCCCAGGGTCGCCAGTTTTCGTTTGAGCCAAGCGACTCGTTGCTCTGCAAAGTACTGCCGCCTCTCGCCCGTGAGGCGCAGGCCGCATGCGAGCGCCGCCTCATAATCCGCGGCATAACCATCAAATGCCGAGCCTTCGCCCACTGGCGTCATTCCTTACCTCCGCCTCATCCGCAGGATCGCCACAAAGAATGACGACCACAAGGTCTGGATTCCGATCGCGGCCAGCGTCACGCCCGGAACCACAATCCGCATGGTGCTGGCGTAGTCGAGTCGGCCAAATCCCGCCTCCCACCAGCGGAAGACGGTCGCACCCAGCAATGCGATCCCCGCGGCCAGGGCCGCACACCCCGCCAGCAGCCCGCGCTCGAGGTTCAAGAGCCTGAACGCGCGCTGGAAGGACTGGTCCGGCGGCAGGATGCCCTCGCTGGTCGCAAAGGTCTTTGCGAATACCGCGAACATCATCGCCTGATACCCTGTCAGAATGGCCAGGCTCGCGAAGAGAAGCGTGTGCGCGTCGAAGACGGCATTTCCCAGATGCACGGCCGGCAATGCCACCGCATATCCCGCCAGGCCGCCCAAGACCAGCCCCACGCCCGGGATGAGGTACAACCATCTCGGGCTGCACATCAGGAAGAAGCTCAGTGTTCGCCAGCCATCGCGGAACGTCTTGAGGTGTGGCCGATGCGCGCTGCGGCCATCCGGGTACAGGGTGATGGGCACCTCCGCCACGCGAGCGCCCTGGAGACTGGCCTTGATGACCATCTCGGTCGCGAACTCCATGCCGGTGCAGCGCAACCCGAGCCGCTCGTATAGTCCGCGCGTGAAACCCCGCAGCCCACAGTAGACATCATGAACCGGCGCCTTGAACATCAGCCGACCCAGCCACGTGAAAACGGGATTGCCAAACAGCCGATGCATCAACGGCATCGCGCCGGGCACGACCCGGCCACCGCCCGCCGGCAAGCGGCAGCCCATCACCAGCTCGTTCCCTGCCCGCAGGGCATCCAGAAACTTCGGGATCTCGCCAAAATCATAACTGGCATCCGTGTCGCCCATCACGACGAAGTGCCCGCGGGATGCCGCGATCCCCCCCATCAGGGCACTGCCATAGCCCCTCTCGGGAACACACACCACGCGCGCCCCGGCCCGTGCGGCCAGTTCCGCCGACCCGTCGCGGCTGCCATTGTCCGCCACCACCACTTCGCCAGAGACGCCGGTCCGTTCGAGCGCCCTTTTCGCCGTCTCAACGCACCGGGCCACCGTCTCTGCCTCATCGAGGCAGGGCAGTACGACGGAAAGTTCGACATCGCCAGCTGTAGCCATTCGTGTTTGGGGTGTAAGCCTACCCGCTGTTTTCCACAAACCGAGTAGAAAACAGGGAAGCCTTTGCGCCCTGTCGGCGACTCTGATTCTATGCTGGAACAATCGAGGAACCCTCTATCAGGTCGGGGGGCCCTGCCCGGCTGCGGGGGACGAACAGGGCTCAAAAAGCGGCGGGCGTTCCGTGCCGCCCGCGATCAGAGATTTTCCCCCGCCGGCGCATTTGGGAGGTGCTTCATTTCCGCGCCACCACCACCACGTTCCAGCACCACCAGCCCAGCGGCGGCAGGACGCTCAGCAGCACGCGATCGAGCGCCGCCAGTGGCCGGAACCACCATCGGATCTGCCGCTCCACGCGGAAGATCCGCTTCCAATACCGGTCGGCATTCGGATCCACGCGATCCACGAAAAAGAATTTCGCGAAGAGCAAAAGGCCCAGCAGCCAGAACATGCGGACCTCGGAGCGCGAGAACGGTTCCCGGATCGCCGCCACGTCGGCGCGCCGCAGCGGGTGCTCGTCTTCCGTCCTCACGCCCATCGCCATCCGCCGATACACGTTGATGGCGGGATTGTATGCGATCGGATCGATGGAGACGAAGGTGCCGCCGGGCCGCAGCACGCGGTGCAGTTCGCGCACCGCTGCCGGGATGTCCGACACATGGTGCAGCGCATTGGCGATATACACGATGTCGAAAGACCCATCCGGGAATGGCAGCGCGTCGGCCGCCGCCTGCACCAGGCCGATCGTCACCCCGTGGTGCGCCGCCAGCGCTCCGGCAAACTGAAGCATTCCCCCGGAGACGTCCGATGCCGTCACCTCCGCGCCCCGCCTGGCGAAATACACCGATGTCTCCCCAAGACCCGCCCCCACGTCAAGCAACTTGCGGCCCCGCATTTCACCCAGCCGGCCCAGGATGTAGTGGTGCTCTACCGCGGTGCAGCCCTCGAACATCGCCTTGAGCGAGATTCCCTCGACGCGCTCCCCCGCGGCCCATGCGTCATGGAATGCCTCCTCCCCCCGGATTCGCTCGGAGCTCATCGCCCGCACCTCCCCTTCCCATCACCCGCGCGCCGGCGGGTCGCCTCTCGTGCCGGTCGGGGCTTCGTCCCCCTTGCCCCCCGATATCACTTCGCTCACCAGATAGATGGGTCGCTGTTTCACCTGCTCGTAGATCCGCCCAATGTATTCGCCAAAAATGCCCAGCAGCACCAACTGGATGGTCCCGAAGATCGTCACCGTCGCCATCAGCGAGGTCCATCCCGGCACCATCGGCACCCCGAAAACGAAGAACTTGACGACCGTGACCCCGATGTAGCCCACGCAGATGGCGAACAGCAGCACCGACATCAGGAAGGCCAACCTGAGCGGTGCGACGGACATCGATGCGATACCGTCGAAGGCCAGCATCATCATCTTGTGCAGCGGGAAATGCGTCGTGCCGGCGATCCGGTCACCGCGGTCATAGAGGACGCGCGTCTGTGCCAGTCCGATCCACGGCACCAGACCCCGCAGGAACCGGTGCGTTTCCCGGAGCGATGCCAGATGCGTCAGGGCGCGCCTGCTCATCAGCCGGAAATCGCCCGTCGCCCGGGCGATGCGCACGCCCGATATCCGCTCCATGAGCGTGTAGAATCCCGCCGCGGTCACGCGCTTGAGCCAGGGCTCGGTTCCCCTCGAGCGGCGTGTCCCATACACGACGTCGTAGCCCTTGCGATACATGGCCACCATCTCCGGGATGACCTCCGGCGGGTCCTGCAGATCCGCGTCGAGGCTCACGACGGCCTCGCCACGCGCCGCCTCCAGCCCGGCCGTCAGGGCCGCCTGCTGTCCGAAGTTCCGGGACAGTCTAACCCCGGTGCAGCGCGCGTCCTGGCGGCATCGCGCCCCGATCAGTTCCCAGCTCCGGTCCGCGCTGCCGTCGTCCACGAGCACCACCTCGATGGTCCCCATGTCACGGAGCGGGCCCGCGAGCGCCGAATCGATCCGGGCAAAGAGGAGCGGCAGCGTCTGCTCTTCGTTGAAAACGGGAATGACTAGCGACAGGAAGATCTGCTGCCTATCCATGACTCCTCCCGCTCAGCCCCTTCGCCGCATATGGGTCAGGAAATCCTCCCGCCTCCCTCGCCCGTTCACCGGTGCGATCGCCGCTGCCGTTATCGATAACCAGGGTCTTTGCCCCGGGCAGGACCCGGCGAAAATCGGCGACCACCTTGCCGATGGTCCCCGCCTCATCGAAGCACGGGATGCCCACCATTATCCCTCGGCCGGAGATGTCGGCAGCGACATTTTCCAAAACATCGCCAGTATGCCAGTCATCCTTCGCCGAGGGAATGACATTCGTCTGGCCCCGCCTCGGACCCGCGCGGCGGGGCACCTCCGGGGAAGAAAATAGAACGTGGGAACGCGCTTGCGCGCGATTCGAATCGCCTGCAAGCAGGCTCCGGTGTCTGAATTTTCGGGTCAGTGCCCGCCCGTCATTCCCTGAAGATGAGATTGTAGGTGTGCTCGGGGCGCCCCTGGAAGATGAGGTCGCCGCGCTTGGGGAGCGCATTGGCCGGTGGGTGGGCCATCGCGATAGGGCGGGCGTTCGGTGGCGTTCGGCGCGGGGGCTCGTGACAGCCGACGCATCCCTTGGTCTCGCCGCCCCTGATGTAGTGGAATTCAGTCTCGTGGACGAGGACGTCCTCGTTGGCGTTGAGCAGCTCGAAGCGGAGCGGGGTATCGGCGGGCACCCGAAAATAGAATGAGCCATCGGCCTCGAGCGGCGCGGTGCCGAGCAGCCGGCTCCGGAAAGACGCGTTCGCGTTGATCGAGGCGGGCTGGAACTCCGCGCCGAGCACGCGGACGAAACGCGCGGCCCCGCGATCGTAGGGGAGATCGGAATTAAAAACCGAGTTGCAATAAATGAGGCCATTTGTCGCGCCCGATGACTCGCGCGCCGAACGTCGCACCGCCGGCTGGGGCCGGGGCGCGAGCGGCACCGGCTCGATGTCGCTCAGGGCGGGATCGTCGTAGATCGGCCGAGATTCCCGCGTGCGCAGATTGAACAGATGAATTCCATAGGCGTCATTGCCGAGGCGGTGCCAAGGGGCGTGGGAGACAAAAACCCAGTCCCCGCCGGCGGGATACGGCGTCGTGTAGCGGCCAACGGGGTTCATGTCGTCGTGGTTGTGGATGTAGACTTCCTCGCCGCCCGCCAGGTTGAGCACTTCGGGGAAGAGGGGTCGCTCGCAGTCGAAGGGCACGAGCGCCCGGTCGATGACGGTGAGCCCGGCCGGCGTGACGCAGACGATATCGCCGTCCGGCAACTGGCGTGGCTGGCTGATCGAGACCCCGATGTGAAAGCCCCTCCTGTGCCAGCCGGAATACTGGAGCGCGATCGGCGAGGGCCGCATCGGCGTGTAATACGAGCCCCGGCCCGCGCCATAGAACGGGGCGTCCTCCGAACCATCCGGCAGCACGGTGCGCAGCACGGTCTCGATGCGCTGCATGAAATTGTCGCCGGGAAGCGGCCCGGGGCTTCCGTCCTGGGCGTAGAACCGGTAGCTGCCGTACACGATGCGCCCGTCCGAGAGCGCCAGCGGTTCATAATCCTGATTGGGGTTGAAAGTGATCTGCTGGATCCCGGACCCGTCGGGGTTCATGACGTAGATCGCGCGCGAGCGCTCCTGATGGTAGTACTCCTGATAGCCGGCGCGGTCGGATGAGAAAGCGATTCGCCCATCGGGCAAGTATTGCGGATCGACATCGTTGCACTGGCCGGAGGTGAGCTGGCGCAGGCCCGAGCCATCGGCATTCATCTCGAAGATGTGGAAACCCTCCTTCGCAAAATCCCGGCGCATGGCGAAGAGGATCCGTTTTGCATCGAAGGAGACCTCGGGGCCCTGCACCGCGCCGTTGGTCAGGGCGGTGAGGTTCCTGGCCGCGCCATCGGGCGCGACCGGGCTCAGCAGGAATAGGTTCTCGCCCCAGCCGTACCACGGCGTCTTGGGGAAGAAGTAGGAGTCCCGGAAGCCGAGGTTGGATTCGGATCGATTCTTCGCCTTGATGAAGACGAGGGCGGGGGGCATGGGCGGTGGCTCGGCGACGGGCGGGGACCATGTGCCGTCGATCTTCGAGGCGGCTTCGGCGGCGGCATCGCGCACGACGAGCGCCGGGTCGCGCGCGGCGAGGCCGCGGAGGACGGCCAGGTCTTCCGGTGAGCGCACTTGCCCGAGGGCCCTGGCGGCGGCGCAGCGCACGAGATATTGGTCGCTTTGGAGGGCCCTGCGCAACGTCGCCACCGCCTCCGGTCCGCCGATGTCCCCGAGCGCGAGGAGGGATGCGTATGCGACGCGGATGTTGGGCATGCCCTGGGGCGCGAGTTCCGGCTGCTTGAACTGCTGGGCTCCCTGTTGGTTGAACAGCCATTTCTGCCTGCCGCGGCTGAGTTCCCAATAGCCATTGGGCTGCGACGCCAATTGCGCCGCGAGGGCGGGCACCGAACCCGCGTCCTTCATCTGGCCCAGGGCCTTGGCCGCCCAGTAGCCCGCGACCTGATTCCACGAGCCGAGCAGTTCCCGCAGTTCCGGGGCGAGCGCGGGAGCGGGGTGCTCGTGGATCGCGCAGGCGAACAGTGCTGCCTCGGGGCCGGGGTGTTTCAGCCCCTGGCGAAGGAGAGGCTCGGCATCCTTTCCCGATCGTGCCAATCGTACCGCCGCGCCGAGGTCGCGGCCCTTGACCGCCGCCTGGTACAGCGGCAGGAGAGGATTCGGCGGCGCGGGCGATGGCGGGCCCGGCGCGGGTGCCTGCGCATATCCCGCGACGACGCAAAGACCCAAAGAGCAAATCGCCCACGGCAGGCAGGCCCGCGCCTTTGCAACACATGGCCTCCCGCGGAGCCGCAGAGGCGCGGAGGTTTTTTGGATGCCTGCCTCCCGGCGGCCCTGCCTCTCCGCGGGAGACGGTCCTTCCTCATTCATGTTTTGCCATGGCCACGTCGGCCGCCTCCCGAAACTCGATCTCTCTCGCCGCATCCGCGGCTGCCCCGCGAATGGTCCACACGATGTCCGTCCCGGCCGCCTTGCGGAGCACCGGCAAGGATTTCTTCGAACCGATGAAACTGAGCCCAGTCACCGCGCCGAACCGCACATCCCGAGGCACGGCGGGATCGGCGGCCAGCACCTCAAGCGCGACGCGCGCGTCCTCGCCGCCGAGCCGACCCAGCGCCATGCAGAGATAGCCTTTCCATCGCACGCCCTGGCTCATCTCCCGGTGCTTACCGGAGACTTGCTGGACCTCGTCGGCGAAAGGATACGGTTCCCGGATCGCCGCCAGCATGTCGGGGATGGCCTCGTTGGCCTCGAGGGCACCCAGGCATTCGGCGGCATAGATGCGCACGATGACGGCGGGGTGGCGCAGCAGCGCGCGCAACCTTGGCACGAAGGCCTTGTCACGGATGATGTGCGGGAGGGCCGCCAGCGGGTCGGCTTCGGTGCGGCCATCGTTGCGCCAGAATCCGGCCTTCAATTCTTCCCGCATTGCGGCGAGCACCCCGCGCCAGCGCTCCGGCGTCTCCTCATCCTTGCGCGTCCCCTCGACCTCCTTGAGCACGAGGTCCACGACCCTCTGCGATTCGCCGCTGCGGAGAATGAGATTGGCGGCCGCGCGCTGCGCCGCGTGCGGGGGACGATGCAGCTCGTCGGTGTCGCTGCGGAAAATGGCGAACCCGAAGGATCGAATGAGCATCGGGATGTGGACCGCGCAATTCGTCGAGGCGAGGCGGTCCAGGTTCACGGTCGCATCCACCCGGCGCGAACCAAACCTCGCCAGAGCGTGCTGCAGCGCGGCATCGGCCCCGGGACCGCCGATCTGGCCGAGCGCCCATGCGGTGTCCGGGAAGGCTGTCGCCAGCCCCGCGAGAAATGGCAAGGCCTTCGCGGATCCTATGCGCTCGAGCGCGCGCACCGCATGGCGGAACTCCTCGCCGTTGAATCGAGGCTGGCCCCCCGCGCGCGCGAGCAGCCGGTCCTCCGCGCGCCCGCTCCCGACGAATCGCAGCGCCACCAGCGCCCGCATTCTGGCGCCGGGGTCCCTTCCCTCGATCGCCGCGAGGAGACGATCCTCCTTCGCGTCCCATCCGTCCGCCGCGAGCCATGCCGCGTACGCCCCCGGCTGGTCCTCGGGGAACGATGTGCCCGTCATCCGCTCCAGGGCGATATGCGCCAGTCGGCGTTCCTCGCGGCTGCCCGTCGCCGCCACGCCCGCGAGCGCCGCGATCCCCCGCCGCATCCCACAATGCCCCAGCGCCTCGATAGCCACCGAGCGGACGTCCGCATCCGAATCGCGCACCAGGGGCAACAGCGACTCCTCCCCCGCGTGGTGCCGCATGAGGCCGAAGCCCTCCGCGGCCTCCGCGCGCAGTTCGGCGCGCGGGCCTCTCGCCAGCGACGAAAAACGCGCCACCTCCTCGTCGAACACCGGCCGAATGTCCCCGGCATCGGCCTGGAGCGGCAGGCAGGCGCCCGTGAGCAGCGCGATGACCGCAACCTGCGATCTTGTGACCATCGGGTCGCGATCCTACAGGCGTGGTGCCCGGCGCGAAGTCCAAAGCTGCGCTGGCGACCCAGAGGTTTCGCGAGATATCGGCGGCGGACGGTGCGGGCGTCAGTTAGCGGGCCGTTCAGGAAACCCCGGCCACGCCATCGTTCTGCGTGTGGGAGGGACGCCGGACTGAGTCTGTCTCAAGACAAGACCGTTCCATGGGCCCTGGCGCTTCGAGGGACATGACGACTTGGGCAACTGACGGAGACGCCCCACAAGATCTTGGGCGCGCCATGCGGGCATCCTGGGGAGGGCCCGCGGCCTGAGGCTGTCTCAAAACTCAAACGCCCAACACGGAACATCCAACAATCAATGCCATCTGACTATAGAGGGGACTTCCAATGGTGTGCGGCGCGCGACAATGCACGGCATCTCACAGAGATGCCCTACAAAATTTGTAGGCCGCCTGTGCCAGGTGGCTCGGCTCAGAGGTTTTGAGACACGCTCGCCTCGCGGGCCGGGTTGGCCCAGGTGTCGCGCGGCTGGTGAATCGCGGACGCCGGGGCCGGCGTCCCTCCCGGCTGATGCGGGCGGCAAGTGCTGTGCGGCGTCTCCGTGAGACGCCAGCGCCTAGATGATGGCCTGGCCGTCCTCTGGCATTGACGGGTGCCCTGCCTGCCGGGAGGCTCGTGGGATGAGGCGAGTCCTTTTTTGTGCGATGGCGATGGCGTGGGGCCACGCGGTGGCACGGGGGGAGGTGCGGATCGATGCCGGGAAACTGGAGCGGCTCCCAAAAGGATCCGTCGTGCACGCGAGAGTGGCAGTCGTCCCCTCAGCCGATGGTTCCGCGCTGAAGTTTTCGGAGGGGGGCATCGAGCTGCCGACCGCGGGCGTCGTGGGCGCGACGGCGGGCGCGATCGAGCTGCGGTGCCAGACCCCGGACGATTGGCCCGCGTCCGGCGACAGGACGTTGTTCCACGCGGCCTCGGGGCCGCACCAGCACGTGACCCTGTTCTTTCGCGATTCGGGTCTCATCGCGGTCTACAAAGGGGGCGAGGACTACTTCTCTTCAATCCGATATCCCGCGTCGGGCACGTGGAAACGCGGCGAATGGCACCAGGTGCAATTCGGGTGGCAGGGCGAGGGCGACGAGGTGGAGTTCCTGTTGCTGATCGATGGGCGATTGGCGGGCGTCGCGGGCGGCAGGCGGATTCCCAACTGGCCGGCGAAATGCGAGGTGGCCTCGCGGGTGCACGCGTCGCCGTGGAAAGGTTTGCTGAAAAACATCGTCCTATCGGGGCGCCGGATCGCGATACCGGGGCTGCAGCCCGGCGAGCGCACGATCACCGTCCGCGCCGATCGAGAGATCGGCGATTGTTACGCGTTCTGGACCGTGGCCAATTGCAACAAGCCGCAGGATTTTCTGATCGACGGCCACGCGCGGAGGATGGCGCGCAGCCAGCCCTTCGTGAAACAGGCCAATGCGGTGTACCTCCTCGGCGGGCGGTACCGCGGCACGAACAACTGGTTTCGGGGCGTCGGTCCGGCTGGCGAGGTCCGCGCGGATTTCACGGGGATGATCGCCGAACTCAAAGGGATGGTGGATGGCGGCCTCGTGCCGTGGCCGGTGCTGGACAACGTGCCCTACGAGATGAGCGATCCGCCGCAGGAGAATACCTACGGGAACACCGCGCCCGCGAAAGATGTGCGCGTGTGGGGCAAGTACGTCGAGGGGGCCGCGCGCGCGATGGTCGATGCCTTCGGGCGCGAGACCATCGCGCGATGGTGGTTCCGCGTCGGAACGGAACCGGATCTGGCGCCCGGTCACTGGGCGGGAACCCGGGAACAGTACTTTGAGCACTACGACCACACCGTTGCCGCGCTCGACCGGGTGGTGCCCGAGGCAAAGGTCGGGCCGGGGAACATCCTCAATCCCGCGGGGGGTGAATTTGGCGCCGCGACGCGAAAGCAGTGGGGCCTGGACATCATCGATCACGCGGCGGCGGGCACCAACACCGTGACCGGCGTGCGGGGCACGCGGATGGACTGGTTCTCATTCTCGTGGTATGGCCGCGTCGGCGAACCCACCTCCGTTTTCGATGAGGCCGTCGCCGCGATCCGGGGGCGCGCCGCGCGCTACCCGCAGTTGGCCGACCTGCCGCTGGTCGTGGGGGAATTCGCGGTGCTGCACGACGAAAATGGGCGCCGCCTCTGGGGCGGCGACACGACCGAGTGGGCCGCGAGCTTCTACGCCGCGATCGCCGACCGCGTGTTTCGCCACGGGATACGCCATGTCTACGAATGGTCGGAGAGCACCTCCGGCGTCCTCCACCCACGGGCCAGCGTCATCGCGCTGATGCAGCAGATGGTCGGGGGGCGGCGTCTCGCCGTCGAGGTCAAGGCTGTCTCCCAGGCCGATTGTGGTGCCATCGGATGCCGGAACGGCGGGGACATCTTCGCCCTCGTGTACAATCACCGGCCCTTGCGCAAGCCCAAGGTCCGCGAGGGCGTTCGCCTAGTTTTCGAGGATCCTCGGATGACGCGTGGCGCCGCGTGGCGCGTCACCGAGTGGGCGATTGACGCGGACCACGCCACTTGGGCACGGGCTTTTGTGGCCGACTGCGCGGCGGCGGGCATCAAGACCTCGCCCACCGCGGGGCTCTACGAGGGCGCCGTCGGTTATACTTTCGGCAAACCCGGCGAGGCGCTTTTCCGCAAGAACATCGCGAAGTATTCCAAGCTCGCCGCGACACCCAAGACCCGCGATGGCGAAGCGGTCGCCGCCGAGGCGGGCCGATGCACCTTCGATCTCGACATGCCCGGCCACAGCGTGCGGTTGATCCAACTGGTTCCGCCTGGACGATGAGGCCCGCCGCAGGGGGCACCACCGGCAAAGAAAATGAGACGTGGGAGCGCGCTTGCGCGCGATTCGCGCATGGAATCGCCTGCAAGCAGGCTCCTACGATTCGGTGTCTGAATTTTCGAGTCGGCGCCGCCCGCGGCGCGCCAGGGCGGCGCTAGAGGAATCTGTCGGTCTAAATCCGACAGATTCCTAGCGAGCCTTGGGCGCCGGGGCCTTTGGATTGGCCTTGGCCTCCTTCTGGCGCAGGACGACAAAAAGGAAATCCAGTTTGGCGAGGTCGGCGCTGGGCTGGATGATGACTTCGCGGTAGAGGCCGTGGCCGCCCGTGTCGCGCAGGGGCACCAGCTGTGAGACCTCGCCGATCCGCAACCCCTGGGGAAAAACGCCGCCGAGGCCGGAGGTGAAGGCGAGCTGGCCCACGTCGATGGAGGCGGTGCGCGAGATGAACGTCATCCGGCACTGGACCGCCCCCATCTCGGTGGGTTGGCCAATGATGATGCCCTGCTCGTTGGTGCCCTCGAGCGTGGCGGCCACCCGGCAGTTCTCGTCGCCGAGGAGCACGACCTTGGATGTGGTCGCCGAGACAGACGCGATCTTCCCGACGAGTCCCTGGGTGGTGACGACGGCCTGATTGAGTTCGACACCGTCGCGTTCGCCGCGGTCGATCGTCACGTACTGCCACCACGTGGATGGCTCGCGCGCGATGACCCTGGCCGGGACCAGCTCGAAGCGACTGACCTCTTTGTATTTCAGGGCCTGTCGCAGTTCGGTGTTCTCTTTCTCGAAGGAGCGCAGCGTGTTGTTCTCGGCCTGGAACCTCGCGTTGGCCTTGCGCAAATCCTCGTTCTCGCGCTCGAGGCGCTCGGCGCGCTTGAGTTTCTCGCCGAGGAGGTCGGCGCGCGACGGGATGCCCGAGAACCATTTGAAAGCCGGAGCCAGGCTCTCGCGCACGCGCGTCTTGATGCCAACGGTGTCCTCGGCCGGGATCATGAACACGACGGAGATCGCCACGATGACGAGGATAAATGCGGCGATCTGTAGCTTCAGTCGCATCGTCCGGTGGGGCGTGTCGTTTTCGATCGGTGGGGCATCGTCGCGCGGGGGGCGGCGATCAGCCCTCCGGTTCCTCCCTGGCCACGCGCCGCAGGAAGCGTATGTCATCGAGGAATTTCCCGGTGCCCTCGACGACGGCGCTGAGCGGATCCTCGGCGACGTGGACGGGCAGGCCGGTTTCCTCGGCGATGAGCTGGTCCATGCCGCGCACCAGCGCGCCGCCGCCCGCGAGGACGATGCCGCGGTCGATGAGGTCGGAGGCCAATTCCGGCGGGCAGCGGTCGAGGCAGATGCGGACGCAATCGAGGATCATGCGGGTGGGCCCGAGGAGCGCCTCGCGGACCTCCTGCGACGTGATGGAGAGGGTCTTTGGGAGAGAGGAGACGATGTCCCTGCCCTTGACCTCCATGGTCATCTCTTTCTCCAGTGGGAAGACGGAGCCGATCTTGATCTTGATCTCCTCGGAGGTTCGCTCGCCAATCACGAGGCCATAGGCGCGCTTCATGTAGGCGGCGATGCTCTCGTCCATCTCGTCGCCCGCCACGCGGATGCCCCTGCTGAAGACGATTCCCCCGATGGAGAGGATGGCGACCGCGGAGGTCCCGCCCCCGATGTCGATGATCATGTGGCCGGCCGCCTCGTGGATGGGCAGGCCCACGCCAATGGCTGCGGCGATCGGTTCCTCGACCAGATAGACCTCGCGGGCTCCGGCGTTTCGCGCGGAAGTCTTGACTTGCTTGCGCTCGGCCGGCGTGATGCCGGAGGGCACCGCGATCACCATGACCGGGAACGCGAATTTCTTCCCGCGGTGCACGCGTTTCACGAAATGCTTCATCATCGCCTCGGTGACCTCGTGGTCGGCGATGACGCCATCGCGCAGGGGGCGGAGCGCCTTGAGGTTCGAGGGGGTGCGGCCGAGCATCCGCTTGGCCTCCTCGCCGACGGCCACCACGTTGCGATTCTCTGTGTCGATGGCGACGACGGAGGGTTCGCGGAGCACGATCCCGCGGCCCTGGATGTACACCAGCGTGTTCGCGGTGCCCAGGTCGATGCCGATGTTGGTTGAAAACAGGCCAGCGAGGCGCTTGAACATATGCAACCTAAAGGGGAATCTACACTTATGGATGACGGCGCGAGCGGGTCAACCCGATTTTCGGGTCCCGGCTTCTTTCTTCTTTCGCCGCCCGTTGGAATGGCGTCCGGGCGGATCCTTCGGGGCGGTTGAGGATTTCGCGGAGGAACCTCCCGGTGTGGGATTGGGCGCAGCGGGCGATCTCTTCGGGTGTCCCCGCCGCGACGATTTGGCCGCCGTCGGCGCCGCCCTCTGGCCCGAGGTCGATGACGTGGTCGGCCTCGGCGATGACGTCGAGGTGGTGTTCGATGACCACGACGGTGTGGCCCCCATCGACGAGCCGATGCAACACGTCCAGGAGCCGCTGGACATCCGCGAGATGCAGGCCGATGGTGGGCTCCTCGAGGAGATACAGGAATTTCCCGGATTCCGCGCGGGCCAATTCGGTGACGAGCTTGAGGCGCTGGGCCTCGCCACCCGAGAGCGTTGGGCTGCGCTGGCCGAGGGTCAGGTAGCCGAGCCCCGTCTCATCGAGCAGCTTCAGGGCGCGATGGATGCGGGGATGGGCCGAGAAGAATTCGGTCGCCTCGGACACGCCCATCGCCAGGACATCGGCGATCGATCGCCCCTTGAACTGGATATCGAGCACCTCGTCGGAGAACCTGCGGCCGCCGCAGGATTCGCACGGCACGTACATGGATGGCAGGAAATTCATCTCGACCTTGACGGCGCCCTGACCCTCGCACGCCTCGCAGCGGCCGCCCTTGCTGTTGAAAGAGAACGTCCCTGCCGAGTAGCCCCGGGTGCGGGATTCGGGCAATCCGGCGAAGAGCGCGCGGATGTCGTCGAGGATTTTCGTGTAAGTGGCGGGCGTGGAGCGCGACGTCTTGCCGATGGGGCTCTGGTCCACCTCGTAGACGGCGGTGATGCCCTCGGCGCCCGAGATCGAGCGCCAGGTGGCACCCTTCCTGCCGGCCATCGAACGGCGCCGCCGCAATCCGGAGACCACCGCCGGCATGAGGACCTCTCGCATGAGCGTGCTCTTGCCCGAGCCGCTGACCCCCGTGAGCAGGACGAGGCGACCGAGCGGCAGCCGAAAGTCGAGGTCCCGGAGGTTGTTGGCGCGGGCGCCGGAGATCTCCAGCCACGGGCCGTTGCCGGTGGGGCGTCGGCTGCCCCGGAGCGGGTGCGCGAGCGGCTGGCCGAGCAGCGTTCCCGTGATGGAGCGTTCGTCGGCGGCGATCTGGCGCCACGCGCCCTGGGCGACGATCCGGCCGCCGGCGATGCCCGCGCCGGGGCCGAGGTCGATGATGTGATCGGCGGCGCGCATCGTCGCCTCATCGTGTTCGACCACGAGGAGGGAATTGCCCTTGGTCCTCAGTTGGCCAAGGATGTCGAGCAGGCGCTCGTTATCGCGGGGGTGGAGCCCGATGGTGGGCTCGTCGAGCACGTAGAGGACGCCCTCCAGATTGGAGCCCAGTTGGGCGGCGAGCCGGATGCGCTGGGATTCGCCGCCGGAGAGGGTGCGGGCGCCACGACCGAGCTGGAGGTACCCGAGCCCGACCTCCCCGAGGAAGCGGAGGCGCTGGATGATCTCTGGGAGGATGTCGCGCGCGATCTCGGCGTCGCGACTGCGGAGGCGCAGCCGGCCGAAGAAGGCGAGGGCCTCGGAGACGCTCATGCGCCCGATGTCGCCCATGCCATGGCCCTGAAAACGCACGGCCCGCGCGACGGGATTCAGCCGCTCCCCGGAGCACTCGGGGCACGGTTTGATCTCTGCCTCGTCGGCGCGCTCGCGCTTGGCCTCCAGCTCCAATTCGCGCTCGAGGGGGTCGCCGGCGTCGAGGGAAACTTCGGCGAAGGTGCCATAGCCCTGACATTTCGGGCACCACCCGTGCGGGGAATTGAAGGAGAACAGCCTGGGGTCGAGTTCCTCGAAGGAGCGGCCCGTCCCGGGGCAATAGAGCTGGGTGCTGAAGACCTGCTCGCGCTCGCCCCTGTCGAGGGCGTACAGGGTCCCCTTGCCCAGCTGGAGCGCCTCGCGGACGAGATGGGCGCGCATCGCGGGTTTCAGGGAGGCGCGGTATTCGCCGACGACCACGTCGATGCGGTGTTCCTTGAAGCGGTCGAGTCGCTGGAACGCCGCGGGCTCGATCCAGCGGCCATCGACGCGCAGCAGGGCGTAGCCCTTCGCCTGCGCCCACTTGGCGACCTCGGTGTGGAAACCTTTGCGGGCCTTGACCAGCGGCGCCAGAAGGGACAGCCAGCGCCGCCCGGCGAGTTTTGCCAACGCGCGGCCGATGGCCTCGGGGGATTGGCGGACGGCCGACTCACCGGTGTCGGGATCGTGCTGGACGCCCAGTTTCGCGAACAGCAGCCGGACGAAATGGTGGATCTCGGTGACGGTGCCCACGGTGCTCTTGCCGCCGCCGCGCGTGGTCTGCTGTTCGATCGCGACAGTCGGCGGAATGCCGCGGATGAGATCCACGTCGGGCTTCTCGAACTGCTGGACGAACTGCCGGGCATAGGTGTTGAGGCTGTCGAGATAGCGGCGCTGGCCCTCGGCGAAAACGATATCGAAGGCCAGCGTGCTCTTTCCCGACCCGCTCAGGCCGGTGAGCACCGTCATGCCGTCGAGGGGGATGCCCACCGAGATATCTTTGAGGTTGTGGTGGCGTGCGCCGCGGATCTCGATGCGGGGGGCGCGGCCATTGGTCAGGGCGGGGGCTTTCTCCCGGAGGCTCAGGGCGGCGGCGCGGGGCGGCGCGGCCCCCGGCAACACATTGCGCAGGAAACGGCCGGTGTGGCTGGCGCGATGGCGGGCAACCTGTTCTGGCGTGCCGCGGCAGACGACCTCGCCGCCCTGATCACCGGCCTCCGGGCCGAGGTCGATGATCCAGTCCGCGCCCTTGATGACCTCGAGGTTGTGCTCGATCACGATGACGGAATCGCCGCCATCGACGAGTCTTTGGAGCACCGCCATCAGGGCGCGGACATCGTCAAAGTGAAGTCCGGTCGTGGGCTCGTCGAGGATGAGCAGATCGCCGCGCCCCGCGCCATCGTGGTCTCCTTTGCGCGCGCGCGGCCTGTGTGATTCGGCCAGATGACCCACGAGTTTGATGCGCTGTGACTCGCCGCCGGAGAGCTGATTGAGCGGTTGCCCGAGCGTCAGGTAACCGAGGCCGACGTCGGTCAACAGCGCCAGTCCCTTGGCGACGGCGGCGGCGTCCCCCGCCTCGCGGGCGGTCTCGGCCTCGCGGACGCGGTCCCGGAAGAAGGCGAGCCCTTCCTCGACGGTCATGTCGAGGATCTCGCCGACCGACCGGCCCGCGTAGCGCACGGCGAGCACGTGCGGCTGGAAGCGGCGCCCCTCGCACTCGGGGCAGCGCACGAAGAGGTCGGTGAGGAACTGCATCTCGATCTTTTCGTAGCCCATGCCCTTGCAGCGCTCGCAACGGCCGACGCCCGCGTTGAACGAGAACGCCGAGGCGTTGAGGCCCTGCCGCCGCGCCTCCTCGGTCGTGGCGAAGAGTTCGCGGACACGGTCGTAGGCCCCGGTGTAGAGCAGGGGGTTGGAGCGCGGCGTGCGGGTCAGGGGGGATTGGTCCACCATCACGATCTGGCCGAGCAACCCCTCGCCCTCGACCGAATCCGCGGTGCCCGGTTCCTCGATCGCCTGGCCGCGCGCGCGCAGCAGGTTCTTGAACAGCACCTCGCGCACCAGCGTGCTCTTGCCCGAGCCGCTCACGCCCGTGAAGCACACGAGCGCGCCGAGCGGCACCTCGACATCGATGCCTTTCAGGTTGTTCTGGCGGGCGCCCCGAATGCGCAGGGCGCGGGCCGGATCGGTGTGCCGGCGTTTTGCGGGGACTGGCACGGCCCGGTCGCCCCGGAGGTACGCGGCCGTGAGCGAGCGCCTGTTGCGCTCAAGCCTATCGGGCGGTCCCTGGAAGACGACCTCGCCCCCGCAGCGTCCGCGGCCGGGGCCGAGGTCCAGGATGTGGTCTGCGGCGCGCATGATCTGCTCGTCGTGCTCGACGACCAGGACGGTATTTCCCATGTCGCGGAGGTGCCGCATCGTGCCAAGGAGCCTTCCGGTGTCGCGGGGGTGCAGTCCGATGCTGGGCTCGTCGAGGACGAAGAGGGTATTCACCAGCGATGTCCCGAGGCAGGTGGTGAGGTTCACGCGCTGGATCTCGCCGCCGGAGAGCGTGCGCGTGGCGCGGTTCAGCGTCAGGTAGCCCAGTCCGACCTCGGCGAGGTAGTTGAGGCGGGACAGGGCCTCGTCGCGCAGCAGTTCGCTGGCGTCGTCGCCCGCCGGGAGCGGCAGATCGCGGAAGAGCTGAACGGCATCGCGGATCGGCAGGGCGTTCACCTCCGCGATGGAAAGGCCCGCCGGACCGATCCGGAAATTCAGAGGCTCCGGCTGGAAGCGTCGGCCCCCGCAATCGCGGCAGGTCCGGTAGGCGCGGTAGCGCGAGAGAAACACCCGCACGTGCATCTTGTAGGATTTGGACTCGAGCCATTCGAAGAATCCCCGCACGCCATACCAGTCCACGGCCTTGTCGCCCTCGATGACAAACTTCCGGTGCCGGGCGGAAAGGTCGCGGAAGGGGATGTCCACTGGCACGCCGCGCTTGTGGCAGGCGCGCATCAGGTCGTCCTGGCACTCGCGCGAAACGCCGGTCTGCCAGGGTTTCACGGCGCCGTCCTTGAGCGAGCGCGAGGCGTCGGGGATGGCGAGGTCGTAGTCGATGTCCATCGTGCGACCGAAACCGCGGCATGTGGGGCAGGCGCCGAGCGGATTGTTGAAACTGAACATGCCTGGCACGGGGCGCCGGAACGTGATGCCGTCGCGCAGGCATTCCCACCGGTCGGAGAAAAGCATGGTCTCGCCCCCATCGAGGGTGATCGCGACACGCCCCTTGCCGAGGCGCTGGGCGGTCCCGAGCGATTCGATCAGGCGCGCGCGCGGCGAGCCGCCTATCGCGAGGCGATCTTGCGCCACCGCGATCCGATAACCGCCGCCATCCCCCGCGGGCCGCCTGAGCGCATCCGGGCACGCCCCCGCCAGGAGGTCGTCGATCCTGAGGGCCGCCTCGCCCTCGAGGACGCGCTGGTAGCCCTGCGCGCGAATGAACCCCAGCGCCTCGGGCAGAGCCGTCCCCTCCGGGAATGGCACCTCGAAAAAGATGAGCCCCTCGCGGCCGGGATGGTCGCGCGCGAGGATTTCCGCGATCTCCTGCGGGCCGCGGGGACGGATTTCTTCCCCGCACTTGGGGCAGGTCAGGCGCGACACCCGAGGGAAGAGCATCTTCACGTAATCGGCGATCTCCGTCATTGTGCCGACGGTGCTTCGGGCCGTGCGCACGTTGTTCGCCTGCTCGATGGCCACGGCCGGGGGGATCCCCTCGATGGCGTCGGCCCGCGGCTTGTCCATCCGTTCGAGGAACTGCCGGGTGTAGGGCGAAAACGTCTCGACGTACCTGCGCTGTCCTTCGGCGTAGAGCGTATCGAAGGCCAGCGAGGATTTTCCCGAGCCACTGGGACCCGTCACCACCGTCAGGGAATGATGCGGGATGGCGACATCAACCCCCTTGAGGTTGTGCTGCCGTGCGCCGCGGACAATGATGGCTCCCGTGCCAGACATGGGCGAATGGAAAGTCTATCGCGGAAGTCGGCCCGTTCAACCGGCGCTTTGGCGCCCACAGGACCAAGGATTGGGGGCGGCACGAATGGCGGGAGGTTAAGTTTGTCGCGACAATGGCACGGCCATCCTGGCCGTGGGGCTGGGCCATGGGCAGGATGCCCATGCCACGGCTACGGGTTTCTTTGGGGGTTCAAGTTCAGCCGCCGCCTTGCATTTCCAGCGCCTTCTCGAGGGCCTGTATCCGGGCCGAGAGTTTTTCTACGATCCTGCGGATATCGGGGGCGACATGGACGCATTCGTCGCAGTGGTGCCTCGTGGCGAGGTTTCCCTTCAGGGGGTATTCGTAGCGCCTGCCGCAGGCTCGGCAGGTCCGGATGCGCGTGGCGGGTTGCGGTTTCACTGGGGGGAAGATTAGCGTTCCCGGCGGCTGAGGTCACGCACGGCGCCGGTGTTGCCGCCGTCCATGAGCAGGCGCCTGTCGCGCGAGCGGGTCTCGCCGATCGCGGTGACGCGGATCGCGGCCTCGTCGGTCACCGGGCACTCGTGCTCGCAAATGCCGCAGCCGATGCAGAGCGACGGATCGACGTACGGGCGGCGGAGCGTGATTGGTTTTCCATCGCGCCGGGTGATCGTGACCTCGCGGGAATAGATGGCCTTTGGCGACGTGGGGCAGACCTCCTCGCAGACGACGCACGGCGTCTCCATGCTCCACGGCAGACAGCGGCCGTGGTCGTAGAACGCCGTGCCGAGCCGCACGGGGCCCTGCTCGGCGGCGGCGCCGACGCCGGTCTTCTCCTCGATCGTGATGCGCTGGATGGCGCCGGTCGGGCAGGCCTGCCCGCAGAGGGTGCAGTTCAGCTCGCAATAGCCGAGCTTCATGTTGAGGATCGGCGTCCAGATGCCCTCGAGGCCCGCCTCGAGGAAGCTGGGCTGGAGGACGTTCGTCGGGCAGACGCGGATGCACTGGTCGCACTTGATGCAGCGCTCCAAGAACTCCTTTTCCTCGACCGAGCCCGGCGGCCGGATCACCTTCTTCTCGTAGTTCCTGTCGGATGCGCCCGAGGCGCGCCCGAATCCGAAGAACGCCGCCCCTAGCAAGCCGCCGACGACCGCGCGCCGCGCGGGCACCGCCGGGGCGCTGATCTCGCGCTGCAGGTCCGGCAACAATTTGAACGAGATCGCATCGGTCGGGCAGTCCTCAATGCAGTTGAAGCAGACGAAGCACTCGCTCTTGCGCAATTGCGTGTGCGGGTCGGAGGCCCCCTCGCAATTCTTGAGGCAGAGGTCGCAGTCGATGCACTTGTGCGGGTCCCGGTCGATCCGCCAGAGGGAGAATTTTGAGGTGGCGCCCAGGAATGCGCCGAGGGGGCAGAGGACGCGGCAGAAGAACCTTGGGATCACGATGTTCATGGCGACCAGCGCCAAGAGCAGGAAACCGATGACCCACGCGCCGACGTGGAAGTACTGCCGCACGTAGAAGGTCGAGGGGAAGGCGAGGTTGAGTCCGGGGAGTATCGCGGTGGTCATCGAGCGATGGAACAGGCAGATCGGGTCGAGCAGGCCTATCTGGAGGCTCCCGAAGAACGCCGCGGCGATCATGCCGATGAGGATGAGGTACTTGACCTGATAGATGGAGCGGTAGCGGTTCGCCTCGATGCGCTCGCGCTCCTCGGCCCGGCCCTTGCCGAAGAGCCAGCCCGTGATCTGGTGCAGGGTCCCGTACGGGCAGATCCAGTTGCAGAAGATCCGGCCGAGCAGCAGCGTCGGCACCAGCAGCACGAGGCTCCAGAGCAGGCCCTTGTACACCGAGTGGGTGGTGATCGCCGTGGCGACGGCCACGAGGGGATCGAGTTCTAGGAACAGGGAGATCGGGTACCCCTTCATGTACCGCAGGTCGGACACGACGGCAAAGAACAGGAATAGCGTGAAGAAGAATCCCTGCGAGATGCGGCGTGCGTTGCGGATCTTCATGGCGCGCTATCAGGCGTGGGTTTCCTTGAAATTCGCATCCTTCCAGTTCTTGTTCCCGAGGCCGCGGTCGTGTGCCTTGTGGATGTAGGTCAGTTCGGCGAGATCGCGGCCCATGAGGTTGCTGTAGCCATAGCTATCGACCGCGACCATGTCGGTGCCGGCGACGACAGTGCCCACGCGCTTCACGTCCGAGAGGCGCCCGCCGGTGGGGCCATTTTTCATCAGCACGTTCATGCCATCGAGCACGACGAGCGTGGGTTTCATCATCAGGGCGAAGTCAGAGACGATGCTGTGGATGTGCTGGTGGAACTGGTTCCGGCGACCGCCCAGCAGGCCATACCAGTTCTTCATGGTCATCGACGCGTGGCACAGGTTGTGGTCTTTGCAGGGGGCGACGCCGATGACCTTGGTCGCCCGCTTGAATGGCTCGTGGAAGAAAGTCCAGTGGCGGAGGATCTCGCCGTCCAGTTCGAGCGGCGAGAACCGGCCGGCCTCGGGGTAGAGGAGATCGAGGTTGAGCTCGTTGGCCACGTCGCGGAGGCCGCTCTTGAGGAAGCAGCCCGCCGGGCTGTTGATGGGGTTATCGGCGACGAGGATTTTGGAGGCGCCGGCCTCGCGCACGAGGCGCGCGACGGCCCGGAGCGCGTCGGGGTGCGTGGTTGCGGTGAGCGCGGGCGGCCGGTCGAACGCGACGTTGGGCTTGATCATGACCACGTCGCCTTTTTGGATGAACCGGCCCATGCCGCCGAGCGCCCCGATGGCCGCGCGGATGGTGGAGTCGTGGTCGGTCCCGTGGGCGATCGCCATCGAGGGCAAAGCCTTGTCCTGGGCGAGCGCGAAACTCGGGAGCTGGAGTCCGCGCTCCTCCTGAAAGCCCGGCACGAAATGCTTGCGCTGCCAGAGGGAGATCCCGCCCGCCACGGATCCGCCGATCAGCGCCGCGGTGGCGCCGGCGCGCGCCATGAATTCTCGACGGCTGATGCCCGCGATGCCCCCCGTGGGTCCGTCCGTCATTTGAGCTGTCCCCCCAAGTAGTTTTCCACGAAGCCCCGGGCCTTGCCGGGATCGTCGGCGTCGAAGGTGCCGCCCATCTCGCCATCCTTCTGGTAGATGGTCTTCCATGAGCCGAACGTCTCGGCCTGAAAGAGCTGGGCGCCCGCGACAGGGGGCAGCACCGTGACCTTGCCAAAGCGTTCGCAGAACGTTCGGTACGAGGCCCACGCCGCGGTGGCCTCGCCAGGTTTTGCGACCATGACGAAAAATGACACCTTCTTGCCCTCGAATTCGTACGTGGCCTGGAAAACATCCTTGAGGAAAGCCTGTCCCTGTGCGTTTTCCTTCACGTAGGCCACGCTGTCGGCGACCAATCCTGCGGCTGGCAGGCGGCGGCGGGCCCCGAGGCTCTCGTCCGCCGCGGGCAGCGCCCTGGCGCGCTCCTCGGCGAGGGCGCGGGCCAGCGCGAGCGTCTGGGGTTTCTCGTCCGAGGCGATCACCTGCACGTAGTGGGTCCCCTGGCGGAAATAGAAACCCACGCCGCTCGCGTAGCCATCCGTGACGAATCCCAGCGCCTTGCCATCCGGGTCGCGCTCGAGCGCGAACATGCCGAACGCGTTCACCGGCGTGTCGTGCGCGAACTCGAACACGTCGATGTAGCTGTCGGGTGCCGCGGCCACCGCAAATGATCGGCACCGGAGCCCGAGGCAGTTGAATCCGAGATAGGCCGGCGCGCGCCCGTCGATTTTCTCGTACAGATTATCCGGGTTGTAGGATTCCGTCGGGGACATCGGGCTGACGCCGGCGACGGCCGGCTCCATCGGCTCGGCTGCGGGTGACTTGGTGGCCGCGGGCGCGGCATTCGCCTCGTGGCCCATCGTTTCTTCATCTTCGGCCGGTCTTGGTCCTGCGGCGAGCGCCCCGCCGGGCCCCGAATGGTCGGCGGACTCTGCCTGTAGGGTGGACGCCTTGCCCTCGACCGCGGTCGCCGTCGATTTCAGCGCATCGATGCGCAGGGCGTAGCGGCCGGGATCGTAGTGACGCCCCACTTGCCAGACCGCGGCCGCCACCCCGGCCAGAAGTACGAGCACGACGACGCTCGCGATCCTCTCCACCCGCGGCACTGCCGTTCGCTTGAACGGTTTCTTGGTCGCGGTGGATATGGCGGTCATAACTCAGGCGAAATAGCTCTGCGCCCGGCGCATCAGATCCGGATAATCCGTGCGGAAGGCGCAGGCATCGCGGAGCGCCTCGAGATCGACGGCCGATGCATCGCGGGCCTCGGCGGGGAGTTCGCGGTACATCTCGCGGGCGTCGATGTTGCCGTCCTGCTCGTAATAGGTCACGTAGCGGGCGATGTCGTGGAACGCCAGGCCCGTCGTCGCGGCAGCCGCGTCGCAGGATGGGCAGCCCGGGCACATCGTGCGGCGATGGGCCAGGATGGTCTGTTTGAGGAGGTTGATGTGGGAGAGCTTCAGGGGTTCCTTGTAGGTGCGCGCGGCGGTGGTGTTGCACTCGATCTCGCCGACGTTGTTGAGCATCGAGCAGACCGACGAGATCCGCGGATCGCTCCAGCACGCGTGCAGCACGGCCTGGTGCGTCGTGAGGCCGAGCTTGTCGAGTTCGGGCAGCCGCTGCGGCACGTCCTTCAGGTTGCGCATCGTCTTCATCGCGACGAGCCCGATGCCCTTCTTGTGGCAGGCGTCCAGTGCGCGATCCAGCGGATCGCCGGGTGTGAAGAACGGCGTGTATTTCAGCATGATGATGTCCACGAAGCCGCCCTGGGCCGCGGCCTCGAGGTAGTCCACCAGGCGCGCGTCGTGGCACGTGAACCCGACCATCTTCACCTTGCCGGACGATTTCAGTTTTTCGGCGACCCTCTTGAACCGGTCGCTCTTGGGCCACTCCAGGGATTCCTCCCCGTATTCCTTCGGGCTGATGCCGTGGATATAGAACGCATCGAGGTAATCGGTGCCGATGCGCTCAAGGCGGTGATCGATCATCTCGAGCAGTTGCTCCGGTCCCTTCTTGGGGTGGTCCTTGGTGGCGATGAAGACCTCCTTGCGTCGCTCTGGGTGCTTGGCCAGCCACCCCGCTACGAACGTCTCGGAGTTGCCCTTCACGTAGCAGTCGGCGTTGTCCAGATACCGGATGCCCATGGACCACGCGATGTCGATGTACTCAGGGCTGAGGCACACCATCATGCCCCCCATGTTCAACATCGAGACCTGCGGGCCATTCTTGCCGAGTTGCCTCGTGGGGAGCGGCCCCGATCCCGCGGGCCCCGGGGAAGCCGCGCTGGCTACGGGGGCGGCCATGGTCGGCGCCAGCGCGAGGCCGACGGGTGCCGCGGCGGCCGCCCGGATAAAGCCGCGACGAGTGGTGGTGGGGTGGGTGGTGGATTTCATGCGGGGACTATTAGCGCAACTATAAAGCACTACAAATTTTTCTTTTAGCGATCCGCCGGGGCGACGTGTTTTCCGGCATGTGGTCTGGCGATCCGGCCAATGGCCTCGAAACGTATAATCGACGAAAAGTGGGGTCAACTCTCGATTCTTGACATCCCTTGGGTTGGCCGGGTCCGGGTCGTTTCGGGGCGATGTCGCCGTTTGCGGCGCGCCGTTTTTTGGGACGCCCCTGTGGTTTCGGCCATCAGGGTCACCGTTGGACACGCAGCGCTTGGCCCGATTCTTCGGCGTTGCTAGGGACATTGGCACCGCTGACCTGTTTCCAGGACTTTGCGGCGGGACGGGCGCTGATGGCGAAGATTCCGGTGGTGAATCGGCTGCGGGCATCTCGGTCTGAATATCCTTTTGGCGGCCTGAGCGAGCCAATCGAGAAGGTCAGGGAGCAGAGCTTTCGCCGAGGATCCGTGGGGACTCGCTGGGCGAACATTTCCATGGGTTTGCCACCGGTCGGATGGGTATCATGGGAGGCGACCGCGACCTGGAGCCCGGCTGGCGATACCGTTCTGGCACCGGGAAACCAGTCGCAGAGTGGGATCGAGACGGTTGAATCGGCCCCGGTTTCATAGTGCAGGAGAGCGCGCAGGGTGCCATCGCCCCAGCATGTGACGTGCAGGATGGCGACTTCGGCGTAACGGCGGCGCTCGTCGGCGGTCAATTCGACGGTAACTGGTTGTGGAAATGGGCCTTGCGGACCGGAGAGCAGCGCGGCGTTTCTGCCCGGTGGCATCTTGACGCGGAAGGATCCCGGCGGTGCGGTGCCGGGGATTTGAACGCTGCCGTCGTCTGGTAATCCCGGTTGTGGGAAACCATTTTTTCGCAGCCAACTGGTGGTTGCCAGGGTTCCGCCGTTGAAGGTGAACGGATCTGCGGCTGGGCGGAAAGCGGTGCTGATGACATCTGCGGAACAGGCGTCGGAGATGTCCAATGGAATCCACGCGACGGCGGTGGGGGAGGTTGCTCCCAGCGGTTTGATGCGGATGTTGCGAAATGCGACGCCGCTGATTCGCCCTTGGAGCACAACTGGTCCCGACTTGCCCGGGTCCGCGTCCAGTCCGCCCTTCGTGGGGCCCCGCAATTCGGCGGCGTCGAGCACTTTTTGGCCGTTGAGGACGACGGTAGCGGCGTTGCCCACGAGCGTGCAATCCAGCGTCTGCCATGCGTCAGGCGAACCCGCCGCATTCACCGCCGGGGCGGTTTGGCTCCAGACGCCGCCGCTGATCAACGGCGTCGGTGGTCGACCGGCATCGTCCGCCAACTGTATTTCGTAGAGGCCCCGCAGGAAGACGCCGCTGTTGCCGTCAGGTGGGAGTTTGAATTCGAGGCGCAGTTCGAAATCGCCGAAGCTCTCCTCTGAAATCAGATCGGTGCTCTTTCCGGGATTGATCAGCTCGCCGTCCCGGATGAGCCACGCGTCCCTCCGCCGGGGGTCGCGCACCATCCAGCCGGTGAGGTCGGTGCCGTTGAAGAGCGGGTGAAAGCCGGCGTCGGCGGTCTCGGCGACCGGGCGGGGCGTAACTGCGGCGGGTCCCTGTTTCCAGGGGGCCCAGAGCAGGATGCCCGCGAGCGCGACCAAGGCGGTGGTGCCACCGATGATGGCCGGCAGGGGGACGGGTCGGCGCCGCGCAGTCGTGGGCGCCTTCGGGATCCGCGGGGTGGCCACCCGAGGCGTATAGGCGTGGGGGGACGAAGGAATCGGCGGGCACGGCGAGATCGGCGGCGCCTGGGCCTGCTCAGCCCTGAGCTTGTCGTGGACGAAGAGCAGGTCCGAGATCAATTCTTCGTAGCTCGAGTGCCGCGCCGTGCGATCTTTGGCGAGCATCTTGCCCACCAGCAGCCCCAGCGGCACCGGGCACTGCGGCCACACCTTAAATATCGCTGGCGGGGGGTCGTGGACGTGGCGCATCATGACGCCCATGGCGTCGCCGCCATCGTAGGGCGGGCGGCCGGTGAGCATGCGGTAGAGCGTGCAACCAAGACTGTAGATATCGGAACGGAAGTCGATGTCCTTGACGCCCCGCGCCTGCTCCGGGCTGATGTAATCTGGCGTGCCCACCATCATTCCGGTCCTGGTCAACTCCATCGTGCTGCCGCCCAGGGACTTCGACAGCCCCAGGTCACCGACCTTGACCTCCCCCTTGGCCGAGAGGAAGATGTTGTCCGGCTTGATGTCCCGGTGGATCAGCCGGGCCGTGTTCCATGCGTATTGCAGGGCCTGGGCCACGTACACGGTCACTGCGATCGCCTCCCGGGGGTCGAGCTTCCCGTGTCGCTTGAGCCGATCCCCCAGGGATTCTCCCTCCACAAACTCCATGGCGATGTAGTGGGTTCCCTCGCATTCCCCGGCCATGTAGACCTGCACTAGGTTGGGGTGGCTGAGGTTGGCAGCGGCGGTCGCCTCACGCTGGAAGCGCACCACGAAGCCCGGTTCGCTCACCAGCTGGTAGGCCATCACTTTCAGCGCGGCCAGACGGTCCAACAGCGATTGCCGAGCCTTGTAGACGGCACCCATGCCGCCTTGGCCAAGTTTCGAGATGATCTCGAAGCCGGCAAAGGTCTGCCCCTCAAGATCGACCATGGCCTCACTCCCAATCACAACAACATACGGCCTGACGAAGCAAACCGTCAAGGGATGCCAGGATGCGGCTGACTTCGAGTGGGTGGTGTCGTGGAGTGTGGGGCAAACGGCCGACGCTAGGACTCGGGCGCCTTCTGATCCCCGAAATAACCGAGGCGTTTCAGGATCTCACCGACGTGGGGGTAGAGGCGCATGGCATTTCGGAAATAGATCTTCTCCAGTACTTCCTGCGGCAGCGCCAGTCCCCGGATCTTGCATTCGTCTTTGATGCCGCTGGGCAGTTCCTGGTCCGTTTCCAGGAAATCGAAGTACCGCCGATACTGCTGCACCTTTTCCGACGCTCTGGGAAATCGCTTGTCCAATTCCGGAACGAACCAGGAGCTGCCAACATCCGTCCCGAAGAGGATTCGGTCGGAGTACTCGAGCATGAATTCGCGCAGGTTGTCTCGTCCGACGGGGTGGAGGAAGACGGGGGTCGTGGCCAGATCGATATTCAGATTGGGATAGCTCTTGAGCATATAGCGCAGGCAATCCAATTGTTCGTCGGAGCAGCAGAGCCAGAGCATGTGGGCGTTGACGATGATCAGGCGCGGGTATTTCCGCACCACGTTTTCCCAAGCGCGCTGTTGCCGCCAGAACTCCACCGGCTCTGCGAACCACTCGGTGCGCCTGCCGTGCGTCCCGCAGGGATTCGCCACGTGGGGCGAAGCCGCGACCATGCCGATCTGATCCATGGCGGCAAAGACGGGATCATTGGCGGGGTGGTCGATCTGCACCCCGGGCTCCCAACCGGGATAAAACTTGAATCCCATGACACCCCGCGCCTGCCACTTCAGGAGATCTTGCGGCGAGAATCTCAGCCCGTCCTTGATCTCGTAATCGAAGATGCAGAACTGGATCCGCCCGTCGTAGCGCGCGCGCAGCTCGTCCATGTCGGGAGGATCGGGATTCTTTCTGGAACCGAGGCTGATCCACATGGCCATTTCCACGCCGAGTTGCCCTTTGAGCGCCTGGCGCAGCGCCATGAATTCATCCATGACTTTCCAGTCGGAAAGGATGTGCGCGTGGACGTCGATGCGCGGCATGTCGGCCAGGGTGAACAGGCGCCCGGCCTGCGCGGGACCATTGCCCCGGGTGTCGGTCGCGCCACCGAGATGCAAAACGCCTGTCGCGCCAAGCCACGCAAGCGCGCCGGAGGACGTCTTGAGGAAATCGCGCCGTGAGGTGGGGGCCAGTGGTCGTTTCATGAGGGGGCACTCCTGGTAGATCACGCGGATTCGGGCAGGAAAGTGGGGAAGGCGATGCCGCGGGCTTCTGGGAATGGGCCGCGCGCCTGCGCGACGTGGAGTTCGGCGTTGCGGGCGCCCCAGCCGTAGAGCGTATGGATCAGATCTGTGGCCGAGCACTGGACAAGGAACAGGGGGCTTTGGCCACGTCGGGCATCCAGGGCGCGCCACAAGAGCGCCTCCGCTGTTTCAGCATCGCGCGCGACGCCCGGCCCGAACATTCCGAACGTCGGATGGTGGCTGGCAACCAGGAAGCCATCCAGGCCGGCGGCACTTTCAAGCACCCAGACTTTCCAGGAACCGACATCGTTGCGGAGGAAGAAAGCATAATCCTGCTCCCTGCGGATGCCCTGTAATTCCCACTCGAAATCCGCCAGCCGCGCGGCTTCATCGGGCCGGGCCTCACGCACCCGGTCGGCGCCGGGGGGCATGTGCGCCGCGAGGCCAGCCGCGGGCACCTCGACCGTCATGTCCTGATACATCGTGTGGGGCACGAACCCGAGCCGCGAGTAGAGCGAGAACGAGTCCAGATTCAGCAGGCTGGATACCAGGCGCAGTGGCTTGTGCGACGAGCGGGCGAGCTCCACCGCCTGTTCCATCATGGCCCGCGCGACGCCGTGCGCGGCCGCGTCGGGCGCGATGGCCACGATGCCCACGGAGACGTGCGTTTCCCGCGGATGGACGAAACACACGCCCAGCAGCTCTTTTCGTTCCGCATCCCGCGCCGCGATCGCTTGGCCTGGATCGAGCGCCTCGTAGACCTGCGGGAAGAGCAGGAAGGGCTCGTGGCTGGTGCCATAGCGCGCGCCCAGATTCAGATGCGTCTGATACCAGTGGACCAGCGATCGGTGCAGCAGCTGGGCCGTCGCCTCGTGATCGACTGGCAGCAGGCGATTGAGGAGGACATTCTTTTTCACAGATCGCCACCATGATCCTACCCGGGGCAGAGAATGTCGAGCGTGAGGGTGGGCGCATTTGAGATCGAGGATCGCGATCCTGCTTCCCTATCGAGGAGAATGCGAGGATAAGGAAAGGCGAGCGATGAAAGCATTGGTATCCGCAATACTGGCGATCGCCGCGGCCTGCGGATCGTTGGCCGTCGGAGGCCGTCTGTCCGCCGCGGGCGCGGTAGGGTCGCCCGACATCTTGATCATCATGCCGGATCAGATGCGGGGCGATTGCCTGTCGGTTCTCGGGCACCCGGCCGTGCGGACACCGCGACTGGACGAATTGGCCCGGGAGGGGATGCTGTTTCGCCGGGCGTATTCGACCGTGCCGTCGTGCATCCCGGCGCGGTACGCGCTGATGACCGGCACGTCCCCGCAGGCCAGCGGTGTGGTCGGATATGGTGCCAGGCCGATCACCTCGCGAACCCTGCCCGGATCGCTCGCGGATATCGGTTATGCGACGGTCCTGGTTGGCCGCAACATGCACCAGTTGGCCGAGAGCGGCACCTGCGGGTACCAGAAACAGATGCTCGGCTCGACCTATGTTGCGGACGACGATTACGACACTGACCTGAAGAAGGCCGCGCCAGAGGCTGGCGGGATCCGGAAAGTGATCGCGCAACTCGGGGTGGACTGCAATCGGTGGCCCGCGGCGCCATGGCCGCTCGCGGACGATCTGCACCCCACCGCCTGGATCGTGCGGCAGGCTCGACGGGTGGTTGCCGGGACACCGGGCGGTCAGCCGCTATTCCTGACGGCATCGTTTTACGCGCCGCATCCGCCGCTGTTTCCGCCGAAGAAGTATTTCGACGTGTACATGGGGAAAGATCTGCCGCCACCGGCGCGCGGCGACTGGGTTGATTGGGCGGCGCTGTCGTCGACCGGCGACAAGAACGGGCACCGGATCCTGTTGGAGGGCGAGACGTTGCGCCGTGCGCAGGCTGGTTATTATGGGCTGATCGAGCATTTGGATGAGCAAGTCGGCCCGCTGCTTGCCGATTTCAAGGCGCGCAGCGAAAGGGCCGGCCGGCCCTGGGTGATCGTGGCCACGTCTGACCACGGCGAACTGCTGGGCGACAACGGCTATTTCCGCAAGTGCGAACCGTACGAAGGCTCTGCCAACATCCCCTTCATCATCGTCGGCTCACCGGCGCTGGGTTTCAAGTGCGGCGCGCGATGCGATCAGCCGGTCTGCCTGGAAGACATCCTGCCCACGCTGTTGGATCTGGCGTGCGCCAAGCGACCCGAGGCCGCGGATGGCATCGATCTCGTGCCCGTGCTGCGCGGCGAATCGCGTATTTCGCGCGAGTGGCTGCACTTCGAGCACGCGCCCTGCTACGGCAAGTCCCAGGCGTTTCAGGCCCTCACCGATGGTCACTTCAAATACATCTGGCGCCCCGATGATGGCGCCGAGCAACTGTTCGACTTGGACCATGACCCGCGCGAGGAGCATGACCTATCCAAGCTCCCGGCGGTGAAACAGTGGCGCGGGCGCCTCGTGCAGCGACTGGCCGGAAGGCCCGAAGGTTTCTCCGACGGCGAGCGCCTGGTCGGCGGTCGACCCTACCCGCCGGTGCAGAAGAGATGACCGCAGCGATCCGCCAAACGGGGGAAACGCCGCGGGTTTGTGCGCGTGGGTAGGAGCGCGCTTGCGCTCGATTCGAATCGCCCGCGAGCAGGCTTCTGCTCGGGCGAGGTCTGAATCCGTTACCGGGTCTTGTCCAACAGTCCCTGGAGGCGCGGCCGGAGGGATGGGTCGGCGACCTTGAGGGCGGCCTCGATCTGGGCCTTAACCGCGGGAAGATGCTCGGGCTTCATGCGTTCGGCCGTGGTGAGGATCGCGACCACCGCGTCGTTTTGGAGTGCGGGGTCCGATAGTTTCGTCGCGGCGGTCTTGACGGCGATCGGGTGGGGGATCTGGGCGAGTGCGGCGAGGCTCTCTTTGGCCACGGGCTGCGAGGGCGATTTGGCGAGCACCTCCCCGAGCAGTTTGGCGAGCCTGCCGAGGTCCCGTTTCAGGGTCTCGGTGAGTCCGCGGATGGCGAGGACGCGGTACTTGTCATCAGTGCCATCGCGAGCGATGCCTTCGACCGCGGGGAGCGCGCGGGCGTCGGGCCACGCGATGAGCGCGCGGATCGCGGCATCGCGGACGGCCGCGTCGCCGTCGCCGAGGGAGTTCTTGAGTTTCTCCAGCGCGGGGTCGGTGGCCAGCGCGCCGAGGACGCGGGCCAGTGCGACTCGGGTGGCGGTATCGGGTTTGGCGTCCCAGGTTTTGAGCAGGAGATCGGTTCGCGCGGAAGGGGGTTCGATCTTCTCGGAGAGGATGACGATCGCGCGCTCGAAGTCGCCGCTGGAGGGATCGCCGGCGTGCGCGAGGAACATGTCGATCAGGGCGGGGAAAGTTTCGGGGCCGGATAGGAACGCGAAGCCGCGGAGCGCCGCCCGGCGGAGGGCGGGTTCCGGCGCCTGCGATGCGGCCTGCATGAGGGGGACGGCGGCCGCGACGCCGCGGTCGGCCAGCACGCCTATCAGCTCGGCCTGATCTTTGGCGTCGGCCTTTTCAGCCGCGGCGAGGAGGGCCTTGCCGGCCCCATCGCCGGGCACGTCGCGCAGGGCCAGCAGCGCGACGGAGCGTTCGCGCGGGTCGGTCGCCGTCGTGAGGGCCGAGACGAGGGCCGGGACGCTGGTGTGGTCGCCCACGCGCGCGAGGGCCGAGAGCGCCGCGAGGCGCAGCCCCGGCTCCTGGGATGCCGCGGCCTTGAGCACGGTGGGGCGAACCCAGCCGGGCGTCATGCGTCCCAGCGCCTCGACCAGGAGCGACTGTTCCTGCGGGGGCAGACCGGGCATGGCCGCGAGCACTTTGTCCAACTCGCCCCGGTCCTTGATCGAGGCCACCTCGGCGATCGCGGCACCCTTGAGGTCCTCGGGGCCCGATTTGAGCAGCGCGAGAATGAGGTCGGCGGGCTTTCCCTGCGTCAAGTGGCAGCGCTGGAGAAAGGCGCCGCGGCGGACGTGGAGGGGATAGTCGGGTTTGAGGAGTTGCTCGCAGAGCGCGTCGGCGTCTTCGCTCTTGCCCGTGATGACGAGTCGCTGTGCGCAGCGCAAGGATCCCATGAGGACGCACAGGCGGGGCTGCTGGACGGCGCGCATCTCGGCCAGCGCGGCGGCGGCCTCGGGCGTGCCTATTTTCCCAAGCGCCAGGGCGGCGGCATCGGCCGCAGCGGGGCCGGTTTCTTTCGCGAATGTGGAAAGCGCGGAGACCGCACCGGACACGCGGCGTTCGCCCAGGAGGTTGGCGATCGCGATGGCCCCTCGGCCCTTCGCGCGCGGCAGCGCCTCCCGGAGGACATTGTCCGCGGACGCCGGATAATGGCTGAGGGCGAGGCACGCGATCTCGGCGAGCGCTTCGTCCTCGAGCAGTTTTGCCAGGGGCGCCAACGAGGCGTCGCCGCCGATGACGCAGAGGATCTTGCAGGCCTCGGTCTTGCCCTCGTTCGTGGCTTGGCCGGCGACCAGGGCGGCGAGGCGCTGCTCCAGGTCACGCAGGGCGGGCGAGCCCGAGGGTTCCGTGCGCAGCATGGCCTCGATCGTTCGGAGGCCCGAGAAGTCCCTCGCATCCTCGTAGGCGGACAGCGAGGCGACAGCCTTTTCGATGTCTGCGGTGCTGGTCGCCGCCACACATGCGGCTGGCAAAACGCATCCGAGCATCGCGGCCAAGTGGGTCTTGAGAAAACGTTTCATTGTCTGGCGCTCCTTCCGGTTGGGATCGATCTGTGTTCTTAGGCGGTCCACGGCGGGCGCAGCGCGCGCGCGATCATGCGGTCGGCCTCGGGGTCATTGTGGAAACGTTCCTTCACCGGGTCCCAGCGGAGGGGGCGGCCCAGGCGGACGCAGAGGTTTGAGACATGCATGGTCACCGTGGCGCGGTGCGCGGCCAGCGGGTGGTCGATGGTCGGGCGGCGCAGCTTGATCCCATCGAGGAAGTTCCGGATGTGGCCGCCTGCCTCCGTGTACGAGCGCGTGGTGATCGCGCGATACCGGACGATCGATTCGGGCTGGGCCTTGACAGTGCCGTTGTCGTCCCAGAACTCGATCCAGCCCTCGTCGCCCTCGATGCGGAAGAGCCGTTCTTGGAAGGTGCCCTTGGATTGGATCAGGACCTCGACGCCGTCCGCATATCGGGCGTTGACCTCGCAGGTGAGCGGCGTCTCGCTGGCGACGTCGGCGGCGAACTCCGAGCTGATGGGCTGGTACTCGACGGGACTCGTATCGTCCCGGCCTAGGCAGAAGGCCAGCAGGTCGGTCCAGTGGCAGTTCATGTCCATGTACATGCCGCCGCCGGTGTCCCAGAAATATCTCCAGCCTTTCACCCGCTCCCAGCTGAATGGGTGCCACGGCGTGCCGCCGAGCCAGAGGTCGTAATCGAAACCCTCCGGCACGGGACAGGGCTTGATCTCCTTGATCGTGCCGCCCGCCCAGCAGCGCAGGATGACCCGCTTGACTTTGCCTATCATGCCCCTCTGGACGACGTCGGCGACGAAGCGGCAGGAATCGATCGATCGGCGCTGGTGTCCCCCCTGATAGATGGCGCCGAATCTCTCGGCGGTCTCCACGACGGCGCGCCCCTCCCCGATGGACAGGCTCACGGGCTTCTCGGCGTAAACGTCCTTGCCCGCGCGCATCGCGTAGATCGAGCCCAGCCCGTGCCAGCGATTCCCGGCCGCGATGTACACCGCATCGATGTCGGGGCGCGCGAGCAGCTCGCGGAAGTCCGGGATCATCGCAAAGTCCTTGTTGCCGTAGGTGCCGTCCACCAGCGCCTTCGCGGCCTCGCGACGGTCCGGCTGGCAGTCGCTCACCGCACGCGCCTGCAGGTCGGTCTCCTGAAGAAAAAGGGGCACGAGGGAACTGGCGCGTGGCCCAAAGCCGATGATGCCGAAATTGATCCGCTCGCTCGGCGGCGTGGTCCCGCCCAGGCCAAGCGCCGATGCCGGGATGATGGCCGGCATGCCCAGCGCGGCGGCGGAGGTCTTTAGAAAATCCCTCCGGGAGACCCGGCGGGACGGTTGGGCGCTCAATTTGGAATCGTTGGGGATGCTCATGGGATGGCTCCTGGTTGGATCCGACCATCTTGCTCGCCGATCCTTGCGCCTTGCAATGGTTTTTTGAGCGGAGTGGAGCATTTAAAGGAGACGGATGGGTGCGCGGGGGGAGGGGAGCCCGAGGGCGCCGCATCGTTCATGGGGAAACTTCTGGGGGCGGAGCCGAAGCCGATGGCCCCGGCTCGCGCTTCGCGCGCCACCGCAGTCCAAAGCCCTCCCAGCCCGGATCCTGGGTCGGGGCACGAGCCGCGGCCGCGAACAGCGCCCGAAGTTTCTGGCTAGTAATCGATGCGCTCGTAGGAGGCGCCGCCGCTGCTGCGGCGTGAGCGCTGCTGGCCGGATGTGACGCCGGAACTCCGGGACGCGGCGGTGGATTCGCGCTCCTGGACGATGCGGCGATTCATCTTGGGCAGGTTGAGTTCGCCGGCGTCGCCGATCGGCTCAAAGCTCTGCAACACGAAGACGGGGAAGAGGCGGTTGAGGACGGGCTCGTAGCCTTTCTTGTCCCAGAAGTGGCCATAGAGCTTGTACTGGAAGTTGTGGTCCGCGCCGCGGCTCTCCATGCTGCGGTCCGGGGCCATAGCCTCGTGTTCGTACAGGACTATGGGGAAACTCTTGCTCCAAGTGTCCTCGGGGCGTTTCACGTAGCCCCACGTCTGGTATTTCGGGTTGTAGACGCGGTGGCCGATCCAATAGGCGGGGGGGTTCGCGTTGAGCTGCGCGAGATCGACACCGCCCATGGAGCCGGTGCCGGTGCCGGTGGTGGCGCAGCCAACGAGCAGCGTGACCAGGGCGGCGGCGGGGATGCAGTATTTCACTGGGTCCACCGTCCTCCCTCGGTCGAAAGGACCGGCAGGCCGCCGCGCGAGTAGTCGGTCTTTCCGACGGCACCCCACATCTTGACGCCGGTCAGGTCGAAAAACTTCTGCGAGTAGTACTCGCCGGAGTGGCATCCCCAACTCTTGGCCTCGGCATCCGGTGCGAAGGCGCTGCTCTCAAGTCGCGGAAGATCGCGGGTGTGGAAGTAAGCAGTCGAGCACCCGTCGAGGTCGTTGCTGTAGTCGAACATCCAATTGACCTTGTTGCTGTGGCCGAAGTAGTCGAGGCTTCCCACGGGCAACTGTGACCTATCCTTGCCCCGGTTGATATAGTTGATGAGCTGGTCGGTCGTGTCGAACCAGTAGAGCGCCACGCCGATCGCGTTGGCCTTCTGCTGGACGATAGAGAGGAGATCCTGCCGGTCCTCGCGGGAGCGCGAGACATAGCTGGGTTTGAAGACCAGCCACCCGAACTGGTCGCCCGGTTTGGCCTTGGATTTCAGTTCGCCGAGGCGGATCAGGGCCGATTCGACGAAATTGCCCCAGAAGACATCGTGGGTGCGCTCCTTGGACTTCTCCCATTTTCGAAGGGCGGGCCCGCCGCTCACGACGATATGCTCCTCGGCCTGCCCCCAGGAAGTGGGGCACGCCAGAGCCAGCGACAGCGCGAGCCCGAGGAGAAAACGCATAAGGCGCAGTCTAGTCGGTTCGTTCGGAAAATCAAGGTGGGGGTGGCCCCCTCATCCGGCCCACAATTCGCCCTGGACGGGCGGGCTGGGTTCAGGCGGTGGCTCTGGCAACCGGACGCCGAGGGCCGCGGCCACGCGCCTGGCCGTCGCCGGCGCGAAGCCCTCGTAATGGTTGTTGGCGAGCACGAAGATCTCCTCGAGTCCATGCTCCGCTCGGAGCCGCTGGGCCCAGGCATCGATTTCGATGCCCCTGTCCCACATCAATCGAGTGTAGCGGTGCCGGCATTCTCCGGAGGCGTCATATTTTGTGGAGAGATCCCCGAGGAGGCGGACGTAGGCGTGCGGCGCGGTGCGCGGCCGATGCAGGCAGGCACCGCACTCGCCGACGGGGCACGCGTCGTCCCAGACGCGCGCCACGCCCCTGTCGGCCAACTTTTCATCGATGCGGTGGCCGTCCCAAGAACGGTCGCGGAACTCCACCGCATATCGGAAACCGGCAGGGAGGTCGGCGATGAATTGCGCCACCTCTTGGAAATGAGCGTCGGCGCGGAGGCGCGGCGGGAACTGGAAAAGCACGCAGCCGAGGCGGTCCCCCAAGGTGCCCATCGCATCGAAGAATCCACCCAGCGCGTCGGGATCACCGCCGACCGGATGTCCGTGGGTGAGTGCCTTCGGCGCCTTCACGCAGAAGCGAAAGCCTGCCGGGGCCGCCTCCGCCCAGTGACACAGCACCTCGGGGCCGGGCAGGCCGTAGAAGACGGAATCGGCCTCCACGGCGGTGAAGCGCGCGGCGTACCACCGCAGCCAATCGTGGCGCGGCAGGTCTTGCGGGTAGAACGCGCCCCGCCAATCGTCGAACGACCAGCTACAGGTGCCGACGTGGCATCGCGGCGACGGGGATTTCATGCGGGCTCCCATGCCGTAGGTCTCACGCCAACCGAGGCGGGCGCCAGAGGGGATGGATGGGGAAATTCAACGCCCGTCGCCGCCTGCCGACAAGCATTCGGGGCACCACCGGGAGTGAAAATTCGGCGTAGGAGCGCGCTTGCGCGCGATTCGCGCATGGGATCGCCTGCAAGCAGGCTCCTACTGCCCGGCATCTGAATTTTCGAGCTGGCCGACAAACCCGATCAGAGCGTCTGCAGGAAGCGGACCAATTGTTCGCGGCTCGGGCTCGCGGCCTGCCGCACGTAGAAACCGCTCGTCGCCACACCGAGCTGCAATGACTGCGGCAGTTCGCAGCCCAGCAGGCAACCGATGCAGAAACCGGCGTTGAAGTGGTCCCCGGCCCCCGTCGAGATCTTCGGCTTCGGCGTGAACGGCCCGACCACCGAATACGCGCCCTTCGCGTCCGCCGCCGCGGCGAATTTCACCGGGTGGATGACGACGCAATGCAGCTTCATCTTCTCGCGGATCCTGGCCGCCAGGTCGGTGATCTGCTTCTCGTTTGAGCCGCCCGCCTTGATGCCCAGCACTCCGGCGATCTGGTGGCTCTCCCGCTCGTTGAGCCCGAGGATGACGTCGTTTTGCTCCTGGAACTTCATCAGCGTCTTGAGGGCCGCGGCGATATCGGCCTTCGCGCGCTTCTCGGGGTCGGCAAGATCGAAGAACATCATTTTCCGGAAGGCCGGCTCCTTGCCCGCGGTCTCGGCCTGGATCTTCTTCCAGACCGAGGTCATGTGCGGCAGCATCGTCCAGTTGCCGATGCCGACAAAGCGGGCCGCGTCCCAGAGCTTGCGCCAGGTCGTGTCCCCGATCCGCTTGCGGATGTTGTCGAAGGTCACCTCCGCCACCGTGGCGTGGCGGCCGACGAGGATCTTACCGTCGGCAAACTCGTACGCGTCGGTCTCCGCGGGGTCCGCGAAGCCCAGGACGTTGGCCCGCTTGGCGAACTCCCCGAACACCGGATGCACCTTGGGGTAGCCCGTCATCCCGCAGTATGTCACCGGCACGCCGAGCGACGACATCGCGAAGGCCATGATCGGACCCTGTCCCCCCAGCTTTGTCTGCTGCAGGACGATCTCGACATTCAGGCTCTTGCCGGCGGCCCCGGCGATGCGGTGGCCGAACGCCTTGAGCGTCTTCACCGGGATGTACTCGGTGGCCGACTTCCGCGAGTCCACGGCGTGGTAGATTCGGTCGACGAAGCCATCGAAGCCCAGCAGGGCCGGTGTGCGCTGAAGCGCGGCACGTGAGCCGATCAGGCGCTCGGCGGTCTGGCGGGCGAGTCGGGATGAGGATATGGTTGTCATAGGCTGGTTTTCAGGTTTGCTTTCAGGTCTTCTCTGGGAAGAGGTTTCCGCTGGGCTAAAAAGGACTCTTTGTAGGGAAGCGCCCGCCGAAAGCAAGGCAGAAAATGGGCTTCGGGTACAACCCGCGGTCAGGCCCACGATACGTCAAACTTGAGCCGGCGGTCGCCGACCCGGTCGAGGCAGAACAGGCAGCCGTGCCTTTGGCCGTACTCGTGAAGGAGCCGGGTGACCTTGACGTCGTAGCAGCAATACTCGGCGATCTCCTCCATTCGGCCCTCCTGAAACCAGCGGAGGGCATCCGCGCCATCGGCGGTCTTGCCCACCCCGAGCGTTGCCATTGCAACCGACTCGAGCTTGGGCCGAAAACCGGCGGCCTTCTCGAGGTCCACCATCATGTCCAGCGTTGGCAGCTGGCTGAGATCCCGGACGTCGTAGGCGGAAAGCACCCGGTAGTCGAAACCGATGATGTTGTAGCCGACGACCAGGTCGGCGCGGCACAGGTCGTCCACGAGCCGCCCCGCCTCATCCTCGAGAAAAATTCGATACTCGTGATCCCGCGCGCTATAGGTGACGCCGAGCGAAACCTTGAGGTCGTGCACCCGGCTGTGGCCCCCCACCTGATGCAGGCTCTTTTGGGTTTCCACATCAAAATAAACGATGTTCCGGCTCACCGGGGTCTCCTGTAGCAACTTTGGGCGCTTTGAGAAGCCCGACCGCAGTGTGCCCCAGCGACCGGCGCCCCACCTCCGCCCGCGCGGACCCAATCGCCACAGCCATCCCCACAAAAAAAGGCCCGAGCCATTGCGGCTCGGGCCAACCAAGGAGGAGAATGAATGAACTGTCTGTAAGATTAGACCCCCCCCTCTGTAGCGGGTTCAAAAAAAAGAATCTGTCCGCTGGGTTTGGCCCGATCTGGTGGCGCAAGGCATTTGTGTAACAAGTTGCATGATAGGTATAATCGCCCGTCCAAAAACGCTTTCTATAGCGCAGTTATTCAAATGCCCTCGGCCAGAGACTGTTCTTCAGCCCTAGGATCCGGCATGAGAACGGTGTCGGTGGAGAAAATTGAGGGATGCGTCGTAAGTATCTTATAATCAATGTATTATGATCTGTTTGTTTGAGTGGTCACAAAAATTCTATTGTTGATAGATCTTGTTGCAATTCGCGCTGCGGGCATCCGGGAATGTCGTAGATGCATTCTTCTCCACAAGTTGTTCACAGGCCTGCCGGGGTGAGGGGTGGTGTTGTGGCCATTGAGCTAAAGGAGGGGGTTCGCTATACTAAGCAGGAGGAGGCGACCTCGGAGCCAAGGTCGGGGCGCTGTCCAGTGGAGGTCCAGTGCACGATGTGTGGATCAGGCGGGGTGAGGCGCAGTTTGGGCCCTTGACGCCCGACGAGGTATTCGCTCAGTTCGAGCAGGGGGTGATTTTGGCCGGGGATGTGGGGCGGTTTGGGTACCAGAGTGATTGGGTGGCGATGCCAGAATTGCTTCAGAGGCTGAAGGCCGAGGTCGTGGACGAGGCACCGGTTGCACGACGATCAGAGATGAGGTCGGAGACGATGGGCGACGATACCGTGACGCCGGCCCAGGTTCTTCGGCTGCAGGCTCTCGGCGTGGCGTCATGGGAAGCGGCTCGGCTGAACAGGCGGGAGGCCGCGGCGTTGATCGCGCGCGCCGAAGAGACCGTTCCGGCGGGGCGTGCCCTCTTGGGCAAGATGGAGCGGATGGGCCTGCCCATGGCGGCCGGCATTAGCATCGCGGAAGCCAAGCGGCGCCTGGAGTCGGCCTCGCTCCGCCACTACCTTGTGATCCTAGATGCCAAGGGTATCCCCTACACGCCGACCATAACCGCCGCCGAAGCCGAGGAATTGGCCGAGGTGGGCCCACCGACGGAGCGACAACGGCAGATGGTCGCCGAGATGGGACTGAGGCCACCGGCGAACATCGGCCAGCGCAGTCTGGATCGTTTACTGACGGATGCGGCACGCATCGAGGCGGATACCGTGGAAGAGTTCTTTGCGCTCGCCAGCCGATCGCCCAAATGCCGGGGGATCACGCACCAGCAGGTGCGAAACGTGATCCGGTATCTCAACTCGCATTTTCCTGAATGGCGCGAACAGGAGCCGAAGCGGCGGTTCTTCTCTTTCGTCGCGAAGTTCTATCCCCACCTGTCCGGCGGATCACCCACCACCCGATTCTTGGGCTAACCCGGATATTTCACAGCCTGCCGGCTGTGAAATTCCGGGCTCTGGGAAAACCGCGCCATGAAAGCCATTTATTGGGAAAGGTCAGGCAAAGACTGGGTCTTTTCGCGGTTGCGGAGTCTGTTTCGCGGACCGGTGGCCCCAGACCCTTCAAAGTCGCGTTCTTCGGAGCGCGGTTTTCCTTTGAGCCTGCATATTTCACGCGGAAGCGTGAAATATGCAGGC
>JAKQKQ010000092.1 GCA_029560585.1 Verrucomicrobiota bacterium | reverse complement strand
TCCGGGCTCTGGGAAAACCGCGCCATGAAAGCCATTTATTGGGAAAGGTCAGGCAAAGACTGGGTTCTTTCGCGGCTGCATAGCGTGTATCGCGGATCGATGGCCCCAGACCCTCCAAAATCGCGTTTTTCGGAGCGCGGTTTTCCTCTGAGCCTGCATATTTAACGCGGAAGCGTGAAGTATGCAGGCTAGCGTCCTCGCAAGTCCGAGTTGTTTTGAATCTTTCGGCCCGTGGGCGAGGTGGGTGGGCACAGAGCCCACCGCGCGATGGTGATACGTAAAACTTATCATTAAGGCAGGCAAATGCGCCGTCGTGGCTTGTTGCCTGGGTCGGCAGAAAGACCTTGTCGGAGACAACTCGACCGCCGGATCCTGGGGCATCGTAGTCACGAGGACAAAAAAAGGCCCGAGCCATTGCGGCTCGGGCCAACCAAGGAGGAGAATGAATGAACTGTCTGATTAGTTTGACCGATTCCCTGGCGCAGGGTTCAAAAAAAGTTACCGGTTCTCCCTGCGTTCCTGAGTTTCGGATTGTCTGGGACTGGCGTCGGTCACGCTGGACAGCGAGACTCCCAGAGCGCAGTATTTCACAGTCGGCGGGCGGTGAAAGTTCTGGGCTAATCGCTCCAAGCCACGTGAATTCCGACGCCGCCGATCGCCATAACCCCTTCTGCATCAACATCGAAAAAGACGCGCCGAGAACAGCTTGACCGGGCTGCCGTTCCTATCAATAATTCACATTCACTTTAGCTTTGACGATTCTACAGGCTTCGAGGGATCGATCCATGAAACACCGCGTTGAAGGCCATGTTTGGGCGCCCAAGGAGAAGGGGGACTTCCCAGCGGCTGCTTTGCCCTTTGTGGTGGTCTTTGCGATTTCCGTTTGCGCCTTGGCACAGGCCGGGGAGGCCCCCAAGGGGCCCACCGCTGCTGCCGATTCGAGCGCGGAAGCCAAGGCGAGGGAGGCCTACGAAGCGGCCGAAAAGGCAGCCAAGGAGGCGGAGGCTGCGGTCGCCCCATTGAGGGTGGTTATGCAAAAGGCCGACGCGGCCTACGCCACCGCGAAGAAGACGTCCGACACGAAGCGCCAGCAGGCCACTGATGCGAAGAATCTGGCGGGCGAGTCTGGTGTAACCGAGCTGAAGCAGGCCGAGGACAGCCTGATCGTTGCCATTCAGGCGCTGACCGAAGCGACCAACGCCAAGCCCCCGCTGGACACGGCGCTGGCCGAAGCGAGGGCCGCCGCGCTCCCCCTCCAGCAGACCTACGAAGCGGCCGACAAGGCGGCGAAAGAGGCCAAGGCCGCGGCGAAGGTCGCCTCTGATGCGGCGAACAGGCTCGACGACGAAGCCAAGAGGGCCGGGGGCCAAGCTGCCGCCAGTCGCCGGGCTGCTGACGCCGCCAAGACCGCTCTGGCCCGGGCGCGGCAAGGCGAGCAGACCTTGCAGAAGCAGGCCAACGCCGCCGCGCAGAAGGTCGCCGAGGTCGAGACGCAGAAGAAGGCCGCGGACGAGGCCTTGGCCACGGTCAAGAAGCAGGTGGCCGCGGCCACGGCAGCGTATCAGGCGGCCGAGCAGGCGGCCCAGGCGGCCGCCGAAAACGCGAAGCCAGTTTCCGAGGCGGAGAAGCAGCAAGCCGCTGCCGATGCCGTCGCCAAACGCAAGGCGGCTAACGAAGCCAAGGTCGCCCTAACCCAGGCCCAGCAGGGCGAGCAGCAAGCGCAGCCCAAGGCCACCGCCGCCGCGCAGAAGGTTGCCGAGGTCGAGGCGCAGAAGAAGGCCGCGGACGGGGCCCTGGCCACGGTCAAGAAGCAGGTGGCCGCGGCCACGGCAGCGTATCAGGCGGCCGAGCAGGCCGCGCAGGCCGCTGCGGCCAATGCCAGAATCATATCGGTCGCCGAGCTTGCCCAGGTCGCCGGCGAGGCTGTCGCGAAGCGCAAAGCGGCCGACGATGCCATGGCCGCGTTGGCGCAGGCCCAGCAGAAACAACAGCAGGCGCAGACCACCGACGACGCGGCCGCCAAGAAGACAGTCAGCGCGGAAGCCGAGAAGAAGGGAGCGGACGGGGCCCTGGCCAACGCCAAGAGCCAATTGGCGGCGGCCACCGGCGCCGCTGATGCGGCCGAGAAGGCCGCGCAGGTGGCGGCCTCCACGGCCGAGACGTTGGCCGAGCGTGCCGCATTTGCGGCGGAGCAAGAGCAGGCCGCCGTCGCAAAGCGCAAAGCAGCCGATGATGCCAAGGCCGCCTTGGCGCAGGCGCAGCAAAAACAGCAGCAGGCGCAGGCCGCAGCCGATGCCGCTGCCAAGAAAGGTGCCGGGGCGGACGCCGAGAAGAAAGCTGCCGAAGCGGCTTTGGCCACCGCCAAGCAGCAAGTGGCCGCAGCCCAAGGCGCCGTTCAAGCCGCCGAGCAGGCAGTCCAGGCCATCGCGGGCAACGCCAAGGTCGTGTCGGCCGCCGAGCTCGCACTGGCCGTGCGCGAGGTCTCCGCCAAACGCAAAGCGGCCGATGATGCCAAGGCGGCCCAGGCCCAGGCCCAGCAGCAACAGCAGCAAGCGCAGGCCGGCGCTGATGAGGCCGGAAGAAAGAAAGCGGCTGCGGACGCCGAGAAGAAGGCCGCCGGTGAAGCCTTGGCCAGCGCCAAGCAGCAGGCCGCCGCAGCCACCGGATCCTCTGACGCTGCCGAGAAGGGGGCGCAGGCAGCCGAGGCGAGAAGCCGGGAGATCGCCGCCCTTTTCGGTAGATCGGATCAGCAAAAGCAGCAGGCCGCAGCGGAATCAGCCGCGAAGCGCAAGGCGGCCGACGAGGCCAAGGCCGCCCTGACCCAGGTCCAGCAGTCCGAGCAGAAAGCCCAGGCCCAGGCGGACGCCGCCGCCAAGGCGCTGGCTGACGCCACAGCCCAGAAGAAGGGAACTGACGAGACCCTGGCCGGCGCGAAGAACCGGTTGGCTGCGGCGACCGGTGGTTCTCAGGCCGCCGAGCAGGCCGCCCAAGCCGCCGAGGCCAGGGCCAAGGTGATGGCCGAGCGCGCTGGCAGGTCCGAGGAGCAGAAACGGCAGGCGGCGGTGGACGCCGACGCCAAGCGCAAGACGGCAGACGCGGCCAAGGCGGCCCTAGTCCAAGCCGAGGCAGCCCAGAAGAATCCACAGAGCGTGGCCGACGCCGCGGCACAGAAGCTGGGCCGGCAGACGGCGCAGAAGCAACTGCTCGAGAGTGCCTTGGAAAGCATCAGGAGGCAGCTGGCCACCGCCGAAAAGAGTTCCCAGGCTGCGGAGCAAGGGGCCCAGGCTGCGGAAAAGTCAGCCGAGGACAAGAAGCAGGCAGCCGCGCAAGCCGCCGCCAAGCGGAAAGCGGTGGCAGATGCCGCGGCCGCGCTGGCCCAAGCGCAGCAGGGCGAACAGCAGGCGCAGGCTCAGGTCACGGCCGTCTCGCAGCAATTGGCGGAGGCGCAGGCACAAAAGAAACCGGCCGAGGATGCCCTGACGAATGCGAAGAAGCAGGTGGCTGCCGCCGATGCCGCTTCCCAAGCCGCCGAGCAGGCTGCCCAGGCCGCCGAGGCCAAGGCCAAGCAGGTTGCGGCGGATGCCGCCAGGCCGGACGCGGAGAAGAAACAGGCGGCCGACGAAAGCGCCGCCAAGCGCAAGGCTGCGGATGCGGCCAAAGCGGCACTCTCCCAGGCGCAGCAGGCTGAGAAATCGGCGCAGGCCCAGGCCGCGGCCGCCGCGCAGAAACTGACGGAGGCGGAAGCGAAGAAGAAATCAGCTGACGGGTTGCTGGTCGACGCGAAGAACCGCGCCGCCGCCGCCATCACCGCCAACCAGGCCGCCCGGGAAACGGCCAAGGATCTCCTCCAACTCGACGCCGCGCGCGACCAGGCCAACGCCGACGCCGACGCCAAGCGCAAGGCCGCCGACGCGGCCAAGGCGGCTCTGGACCCGGTCCAGAAGAAGCTGGACCAGGCGGTGGCGCAGGCCAGCACCGCCACGCAGAAGTTGACCCAGGCCGAGGCGCGAAAGAAGTCGACCGAGGAGGCTTTGGAGAATCTCAAGAAACGGATCGCCGCGGCCAAGGTGACACATGTGGCGGATGAAAAGGAGGCCACGGAGGCGGAAGCTGCGGCCGCCCCTTTGAAAGTGGAAGCCGACAAGACGCGAGCGGCGTACACCGCGGCCACGGATGTCGCCGATGACAGGCGCAATCTGGCCGAGCAAGCCAAGGCCGCGCTATATCGACTCGTCGCCACCAGGCAGGTGGCCAATCTGATGGAGAGTGCCGATCCGCCGCAGCCGGCGAATCGGATCGATGAGATCATCTTCGCGAAGCTGAAGGCGCTCGGCATCCAGCCGGCCCTCTGCACCGACGCAGTGTTTGTGCGCCGCGGCTATTTGGACCTGACGGGAAAGCTTCCCACGGCGGAAGAGGCCAGGGCGTTCATCCGGGACCCGGACAAGAACAAGCGCGTCGCCCTGATCACCCGACTCCTGGACCAAACCGCGCACGTCGATTACTGGGCGATGAAGTGGAGCGACATCCTGCGGGTCAAGGCGGAGTTCCCCGTCAAGCTGTGGCCGAATGCGGCACAGGCGTATCACCGGTGGATCTGGGAATCGATCGCCCAGAACAAGCCGTACGACAAGTTCGCCCGGGAACTGCTCACCTCCAGCGGGAGTAATTTCCGCGTCGGACCGGTCAACTTCTACCGCGCGATTCAGGACAAGACTCCGGAGGGCATCGCCTCGACCGTGGCATTGGCCGTCATGGGCACGCGGACACATCACTGGCCAGCAGACCGGCGCGCCGGCATGGCGGCGTTCTTCTCGCAGGTCGGCTACAAGCCCACCAGCGAGTGGAAAGAGGAAATCGTTTTTTGGGATCCGCTCCACTCGGCCGCCGTGCCCAGCAGCACCGCGCCGGGGGTGGACGCCGTGGCCAAGGCCGTGACGGTGGCCAACCAGATTCCCCAGGCGCTGGAAAAGCCCCTGAGCGAAAACGGGCCTCTGGAGGCCGCGTTCCCGGATGGAACGAAGACAACGGTTCCGCCAAACCGCGATCCGCGCGAGGCGTTTGCCGACTGGCTGATCCAGCCGGGGAATCCCTGGTTTGCGAAGGCGATCGCAAACCGAACTTGGGCGTGGGCGATGGGACGCGGCATCATCCACGAGTCCGACGACATCCGGGACGACAACCCACCGAGCAACCCCGAGCTTTTGGCCTACCTGGAGAAGGAGTTGGTCTCAAGCGGCTATGATCTGAAGCATCTGAATCGGCTCATCTTCACATCGACCGCGTACCAATTCTCATCGATTCCTAGGTTCAAGACGCCGGAGGCGAGGGCCAATTTCGGCAGCTACCTCCTGCGGCGCGTGGAGGCCGAGGTGCTAATCGATGCCCTGAACGAGATCACTGGCACTTCGGATCTGTACACCAGCGCCGTTCCGGAGCCTTTCACATATATTCCCGAGGACATGTCCGCAGTGGCGCTGGCCGACGGTAGCGTCACCAGTTCCTTTTTGACTCTGTTCGGACGTTCCACGCGGGCCACGGGGATGGAAAGCGAGCGCGTCAGCGAACTCGCATCGCCCCAGTGGCTGCACATGCTGAATTCTGCCACGATACAGAACAAGCTTCAGAACGGCCCGAAGCTCGCGGCGCTCCTCTCCCTGGGCGGCAGTCCGCAGGAGATCGCCGAGAGGCTCTACCTCACCATTCTATCGAGGTTTCCGACGGATGCCGATGTGAGGGCCGCCGAGGAACACGCCAAGACCGGCGTGCCGAAAGGTCGCGACGTCTGGGTCGATCTTGCCTGGGCGCTCATCAACACCCCAGAATTTCTTGAGCGACATTGATGGTTGCCGGAGCGTGAGACATGATGCGAGAAGGCCAATTTCCCGGCACGACAACGAAGGTTGGAACGGAAGGAGAGCGGAAATCATGAGCACGGACCACAACGCAGACAATCTGGAGCGCGTGTCCCGGCGCGAGGCCATGCGACGCGGCGCCTTGGGCGTGGCGGGTATGATCGCGGGTGGCGCTTGCGGCTCCCGGATCTTCGCGGCCGAGGCCGGGAAAACTCCGGAGCAGAAAGCCGCCGAAGAAAAGGCCGCAAAGGAAGCGGCGGCCAAGACCGTGGCCAAGGGCAAGGTCAAGTCGGTCATTCAGGTCTTCCTGTGGGGCGGCATGTCGCACAACGACACTTGGGATCCGAAGCCTGGCACCGGATACGACTATCTGGGTGAGTTCGACAAATTCATCCCCACCAACGTGGATGGCATCCAGGTCAGCGCGCTATTCCCCCAGCTGGCGAAGCAGGCCGACAAATACTCCCTGATCCGCAGCATGACCCACGGCAACGACGGCCATGAGACGGCGGCCTATCTGATGCAGACCGGCCACAAGCCGGGCGGACAGCTCGCCTATCCCAGCATAGGCGCCATATTTACCTACTTTAAGAGAGAGGAATACAAAGGGCTGCTCCCACCTTACGTCGTTATGACGCAGGCGGCCGGGCGGTTTTCCGAGGAGGGGTTCCTGGGCCCGGCATACAAACCTTTCGCCACTGGCGGCGACCCGAACGCGGACCGCTTCGAGGTGCAGGGCATCGTCAACCGGGGGATCGACGACGCGCGCCAGAAGGCCCGCCGGGAACTGGTTGATAAGGTCAACACCATGGGCTTCGGGCTTTCGACGGTGCCGGAGATGTCCGCGGCCGAAGAGGCCAGGCAGAAGGCCTACGGGTTGATCCTCGGCAAGGGCAAAGAGGTATTCAATCTCGAGAACGAACCCACGGAGCTCAGGAACCGCTATGGCCGGAACACGTTCGGGCAGGAATGTCTGGCGGCCCGGCGCATGGTCGAGGCGGGTGTGCCCTATATCACCATAAGTTTTCCCGGCGGTTGGGACACGCACTCAAACCACTTCGCGACCATGAGGCGGCAATGTCCCTGGCTGGACCAGGGATTGGCGACACTGCTCTCCGACCTGAAGGATCGCGGCCTGCTGGATAGCACGCTTGTTTGGTGCACGGGGGAGTTCGGCAGAACGCCGAAGGTGTCCTGGGAGCCGCCCTGGAACGGGGGCCGCCACCACTATGGGAAGGTCTTTACCGTGCTGGTCGCCGGCGGCGGGTTCAAGGGCGGTCACGTCGTCGGCTCAACGGACGCGAAAGGCGAGCAGGTCAAGGATAGGCCCGTCTATCCGGCCGACCTGCTGGGCAGCTTCTATCTGTTGGCCGGCATCGACGCCAACGCCACGTTGCCCAATCCATTGGGGCTCGATTCCCGCGTGCTGGATGCGCAAGGCGAAGGCATGCAGTCGGCCGGGCTCTTGAGAGAGATCATGTGACAATGAGCAGACTCATCAGTATAGCGACCTTGGGGTTGGGCATGCTCGTGGCCGCCGCATCGTCGGCCTGGGCGCAGAACCAGTACATTGGCTTCGTCTATCCGGCCGGTGGCCAGCAGGGCACGACCTTCCCGGTGCGGCTCGGCGGACAGGGGCTGATCGATACTTCCGATCTGACGGTCAGCGGCGAAGGCGTTTCCGTGCGGCTGGTCGATTACTATCGGGTGATGGACAACCAGGAAATGGCGTTGCTCAACCAGCAACTAAATGCGTTGAAGAAGAAGGAAACGACGGTGGATGATGGCATGGCCGCCAAGATGGCCTTCTTCGAGCTTCCCGCCCCCATCGGTCCGGCCACCGGGCCCGACGCGGTTCCCGCCCTGATTTGCCCGGTGTGCGCCACCGCCAATGCGCCCGACGCCACCGTCTGCATCAAGTGCAATGCGAAGCTCGAGAAACCGAAGGACCCGCCGCCGGGTGCAAGTGACGCGAAGAGTGACGCTCCCAAGTCCGACAAGGAGATGGCCAAACAAAAACTGATCGACCGGCTCCAGAGGAGATTCGCGGAGGACGAACGGAATCCGGCCGTCAAATCCCAGACCGAGCTGGTTTTTGCCGAGGTCACGGTGGCGCCCAACGCGAAGCCGGGCCGTCGGGAGATCCGGGTGATCACCAAGCGGGGCGTCTCCAACGCGCTGCCCTTCTACGTGGCACAAGTGCCCGAAGTCGCCCGAAGGCCGATGAAGACCTGTCAGCTCCCGGTGCTCGGCAAGGAGTACCTGGCCCAGCGGAAGAGGCCGCGTGAAGAAGTGGAGATGCGCATCACGGTGCCGTGCACGATGAACGGCCAGGTCGCCCCAGGCGAGGTGAACCGGTATCGCTTCCATGCGAGCAAGGGACAGCGTCTGGTGATCACCGTCCTGGCCCGGCAGTTGGTCCCCTACGTCGCCGACGGCGTTCCCGGCTGGTTTCAGGCGGTGCTGAAGCTCTACGACGAAGACGGCAAGGAGGTGGCGTACGACGACGACTTCCGTTTCAACCCGGACCCCGTGCTCTACTATCAGGTTCCCGAGGATGGCGAGTATCTGCTCACCATCAACGAGGCGCTGTTTCGCGGCCGCGAGAGTTTCGTGTATCGGATCACCATCGGCGAGCTGCCTTTCGTGACCGACATCTTCCCCCTGGGTGGCCGCGTGGGCGAGCCGATCAAGATCGAGATGAACGGCTGGAATCTGGAAAAGACCGCGCTGGCGCCTCCCCCCGTAGACGCAAAGGCGGGGACCTACATGATTGGCGCGACCAACGGGGCCCTCGTCTCCAACTACGTGCCGTTTGCCCTGGACACGTTGCCCGAGTGCCTGGATCAGGAATCGAACGACGAGCCGTCCAAGGCACAGAAGGTGAGCCTTCCCATGATCGTGAATGGGCGAGTGGATCGCCCGGGCGACTGGGATGTCTTTGAGGTCGAAGGGAAAGCCGGCGGGACGGTCGTCGCGGAGGTGAATGCGCGGCGGCTCGGCTCACCGCTCGATTCGTTCGTCAAGGTCACGGGCGCGGATGGCAAGATCATCGCCCTGAACGACGACCACTACGATGCGGCATCGGGGATGAATACCGACCACGCCGATTCCTACCTCATGGTGAAACTGCCCGCCGATGGGAAGTACTTCGTTCACCTCGGCGACACGAGGCGCCAGGCAGGAAAAGATTATAGTTACCGGTTGAGGATCAGCCAACCGCAGCCCGACTTCGCATTGCGCCTCATCCCTTCCCGGATCGTTATGCCCGGAACGAAGTCCGCCAACGTAACCGTCTTCGCCCTGCGCAAGGACGGTTTCGACGGGCCGATCACCCTGAAGTTCAAGGATCTGCCACAGGGGTTTGAATCGCCTGGCGCCACGCTGGCGGCCAAACAGGAGGCCGTGGGGCTGTCATTGAAGACCAGCCTCGCCGAGATGGAAAAGCCGGTCAACCTCACCGTCGTGGGCACCGTGAAAATCGGGGACCGCGAAATCGTCCACGAGGCGGTGCCGGCCGAGGACAGGATGCAGGCGTTTCTCTGGCGCCACCTGTTGCCCGCGGAAACCCTGCCGGTCCTGGTCTACAATCCATCGTACCAGCCGTCCGCGGATCGCATTCGCCCGCCAATCCGTGACGAGGACCGACCCAAGGACGTGAAGCCCACGTTGCAGAAGTCGGCCGTTGAGGGGTACATGAGACAGATCGAACGGCTCTATCAAGACTGGTTCTTCACCGACGAGTTCGCGAACCGCGAGATCGCGAACATAGAAGCCCGTCTGATCAAGTAAGAGCCCGTCAAGAAATGATGGGCAGAAGAATGAGCGAGAGGAATCTGTCGGCCCAAGTCCGACAGATTCCTAGGAAAACGGGACCACGACCATTCACGGAAACCGATGCGGCATGGAGGCTGTTCGGCCGACAGACGGCCGTGAAGGCATAGAATGGCGAGCGCGCATGGCGCGAAGCGGAGGTCTGATCGTCGCAGCGGTTCTGCCCGCGATCTCGATGCCGCCACCGGATCAGCCCATTGGTTGATCAGACGGCTTTGGTATGACGCCCTCGCCCGTGGACCCAAAGAATTCAGCGTTCCCAGATCTCAAGCAGCCATGAACATCAGACACATCGGAATCTTGGTCGGCATCGGACTCACGGCAGCGATTTTGGGCGTGGGGTGCACCAAACGCCAAACCTGGTCTTCCTCCGTCCTGTCGCTTGAAGGGGATGGCTGGCACGTGGCGGCGGATCCGGACAACGTCGGACGTGACCAGGCATGGTGGAAAGGTCCGACATCCGAGGCCAGGCCAACTCGCGTGCCCGGCATTCTCCAGGAGGCATTGCCGGCCTACCACGGTGTGGCCTGGTATTGGCACATGTTCGCCGCGCCCGCGCAACGTTATCCAAGGGGACGTTGCCTGCTCCGGTTCCATTCGGTTGATTATCTAGCCCACGTCTGGGTCAACGACATTTTCGTGGGAGGCCATGAGGGTGGTGAGACACCCTTCACGTTGGACGTCACAAGCGCGATTAAGCCAGCCATGGCAAATCGGCTGGCGGTGCGCGTACTAAATCCAAAAGCCGACCCGATCGATGGAATCATTTTGGCGGAGACGCCGCATCGGAACAAGGCGCCGGCTGGCATTCGCGTCGGTGGTTCATACAACAGTGGCGGAATTACGGAACCTGTGGAGGTTCTCTGGGTTCCTGCCGCATGGATCGACAACGTGCACGTGCGACCGGACTGGAAGAACGGGGAGGTACGGGTGGCGGTGGCCGTTACTAACTCCAGTCTTTCGTCCATTCCAGGGCAGATTCAATTGGTCGTCACCAGCGCCTCGGCCAACGAACCCATCGCCGCCGCGTCTTTTGGCCAGAAGATTGCTCCGGGGATGGGTATGGCGGAGTGCCGTTTGAACGTGGAAAACCACCGTCTGTGGCGGCCCGAGGATCCTTTTCTCTATCACCTGACTGTCCGCCTGGTGACCGGGAGGAGCCACGACGTTCACGAGAATGTCACGCGTTTTGGATTCCGAGAACTGCGGGTCGAGAAGGGCTACTTCCAGCTGAATGGAAAGCGTCTCTTTCTGAAAAGTGCCCACACCGGCAACCACTGCCCTGTTGGCGCTATTCTGCCCCCGCCCGGCGCGCCGGATTTGCTGCGCAAGGATTTGCTCTACATGAAGGCCTGTGGCTTTAACACGGTTCGGTTCATCGCGGGCGTGGCGCATCCCTACCAGCTCGATCTCTGCGATGAAATAGGCCTGATGGTGTACGAAGAGAACATGGCCTCCTGGCTCCTTGCGGAGTCTCCCAAAATGGTGGAGCGATTTGACGCCAACCTCCGGGAGATGGTGATGCGCGACCGAAATCATCCGAGCGTGGTCATTTTCGGACTGGTGAACGAGATGAAGGACGGACCGATGACGCGGCATGCGGTGGCCAGCCTAGATCTGTTGCGATCGATCGACGACTCGCGCCTCGTGATCCAGCAGAGCGGCCGATGGGATGGCCAATACAGAGTTGGGTCGGTCTGCAATCCTGGCGGATCAAAATGGGAGCACGTGTGGGGTGCGGAGAATCCCGAATACGAAGGCACCGCCCCGAAGGGACCCTGGGGAGGCTATTTCGAAGGTGCGGGCGACGCCCATGTCTATCCGTCAACACCGCACACGCCGGCCATCGAGGCGGGCATCCGAAAACTGGGTGCGGAAAGCAAGCCGGTGTTTCTGTCCGAGTACGGCATCGGCAGTCTGATGAATGCCATACGCGAGCTGCGTTACTACGAACAGAACGACGCCAATCCGGAATGGGAGGACTTCAAGTATTTCCAGCAGACCGAAAAGAGACTCGAGGCCGATTGGATGCGGCTGGGGATGGACGGGGTCTACGCATTTCCCGAGGAGATGCTCCGTGCCAGCCAGCAGATGCATTGTCGCCAGAGGCAACTGGGCTTCAGCCTGATCCGTTCGAATCCCAGGATTTGCGGCTATAACCTCACCGGCCTGCTGGATCATGGATACACGGGTGAGGGGCTGTGGACTTTCTGGCGCGAGTTCAAACCAGGGATCATGGACACACTGCAGGAGGGCTGGGCCCCGCTGCGCTGGTGTCTGTTCGCCTCGCCCATGCACGGGTATGTCGGGCGGCCGATAAAGCTGGAGGCAGTGCTTGCGAATGAGAACGCGCTTGCGCCGAACGCCTATCCGGCTTGGTTCCGCGTCCTGGGGCCCAATGGGGTCGCATGGGAGAAGAAGCTGGAACTGGTAATTCCTCAACCACCCGATGGGGAATTTGGCCCCTTGGCCATTCCTGTGTTCACGGCCGAGGTCACCCTTCCGGGCCCGGCGGGCCAATACACCTTTGCCGCCACGCTGCAACGAGGGGGCGCGCCAGCCGCCGGCAGATTGATGTTCCGGGTGAGCGATCGGCCGAAGGCCGAAGCGCCGCTGGCGGTGGTGAGCATTGGGGTGGATGCCCGTGCGCGGGATTGGCTGACGTCCCATGGGGTCACCATCGCGCCGTTGGAACAGGTCGGCCGCGATGCGCGCTCAGTCATTCTCGTGGGCAGCGCAGCGTCCTTTTCGGTAACGCCCGCGTTCTGGTCCGATGTCTTGCGGCGCATTGCCCAAGGGAGCACCGTCGTTTTCCTTGACCCAGGGGTATTCCGGAAGGGTAACGATCCCGTGGGCTGGTTGCCGTTTAGGAACAAGGGACGTCTCACCCAATTCTCCGACTGGCTCTACCACAAGGAATGCGTGGCCAGGCAACACGTCCTTTTTTCCGGGCTGGCACCGAAAGGCATCATGGATTGGGATTACTACGGTCCTCTGATCAGCAACCGCTTTTTCGAAGGGCAGGACACGCCGCAGGACGTTGCCGCCGCGGCGTTTGCCATATGCCATTCCAGTCGGCCCGACGGCTATGCCTCCGGAGTCATGCTTGGCGCTTATCCTTTTGGATCGGGCAAGATCCTACTGAATACATTCAACCTCCTTGATCATGTGGACAGGCACCCTGCGGCGGATCGGCTGTTGCTCAATTTGATGGCCTACGCCGCCACGACAACCAAGGAGCCTCCCGCGCCCCTGCCGGCAGATTTTGAGACGACTCTCCGGGGGCTTGGATACTGAGGACCGGGCCCAGAACGGATCGATCGTGGCCACTTCCGTGCAAAACGAGTCCGATTTCCGATTCCTTGTCTTTGGTGGTGTCCCCCTTGCACCAGTGCCGAAGAGTGACAGAGATATGGATTCCGTCGGGCGGGGGACAAACGCCCAATTCGCCGCGAAACATCAACTGGCTCGGCGGCGAATGCAGAAATCCCCGTAAACTAATAGACTCGCCATGATGAGGGCAGTGCCCACGCCAAGGTACGTAGCGGCCAGGACAGCGTGCGGTAAGGATGAATGACGGAGCGCGATACCGAGCGTCACCATGAACGCGATGATGAGATAACTGTGCCAACCCTGAAAGGCGAACAGGCACGGCTGGTCGGGCAGCGAGGCCAGGCGCCTCAGGTTTTTTCTGGCGATGCGGGTCAAGACGAGCAGGAACATTACCAGGCCGAAGCAGAGTCCCGCCGCCAGCGCTAGCACGGAGGCCAAGGGGCGCAATTCACGGATCCAGACCACGGCGCGCACGTCCAACATGAGGCCCACGGCAAACCAAAGCAGGCCGGCGATAACGGCGAGCCAGGACCGGGGAACCGCAGGTTTGGGGACACGAACTCTCATCCTGATATGAAGTCCTCATTTTGGGGAAGAACCCCGACGACAGGCACAGCCGCTTCATGCACCGCGATCACCACATACCATGCCCCATCGGCGTGCGGCCTCAAGTCCAAGGCTTCGTGATGGCCATGGGGCAGGGGCTGGCGACGGTAGCGCCCGGGGGGGAAATCCATGGGCGGCGGGGTGGGGCTCTGGCATCGTGCCCATCGTGCGGTCTGCGGCGCGCATTCTCGCTCGAGCTGCGTCGGTTCGGACGCTATCCTAGGATGCCGTTGAAAAACCCACACGACAGCCGCGTTGGGTATGGAAGGGACGTCGGCCCCGGCGTCCGCGTCCCATTGGGAAACGAAAGTCACCTGTCATGCGCGGCCCGCGAGGCCGCGGGCCCTCCCGTCGGAATCGGGCCACGCACGCCATCAGGGGGATTCTCCCGCAGGGCGGACGCAAGCACGCCTTTGTCGTATGGCGACATGACAGGCGCGGTGAGATCGCGATTGGAAACCGTCTCACGCCGTTGGTTCCACTCGCTGGCGGTCGGCTTCGTGCTGTCGTCTGGCGCCGGCGCGGCACCGGTCGATGTCACGACACTCAGCATCGTGCCCGACGACAGCGCGAGCGACTCGGCGGCCATCAGGGCCGCGCTTAGAGAGCACTCGGATCTCCAATTCCCTCCGGGCAAGTACCTGTTGGACGCCACTGTTTACGTGCCCAGCGAGCGCAGGATTCATGGCGCGGGGAAGACCGCCACGATATTCCAGTTGGGGGCCGATATCGTCGCATTCCGAATTGAGGGGCAGCATGACGTTTCCCTCGACAATTTCGGGATCGACTGCGGCGCGGTTGGGGACTCCAAGAACGAGGCCATCCACGTCTATGCGCGAAATCCTCCGACGGATGAGCCCCGTCGGGTCCGGTTGGAGGACATCCGGGTCGTCAACAGGCGCTCGCGCGCCCCGGCCCTGTCGTTTCGGCACACAAGCGACTGCGCCGTCCGTCGCTGCGAGGCGGTGGACAACACGCGGCTGATCTGGGAGGCGCCCGAGGGCACGGCTCGGGGCGATCCGCCCATGGCGTGGCAGGTGTATGGTTCTGGGATAACCTTCAGCCATTCGCGAGACGTGATCGTGGAGTCCAACAGTGTCTACGAGACCGATGCCCACATCGCGATCATGACGGCCCCCCCGCCGCCCCGCTACCAGCGATACTTTCAGGGCAGCGCGATCCAGGTCGTTGCGTCGACCAATGCCGTGATCCAGTACAATTGGATCAAGCACACCGGCCAAGGGATCGACTCAAACAGAACTAACGGGGCTTTGATCCGCGGGAACGTCATCGAGAATTGCCAGTCGCACGGCATCAAACTGGCCCATTTCGCGACCAAACAGAGGCTCGTGGACAACTGGATCAAGTGCGCCGGCGCCATGGGGATCGCCCTGGCCCCGGGCAACGACGAACCGACCTCCAACTGCACTGTCGAGGGCAACGTTTTCGTGGGCATCGGCAAGGGGATCGGCGAGGGTTGGTGGAATCCGACGGGGAGGGCGGATTACCCCGCCTGCATCCATTTGGATCGGGCCAAGACCGTGGGACACGGCAGCCACGACTGCATCATCCGGGACAACACTTCTTACGACAATGATAGGCTGACAAGATCCGTCGCCAATCCGATCGTGGTGGTCCGGAACGCGGGCGGCCCACATGGGGCCTACGATCTCACGGTCGAGAACAACCGGATTCTGAGCGGCCCCGCGCCCGGACCCGCGCCATTCCGGGATCCCGCCCAGACGTCTGCGCCATCCGGCCCGTGAAAGGTGGCGCCGGTGGGCGGCGGTGACGATCACCCGTGCTCGGCGCCCGGTGGCGGCGCATGGTGCATCGCTTACTGCTTCAACGGATCCGGAACCAGTGGGCTCTTTCGGGTCCGCTCGATGGTGCGCCGGTAAGCGGCGTGATCGACTTCGAATCCGGTCTCCCCGGGCTTGTAGATGCCGAATTTGAAATAGGGGCCTTGGATGTCGTACTTGCCGATGTTGCCCTGCCAGTCCGCGACTTGCTCGCCATTCATCCACACGGTTGCCGACCCCGAGGTCAGTGCCCTGTCATCATCGGCGGCATATTCGGAGTAGTGGATGCGGACCTTGAAATCGATCCATTCGTTCACGGGTACTTGCGACAGTGGAAGCTTCCACACCAGCGAGGCCTCTTTCACGCCCTCTTTGATGCGATGGCCGATCTCATGGGATGGCTTGGGCTTCTGCCTGTGATCGGCTGTTGACAGCCGCGACGCGTCCGAGCGGACGATCAAATAGAGGTGGTTTTCGCCGATTTTGAAGGCGCCGATGGGCCCGCCTGCGCCGCCGTCCAACCGGCAATCGGTTCTCTTACCGGTCGACCGATCATAGCCCCAACCGTCCTCTTTGAACTCGAGGGTCTTGAGCAAAGCGACCATTTCAGCGCCCGAAAGCAGGCGCAGCGCATTGCCGTCGTTGATTAAGGTGCGGTCGGGGCGACCGTGCCACTAAGCGAAAATACCCTGGCTCTGCGATCCCATCGGTTTCGGAAACCGCGTGGACCACTCGTAGGTCACGGTGTCGCCGTACCTGCCCGTGTCCGTGTTGAGGTATGCGGCACCGACGGCCAGCGCGTTGGAGATCAAAGCGGGGGAAAGGCCATCGAGGTTTTCCGAGGTGCCGAACACCTCGCAAAACTCGATACGATTCACGGAGTGATCGGCGGCGCTGAAACGATAGACGGGTTGCCCCTTGTATGGCTGATCGGTGTCGCGGGCCACGCGGGCCCCAGCTTTCTCGCCGTTGCCCACGATGATCCATGTGCCATCGACGATGTTTGTTGGCGGCACAATGTCTTTTTGCGGCGAGTTGCGAAAGCCCAGTCGTTCCACCGTGGCCTGGCTGGCTGTGCCAGCCAGAATAACGCCGAGGAAGAGCCAGGATCGAAGGGATAGTTTCATCGCGTCACGTAACAATGGGTCCTGCTCCCTTCTTATATCTTTTCCCACGTCCGGAGCAAGACGCGCGGTCCCGCCGCGATGCTGGCGCGGGCGCGCCGTTCATCGCGCGGCAGTCGGGCATGTTCACCAGATGCCCCGTTAAACCGTGGCGGGAAGTTGCCTCTGCTGCCCTTAGAGGGTGCCAGAGGGGCACGATATCTCGGACCTATTGGGTCTCGAATTTCACGATGCCCCAGAGATCCAGTTCGGGGATCGTCAGTGTTAGGCCGGTGGCGGAACGTTCCAGCTTCAGCGACACGGGCTGGCTCACACCAGGATTTTTGGGGTCGAGCGCGAGGGGCGGGGCATAGAGCGTGGCCTTCGAGAAGCTGCGGTCGCCAAAGAGCGCGCGTTCGAGTTCCACCTTGACGCCGCGGAGCCGCTTCATTGAATCGGATGGCTCGTCGTAATTCCGGTTGAGGAGATGCAATACCGCCGGGGCGTCCGGTCGCCCGGGCACGGTGCGCGGCACCGCGACGATATTCTCGGCAGCGCCGAAAACGATCTGCCGCGGGATCAGTTTCTCCAGTGCGGTCGCATCCAGGCCCGTTTTGGGATCCCAGGGAACCAGCCTTTTCGCGGCTGCGACCTGCTCCACGGCCCTCTTCTGTTCACCGTCCAGCATCGCAGGCTGGGCGACGACCAGCGCGCGGTACTTCGCGAGCTGCACTGGCGTGAGGCGTGCGTCGAGCCAGTCGTCGCCCGCCAGGGCGAGCTCGAAGGGGACGTTGTTTCGCGCCAGCCAGAGGCACGCCTCGCGCATGTCACGGGTGCTCTTGCGGGCCGCGGCGTTGTCATAGAGGAGGCCGACCAGCGCGACATCTTCGTATCCATCGAAGAGATCCGCGTTCCGACGAATGAACCGATAGATGTGCGCATAATCCTCCGGCTGGCTCTGGTACCAATGCGTGCCTTTCTCTTTCGTGTAGGCCCATTGCCGGTGCGGGGCCATGAGCGCGTGGCCGAAGGCGTAATCCTGTGCGATCCACGTGCGCACAAGGCCGGGCTTCTTGCTCGCGTCGACGTGCGCCCAGTCGCCGCCCGAGCCGGTGCACGCCTGGAATCGGCCAACCGCGTTGGCGAGCTTGAAGGTCCACACCGGTCCCAGATCCGCATTGGCCCGCGGGCCCCAGGGCGGCCGCTCGCAGCCATGGCCGACCTCGCCGCAGAAATAGGTCAACTGTGGCGCGATGATGAGGCTCTTCGGATCGGAAGCGCTGGAGTTGACGCACAGCAGCAGCGGATGGCCGGCCAGTTCCTCGCCGTAGCGCCTGGCCTCGCCAACGAATGCGGCCGCGTGGTGATACATGAATGTGACATAGTCGGGGCCGAGGAACGCGGGGTCCCCGAGGATTCTCTTGAACGCCTCCACGGTCGATATGCCCTTGGATTTGAGGAACGCGCCATAGTCGAAACCTCCCGCGCTGGCGATGCCGCATGCCCTGAGGCGGCCGGCGGGGATCTCGCTCTTCGCGAACTCGGCAAAGGCCCTCATGCAGTACTGGCAGAAACAGCACCCGTGATACTCCGTTCCCGCGGTGCCGTTGTAGTCGTCGATGTGCAGCCCCTCGACGTCCGCCTTCATCCCGAGCATGATCTGGGATTTCAGGAACTTTCGGTACCCCGGCGCGCTGGTGCAGAACCAATAGGCGGGCTCGCCGCTCTTCTTGTGCTTGTGGTCCCAGAGCCACGGGACGGTGATCGGCTTGCCCTCGATGTTCAGGCAGAGGCTGTCCCGCCAGTTCGGGTCGAAATCCATCATCCCGGCAAAGGCCGTGCGGAAGGCCGCGCCCGCGCAATAGCGCATTCCGAGGTCGTGCGCGTCCTTGACGCGGGCGGCGAACTCCCCGACCGCCTTGGGATCCTCCCCTCGGGCGTGGCCGCCCCAGCTCACGACGGTCGCGCCGTAGATCTCGTAGATGGATTTCTCCCTGGTCCCCATGAAGATCACGTCCGAGTGCTTGAGTGCCGGGGCGGGGGAGCCCGCGGCAGAAACCGCGGCGGCGGCGAGCGAGATCAGGAGTGTGATGTTCAAATGAGGCTGGCGCATGGGATTCTCCGACGGGTGTGACCTGGGGGCGAGCCTAGGCCGGATCGAGCGCGGATTCCAAGGTCGATTCAGACTTCTGAGTTCATTCTCGGCGCCCCGCGTGCGGGTGGATTGCGGACGGCAAGGAGAGCCTGTCTCAAAATTCGGGCCAGAGTTCGCAGCAGGCCGCCTGGCGTAGGATAAAGTGCAGGCAAGGCTCGTGGCGGGATCCTTCCTTTGGAGCGCGATGGCGACGCCACCGCTTTGGGACTTCGCGCAGCGACGGACCGGCTCCGCCGGTCGCGGAAAGCGGCAGCGGTGCTGCCGCACTCCAAAAACTGGCGCATCCATCGAAGTGCCTCGCCCCCTGGGACGATCGGGTATTGAGACAGACTCAGGACGGAGTCCCTCCAACGCCCGTCGCGATGGTGTGGGGGGCGGGTTTTTCAATGGGCTGCCAGAGGTCGTGTGACCTTCGCCGGAGGCGTCCCGCCGACATTCGGGGATGGAATTCGCGCGGTCATCAGGTTATGATGACGCTCGCGTGACTTCCCGCTCAACAGGAGGTGGTGAGATGCCGGGCGATGAGTGTTATCGGGGAAAAATCTGTGTGGTGACCGGCGCGGCTTCGGGCATTGGCTTCGCTCTTGCGGAAGGGTTGTTGCGCCGCGAGGCGGTCGTCGTCCTGGCGGACCGGGACGAGGCGATGCTGGCATCCGCCGTCGGACGGTTGGGCGACACGACCGGGCGTGTGCGGCCGGCGGTGGTCGACGTGACCCACCAGCCTCAGGTGGATCGTCTGATTCAGGATACCGCCGCGCGCGGTGGTCGGCTCGACTTTCTCTTCAATAACGCCGGCGTGGGGGGCACGATGCCGATCGGCGACGCGACGCTGGAGCATTGGCGCCGCATCATCGATGTCAACCTCTGGGGGGTCATTTACGGAACCCATGCCGCGCTTCCGCTCATGCGCCGCCAGGGTGGCGGGCACATTGTCAACACGGCATCCTTGGCCGCACTGATCCCCTTTCCGTACCAGTCGCTGTACTGCGCCACCAAGTACGGTGTTCTGGGATACAGCGAGAGTCTCCGCTTTGAACTGGCCGATGAAGGCATTCACGTCTCGGTCGTCTGCCCCGGCGACGTGGCCACTCGCATCTACGGGACCCCCATCATTGGCGAGCGCAAGGAGGTGAAGCCGCCCGATAATGCGATGCCCGCGGATGAGGCAGCGCGGATCATTCTGTCGGGCGTCGCCGCCAAGGAAGGAATAATCATCGTCGCCCCGGAGGTGGTCCGCAAGTGGTTCCGCGAGATCCAGGCCGCACCGAAGGACCTAGAGGACTACCTGCGGAACATGGCGCGGCAGCGCCGACAGTCCTACGCGACCAAGGGCGCGTACTATTAGCGCCCGGAGGTCCACCGATGCGGCGCCCACTGAGCACATTCATCCGCGTGCAGGGAATCGGTGCCGCCGCCGGAAACATGGTCTGCAATCCGCTGTTGGCCTGGCTCATGAATCGGGAGACGCAAGCGGTCACCCTCTTTGGCCCCCGGGGCATCGTGCTCGACACTGCGATCACGTCCGTTATTTCGACCATGGCCGTCACCATGGTCGTCGCGTTTGGCACCCGGCGCGAGCAAAACGCCGGGCGCCTGGAGGTGCCCGCGGGCGGATCCCGCATCGGCGGTTGGCTCGCCCGGTTGCCGCGACCGCCCTGGGCCCTGGGCCTTGTCTTGGGGGCGGGCGTGGCGCTCGTTCTGGTTGCGCTGGTCCTGGCGATTTTCACCCTGCTGGGCAATCCTGCCGTGCCGTTCACGGCATTCCTGGTGGTCAAGGCTGCCTACACCGGCGCGCTGGGATATGTTGTGAGTCGCTGGGTCATTCTTCGCCAGCTCCTATTGCCTGCGGGCGCGGAGGCGACGTTTCGGATTCCGTCGTGATCGACCCGCGATGAGGGCCGCGTGTTGCCAGGAGGTGGCAGGTTGCTTCCATATTCGCACATCGCCTGAGAGTAAGAGCGGGACAAGGCCAGCCCAAGGCAGCACGAGTGCAACAATCTTATCCACAGCATCCGGAAGGCCTCCCGCCTAACGAAGTGAAACGCGCGTGCTACTCGGATCTGGCCGCGCTGATGGGCCGCGCGGGGCAACCGGTCACCTGGGACCAGATCATGGCGTCTGATCCACAATCCGATGACGCCCGCGGGGGAAGGCGTTAGCGGTGGAGCCATCCGCGATAGGACTTCTCTGCGACCTTGACCACGATCAGCACCACCGCGCCCACGAAAACGAGGCAGGCGAGCACCAGCGTCAGGCGGAAGGAGCCAAGTTTGGGATTCGTGGGCCAAAGATCGCGGGCGACCCCGAGCGCGTGCAATGCGCCGGGGATATTTGCCACCAGAAGCCGGGACTGGGCAACGCCGATGGCGGTGGAAGACATCTCGCGGCGATAGAACATGCAGCCCTCGAAATCGGCACTCGTGGCAAGGTCGAGAAGTGGGAATTGTTCTGCAACCGTCTCGGTGTCTCCCTTGCGGCAGGCAAGGCGAAGCTCGTCGAAAAGCGTCACCATGCTGCCCGTCGTGGCGGCCGACCGCCCTCCAATAGAAATGGCGGTCTTCAGCGCTCTGGCCGCCAGCGGGATCTCGCCCGCAGTCCTGGCTGCGGCCGCGACCTCGAGCGCGACATCGGTCAGGATCTGGATGGCCTCTGGATCGGTGCGGTTGAGGATCCGCTGGTCCGAGGATATTCCGTAGAGACGAATGAATGCGTTCCGAATGTCGCCAGCCGTGATTAGTCCGCGGATTTCCGCCACGGCCTTGTGGACGTCATCTCTCCACTCCGATTGCTTTTGTGCGGCGTCCGCGAGCGCCGCCTGTTTGGAGCGCTCCCGTTCCTCGGCCCGTTCTTTGTCCGCCAGCTCACGAGCGAGTGCCCTCTGGCGCGAGCGCTCCTCCTCCGCCTTTTCGGATTCAGCCCATTGGCTCGACGTCTCGGCTGGCCTCTTTGCATCTTCGGCCTCTTGATTTGCCGCATCGGACCGCTGTCCTGACGCCCCGGCGTTGCGGACCCGGCTGGCGATTTCGTTTCGGCGTGGTTCATTTTCAGAAAGCCATTTTTCGCGATCGGCGATCTGGTTCGCATAGCCCGCCACGAGTTCCTTCATCCTGATCACATCCGGATGGTCGTTGGCATCGAGCAATTTCGGCGGGAGGTGTACAGAATACCCACGGACAGAACGCCGATTCCCATCCCGGTTGTATCGGTATTCGGTGGATCGGCCACGCTCCTCTTCGGCCTGCGCTTTCAGCATGGCTTTATATTCGTCGGTGTACCGCTTTGTGAGTTCAGCGATTCGCGCCTCCAATCGAGTCTTCTGTTCGTCGTGTTTGCTCTGGAGGGCGGTCCGTTCCTGGCGCATCCGGGCGATCTGGGCGTCGAGGGACGCGAGGGACACTCGGTCGGCCGTGGAGGCGTCGCCGGCGGGAGGTGGCTTGGATTGGGCCACTGCGGCGATCTCGGGTCGCAGGTGCTCTGGAAGGAGGTTTACCGAGACACGGTTGATCCCGTGACTGGTCATGATCACGACCACGCCGCTCTCGACGCGAAGCACCTGGGCCTCCTTAAATGTTCTTCCCATCAGGTCGGTGAAGGTGATGGTCGCGCCGGGCTGGAGCGCCGAATTCGGCGCGTTTGTCGCTGCGGTCGAGGGGATGATCGTCTGGGGCACCTGGGCGACAGCCATGGAGGCCGCGGCATGCAGTATGAACAGGATGCGGATAGCCGCTGTCATGGTCTCCCCCTCGGATTCTCAGGCGCGGATATGGTGGGTCTGGTGCGCCTCATGGCCCCCTCCCGACCCGTTGGAGATGGGCTCTGGATCATGCATGCGGTGGACCGCACGGTGATGAGCATGACGACCAACAGGCGATTAGGGAAGCTGATTCGTTGGGCTTCTTGGGATCAATCAACAGCGATTCTCGTCGAATTGTGTCGTTATTGTGCTTGCTTACGAAATTCAAGTCCGGGCTCAACGGTTGCTGGATCGTATCGCGGCGCTGAAGGCCTCCGGGCGGTTTGAATACGTCGAGCCCGATTTCATTCGTGCCCTCAACGCGCAGCCGACGGACAACACATTTTCCGATGGCACGCTCTGGGGGCTGCGGAACACCGGGCAGAATGGCGGTGTGTCCGGCGCGGACATCGGCGCGATGGCGGCGTGGGACATCACCACCGGCTCGACAAACGTCATCGTGGCGGTTGTGGACACCGGTATCCGGTACACGCATCAGGATCTCACCGCCAACGTCTGGCGCAACCCCGGCGAATCTGCCGGCGGCAGGGAAACCAACGGAATCGATGACGATGGCGACGGTTACATCGACAATGTTCACGGGATCAACGCCATCACCGGCTCCGGAAACCCGATGGATGACAATGGCCACGGCTCGCACGTGTCCGGCACCATCGGCGAGGCGACCAACAACGGTCACCCGCATGTGGGCGTGGCCTGGAACGTGCGGCTGATGGCCTGCAGATTCTTGGATGCGGGAGGCGGGGGCTACATCAGCGACGAGATCGAATGCCTCCAGTTCGCCCTCGCCAAAGGCGCCCGCGTGATCAACGCCAGCTACGGGGGCTACTTCTACTCCCAGACAGAGTTTGAGGTGATCAGGGATCTCCGAGACCACGGCGTGCTGTTTGTCGCCGCGGCGGGCAATGACGCATGGAACAACGCTTCCTACCTCCACCACTATCCGTCCTCTCACGACTTGCCCAACATCATCGCCGTCGCCGCTTTGGACCGGACCGACCACCTTGCCTGCTTCTCAAATTTCGGCCAAACCACCGTCGATCTGGGGGAACAAAATCTCTTACATTTATTACGTGTTCTTGCACTGACCCGGCGGCGCCCAGCAACCTAGGATTGGCGATGCGTCGAAGGCATCGACCCATGTCCGTTCCGCCATCCGGGCTCGCCAGAGGTGGTGGCAGACTCCGGGTCGTCCGTACGAGTCCGTCCAACGAGAGGGTATAGAAGACCATGAATAGACGTTCGTTTCTTGCGGCATGGGCAGGTTCCATCGCGGCCTTCCTCATGAGAGAAGCGCGGGCCCAGACATCCGCGGTTTCTGCCAATGGAAGACTGAACCACGCCTGCATTGGCGTTGGCGGCATGGGCGGAGTCGATCTATCGAATATCAAATCGCACGAGAGGACGCGAATCGTCGCGATCTGCGACGTTGACAAAGATCGGCTGACAAAGGTCGCCGCAGAAATGTCCGGCGTGCGGGCTTACACCGATTGGCGGGAACTGCTTGCGGCGGAGGGTGACAAGATCGACTCGGTCAACATCGCCGTCCCTGACCACATGCACACCATCATCGCGATGAGCGCCATGCGCGCGGGCAAGCATGTCTATTGCCAGAAACCGCTGTGTCACGAGATGGCCGAGTGCCGCCTCCTGCGGGACACCGCGGGCCAGAAAGGGGTCGTGACGCAGCTCGGCATTCAACATTCCGCGGGCTTGGGCGACCGCATGGCTGTCCGGTTGCTTGCCGACAACGCGATCGGCACGGTGGAGCACGTTTACCTGTTCTCCAATCGCGAGGGCGTGTCGCGCATCGAGGTGACGCGCCCGCCACAGGCGGACCCAATCCCCGGCTCGCTCGATTGGGATCTCTGGCTGGGGACGGCCCCGTATCGCCCCTATGCGGACAAGATCTACCATCCGCGGATCTGGCGCATTTGGCAGGATTTCGGGTCGGCTTGGATCGGCGACATCGGCTGTCATTTGCACAGCCCGGTGTGGAAGGGGATTGGGCTGACCACGCCGATCTCGGTGAGGGCCGAGGTCCAGGAGTCTTGGAGGGATACGCCCGCCCGGTTCAACGACACATGGCCCCAGGGCGCGCATATCACGTGGATATATTCTGGCAGCGAGAAGACCGGAGGCAAACCGCTGACGGTGGAATGGTTCGACGGGATGGACAAGATCGCCAGCGCCAACCTGCTTCCACCGCCGGAGATTCGCGCACTGGCCAAGGAGGCTGGACTTGAGAAGTTGCCGCTCGAGGGGTCGGTGGTGGCCGGTTCCGAAGGGTGGCTCCTGCTGCAGCCTTCGGTCGCCCCCCGGCTGATCTTGCGCGAGAAGTCGTCTGCCAGACCGCCCATGCCGAAACTGGAACCGGCTCCGAACCACTACCACGAATTCTTAGACGCGTGCCTGAACCATGCGAAGTCGAGCGCCGACTTTTCGTCGGTCGCGCCGATGGTCGAGGCCGTCCTGCTCGGCAATGTGGCGGAACGCGTTCCCGATACCCTGCTGAATTGGGATGGCCCGAGCATGAGGATCACCAACGTGCCATCGGCCAACAAGTTCTTACGCCGCACCTATCGGAAAGGCTGGGATCTCCCCGGACTGGGATGAACCCACACCGCAGGCAAGTGGGCTCGCGTGGCGGTTCCACTCGATCTTCGGTGACCCGACTGGTAGTGTGCTCGCATGGCAGGCGCGGACGAGACTGGGCTGATGTTCCCTCAGGGCCCCCCAAGCCGCTGCGGCCTTCGCGAAGCACCCAAGAACGACCGAAAGCGCCGCATCATGAGACGCTATTGCCAGATCGCCATCGACGCCGCATCGGGAGAACTGACTTCGCGCGGCCAGACGCCCACGGAAAAGACCCCGCGCTCCTTTTGTCTGATGCCCGGCGGCGATGACTTTGTTGTCTCTGCCGGCGAAGGATCTCACCGCCTCATCGTGTATCGGCGGGATCGGCAGTCCGGCGCGCTCATGCCCATCAGGGCCTACGACTGCGGCAAAGCACCGGCCTGGGTCCTGGATGCGAGGTTCGAGTGAACCCGCCGATCCGGGGCGGCGCATCGCCGGGTTAGCGATCCAGCGAGACCGCCATGGGCGACGAATGGATTACAGGGAGCAAAGGAATGCAAGACAAGGAGACGATCGGATTCATCGGCATCGGGATCATGGGAAGGAGCATGGCGGGGCACCTGCAGCGCGCGGGATATCCCTTGCATGTGCACAACCGCACGAGGGCGAAGGCGGAGGAACTGATCGATCGGGGCGCGGTCTGGCATGGGTCGGTCGCGTCGCTTGCGCGCGTCTGTGACATCGTGATCACGATGGTGGGTTATCCGTCCGACGTGGAATCCGTGTACCTCGGCGCGGAGGGCATCTTGGCGCACGCTAGGCCGGGCACGCACGCCATCGACATGACGACGTCCAGCCCGGCGCTCGCGAAAAGGATCTGGGAGGCTGCAAAGAAGAAAGAAATTGTGGCGTTGGACGCACCGGTGACGGGTGGCGATGTGGGCGCGCGCGACGCGAAGCTCTCCATCATGGTCGGCGGCGAGCGCGCGGCCTTCGGTGCGATGAAGGCCGTCTTTGGGGTGATGGGGACGACGGTCGTGTACCAGGGGCCGACTGGAGCCGGACAGCACGCGAAGTTGGCCAATCAGATCGCGATCGCCGGCTGCATCATGGGAGTGTGCGAATCGCTCGCGTACGCGGAATGCGTCGGGCTTGATCGGCGCACGCTTCTGGCGAGCATCGAGAACGGTGCGGCCGGCAGCCGCCAGTTGTCCGTGCTTGGGCCGCGAATGATCGACGGTGACTTCGCGCCCGGATTCTACGTCAAGCATTTCGTCAAGGATTTGGGGATCGCCATCGATGTGGCGAAGGAGATGGGAATCGAGCTTCCCGCGCTCGCGCTGGCGAAATCGCTGTATGAGCGGCTTGCCGCGGGCGGTCTGCAGGACGCGGGAACCCAGGCGCTGTATCGGCTATATGTCGATCGGATCGCCGCGCCCTGACAAGAGAGCTTCGCGCGCCAAATCGACTTCGGGGTCACCAACGTTTGACACTGGGTCCAATTGGACTCATGGTTTTACGCGTGAATTGGCTATTTTTGCGTTTTGGGTCAGGTCTGGTTGGGAACACACACTGGTTGACTCTTTCGAACGACGAGCAGGCGAGGCCGTGTTGCGTCCGGGAGAGGAAAGGGATCTGCTGTGATGTGCGCTGAGGTCTTCGTGGGCTTGGCCGTGATGGCGGTTGACGGTCGATGGTGAGCGGAAGACGGGGACCGGGTCTCGAGAGACCGCTTCGGGCGCTGGATTATGCGCGCCCCTTGCCGAAACTCTCGTTTGATGCCGACATCCATGATGCGGGCGTGTTGTTTGGCGCGTCCGGGAACCAGACCCACGTGGCTGTGACGGCCGGGGCGCGGTTTGTAGGGCTGCTGAGTCGGCGACAGGTCGAGGAGGCGGCCAGTCGTTCATCGGGATCGTCTCGCCCGCGCCGGATTCCCGTCGCGACCCTTCGGTTTGAAGATCATTGCCGGGTGGACGCAGGGTGCCCGGAGGAGGAACTCCGGGCCGAGATCGAACGGTGGAGGAATCAGCGCGAAGGAAGTGGGGGGCCTGCCCTGGTCGTGGTCATGGATGGGGTGGGCTGCGCGGGGCTTATACATGCAACTGATCTTGAAGGTTTAGGTGCGGTATCCCGCAGTGTCGATCGGGTTCGCCCTGTTCGGGACCGGTGCGAAACGGCCGGCGACATCAGCCCGGAGCCCAGACCGGGCCACTTGCAGGCCTTTTTGGAATGCTGTTCTGTGCCCAGCGCGCTATTCGATGCCACGCTTCAGCTCCGCTACGCGAACCCGGCTTTCATCGCGCTAGCCGAACTCGCGTCAGGGGGCGTGGCGGGCTGGCACTGGTCCGATCTTTTTGAGGAACCGTTGCCCGACCGCCATGCGCGGACCCATCGCGGTTGTGCGATCCCGTGCTCGGCGGCCCATGCGCTCACCCTGCGTCGGACTGCAGTGCCAGGGGCGCGCGTCGAGGCCGATGTCGATGGTGTCGATGGCGGACGGATGGTCCTGGTGACCATCCGGCGTTGCGTCAAAGGGGGGATGGCCCCATTTCAGGGTTGTTTCTGTCGGCGTCCCGGCAGCCGTTTCCAGGTTGGTGATCAGGCCGCGCCCCTCCAGCCGGATACACCGAATGTCGGCGGCGCAAATGAAGGAACCCGGGCGTTCGCTGGAGATCTCGGCCATTTCAGGCTCATCGAAACGCTGCAGTTCTTGGTCCACGCGCAGAAGACGGGCACGCTGAAGATCTGTCCCACAGGTTCCGGGGCAGAATCTGGCGAGATAGTGTTCCGCGGGGGAGACCTGAGACATGCCGTCCATGGCGGGTGGACGGGGAAGGAGGCGTTGCGGAGCCTGTGCGACGTGAGCAGTGGGAGTTTTCACTTCGAGGAGGGCGACCGCAATGTTCCGGTCACTATGGAGGGAAGTCCCTGCGCAATCCTTCTTTCTGTCTGCACCGGCATGGATGAGGCGAGGGTGGAGGAGACCCGATCCTCTACCTCGACATGACGGGGCGCTTGACATAGGAACGGGACACCAGAGTTCATATGGATTTCGCGATTGAATTGCTCCAATGGGAACCGGCCCGTTGGCGTGCGACCGAAGGCACCTATGGCCCTCTTGGATTCGTCTGATTTTCGCAAAGCGCTGGACCTGATACGGGCATTGTCGGCACCGTCGCAGTTGGATCCGACCGGCGCGCCATGCGGGGTCGTGTCGCGGCAGCCGCCGGATCTTGCAACTCCCCGCGCGGAGGATGTGTCCGCGGGACGTTTGTCGGTCCCCCTGTCGCCTGCGCGGTTCCTCGCCGACGAGATGACAGAAATCCTGCGCGATATGTGTCGCCGGGGGGGATTCTCTGGGGCGGTGGTCGCAGATGGCAGGGGGTTGCCCATCGCCGATTTCCACTGCCCCGTGGAACCGGAGGCGATGGCGGCGTGCTGTTCGGTGCTTGGGGAGGCGATCGAGCATTCCGGCCGACTGCTGCGGCAGGGGGGGGTGAATGGCATCACTATGGAAATTGGTCAGGTCGACAAGGTCGTGCTCCAACGGTTCGAGATTGAGAGCGCGCCCTGCTTCCTGATGGTGATTTGCCCGCGGGCCGTGGACGTGCGAGTCGAAACCGAGGGTTCCATCCGGCGTATCACTTCCGTCTTGGGCCGCGTCGGCCGGCTGGCCGCTGGAGGATTCACGGCGCAGGGGTCGGGAAACATATGAAAACCGAGAAGTTGAATGAGGTGCTTCGGGGGTTGAACAGCTCGACCTCCGACATCGAGGCGTCGGCCATCATGTCCGTCGATGGCCTGACGATAGCGACCATGCTAAGCCAATCTGTCGACGAGGATCGCGTCGGGGCCATGTCGGCGGCGATGCTCTCGATTGGCCAGCGGACGGCGCGCGAACTGCACCGAGGCGCTCTTGAGCAGGTGATGGTCAAGGGAGAGCGGGGCTACGTGCTGATTATCGGCGCCGGCAAGGAGGCCGTGCTGACCGTCGTGGCCCGCGAAACAGCGAGGTTGGGACTGGTGTTTCTGGAGTCCAAGCGGGCGGCCAAGGCGATCGGCGAACTGCTGAGCTAGCAGCCTGTGGGACTTTGGAGAATCCGACAGGCTGCCAGGTGTGCGGCCGCGGACGCGACTCCGGAAATGGAGAGCCAAGTGACAGACATGCGGCCCGAGGACATCGTCGGGGAGGGGACTGAACACGTCCTGACCTATCAGGACGGGACAAGGAGGCGCGTCTTCGTGACGGGCATCGAGACGCCGTTTCCACCGGGCGAACTGATCGTATCTCAGACCGATCCGGCGGGATTCATCACGGAATGCAACGAGGCCTTTGTGCGAATGTCCGGCTATTCGCGTGAAGAACTGATTGGCCAGCCCCACCACATCATCCGACATCCGGACATGCCCGCCGCCGCCTTCAAGGATCTTTGGGACACGATCATGGCCGGTAAGAAGTGGCAAGGTTACGTCAAGAATCTCCGCAAGGATGGGGGTTTCTATTGGGTCCGCGCCGTCGTCGTGGCCAACGTGCGCAGCGGCACGATTGTCAGCTACACCTCTGTGCGGCGCGAGCCATCGCGGGGTAAGATCGCGGAGGTCGAGGCACTGTACAGGACGATGAGGTGACCGGGGGCAAAGAGATCAGACCATGGCGCTTCAATTTGCGATCAGCCCGGAATTCAGCTCGAGCCATCTTTCTCAGTGGTTCATTTTCAACAATCGGCTCCAGCACTTTCTCGGTGAGGCGTGCCATCTCGAACTGTACGACGATTTTCGGGCGTTGCGCGGGGCAGTGGGGGCGGGTTGCGTGGACATGATCTATGCGAATGCCTTCGACACGTCGATGGTCCTGCGTGAAAAGGGATTCGTGCCGGTGGCCCGCGGCGCAGGCAAGTCGGATGAGGCGCTTGTGGCTGTGGTCGCCGAGAGCCCGGTGCGGAAGGTCGCGGACTTCAGGCAGGGGCTGAGGGTGGCTGCAACCGACGCGCCCGACGTGGAGACCATCGGTCGAATCTTGCTCGAACCCGCGGATCTGGACGAATCGAACATTACCCTGACCCACCACCGAAACTATGTGTTGGTCGCAAAGGCCCTCATCAACGGGGAGGCCGATGCGGGATTTTTCCTGAAAGAGAGCTTTGAGGATCTCTCGGAACTTGTGCGGGGCCAACTTCGTCCGGTCATCCTGAGCCGGATCTGCGTCGTCAGGCACGCGCTGTTGCTCGCCCCGCAGCACGCGGACAGGCGAGCTTGCCTCCTCGCTGGCCTGCTCGCGATGCGGGAGCACCAGGCCGACAGGGAGCTTTGCGCCGAGCTGGGGTTCCCTGAGGGATGGCAGGCCCTCGACCAGGAGGAGGCCGCATTCATGGTCGACTTGATGGAGACTCTCTTGCCGTAGTCAGCTGACCCATCGCCATGCTCAGTCGGTCGACCTGCCGATCTGCATCACCGATGGTGCCCTGCCCTGTGGGGCACGGGATCTGGTCTGAATAGGGTGCGGCCAGGGAACCACGTGGGTCAATGCGGCGGGGTGGGCGGGTCACCGCTTCTTCAGGCTGACGCCGATTCCCGACGCGCCCGCGCTGACAAAGAGCGTTTCCAATTCGGGGTTCCTGGTGATGGCCTCGACGTATTTCGGGTCTGCCTGGCGGCGATTCATGTTGTGGGCGATCACCAAACCACCCGGGCGCACCTTGGGCAGGAGCTTTTGCAGGTAATCGAGATAACCCTCTTTGTCAGCGTCGAGGAACACGACGTCGATCGGGCCCTGGACCTCCACGACTTTCTGGTGCGCGTCGCCGAACACCAGCGTCACGCGGTTTTCGACACCCGCGCGCTTGAAGTTGGCGCGGGCGGTCGCGGCCCTCGCCTCGTCGATTTCAAACGTCGTCAGTTTGCCACCGGTGGATTCCAGGGCCAGGCAGAACCAGATGCCCGAGTAGCCGATGGAGGTGCCGAGTTCAACCACGTGTCTTGCGTCAGCTGCCTCGGCGAGGATCCGCAAAAGGCGCCCGTCGTTTGCGGGCACGCTCATGCTGCCCGCGCGCTGGGCTTTATCCATGTCGTCGAGCACGGCGAGCGCCGCCCTCTCGCGGTCATTTCTCGGGACTGTGGCCGAAGGGAACAGGGGTTCGTGGGCGTCCATCCTCGGACCCTTCCCGAACCCTGGCGGGCCTCCGCCCGGGGGTCGGTCAGGTGCTTGGGCGAATGCTCGGGATACGGCGAAATGCAGAAGGAAAGGAATGGTCAGGGCAATCGAGATCATTCCGACGAAGGAGCAAGCGGTCATTTTCATGAAGTTGTAAACCAATAGCAGTGGGTGGAGTTGCGGCGTAATCGTTGCATTCATTTTGGGCGCAATCTGGAGGATTTCAAAGGCATCCGCGGGCCCTCCCGGCGGAATCGGGCCACGCGCTCCATCAGAGGGAGTCCGTGGCCCTTTTTCAACGGGCTGTCAGCGGGTGCTGGCCAAAGCGGCGGGGTTGGAGGTAAAAGCATGAGAGCGGCCCCAGGGCCGATGACGCGTGAGGGAGATGAACACGGTTGCCAACGAAGGCGCTGAACGGGGCACTGAGGTCCGGCCAGGGCCACCGTCGCAGGTCGATCTCGCGTTCGACCGGACCTTTCTCGCGCAGGAGCGGACGCTGATGGCGTGGTTGAGGACATCGATGTCGCTCGTGACTTTCGGGTTCATGCTGTTCAAGGCATTCCTCTATCTCGAACAGATCGGAAAGATAACGCCCACGCGACAGATTCTCGGGCCGAGGACCTACGGCATCATAATCATCGCGGTCGGCGTTTTTGGTTTGATCGCCGCCATCGCACAGCACATCCGCGTCCTCAAGAGACTGAGGCTCCACACCGACCGCCTTCCGCGCTCGCTGGCGTTGATCCCGACGCTGGTTTTCGCGTGCGTCGGGGTACTGGCGCTATGCGTCGCGATCTGGGAGCATCAATAGGTGCTCGAAGTCCGTTCTGGGAAGATGGCGTCCTCTGTCCGGCGTTGGGCTGTTGATTTCAGTCCTGTCTTGCCAGTTTCCGTCCGTGCTGGGATAAAGGCAGTTAAATCGATTCTGGGCTATCTGGGCGGGGTGCATGCGGTGCGCCCCCAATGGCAGGAACTGTGATGCCTGTAGAAAGAGGTGCCGATATGAACACGAAAACGAAATCCCCCACCGTCCAATCCAATGGCGTCTCGCGCCGGGAGTTCTTTGCTCGGGGTGGCAAGCTAGCGACTGGCGCTGCGCTGGCGGGGGCGGCGATCCCGTGGGTCCACGCCGCGGAGGACAACACGATCCGACTGGCGCTGATCGGATGCGGTGGCCGAGGCAGCGGCGCGGCGCGCGATGCATTCTTGGCCACCGGTGGGCCGGTGAAGCTGGTTGCGATGGCCGATCTATTCCAGGCCCGTCTCGATAAGTCCCATGCGGCGCTGAGCACGGAATACGCGGACCGCATGGATGTGCCGCCGGACCGGAGATTCGTCGGTTTTGACTCATTCAAGAGAGCGATCGACTGCCTGAGGCCGGGCACCGGCGACATCGCGATGCTGTGCGGTTACGCGGGCTTTCGGCCCGCCCAGCTGGAATACGCGGTGGCGAAGGGCGTGAACGTCTTCATGGAGAAATCGTTCGCCGTTGATCCGCCCGCCGCGCGGCGTGTCATCGCGGCTGGGGATGCAGCGGAAAAGAAGGGTCTGAAGATCGCCGCCGGGCTGATGTGCCGTCACTCGCAGAACCGCCAGGAGCTCATCAAGCGCATCCGCGACGGCGAACTCGGCGATATCCAGTTGATCCGCGCCTACCGGATGGAGCCATCCGGACCCTTGGGGCCACGCAAACCCGACGAGACGGAACTCTCCTATCAGATTCGAAACTTCACGAAATTTCTCTGGGTATCGGGGGGGCTCTGGGCGGAGATGGATATCCACCAGATCGACGAGATCTGTTGGCTCAAGGACATGTGGCCCATAACCGCCCACGGCATTGGCGGCCGCGTCGCCACCTCGACGGACCGCAGCCAGAACCTCGACTCCTTCTCGGTCGAGTGGACCTTCCCTGACGGGGCGAAAGGATATGATGTGGTCCGATACATCCCAAAATGTCACAATGAATTCGCCACGTTCGTCCACGGCACCAAATGCGCGGCGCAATTTTCGGGCAACGTCCACGTCGGCACCGTTCAGATCTACAAGGATCAGCGCTGCACACCGGACAACATCGCGTGGCGGGCCGAGAAGGAAAAGATATCGCCTTGGCAGGCGGAGTGGAACGCACTTCTGGGGGCCATCCGCGAGAATCGGCCGCACAACGAGGCCAAGCGCGCCGCCCTGTCCAACCTCGCCGACATGATGGGGCGGGCGGCTGTCCACATGGGCCGCATCGTGACCTGGGACGAGGCCATGGCGTCGAACTTTCAGTTCTGCCCCAACATTGACCAGCTCAGGGAAGACAGCCCGCCTCCGATACAGGCCGACGCAGAGGGTCGGTACCCGGTGCCCATCCCGGGCCAATGGACCGAGATCTAAGGAAGAGAATTCTATCAGATTCGGGCGGGCATGCCGGGGGTTCAGATCTCCGGGAGGCCTGGAGAGGCTCGTCGAAAGAAGGATGTTTAAGTAGGATCCCGCCCATGACCCACGAGACGACAACCGTTCACCTTGCCCCGGGGTTCTTTTGCGACCGAGAGAAGACCCTGCTCGAATGCGGGACACTGTCCGCATCCGCGTTCAGGTATTCGACCGGGGTCGCGGCGCTGCGATTCCGCAACGAAATCGGCGAGGCCGTCCTGTTGCCATTCCAAGGCCAGCAAGTCTGGTCTGCGACATTCCATGGCCGTGATCTGACGATGCGCTCGATGTTCAGGGAACCGCAGGCGACGCGCGACTATCTGGCGAACTATGGGGCGTTCTTCCTTCATTGCGGCGCGACCGCCATGGGCAATCCCGGTGAGAAGGACCGGCACCCGCTGCACGGCGAGCTGCCGAATGCGCCGTTCCAGAGGGCCTGGATTGTCTGCGGCGAGGATAGCGATGGGCACTACCTCGGCCTCGGCGGCGCCTACGAACACACGATGGCATTCGGCCCGCACTACATCTGTGAACCGCTGCTCAAGCTCCACGTTGGCTCGTCGGTGATGAGGATGTCCGTGACGCTGCGCAATCTAAAACGCGTGCCGATGGAGTGGATGTATCTGGCGCACATCAACTTCAATCCCGTTCCGAACGGCCGGTTGGTCTATACGGCGCGATGCACGCCGGAGCACGTGCGTGTCCGCAAAACCATTCCGACGCACATCGCGGTGAGCCCGGAGTATCGCCAGTGCCTCGAGGACTTCGCCGCACATCCCGAGAAGCACAACGTGCTGACCGAGGACCTCTTTCTCGATCCAGAAGTGTGTTTCTTCATCGATTACGAAGCCGACTCGAGCGGCTGGGCGCAGACCCTGCAGGTTCACCCGGACGGAACGGCCGACTACGTCCGACACCACCCCGACCAACTCGACAAGGCCGTCCGCTGGATCTGCCGCGTCGCCGACCAGGCGGCCATCGGCATCGTGTTGCCCGCCACCGCCGAGCCGGACGGATACCACGCCGAGAAGGCAAAGGGCAACATCAAGATCATACCACCTCTGGGCGAGGTCAGTTTCGAGTATGACATGGGCATGCTCAGCGCAGCGGACGCGGCCAAGCTGGCGAAAAAGATCACGGCCAAGTACGGTTGAAGGAAGAAGCGTCTCGCCGTTATCGCATCGGTTGCTTTCGTCACGGCCTTTATGGCGGGGGCGGCGGGGGTGAGAGAGCCCGGCGTGAATGGAGGGGTTCCGAAGGTTGCCGGCAAGAACGTGTCCGGCCCCGCCAAATGGCGTTCTGAGAGGATTCCTATCCCGCCTCCTTCTGCCCCCGGCATCGAGCCTCAGCTCTCGATGATGGCCTTTACGACGTTGTCCCGATAGGCCGCGTTCAACCGGAACGCTTCGGTTGCTCGCTTCAGCGAAAAGCGGTGGCTGACCAGTCCGTTCAAATCCACCGCGCCGCCGGCGGCCATTCGAATGGCGCGAGGGTAGACATGCTTCATGCGACGGCTCAGGACGAGGGTCAGGCCTTTGCGACGGGCGGTGGAGTGCTTGAGCACGAGGCGGTCATCTCCGGGGATGCCGACGAGGACGACCCGCCCGCCCAAACGCGCCATTTCGGCGGCTTCTGCCGCGGACGCGCCCGCCCACGCGGCCTCGATGGCGATGTCCACGCCGCGGTCGCGCGTCTCGCGGGCGATGCGCCGCACGGCGTCTTCGCGGTCGCAGTGGATGGGAATGCCGCCCCATCGCTCGGCCAACTTGAGTCTCCACGGGAGTTTGTCGGTGACGAACACGGGATCCGCGCCGCCGAGTTTGGCGAGCTGCAGAATGATCAGTCCGATTGGCCCCATCCCCAGGATGGCCACGCTGTGGCTAACGCGAATCCTGGCCAGATCGACCGCGTGCAAGCCCACGCCCAGCGGCTCGAGCAACGCCGCCCCGGCGTCATCGATCGCCTTCGGCACCGGAAAGCAGGAGCGCGCTGGCATGTGCATCCACTCGCAGAAGCTGCCGCCGTAGGGGTAATTGCCGCAGAAGGCCAGCCGGCAGCAGAGGTTCGGATGGCCCTGCTCGCAAGGCTCGCAACGATGGCACGGCTGGGCCGGGTCGACGGCCACCCGCATGCCCGGCTTCAACGGTTCGAAGTTGCCGCCGAGCGAGTCGGACCCGAGGGCTTCGATGACCGCAGAAAACTCGTGGCCAAGAATCAGCGGGCCTCCGATGGGCGTGTCACCGATGCGCGCGTCGAGATAGGAATGCAGATCGCTGCCGCAGATTCCGGTGCATCGCACTCGCAAGAGAGCCTGGCCGCGCCCCGGCGGTCCGGGGTGGGGGATGCGTTCCACCCTGAGATCCGATGGCCCATGCAGGCGGGCGGCGAGCATCGTGGCCGGCAAGGTTCGTTGGCGTCGTCTTTTCATTCGGCGATAATGGCGCTTTGGAGCAACCGGGAGGTTTGAGTTCGTTGCATGGCATCAACGCAGATTGCTGCCCATGCGCCAATCTCTACTCGCTTGGGGAGTCCTTGGGGAAGCGAATTCGGCATCCGGTCGCATCTGGGGCATCTGTGGGACATCTGGGGTCAACTCTTGAAACTTGAAAATGGGCGTTGCCCGCATCCTCCTTCCGCATGGCCAGAGCTATGCGCGTCGAATCCGGAGGTTCGGTGTGTCACGTCATGACTAGGGGCTGATCCCGCTCGACCTCCCATCTGCCATTTGCTACGCCAGATCCGTGGCCGGAGCGTTCCAGCGGAGGGACTTTGCCATTGGCATGGCCGTTGGGTTGCGGCGTGTCGGCCGAGCTTCTGGAAGCGATGATTTTTCGAGAGGTGCCCGATGAGAGTTTTCAGCCGAGTCTTGTCGTTTCTCGTTTTTGCGGCTGGCGCTGCCATTGCCCCGTGCGCCAACGAGCCCGCCACGGCGGGCAAGCCAAACATCGTGTTCATCTTGTCGGATGATCACTCGATCCAGACCATCGGGGCCTACGGCGCACGGCTGTCGGAATTCTGCCGACAGCAGAATGTGACGCCGAACATGGATCGGCTCGCGGCGGCGGGCGCGCTCTTCCCGAACAGCTTTTGCTGCAACTCGCTTTGCTCGCCGAGCCGTGCCTCGATTCTGACGGGGCTGCATAGCGGTGCGAATGGCGTGACCAATCTGGGCCAACCGGTGCGGCAGGGCGTGTGGGTGTACCCGGCGGCGGTGCGCGACGCCGGCTACCAGACGGCGATCATTGGCAAGTGGCACCTCGGCAACACGCCGGCCAACACGGATTACTGGCGGCTGTTTCCCGGGCAGGGCAACTATTGGAATCCCTCCGTCCTCGGGCCGAACGGGGAGGAGAAACTCGCGGGCTATGCCACCGACCTTCTTACCGATCTGGGCCTGGCGTGGCTCAAGCGGCGCGACAAGTCGAGGCCGTTCATGCTCGAGGTACATCACAAGGCTCCGCATCGGCCGTGGGAGCCGCCCTCGCGCTACTACCGGTGGCTGGCCGATGTGGCCATTCCAGAGCCGCCCACGCTCTTCGACGATTACGCTGGCCGCGGCACGCCGGCCCACGCGCAGAAGATGGAGATTGGCCGCGACATGACGCTTGGCGCCGACCTGAAGGTCGATTCGCCCGGCAAGGGAAGGCCCGAGGCCGAGTTTCAGGCAGCGTACGGTCCGCGCAACGAGGCGTTCCGAAAGGCCGGCCTGCAGGGTGAGGCGTTGACGCGCTGGAAATACCAGGAGTACATGAAGGACTATCTGCGTTGCGTGAAGGCGGTGGACGACAGCGTCGGCCGGATACTTGACTACCTGAAGGCTGAAGGTTTGGAGGAGAACACGGTCGTGATCTATGCCGCCGACCAGGGCTTCTACAACGGCGAGCACGGCTGGTTCGACAAGCGGTGGATTTACGAGGAGTCTATCCACATGCCGCTGATCGTGCGGTGGCCCGGTGTGGCAAAGCCCGGGAGCCGCCCGGATGCACTCGTGCAGAACATCGACTACGCCGCGACGTTTGTGGAAATGGCCGGGGGCAAGACCCCCGACGGATTGCATGGCCGCTCGCTCGTCCCGATCCTGCGCGGCGAGCCGCCCCCCGACTGGCGCACGAGTCTTTACTACCACTACTATGACCCCGGCCACGGCGTGACGAAACACTACGGCGTCCGGACCGGCCGGTTCACGTTGGTGAATTTCTATCCGGTGGGGGAGTGGGAACTGTATGACAACGAAAAAGACCCGCAGCAGCTGCGGAGTGTGTACGCCGAGTCTGCGTATGCGCGGACAGTGGCCGATCTGAAGGCGGAACTCGAACGTCTCCAGAGGCAGTACGAGAGCAATTTTGACCCGCGGGCCGCCGATAAGCCGGCCGGTGGCAAGAGACGAAAGTCGGCCAAACAGAAGTCGTCATCTGCGATACCGCACGACCGCCAGGGCACCCGAGGCTTATGAATGACACATTGGCGAATCTGGACAGGCGGCAGTTCGTGAGGGCCGCGACGCTCGCCGGCTTGGCCGGTTGTGGCATGGGCGCATTGGCGGGTCGGGCGGCCGATGAGCCGAAAGCAATGCGGAAGTTTACGCTGTGCCTGGCATGCGGTCCGATTGGGGTGCCGGGGGATCCGCGGAAGGTGATCGGCTTGGCAAGCCAGTTTGGTTTCGAGGCCATCGACCCTTCGGCCCAATTCTTAGGCAAGCTCACCGACGTCGAGTTGCGGGAGTACCTCGGCGAGATGAAGGACAAGAAACTGGCATGGGGCGCGGCCGGATTGCCGTTGGATTTCCGCGGTGGCGATCCGGCCTTCGAGCAGGGCCTTAAGTCACTGCCGGACTTCGCGCTCGCTTTGCGGCGCGCGGGCGTGACTCGGGTGGCCACGTGGCTTTCGCCACGCCACGACTCGCTTACTTACGTGGCGAATTTTCGACAGCACGCCCGGCGGTTGCGCGAAGTGGCCCGCGTTCTGGGCGATCATGGATTGCGCCTCGGGCTCGAGTATGTGGGGCCCAAGACATCCTGGAGCGGGGGCCGATACCCTTTCATCCACACCATGGCGGAGATGAAGGACCTCATAGCTGAGATCAAGTGCGACAATGTCGGGTTCCTGTTGGATAGCTGGCACTGGTACACGGCCCAGGAAACCGAGGCCGATCTTCTATCGCTCAAAGGCAGCGACGTGATCCTCTGCCATCTGAACGATGCGCCGAGCGGTGTCCCCGTGGAACAGCAGATGGACAACCGCCGCGACCTCCCATGTGCCACCGGGGTCATCGACTTGAAACGCTTTCTTGGGGCGATGGTCAAGATTGGCTATGACGGTCCGGTCGTCTGCGAGCCATTCAGCCAGGAGTTGCGCAAGATGCCGCCCGAGCAGGCGTTGGCAGCGGTGGCGGCCGCCATGAAGAGGGCCATCGCGCTTCTCGGCGCGTAGCCGTGGCGGCGCACGCGGATTCCGTGCGACATGAGGGGCTGGCATCCCGATGTCCGTTGAGCTGTGCCTTGTGCCAGACCCCCATTGTGGCAACTCCCTGATCCCAACGGTGAGGGTCGGGTCGGCGCCGAGCACGGGCTGGTGTGCCCCGGGGTGGGCGTGGCCAAACAGCAGGTTCGCGCCGCTTCCGGGCTGGGCGGGGATTCCTTGACCCGGGGGCTTTTGTTGTTAGGGTGCGCCCTCACGTCGGCGAATGTCGGCGGCACCAAACATACAAAAATGAAATACCACATCCTTCAAACGTTGGCCTGCGGGCTTGTTGCGAGTTCCGCCCTCGGCCAGGACCAATCCGAACTCACCACTCCAAAGCAGCGCGTGAGCTACAGCATCGGCGTCAACATCGGTGGCAACTTGAAGCGCCAAGAGATGGACATTGATGCAAAGGCGCTAGTCGCCGGCATCTCTGACGCCATTGCCGGAAAGACCGTGCTCAGCGAGGCAGAAATGCGCGAGGTGATGACCGCCTTTCAGCAGGAGATGGAGGCCAAGATGGCGGCCAAGGAGAATGCCAGGGAAGAGCAGAACGCCAAGGCGGCGCCGGAGAATCTGAGAAAGGGCGAAGAGTTTCTCGCTGCCAACGCGAAGAAAGAGGGTGTCAGGACCACCGCCAGCGGGCTGCAATACAAGGTACTCAAGTCCGGTGGCGGCAAGACGCCCAAGGCCACCGACACCGTCAAGACCCATTATCACGGCACTTTGATTGACGGCACCGTGTTCGACAGCTCAGTCGAGCGCGGTGAGCCAGTAAGCTTTCCCGTAAACAGGGTGATTCCCGGTTGGACCGAGGCACTCCAGCTCATGAAGGAAGGCGACAAGTGGCAGTTGACCATTCCGTCCAAGCTCGCTTACGGCGAGCGCGGTGCCGGCGATAAGATTGGCCCGAACTGCACCCTGGTTTTCGAGGTGGAGTTGCTCTCAATCGAGCAGAGCCAGTAATCTGCCCGCGCCGTCCACCAGGGAGAACTTGAACTGGCCGGTGCCATCGAAGTTCGTGCCGCCCACGCTCACGCGGCCCTGATAGTCGATGAGCTGGGAGACTGGCGCGCGCGTAGCATCGGTTGCGCGTGATGTGTGGGGCACGGGCACACTACCGGCGGGTGCCGTCCGGGGGCGATGGCGGACAATAATCCGGGGACGCGAATCTGAGGCGCTGGTATGCGGTCAATTCGGGCGCGTCGATCAACTCTTCCCGGTGCAGAAAGTTGACGCGCATCGCAATCTTATTTTGGAACAGGGGCACGAGGCCCGGCCCAAAACGCGTGAACGCCTCGTTTTCGACGATAACGTTCGCGAAGCCGAGTGCGTCGAACGCCTCGTCGGCGATGTGGATGCCGCCGCAGGCGGCGATGAAGGCCGATGGGAATGCGCGCCGTGCATCCTCGATCGCCCCGTGTCGATAGGGCGCAAGACTCTTGCCGCACTGGATGGCCGTGGTGAAGGGCCAATCCTCGGAATGGGGCACGCGCGATTTTGGCACTTCGAGGCCTCGCACCACGACGAGCCCACCGCCCCCATGGGACAGGAATGCCCCGGCCAAGTCTAGCCACCTGTTCCGATCAGGCGGCTCGAACGCCGGCATATCGAGCAAGTTCAGTTTGTCGCCCGCGATATCTCGCATCAACTGGGCGACGCGTTGGACGTGCCCGACTTCGAGCACCCGCCCGTCACCAGCGCAGCACGGTGTCCACAGAAAACCGTCTGCGTGCGGAACGAACGCTTCGAGCAGTGTCCGCATCTCCTCATGCGCGGCGTCGGCACCGCCGGACTCCGCCATGCCGACGATCCCAGGCAGGAGGATGGCCCGGCCGCCGCCATCCCGGTACGCGCGCAGCCGCGCTTTGAAGATGTCGAGACCGACGCTTGCGAACGTCGGCGGCAGGTAGAGATCGGCGTGCTCCTGGTCGTCGCGGAAGGGCGTCGGACCGGGCGATCGGGGCCGGACCGAAACGGGGCCAGGCATCTGAAAACCGTAGAGATATGAGAACGGCTCGAGTGCCTCGGCGTTCGAATCGAGTCCGCAGCCGGCGCCCACCGGTGTCGTGGGCCGACCCGCGACGGGAACCCGGATGCCATCGTACGTCACCTTCTCGCTAAACCGGACGAGGAATTTATCCGAGTGCCTTTTCACCACATGCAGGTGCTCACGGATGCCCTGGAGCGCGATGGCTTGGCCCCTGACCACGTCCCCGCCGCACTGGGCCTCGATGATCGGGCGCACGGCGCCGTGAAAGGACTCGGGCTGGGTGAGCGCCATGCCGAATAGCGTGTCCGTGACGCCCTTGAACAGACTTCGGAAATTGATGCTTAAATCCATGGGCCTGATCTCGGTTGTTGGCGCCGTGGGGCGGGGGGGAGAATCTAGCGTATCCGGATCGACTTCCAGATTTGCAAGGAGGGTGCGGCGGGGCGAAGAGCCAGTGCGAGATAGCGGATCGAAATCAAAAGACCTCCCTGTCGGGCAAGATGCCAAGGTGGGCACACTTGTCAAACTTCAGGATACAGCCGTGGAGCCCGCATGGTGACGTGGCCTTTGGGGGACATTGCCTTGGCTCTCATCTTCGTATTGGGGACCGTTCTAGACAACCGTCTCGGTGCACACTTCGGGAGTCTGTCGGGCTGGTTTGGCGACCGGCGCCCGAATCTCGTGGGCCACCACGTCATCGGCGATGAGACCGTCAATGTCCTCGCGCGGATCATCCGGGCCAAGTTCGGAAAGGGCACCGGCGGCCCGTAACGTGGCCCGCGCTGATGCGGTTGGCAGCGGCCACGCGGATGTTTGTCGTCGCAACGGATGGGACGGTCATCGCGCCGCGGGGGGGGACCGGATCAGTGTTTGGCGGGGGCCTTGCCGGCGGCCTTGATGCTGAAGTCGTCGTAGTGCACGTCCACCGGATTCGTCGTGAGGCTGATCAGCGTCTTGTGATCGTGCGCGATGCCCTCGGATTTGAATGTGCCCGCCACTTTCCTGTCGATGCTGACTTCGATCGAGTCGCCCTGGGTGTGAATCACGAGCGTGTGCCAGTCCTGAAGTTTTAGCTTCACCGGGAAAGTCGCGTTCTTCGTCTTCAGCATCTCCTTGTCTTCGGGGCTCAGGCCGGTCGGCGACTTTTTCTTCTCGTAGATGTCGTTTCGGAAGTTGCCGGTCTTGGCATCACCGACCGAGACGCTCGTGGGAGTCACGCTGACGTTGCAGATGTGGCCGGCGTGAGACTCCTTGTAGTCCTTGTCGTCAAACCAGACGTTGAAGCTCTTCGCCTTCTCGCTGGCGAAGCGGAACTTCACGGACACCTCGAGGTCGCGCTCGGGATCAACGCGCACGCTGTCCACCGCCGAATGGTCGGACCCTTCCGGCGTGATCCCGACGAGGACACCGTCTTTTATGATGCTGCCACTCTTGTAGTGGCCCCAGCGGGGCCCAAATTCCTTGGCCGAAAAGTCATCGGCGAAGATCTTCCGGGAATAGTTGAGCGGGAAGTCGTACGCCATGACGGCGGGGACAATGAGGGATAAGATAAGGGTCAGAGATGACTTCATGAGTCGAATCCTAGCCCACGGAGTTGGGTTTTTGCAGGAAAAAATGTCGGTGGGCGAATTTCGGCGCGGCGCTGGCCCGATCGATCTGTCCCGCCGATGGCCTGCGGACGAGGGGGCATTTCAGAGGGAGGTCGCTGCTGAATTCGCCAGATCCGTCGCGATTGCGGCGACGAGCGGCATCTTTCCCGTCAGAGAGATACTGCTGGGTCAACCGGATTTTCGGGTGCGGTGCGCGCATCCGATCTCGGAGGTGGGCCGTGAGGGGTCGCAGGAAGGGATGACTGCGCGTGGCTGGGGAACTTTGTTCAAAGGGCGAGGCGAATCGGCTATAGGTCAGTCGCTTGGAAGGAGAACCGACATGAAAGCGATTGGGCGACGGTCTGTGGCTCTTGCGATGCTTGCGGTGGCGGGTGCCACATCGACACACGCGGAGAGGCGGATTTCTATCGAGGCGTACCGCGACAAGATGAAGGGCGGGTGGATCGGCCAGATCGCGGGGGTGTCGTGGGCGGCACCCACGGAGTTCAAGTGGAAGGACGCCATCATGCCGGCGACCAACATGCCGCCATGGACGCCCGATACGATCAACCACGCGTTCGGCCAGGACGACCTCTACGTCGAGATGACTTTCCTGAGGTCGCTGGAGGAATACGGGTTGGACGTGCCGATTCGTCAGGCGGGCATCGATTTCGCCAATAGCGGGTACAAGTTGTGGTGCGCGAATGCCGCGGGGCGCAAGAACCTGAGGCGGGGCATTGCGCCGCCCGATTCTTCGCACCCGAGATTCAACAGGTGTCCGAATGATATTGATTATCAGATCGAGGCCGACTACGCGGGACTGATCTCGCCGGGCATGCCGAACTCCGTGATCGCCTTGGGGGAGAAGTTCGGGCGGCTGATGAACTACGGCGATGGGGTGTATGGAGGCCAGTTCGTTGGTGGCATGTACGCGGAGGCCTTCTTCGAGGCCGACATCCAGAGAATCATCGCGGCGGGGTTAGCGTGCATCCCGGCCGAGAGCCAATATGCCGAGATGGTGCGCGACATGGTCCGCTGGCACGGAGAGAATCCCGGCGACTGGGAGGGCACGTGGAAACTCTGCCAGAAGAAGTATCGCGAGACACCCGAGTACCAGCAGGCGTCCAACGGCGGCATTGATGTCAAGATCAACGGCGCATACGTGCTGATGGGGCTCCTGTATGGCAATGGGGACATCGACAAGACCATCACGATATCGGCGCGCTGTGGGCAGGACTCCGACTGCAACCCGTCCAGCTCCGCGGGCGTGCTGTGCGCCGCGCTCGGGTTTTCCAGACTGCCCCCCCGGTTCACCGAGAGGTTGGATCTCGAGACGAAGTTCAGTTACACGGCCTATACGTGGCCGGGACTGATCGACACGTGCGAGAAATTGGCGCGCCAGATCGTGGTGAGGGAGGGCGGACGCGTGGAGAAAGGGGCCGACGGAAAGGAATCCTTGGTGATTCCATCCAGGGCCCCGAAACCGAGCAAGCTGGAGTTCAGCTGGGCGCCGGGACCGATCGCAAATTCGGCGTTTACGCCCGAGGAATATGCCAGGGTCCGTTTCAAACCGCATCCCGCGGACGTTGGCGGAGATGATCCGACAGTGCGCGTGCAGGGCGCGGTGGATGTGCTGTTCCCCGGATGGAAGACGACCCCGAACGGCAAGGACATGAGTCCCGGCTATCGCGAGGAGTATGCCGGTCGCTCTCACGTGGTGATGACGCATCCCCTGGACCGACAGACGGGCGCCACTCTTTCAAAGAGGATCGATGTGCCGCAGGGAGGTTCACCCAGGCTCGAGGTGATCGTCGCGAACCACGCAAAGGGGGATTTCCTGTTTGTGGCAAGGGTGGACGGCGAAGATGTGTTGCGCCAGAAAGTCGGTGGCGAGAAGGCGAAGTGGCGGTCGATCACGATCGACCTTGGGGCGTACCGCGGCAGGTCGGCGGCGGTCGATCTGGTGAATCAGCCGGACGGCTGGTCATCGGAGGCCGCCTATTGGGGCGCGATCGAGTTCAAGCAGTGATACCCTCCGGGGTTTCTATGCCCTTTTGCGAGGGCAGGGGAGGATCGAAAAAGATGCCGTGGCGTGCGGCGATGGTCGCGAGTCGCTCCACGGCCGGGCTGTCGCTCCGCTTGAATTCTGTCTCCGACTCGGCCATGAAATCCTCGAAGCCCGCCGGGGACAACTTGATGATCTGCCTGAGTGGCCGGTTGCCCGGGTTGCGAAAGGCGTGGCGCACGCCCCGGGGCATGTGGATCACGCATCCTGCCGGAACCCCGATCCACCGCCCATCCACAAAGAACTCCGCCTCGCCCTCGACCACGCAAAAGGTCTCATCCTCATTGACGTGATAATGGGGTGGGGGACCGCCGCCGGGGGGCGTGATATCGGTGAAGAGGGTGAAGGCACCGGCGGTTTGTGTGGCAGTGAGGTGGAAATGGAGCTCGTCGCCATACGCGTTTATGACGCGGCATTGGCCGGGCATGACAATCGCTGGGGAACCTGGGTCTTCGTGACTCATATGGCCCGGAATGTGCATCACTTGCGCTACATTTCCAGTTGTGAACAACTAATAATGGCCGCGGGGCCTGCGCGCTCCATATCGTGGCGATGCCCGGCCCGCGCGCGGTCTCGCGCGCGTCAATGAGCGGGTGTGGGTCTGGTCGTTTGGGAGCCTGAGTTGGGGCCATTCCAGCGTTCTGGCTTGAACGTCCAGAACTGCAGTTTGGTCAGAGCATCGGCCAGCACATTCTGCTGTACCTGGCGGGGCAGGACGTTGACGTCACCGTGGATGCGCGCGGTCCCGCATTCCCTTGTGGCGTGGATATTCTGGATTGTCTGCGCCATCAACTGCAGGAAGACCGCCGGATTGACATCCATTTCATCGACGATCACATCCGATGGTATCTCCCTCGAGAGATCGAGCACTTTGGCGGCGGAGATGACCTTTGGTCCCGGAGTTTCGATCTGGGCGGATTGCGGTTTTGGGGTGGTGGGGACGCTTCGCGGGTCGATGGGGGGGGCACCTCTGACGCGGAGGTGATCCTCGCCCTGCGCGAACTCGAGGGTCCCGCGTTCCGGCCGTTCCTCGGCGCGGTAGTGGGTGGGGCCGAGGATGTCGCGCGCCTCGACATGATGGGGCAGTTCACCGTGTTGCGCAAAATGTGCGAGGGCAAAGGCGAAAGCCTGGAATGCGTCGGCAAGCGAGAGATAATCACCGCCCACGTCTATGTATTCGGGAGGTGCGGCTGGGGAGGCGACGACGACTGCGGCAGCTTGGAGCAATGCGTCGCGCGTCACGGTCTTCACCCTGTCATCCGAGATCTGGTCGAGGATTTCCTCGAAGGTGACCACCTTGAGCCGTGGGTGAGCCGCAGCCCAATTGACGAGTTTCTCGTACGTCTCCCAGAAACGGTGTTGGAGATCGGCTGAACCGGCGGGGCTGCCTCGCTCTCGAATGGACGTCGATCCGTCCAGGAAGTCATGATCGTGTACCAGCACGGCAATGGATTGAACACCGCCGGTCCGATGCTGGGCGAGAGACTCCTCGATCACGCGGAATAGGTCGGCTTGACCGGCGGCCGCCTGGCGGATCAGCCCGGGCGCGATCGAAATGGCGTCGGGCATGCCCTTCATACCAAGAAACCACCCGGCCTCCGTGCTGGCGCCGGTGTTGCCCTTTAGCCCGATCATCGCCCGACAGCCGAATTGCTTGGTGACATACAGGATTGATGCCTCGAAGAAACGGCCGGTTGCCGTGATGCGGCCCCCGAACATCTGCTGCATCATCTTCAGTCCGCCCGTCTGTGCCTTATCCAGGTGACCCGTGCCGGGATCGATGGCACACGACTCGTAGTCCATGATGGCCTGCACATCCTCATCCCAGCTTTCGCCCCGGACGCGATCGATGGGCTGGGGTCTCGGTGGTCGGTTCGCGCCATGGTGCACCACTGGCATGCCCCCGTCGTTGAGAAGTCGGAGAAATTCTGGATCGAGCCGTTGGATTTGCTCAGCCCCGAGGCCGGTGAACCAGTAGCTTGCCTTCACGCCGGATTGTTTGAAAAGCTCCAGATGCCTGCGCAACAGGCGGCAGTTTTCCCGCGCCGCATCATCGCCCGGAAACCAATTCACATTCATCCGGAACTGGATGGGCATTCGGGGCCCTTTGTCGGCCTGCGCCGGCGGGGTGGGCGCGGTCGACCGCAGAATGATCGGTTCATTGCCAATGACCAGCTTTCCAGTCTCAACGACCGTCCTCGCGCCGCCTGCTCCCGCCATTCGTTCTGCGCGGCCCGGGATCGTGCCAGAGAAGTCGATGACGGCATCACCCCGATCACTCCAAAGAAGGTAGATGTCGGAAACCGGGGCGGTGGCGGTTACAGCACCGTCGCGGAGTTCCCAGTTGCGCGCCGGGGTTTTTGACAGCTTATGGACGTGGACGCCCTGGGCCTTGAAGTGGTCGATTTGGCGATCGTGGTGGGAACAGATGAGTGCCCATGCCAGCCCCTTCAGATGGTATGGGAATTTCTCCCAGTCGGGTGTGCGCGCATCATAGTTGAATGAGGATCGTCGCGGATATGCCTTCTCCCACGACAGAAACGCCTCGCGGACTTCTTCGGTGGTCGAGTAACGAGCGACGGGCCCGTGCCCGGAATCACTCGTGCCGATGAAATTTGCGTTGAGCCATCCGACGAATTCGGTGACGGCGCCACGGAACTTTCTCTGTCTGTGCGGGGCATCGTCGGGAAAGATGTCGCTGGTGTGCTCGTGCCATCCGAAGACCCATATCCTGGGCGCCCTGGAACTCTGGCATTCGAGGTAGAGGTGAAGAAACTTGCGCCGCATCGCGGGCACGCTGAGATCCTGCCAGATCTGGTGCATCCCGGCGGTGTATGCCTCGGAAACCCCTTCGGGCAGCGGTGCGTGCTCGCCGATCTGGCCGAGCACGGGCGCCTGCGGAACCAGGATCCATCGGCTCTGGAGGTCTTCTGCCAACGGCCATTCGTCGGCAGGTCGCCACGGGTTATATACGTCGTGATCGAAGAACAGGTTCATAGCCTCGTTGCGGCCGCCGGTTAGCGTGTCGAAGCCTTCCTTCGCGGCGAGTTCGAGATCGACAAAATGGCCGGTGATAATTCGATTGGCCGCGCGAATGACTTTCGGATCGGTGCTTCCGATGACCTTGGCGATCAACCGGTCCACCATCGAAATGTGGTCCTGGGTGACCTGGCGACTCGATTCGGGAGACGCCGTGTCGATCCAGAGGTGGTTTCCCCTGCGGAGGTTCCTGTGGAAGTGCGTGCCGAAGCAGTGGATGCCCTTGCGGTGCAGGCGCCGAAGAAGCTCAAGGCCGGTTTCGTCCTCGAGATACCATTCGGCGTGGTCCCCGGCCATCTCTAGCGTCAGGCGCGGAACGAATTCGATGCCCTTTTCTTTCTCCAACCGATCCAGGTAGTCCGAGAGCCACGCCAGATTGTCACGCTCGGCCTCGTAGGCCCAGCGCGGCACCCGCCCTTGTGGCGCGGGCAGGGGATCGAAGTGGATGACAAACGTGACGTGAATGGGCGAATCGTTCCCTGGGGTGGATTGTGATTGCGCAAACCCCGGCATTGCTGCGCCGATGATCGACACTGCCCACAAGTGATAGATGGAAAACCGATGCATCTGATCACCTCAAGATTCAGTGGATCGAGTTTCCGCCCGGACGACTCGTCCCGTGCTTTCGCTGGTTAGACGGGTTCTCGATCTACATGTAATAGACACCCGGTTTGTTAAGACGATGTTTCGGGGTGGCGGGGAAATTTTTAAGATAATGTAAAAGTCCGATTGGGGATGTGCGAGTGGCCTGCCCTGAGCAGACCGGTTCGGGCTGACACTGGGGGGATGCCATGGGGGATGAGAATTCGGGCCAGAGTCACAGATGCCTTGAGGGCGGCGATGGGCGTCGATAGGATCAATGGGTGATGGCGCGGCTTCATGCGGCGGTGTGCCGTTCCCGGCGGGCCCTGAGGTGGCGGGGCTTTGGCGCGCTCCTCGTCGCGCCGGCGCTCTTGGGGTTTCCTGCGACATCCCATTCCCAACAGGCGGGAGGCGTGAGCATCGGCTATGTCTATCCGGCGGGCGTTCGCCGGGGCACGGAGCTGCAGGTGACGGTCGGGGGGCAGTCGTTGAAAGGGGTCAAGCGAGCATTCGTGTCCGGCGGTGACGTCGATGCCGTGGTTGTTTCGTACAACGAGCCGCTGAACCGGAAGATGGCCCAGGAGTTGCAGATGCAACTCCAAGCCTTGGAGAAGCGAAAACGCGCCGCCACGGAGGCCGAGAAGCGGCGCGGGAACAAGGGTGCGTCGGCAAGCGCGCAGGCACCTATGTGGGGCGGGGAAGACGAACGGATGCTGGCCGCCCTTCGCGCGAAACTGGCGAAGAACGCCAAGGTCCGGAAACCCGCCAGCCCGGCCATCGCCGACACGATTCTGGTGCGGATCACGGCGGCGGCCGACGCCGAACTGGGCCAACGGGAGATCCGATTGGCGACGGACACGGCGCTGAGCAACCCGTTGGTGTTCTGCGTGGACCAGTTGCCGGAAATTGCCGAGGATGCCGCAGCCACCAGTCCTGAAACGCCCCCGCCCAAGAAGCCCGAGTATCGTGGTCAGGCACCGCCGCCCGAGTTTCCCTCGGAGATCTCCAGCCTGCCTGGCATCGTCAATGGCCAGATCACAGCCAAGGGCGTTGACCGATATCGGTTCGCCGCCCACAAGGGACAGCGACTGGTCTTCGCGGCAAGCGCGCGGAGCCTGATCCCTTATATCGCCGACGCGGTTCCCGGTTGGTTCCAGGCCGCGCTGATCCTCTATGATGCCCGGGGACGAGAAGTGGCCTTTGACGACGACTTCCATTTCCGGCCCGATCCGGTTCTCAGCTACGAGGTCCCTGCGGATGGCACCTACGTGATGGAGATCCGTGACGCCCTTTACAGGGGACGGGAGGACTTCGTGTATCGAATTGTCATCGGGGAGCTGCCGTTCCTGACAGGACTTTTTCCCTTGGGTGGCAGGGTGGGGACAACCACCGACGTAGCGCTCAGGGGTTGGAACCTCCCGGCGGATATGATGACAGTGGGTGCCGCAGAAACTGAGCCGGGGCTCCATCCGATCTCCGTCCGCAGGGGGGAGGCGGCGTCCAACGCAGAGCCCTTTGTGCTCGATAGCCTCCCGGAATCCCCGGAGAAGGAACCTAATTCGACCGCGAGGCCGCAGCGTGTGAGCTTGCCGATCATCATCAACGGCCGAATCGATCCGCCCGGTGACTCCGACGCATTTGTCTTTGAGGGCCGCGCCGGCCAAGGGGTGGCAGCAGAAGTGCTGGCCCGCCGGCTCGATTCTCCACTCGATGCAGTGCTGGAGCTTATCGATCCATCCGGCGGCCGCGTCGCATTCAACGATGATTTTGAAGACAGGGGCCGCGGGCTCGACACCCACCACGCCGACTCATTCGTGATGGCCAAGCTGCCGAGCGACGGGGTCTATCGGTTGCGCCTGTGCGACGTCCAGGGCAAGGGTGGCCCAGATTTCGGTTACCGACTGCGCATGAGTTCACCGCGACCGGATTTCGCCCTCCGGGTCGTGCCCAGCGGTCTGGGCATCGCGGCCGGAGCAACCGTGCCGATCACGGTTTATGCCATGCGCAAGGACGGTTTCTCGGGAGAGATTGACCTGGCTTTCGCCGGTGCGCCCGAGGGTTTTGCGCTAGGTGGCGGTCGCATTCCGGCGGGTGAGGATCGGGTGCGTCTCACCCTGACGGCTCCGCCGAATTCCGTGCCCGAACCGGTGAATCTGGGCATTGTGGGGCGCGCCGCGATTGACGGGCGGGATGTCGTCCATTCGGCTGTGCCTGCGGATGACAGGATGCAGGCGTTCGAATATCGGCATCTGGTACCCGCCAAGGAATTCAAGGTGGTCGTATCGGGCAAGGCAGGCGGAAAGGTTGGTCCTCAGATCTTGGGAGAAATGCCGCTGGCGATCCCCGCCGGCGGAGTCGCACAGATCCGTTTTGGTGGGGCACCGGGTGTTGTCCTGCCGAAGGGACAGCTGGAGTGTGACGAACCTCCTGAGGGCGTAATGATCGAGAAGATCACTTACTCTCGCGCCGGCGCCGAGATCGCAATTCGCGCCGATCCGGCCAAACTCAAACCGGGCCGGGAGGGGAACCTCATCTTCAGCACCTTCGGGGGCTCTCGTGCCGCCGGTCGGGCGCGTGTGCCGCTCGCCACGCTCCCGGCGATCCCTTTCCGAATCGTATCCGGCGCGCCTTTGTGACACGATTGTCGTTTGAGAACGGATGGGCCATGAGTTCTGCCGGCGTCCGGACGATCTGCTTTCACGAGCACTGGACCGACATCCAGGCGTACACGAGGACCACGCATGGCGATCAGCTGCGCCAAGAGGAACCACGGCTGCGGCGCGTGCAGGGCCGATGGCTCCGTCGACAAGACGTGGCCGATATTCGCGGTGCGCTCGATGATGCGGCGCATCTAGACGATTGTGAGATCCCGAAAGCCCTGCGGCCGGGTGAACGTGCGCCAGTCGAGCTGCATGACGATCCCGACCGTGGCGTTTGCCACGAGTTACTGGAACGGTGAACATCTGCAATCGATCAAGCGGCAGCCTTCCACCCCCGCGATCCTGCCGCTTGATGCGTTTCGTTGCGAGTTCATGGGCCACAATTGGGGCGTCCCCGCCGAACTACTCTGGTACCCATCGGATCCGTTCAGCCGACGGGAGCCCATGGGGTGCGCCCTCCTGCACGATGTTTTCGTGCACCCGCAGCGCGTCGGCGATATAGACATCTCGTCTCGCCTATGGAAGGCCATGGACAGTCTCGGGCGCAGGGGCGCGAGGTGGTTGCCCTATTGGGAGAACAGAGAGTTTGTGGGGACGGATTCCGACGACCTAAAAGTCAGCATTTACAATCGGCCGGGCCACGGGCTCATCGCCGTGGTCGCCAACATGGGCTCGCAGCGGCTCGAGCCGCTGGTGAAATTCGATCTGGCGAAACTCGGGCAAGGGGAGAAACTAGTCGGGGTCGATGTGCTGAGCGGACGGCCGGTCGAATGCGAGGGCTGACGGGTCCGGTTGCTTTTTGAACCGATGGACTTCGCTGTACTGAGGTTCGGGCGGTGATTGGCCGGTGCCTGAGCGATGGGGCCAACCCGTGGAAGGGCGCCCGTCCGAAGACGATGTGATGATGAGGGAATGACCGGTCCCTTGAGAAGGGGTGAAAGGATTATGAGCGGGCGCCAGAGACCGACACGGGTTGAGAAAAGGAAGGTCCGCCACAAACAATCACCGAAACGCCGGAGTGACAGGCCGGTCAGAGACGCGGCCGGGGTGGGACGGGCGAGTGGAGGAGAGGCTGCGGAGGTGGGGTGCGGCGGGGGGAGCGATGGCTGGTTCACGAGGCTGCTGGCGGCCACCGGCATCGGATTTGTAATTTTGGATGAGAAGGGGCGAATCATCGAGGCGAATCGCGAATACGCGCAACTGGCAGGTCGTACTGATCTGTGTCAGGTGAAAGGCCGTTCCGTTGTTGAGTGGGCGCCACCACGGGATCAACAACGGTTGGAGCGCGCGATGGGCGATTGCTTGGAGAGCGGTTCGATCAGGAATCTCGAGGTGGACTATCTGATGGCCGACGGCCGACTGCAGCCGGTCGAGATCAACGCGATGGTCATGGCCGTGCCTGAAGGTAAACGCATCGTGAGCCTTTGGCGGAACCTCACTGAGCGGAGACGCGCCGAGCTGCGCATGGCGCTGCTCAATCACCTGAAGGAGCGACTGCTTCTCCCCGAGCCTCTGGACGGAAAGCTCAAGATGATCACTCAGGCAGTCGTGGACATCTTCGGCAGCGATTTCGCGCGGATCTGGATCGTGAGGCCCGGGGACCTCTGCAAGGCGGGATGCTTCCATGCCGAGGCCAGGGAGGACCGGCACACATGTCGCGATCACGAGCGCTGTCTGCATCTGGTCGCGAGTTCGGGACGCTATACGCACCTGGATGGTGAGCAGCATCGCCGGGTCCCATTTGGCGCCTATAAGATAGGCCGTGTCGCCGCAGGTGATGAGGCGAAGTTCATCACGAACGATGCCGCGCATGATGCGCGGGTGCACGACCACGAATGGGCGCGTCGGCTGGGGTTGGTTGCATTCGCCGGTTATCGTTTGCTTTCGTCGGCGGGCAAGCCGATCGGCGTGCTGGCGCTCTTTAGCCGACACGAGATCACTGCCGACGAGGACGCGTTGCTGCAGAACGTGGCGAACACGACGGCGCAAGTGCTCCAGACGGCGATGATGGAGGAAGCCCTGCGGGCCAAGACGGAGGAATTGGACCGCTATTTCACAGGCAGCCTGGATCTTCTGTGTATCGCGGACACGGGCGGGCACTTCCGCCGGTTGAATCCGGAGTGGGCTCGCACCCTGGGCTATTCCCTCGAGGAACTGACGGGGAAGGCATTCTTGGATTTCGTGCACCCGGATGACATGGCGAGCACGCGGGCCGCGATTGCCGATCTGGCCGCGCAGCGAGATGTTCTGAATTTCGTCAACCGTTTCCGTTGCCGCGACGGCTCGTACCGCTGGATCGAGTGGCGCGCGCTCCCCAGTGGGCACCACATCTATGCGGTGGCCCGTGACATCACCGAGAGGCAGAGGGTCCAGCAAGAGCGCATCGAGTTGGAGCGGCGCGTGCAGCAGGCGCAGAAGCTGGAGAGCCTTGGCGTGCTGGCGGGTGGCATTGCTCACGATTTCAACAATCTGTTGTGCGGAATTCTTGGAAGCTCGGAACTGGCGCTGGTCCGTCTTGAGCCGGGGCATCCCGCGCGATCGGACTTGGCGTTGCTGAGAGAGACGGCGCAACGGGCCACGGAGCTGTGTCGCCAGATGCTGGCCTATTCGGGAAAAGGGCGATTTGTCGTCGAGGCACTGGATCTATCCACCCTGGTCGCCCAGATGCGGAAACTGCTCGAGGTCTCGTTATCAAAGAAGGCCGTGCTCGGACTGAATCTCGCCCAGCCGCTCCCTGCCGTGGATGGGGACGCGACGCAGTTGCGGCAGATCCTCCTGAATCTCGTGATCAACGCCTCCGAGGCGATCGGGGAGAGAGAAGGGACTGTGACCGTGACGACCGGCGCGCAGGTCTGCTGCGGCGAAGAACTGCGAAGCATCTATCTCCACGATGAACTCCCTGCGGGAACGTATGTGTTCGTGGAGGTGGGAGACACCGGCTGCGGGATGGACGAGGAAACGCGGCGCCGGATCTTTGATCCTTTCTTTTCGACGAAGTTCTCGGGTCGGGGGTTGGGTCTGGCGGCGACGCTGGGGATCGTCCGTGGCCACTGCGGCACGATCCGTGTCCAGAGTGAGCCGGGGGTGGGCACGACGGTGAAAGTGTTGCTTCCCGCGTCGCGAAATATGGCGACGGAGAAGGGGGAAAGCGTTGAGATTGATAAGCGGCTCGGTGGGGGGGTCATTCTCCTGGTGGACGACGACGAGGCCGTGCGGGTGGTCGGTGAGAGAATGCTGGAGCACCTCGGTTTCCGGGTGTTGTTGGCGGAGGATGGCGTTCAGGGCGTGGCGATGTTTCGTGAGCACGCCGATGAGATCAGTGCCGTGGTTCTGGACATGACCATGCCACGGCTGAGCGGGGAGGAGGCATTCCGGGAGATGCGGCGGATTCGGCCTGGCGCCCGGATCGTCCTGACGAGTGGCTACAACGAGCAGGATGCGACGAACCGATTCGCGGGACGGGGTCTGGCCGGCTTTTTGCAGAAGCCATTCGAGATTGCAGGCCTGCGAGAGAAATTGCGGGCGGCGATTGAGGGCGATTCCAGCCAATGAGAGCACGCGATCATCTGGCAAGGATCTTGCGCCAGAATGACGGGATGATGGATGTGGGAATCTCTTGGGGGAAATCGCGGCGGATGGTCTCTTGTTCGCTTTCGGATGGGACGTCGGTCCGCGAAAGATCTTGGATCACCCGCCAAGTTTCGGCGACCCGCTTCAGGAAGATGTTGAAGACGATGTCATCGGCGGTTCCGACGCCGGAGGGTGTGCCGTCGGGATGGGCGAAGAAACCCTCGAAGTAGGCGAACTCGCCGTCCACCCGAAGCGCGTCGATTTTGAAGAGACGATTTTCAACGGAGGGACCCCGGCTTGCGGCCAAATGATGTCGCACGGCGTCGCATATGGCCTTGCGCTCGGGGGAGCCTGGGGCCGGGGTCGCAGGGGCACCTTGCAGGGAACCGACGACGAGGCCAATGGCGAGAGGGAGAATGATTCGTGCCCGCATGGCACTGAGCGTGGCAGGCCGTGGCCGGGGTCGTCAACCTTCGTGGCTCGGAATTTGGCCTCAAGTCTCCATCAGAGGCCCTCTCTCCGGTACCGTGCAGAGCAGTCTGCAGGTAACCCGTTCTTTGCCTCTCTTGTGAGGGCATCAAGTGAAGATGGGGATCAGAACTGGACTGGCGGACCCCTGCCGGTCACGCTGGCGGCATGTTAGAGCAGCATTGGCGACGGCAGCGACTGCCTGGCCTATCCCCGCGGGGAGGTCCGTCGGCCGGCGTGGCGAGAAATGACTCGTGTGCGTCTCATGTGGCCGTGCGGAGGAGAGAGACCATCGGCCAGTTTCTCGGGGGGGCCGCGGATGCGTTGAAGGTATTCGCAGCCCTGTCGGTGTACGTCCTCCTGCCGCGTGGCATATCGGCGCCGGACCCAAACGCCAGCATCACTGTCGTCACGCGCGAGGTCATTGGCAAAGTGAACCCATGGGTTTTTGGCAACAACATGCTCGGCTATCAGCGCGGTGCCTGGGACTACGTGCGGGCCGAGTTTTATGAGCGGGGTTCGGGCATTTGGGATCCAGACCACCGCCGTTCGACCCCGGAATTCGTCGCGTTGGCAAGGGACATTGGTTTGAGCGTCTCGCGCTGGCCGGGCGGTTGCGCCGCGCACCGGTTTGACTGGAAGAAGACTGTCGGCTCGCTCGCCGCACGCAATGGCCAGATCTTCGGCCTGCCGGAATTCTTACAGAACTGCGGCGACATCGGGGCCGTGCCACTCATTACGCTGGCAGAGTATTTTGGCACGGCGCAGGACGCCGCCGATCTGATTGAGTATCTCAACGCGGCCGCCGATGGCAAACGCCCGTGGGCAGCCATGCGCGCGGCCGATGGGCATCCCGCGCCGTGGAATGTCGTGTGGTTCGAGTACGGTAACGAGAGCGAGCACGGCGACCACAAAGGGCACAAGATGACCGCCCAGGAATACGCGCGAAGCTTTTTGGGGTATCAGCGCGCGATGAAAGCCGTGGATCCGCGCATCAAACTGGGCGCCGTTATCGCAACGGGTTTTCCTGCGCTCAAGGATTGGGCGCGACCCGTTCTCGAAGCCGTCGGCAGGGACGCCGATTTTGTCATCCACCACTCCTACAAGCCCGCCTACGCCTCTAACGAGGGCAAACCAGACGCCAACACCCTGTTCGCCGCAGGCCTCGCGGTAGCGGAGCAGATCCAGGACTACTACGACGAGATGAACGCGCTCATCTCCGAGATCACGGGCCGCCGGAATCTGCCAATCGCGGTGACCGAGTTCAATGGCCACTTTGTGCAGGAGCGACCCACGCCCTATCGCCATTGTCTGGGCAACGCCCTCGTCAACGCCGAGATGCTCCACGTCTTCCTGCGCCCGCGGAATAACATCGTCATGGCCAACTTCTGGCAATTCGCCAACGAGTATTGGGGCCAGGTCAAAGGATATCCACACAAGGGCGAGCCGATCATCAAACGGCCTCAGTATTTCCCGTTCGCGCTTTACCACAACCACTTTGGGCCCGAGTTGGTCGCCGCGAGTGTCCAATGCGGGACTTATGAGACCGATGGCGGCTATGGCGTGGCGATGGCCCGCGGGCAAGCCAGCGAATTCAGGTGGCTCGAGCCAGCGGTGCCACTTCTGGGCACCTGGAAACTCGGCCAACAGCGGGGCATCGACCAGCGAATGGACGGGGATGCGCTCGTTGTGGACTTCAACACAGGTGACGATGTTAACTATTTCCACGCGCGCAAGTTTTTGTCGGCCGAACCGAACTCAGGCTATCGGTTGACGGGTTGGGTGAAGACGGAGGCATTGACCTCGTCTCACGGTGCCTGTTTTCAGATTGGCGATGCGCGCGGCTATCCGACGACCAAGTCGGCGGCGAATACGCCCGACGTCGTTGGCACCAAGGAGTGGACGCAGGTCGAAGTGGATTATGTGACGCTGCCGGACACGAGGCAGATCGAGGTCGTTGCCCGCCGCATCAGTGGCGGGGGCCCCGTGAGCGGCCGCGCATTCTATCGCGATGTGCGCATTCGAAGGTTCGTCCCAAAACGATTTGCGGCTGTGCCTTATCTGGACGTCAACGCGAGTCGCGACCCGGATGGTGGAAAAGCGTATCTCATGATCGTGAACAAGAGACTGGATGGGGCGGTCACGACCACCGTTCGGCTCGAGGGGCTCGAGCCACGTCGCGCCCAGGCCTGGACGTTGGGTGGCCCATCGGTGGATGCGACCAACGAGAAAGCGCCTGACAACGTGGCCGTGGATGTGCGCGATCTTGGCAGTGTGACAAATGGGTTTACCGTTTCGCTGCCGCCGCATTCGCTGACGGCATTGGAGGTCGAAGGCCGGAGCTTTAGCGGCGTGCCGGCGCCGCGGTGAGCCCGACGTTGGTTTTGATCTTCAGCCGTTTGACGGGGGAGGCCGTGCGCAGGACGACGCAGGCGTGTTCGGTGATCTTGCCGGATTCGAGGGTTGCGTCTGGCATGGCCTCAATGCGGGCGACGAGCGGCTGATCCGCCTCGTAGGTCAGGACAATGTCGACGACATGGATTCGGCCAGGGGCGGTTGACTGGGGTGCATTCGCGAGGACGCCGAGATGCCAGCGAAACTGCGCAATGTCGTCCTCCTTCAACTCGAGATCATCTTCAACGGTGACGGCGACAGAGTCCCATTCCACGCGTCTCAGCCATCTTGCGACGGAAGCGTAGCATTTTGAGACATCCACGGTGGCGATGCCGCCCGCGCCATCCATGCTGGCGACGGTGATGGGCGCCGCGCGGTGCTCTCGGGTGAGAATCTGGCCCGCGTGTTTCAGGGCGGATGGGTCGAGGCGATCGGGCGCCGCATCGCCAATCTGCAGTACGTTGTGGCCGGCGACGCTTCGGAGGTGCGTCGCATTATTGGGGACGGCATAAGTCAGGGTTCCGGCCTCGATCAATATCGGGCGTTTGCCGATGATGAAGTTCACGTGGCCACGGTCCATGTGGTCATGGAAATCGGTGGGGTGTCCGCCCCTGATCCAGAGGCCGGTCGCGGTGTCGTCGTCCCAGCTGCTGCGCCAGTTGAGGCGCGTGGCGAAGGTGTAATGGGCGTGCAGGGGCGGCGCGGCGCCCGATTGTGCCGCAACATTTGCCACGATGATCGTGTCGAGGGTGTCGCCGAATCCCGCGCGGGTGCGGAGGGCCCAGATCGCGTGGGGGTTCCCGCTCACGGCCGTGGCCGTCGCCAACAGGCCCTGGTCGCGCGACAGGTTTCCGCGCGAGCTGCCGGGCGAATCGAAGGCATTGATCAGGAATCCGCCGGGTTGAAAGTGGTGGGCCAGCCATGTGGGGAACTTCCTTAGGAACGGGTGTTTGCGCAGTCGATCATCGCCGGCCCGGGCCGTGGCCCGCGCGATGGAATAGAGGCTCTCCAGCGACAGGCCGGAGTAGCGGAGTCCCTCGACAAACTCGCCATCGGGACCCTGCGAGTCCATGGAGCGAAGAAGATTAGCGATCCCGCGCTCGTAGGCCTCGCGGTGCGCATCTGGGCCAAGATAGAGGCACGCGCGGACCAATGCCTCATTGGGGAGAATCCATTGGTTGCTATGGGCGGCCTGCGCCCGGACATACCACGGTCGCCCCGATTGCCAGTCGCCTTCCATGAGGGCGAGCTCCGCCGCGAGGCGTGATCGCAGGGCCGCGGCCAGTGCCTGCGGCACCTTTTCTGGTGGCAAAAGATCAATGGTATCCGCGATGGCTCGCACGAGCCATCCCGTTCCAAGCCAGGCCCCGTCGTCGCCCTGGAGGCTGGGCTTGGCGTTGCTCAAAGACCAGCCCCGCCGTTCAAGGGGTTCCCAGGTCGCCAACTCGGCGAGCTGGGCCAGGGCGCGTTCCAGCAGGGGGGCCTCTGCCGTGAGTGTGGCGGCGGCGGCGATCCGGGGCAGTTCGGTCTTGAGGATGCTGCCGGTGCCGTTGTCGCCCTGTGACAGGCAGAAGACTTCCCACTCTCTGTCCCCCAGTGCGGAAAACCTGGGAGGGCGGACAGCATACTTGAGCGGCACGCGCGATTCTCTGAGGCCCTTCAGGGTGGTCGGTCGGCGCAGGATCGGCTTTGCGGCATCGATCCTGGCCTGGGCGACGAGGGAGTCGCGGGCCTTCGCGGCTCCTTGATCGCGAGCGACTCGTGCCAGCAACTCCCTCGGCGGCGTACTGACAGATTGTTCGAGATCGGACGATGCCGCCGCGGCGAAAGCGCGCGTGCAGGGCGATACGGCCGGGGAGACGATGATCCCGGCGATGATGATCGACCATCGAACGATTGTGCCCCCCGATGGGCAAAGGGTTCCTGTGGCGCGGCCGACTGCCCTCCGCCCAATGGGCTTTTTGGCGATTGCGCGCATCGCCCGTGCTGCACCAAACATCGAGGCAGTGTAGCTGCGCGGCGATTGATGCACAAGTTGGGGGGTCCGGGTTCGCCGCCCGCGAGAGTGTGGATCATGTCGGGCGGGGGATAGCCTGCGGTCGGGCGATCCGCGATCCGCCTCTCGACGGGGGGCAGGTCTTGCGCCAACTTGGTGCAACTGTGAACTCTCCCTTGCAGACAGCTCCCGCGAAGCTCGCGGCGCCGGCCGATCTCGAGATCAAAGACGCCCAGCTTATTTTCAATAGTGTTTGGAAAAAACTAGAGGAGGTATACGGCAGGGCCAGCCTCCGGTTCCCCAAGGAACTGATCCTGCTTGGAGGCGCCCCCGGCGCCGGTAAGGGGACCAATACCGACTTCATCCGAAAACTGCGCGACATCACTGCGCGTCCTATCGTCGTCAGCCAGTTGCTCGACAGCGCCGAGGCGCGGAAGGTCAAGGCGCAGGGGGGGATGGTGGGCGACCGCGAGGTTGTGGGGACCCTGTTCCGGAAGTTGCTGGAACCCGAGCAACAGAACGGCGCGGTGCTCGACGGGTTTCCTCGCACCAAGGTGCAGGTCGGGTGCCTGAAACTTCTCTTCGATGAGATGATAGCATTGCGGCGGGAGTTTTCGGAGACCCCGGAGGCCTTCCATTTCAAACTGCCGATGTTTCACATCATGGTCCTGTTCGTGGACGAATCGGAGAGCGTTGCGAGGCAGTTGAAACGCGGCCGCCAAGTCATCGCGCACAACGAGGAGGTGAAGCGGTCGGGCATCGGCGAACTGCTGGAGGAGAGGCCCACGGATTTCAGCGAGGCCCTGGCACGCAATCGGTACCGGGTATTCAAGGAGCAGACCTACGACGCGCTCGTGTCGCTGAAAGAGATTTTCCACTACCATTTCATCAATGCACAGGCGCCGCTGGAAATCGTTCGCGAGAACATCGTGCACGAGCTGGAGTACCAGAGTTCCCTCGAGCTGGACCCGCGCACTTTCGACCTATTGCGCAAGCTTCCGCTGTCCAGCGAGATTGTGCGCCACGCGAGGCAGGATCTGGTGCGGAGGCTGGAGAGCTATCAGGTGGAACATCCGGACCTGCTTCGCGGCGTGATAGAGTTCATCGAGGGCAAGATGATGCCGGTGGTGGTGCGGCACGCGATTCCGGGAGACGCCACGATCCATTCGGAAGACACGCTGTTTGAGGATCCCGCGGCCCTGGCCATCCTCATCGATATCTTCTCCGAGCGGGGGTTTCGTGCGAGCGTCACCATCGAGCGCCTGGAGATCCCGGATCGAATCGATCTCAAGACGGGAGAGATCCGTTGCCGCCAGAAGAAGCTCTTCCGCTTCCACGTTCGGTTCAAGGGCTCAGAAATCCGGCGGGGGTAGGCAGGACGACGCATGCTGGGAACCGTCGGGGGGGGGCAGTTTTCGCGGAGGCCGGGATCCCGGGGTCCAATGGCGGGGAGATTCCTTCAGGCGCGCGGGGTGCGTCCTGCGACTCACGGGGTGGGTACGCGCTCCGATCAGACCGCCGGGATCCCCTTGCACCAGGCAAAGGCGTCGGCCTTTTCTTCCCGGATCTCGCAGTACTGCCGGATGATCCACGACCATTTGCGCTGCTCGGTCGCGCAGACTTCCGCGCGGCGCGATGTCGAGAACTCCCCCCCAACCCGCAGGTGCACGAAGCATTTTGAGCAGAGCCGGAGCGCCCAGCAATCTGCGCAGCACGCGCGGAAGAACTCGTCGTATTCCCTGAGGAAGCGCGAGATGGCCCTGAGGTCGAGTCCGGTCGACACGTGCCCGATCGGTCTCCCGTCACCCACGCGCTCGCACATGTGGAGGGAGCCATCGGTATCGACGAAGCATTTTGCGCCACCCGGAACGCACTGCCCATGGCTGGGCACCGCCGGTTTCATGGGGACTGTCACCCGCTGGTGCATGTCGATGAAATTGTCGGCGAAGAGCTGGAAGTGAAAATCGTCGGTGTCGATTTCGCCCCGAAGGAGCCGGGCGCGAAACTCGCCAAAGGCCTCTTCCCGCTGGGCGCGAAATTCCGGATCACGCCAGCCCCCCAGCAGAAACTCTGGCAGGCAAGAGGGGTAGGGGTTGACCCTGGAAATTGAGAGACGGTGGGAAGCAAAGAACTCCGGGTGGCTGGCGAAAAAGTCGCGGATGGCAATGAGCCGGGCGGGTGATGCCGCGACGACGTTGTAGGCAACGCGCTTTCGGAAGTAATCAGGATGGCTGCTGCGGAGCGTCTCCAGCCCCTTCCATACGGCCGCGAAGGATCCCCTGCCGTCCCCAAAGAGCCGATAGCGGTCGTGCACCTCCTGGGGGCCATCGATGCTGACGGATAGCCGGAAATCATGTTTGGCGAGGAAATCGCAGGCGCGTGGGTGAAGCAGGGTGGCGTTGGTGGTGATGCGGAATTGGATCGGTCGCTTGGCGAGATCCAGCGCAAAGTCCACGGCGCGTCGGATGAGTTCGAGATCGCAGAGGGGTTCTCCGCCGTAGAAGGAGATGCTGTCGGCATCCCTGGGGAAGGAGAGATACCATGCGATCGCCTTGCGCAGGGTCTCTTCGGGCATGACTCGCTCGCTGTGCGTCCGATTGTCCTCGTAGGCGCCCGACCACGGGCAATAGCGGCACCGGAGATTGCATCGTTCGGTCACGTTGAGGATGAGGAGTTCTGGCCCTCGTTCCTTGAGGCGACGAAGCAGCCGTGCCCGTTCCGCGGGTGGGAAACTGCGGACATCAGGTCGGTCCTCCCGGAGCAGCCCGGCCTGGCGTGCCGAGGCAATCTCCGTGGCCACGCGGGGCGAGAGTTCCGCGGAATTCCCGCTGCGCGGTGGCAGCGCGTCGTAGATCTCCGCATCGACCTCCAAAATCTCGTTCGTCCACGCGTCGTAAACGTAGCGTCGACCCGATGCGGTCTGGAATTTGTGGATCAGCATGTTGCGTTTTGGCCATCCAGCGCCAACGAGCCATCTAACTGCACGGGGGTGAAGCCGAATCTGTCGCCGTCGATGCGGAACTGTGCGGCATGCTGCAGGGTGCCGAAGAACCGGCCGGTTTCTTCGTCCATGGCGACCAGAGACACGGCGTAGCTGCCGGGGTTCAGGGGCAATCGTGGTACCGCGATCTGGAAACTCACGCGGTCGGCGACCAGATCCTCGGCCCGGAGCGCGCCCGACGGATTGCATTGCGCGACGCCGCGGGTCTCGCGATCGGAGAACAGGACGCTGAGCGCCAACCGACGAAAGGCGCGCTCAAACCGGACGGTGGCATCGATCCGCAAACCATCGCCGGGCGAAAGTCTGGGGGCATGGCAGGTGATCTCCTGGGGGGGGTGCGGTGCCAGTGCGATGGACTCCAGCGACCATCCTGCGGCACGGGCGCGATCATCGCCCTCGAATGGGAAGTGGTTGTAGTAGCACTCGATGCCGGCGGGAATGTCCGGGCCATGGTAAGCGATGCGTCCCTTATCGAGCACGAGCAGGCGCGTGCAGAGGCGGGCGACCTGGGGCATGGAATGGGAGACGAATATGACAGCCGAGTCGGCGAGGCGCTCCTCCATGGCGCGGTGGCATTTTGCGCGGAATCCGACGTCGCCCACGGCGAGGATTTCATCGAGCAGCAGGACATCGAGGTCCATCTCGAGCGCGATGGCAAACGCGAGCCGGAGCGCCATCCCGGTGCTGTACGTGCGCACGGGGGCGTCGATGGCGTCGCCAATCTCAGAGAAGTCAACGATGCGCTCGAACCTGCGCACGATCTCGGATCGGGGGATTCCGAGCACCGCTCCATTGATGAAGACGTTTTCCCGGCCGCTGAGGACCGGGCTGAAACCGGTGCCCAGTTCGATGAGTGCGCCGACTCTCCCTCGAGTTGTGATGGTGCCCGCATCGGGCTTGAAGAGGCCGTTCAGGACCTTGAGAAGGGTGGATTTGCCGGCACCGTTGGCGCCGATCACGCCCAGGCATTCGCCACGGCGCAGTTCGAAGGTGACATCGCGGAGGGCCCAGAACTCGCCGGCTCGCAGGTCGGGACCCGGTGCACCTCGGGCGACCAACTCCCTCGCGCAGTCGCCAGCCGCATATAGGAGTGAGCGAAAAAGGCCGCGGCAGTACCGGACCGAAAGATCCTTGACTCGAATCAGGGGGGCATCCGAAGTGTTCATCCGGGTAGGCGCTTGACGACGTGCGGGATGGTGATCCGGAAGAGAACCGACACCGCAAACGCCAGGCCGAGCGTGGCGGCGAGCGCGGGCGCGGCCGCCATGACGTGCTCGGTCTCTCCCCGCAGAATCAGGTCGCGCCCGAGGACCAGCAATGGGGTGACCGGATTGAGGCGACCGACGATCGCAAGGAGGCCCTCCGAAGGCAGGTTGTACGCCACGGGCGTGATGAAGAACCAGACGGTGGTGATGATCGGCAGCCCCAATTCCACGTCCCGGAAGAGTATGCCCGCGGGGACCAGCAGGAGGCCCACCATCCAGCCCAGCAAGACGAGTGCCGCGATCGCCCCCACGGCGAGGGGCGTTGCCCAGGACGGTGGCGAACCCATGGCCGCGAGGGCGATCAGCAGAAACGCGACTCGCACGCCGAGAGAAAACAGCACCTCCATGAGACCGCCCACCACCAGCGCCTCGCGGGGAAAATTTACCGATGCCAGCATGGAGATCGCCGATCGGATGACGCGCAGTGGACTGCCCAGGGCGTCCGTGAATCCCTGCCAGAGAACGGCGCCCGTCATCACGAATGCCGCATAGCCGGCGGCGCTGGTTCCAGGGTTGACAATATTCGCGCGCTGCAGGGCGAGAAAGGTGACTGTGGTGGCGAGCGGCGGGATCAGTAGCCAGCCGTAGCCCAGCAAAGTCTGGCGGTACTGTGAGCGCAGGCTGCGGCGGAATAGGGCCCATGCCAGTTCCCCGGAGCGGGCGTAGTCGCCACACATCGCTCGCACGAGGCCCACGGGGTCTCCAAGTGCCGGACCGGGCGTGATATGCCTCTCGGAAAGTCTGTGGTCGCGCATTCGTTTCAAAATTGACCCGCCGCCGGTATGACCCGGCGACGGGTCTTTGCTAAATCCTAGACTGTCGGCATCAGGTGGAGCCGAGATCTTCGGATGCAGACTTGGAATCGGATTGCTCGCCGGTGCGCGTGCAACGGCTGCACTTGCAGCTCGCCAACTCAAGGGATTCCTGGATTTGCTCCTCGGTTGGTTCGCTTGGGAATGTTCGGACGATCATGCTTCTTCACCTCCTTTCGAGCCAAGGATCAGCCGCCCCACGATTTGCGGTCGATCAGATGGCTGCCAGCGCCGCCGCGATTACGCTCAGCGCCACTGCCGGTATCTGTCGCTCGCAATGTTCCCATTGCAGATTCTTGGCGACGAAATCCTGTGGCGTTATGGGCCGTGGGTCAAACGAAACAGGTTCCTGGCTGATGCATGGGCATAGATTGATTCGAATTATCAACCGATGGCTCCCGGGCTCCGGCCGGAAGATGCCCGCCGATTGGGCTGCCGTCTGTGGGGCCCGTGCCGGTCGATCCTGAGCCCACCCGGCGGTCAGGGGTCGGATCAGGCGACGAATAGCTTATCTGTGGCAAAGCTGGCGTCACAAGTGAGGTTGACGCCGAGCCGCCGCAATGCCGCGTCGTCGGCCGGGGATGGGATGTGGGTCAGGTGAACCTCGCAACCGGCGAGGGTTTTGAGGTTCTCCATGGCTAGGCGGGCGACGGGGCTGGTCGTCGAACTGGAACTGAGGGCCACCAGGGTCTCTTCCAGGTCGAGGCTGATGCTTTTGCGTTTGAGGATTTCAGTTTTGAGCGCGCCAATGGACTCGACCAGATTCTTGCTGATCAGATCGAGGTGTGGCGGGATGGCCGCGAGCCTTTTGACGCTATTGAGGACGAGGCTTGAGGCGGCGTGCATGAGGGGCGAGTTGCAGCCGGTGACGATCGAGCCATCGGGCAGCTCGATGGCTGCGCCGCAATACACGCCGGCGTTGCCCTTTCCAGGCCGCCCCTCGGCCGCTTCCGCGGCCTGCCGCGCGGGTGGGACGACGCGGCGGTGTTCCGGCGCGAGATCGAATTCCTTCATGAGACGCTCGATTCTGGCGACTGATTCCAGGTCCACGGAGCCCACCGCGTACTCGCAGGCGTAGCGGAAGTAGCGCCGGATGATCTCCTGCCGCGCTGCCTCGGCCGCCGCATCGTCATCGATGATGGCGAATCCGGCGCGATTGACCCCCATGTCGGTCGGCGAACGATAGGCGGCTTCCGTCCCACTGATCCGGGCCAGGATCCGCCGGAGCAGGGGGAAGCTCTCGATGTCGCGGTTGTAGTTGACCGCACGTTGATTGTAGGCCTCGAGATGGAAAGGATCGAGCATGTTGACGTCGCGCAGCTCGGATGTGGCAGCCTCGTAGGCGGCGTTCACGGGGTGGCGGAGCGGCAGGTTCCATATTGGAAAAGTCTCGAACTTTGCGTAGCCCGCCCGAACGCCCCTCCGGTGCTCGTGGTAGACTTGGGAGAGGCAGGTAGCCATTTTTCCACTGTTGGGGCCGGGTCCCGTGACCACCACCAGGGGGCGGGTGGTCTCGACGCGCTGGCAGGCACCCCAGCCGTCGTCGCTGGCGATCCGATCGATGTCCGCCGGGTAGCCTGGGAGCGGGCCGTGGGTGTAGACGGCGAGGCCACGCCGTTCGAGCCGGGCCTTGAAAGCCGTGGCCGCCGGCTGATCGGTGTAGCGGGTGATGACGACCGCGCGCACCTCCAGTCCCCATTCGCGGAGGTCGTCTATGAGTTTGAACACATCCGAGTCGTACGTGATGCCGAAATCCAGGCGCATCTTGCGATTCTCTATGTGGCCGGCGTACACACAGATAAGGATTTCGGTCTTGTCCCGGAGCTGGTGCAGCAGCCGCATTTTCACGTTGGGGTCGAAGCCCGGCAGCACCCGCGCCGCGTGATAGTCAAACAGCAGCTTCCCGCCGAATTCCAGGTACAGCTTGTTGTCGAATCGTGCCACCCGCTCCAGGATCGCCGCCGTCTGTTCGGCGAGATAACGTTCATTGTCAAAGGCGCGTCGTTCCAGGGTGGGGGTGGTCTGTGCTGGCTGCATCCCTTCCTCATATCACGCGCGCACCCACCGCGGCAATCCCTACCCGTGCCTCGTTGGAATCGGGGCGCGGCGCCGCCTCGCATTGATCGGCTCTGGCAAAGCCGCCGTGGGTCGGGTTTCTTGACTCGCGGTCGGACTGGCCGAACTTTCCCCATGAACACCAGACGAATCCAGACATGGCTGGGCCGCATCGTGGCCCTCGGCGCTGTGCTCAGTGTCCTTGGCGGCTGTGAGACCGTGGATTATCACCATCACCATGGGGACTACCACAAACATGGATATTATGGTCGCGGCTACGATTACGACGGCCACCGCTACGATCGCGATAATCACGACAAGAAACACCACGACAAGGATCGCCACGACGACGACCACGACAAAGATGATCGGCGCCGTTGATCGCTCGGGGGCCTGGTGCTGAAGCACGAGCCAGTGGATGGGTGCATCCATGGTCCCTTTGTGGTGCCCGTCGAGAGGGGCGGAGCGCACTCGCCCGGTTGCGAAGATGGCGGGATGCGGCGCGCAATTGGGGGAATTGTCTCGGCGGTGCTATTTCGGGGCCGTGGTTGACGGGCGATGGTCACCATGTCACCCTCCGCGAGATTGCTCCCATGGAACAGTTTCATGGACATTGAACGGAAGGAGATTCCCATGACCCCGGACATCAGCCGACGCAGTTTCCTGAAAACGTCTGCCGTTGGGAGTGTCGGCCTATTGGCGTGGGGCGGTGGGGCGCACGCGCGCGGGGCGTCCACGACCAAATTGCGCAAGGCAATGATACGGAAGAAACCGACAGAGGCCGAACTGCAGGAACTCAAGGCGGCCGGTTTCGATGGGGTGGAGGGCGGTATCGTGACGGTCGAAGAGGCCTCGGAATGCCGTAGGATCGCCGAGAGGCTCGGCATGCGCATCCACTCCGTTCTGCGCGGTTGGGCCGAGTTCAATAGCGATGACCCCGTGAAAGTGCAGAACTCCCTGAAGGTATCGGAGGATGCTCTGCGCGTGGCCCAGGCGTTTGGCGCCGACGCCATGCTGTTGGTGCCTTGCCGCATCGGCGGCAAAGAGATGAAGATGCCGCAGCCCTGGGAGTTCGAGATCGAGTTCGACGAGAAGACGGGTCACATCTCTAGGGTTGTGGCGGGCGACAACACGCCCTATGGCGACTACATCGCGGCCCACAACAAGGCGACCGACGCCTCGGTGGCCAACGTCCGGAAATTGATCCCGCTGGCGAAACAGTTGAAGGTCGTCATCGCGCTCGAAAACGTCTGGAACAACCTCTGGGTCAAGCCGGCGATATTCAAGAACTTCGTCGCCTCGTTTCAGGATGAGTGGGTGAAGGCCTACTTCGACATTGGCAACCACCTTAAGTATCAGAAGCCGGAGGACTGGATTCGGGCCCTTGGTCCGCTCATGGCCAAGGGTCACATCAAGGACTTCAAACTGGACCGCGCGCAGCCCAACGGGGGGAAGTTTGTCCATCCGCGCGATGGCGACATCAACTGGCCCGAGGTGAGGAAGGCGCTCGACGAGATTGGATACAGCGGTTGGCTTACCATCGAGGATGGCGGACTTCCGTCGGGGGAGTTCAGTCGGCGCCTGGACCTCATCATCGCGGGAGAATGACCTTGGGGTTATCGGGGCTCGTTGGAACGATCATTGCACTGGGAGGGGTGCCGTGTGTCGCGGGGCGGCCTCGTGGAACGCTCGCCCTCATTGGGTGACCAGGCGGACGCGGTAGAAGCGGCGGGGCAACGGGATTCCGGTGGCATCGGTGTAGCTGAGCGTGATGTCGCCGGACGATGCGGTCAGCCGGGAATTGGGGAGGTCCTCCAGCCATGGGCCGGCCGGGGAATCTGCGTACTGGATCTGGTAGGTTTTGCCTGCGGCGCAGGGCCACGTGATCGTAAAGCCCCCGTCGGCGGCGGACCAGCGCACGCCGGTAACCACGAGACAGCTGGTCGGATTCGCCGGGTTGGTTCCGGCATAGAATTCGTACCGGTTGATCAGACCGTCCGCGTCGGGGTCAGCCTGGGGGTCTGTGCCGGTGAGGTGGTTGAAGTGCTGTTGTTCCCACCAGTCCGGCAGGCCATTGCCGTCGGCGTCCACGGTGCGAACGAGATTGAGTCGGCCGCCCGTCTTCACCTTGCCATTGAGCCCCGACACAGTGGTGACATTTGCGAGAATGCGCTGAATGCGCTGCGTTACGGTCTCTGACGGGAAGTTGGCGGCTGCGAATGCGACGGCTCCCGCGACGTGGGGCGTGGCCATGGATGTGCCGTCCAGGTACTGGTAGAGGGGGAACTGGGCGTTGACCACGACGCCTGTCGCGGGCAGTCCAGAATTCAGCAGCGTTTGGCCGTTTGTCAGGGAGATGGATACGGCCGGGATCCAGTCGCCCGGGGTCTGGAGGGTGAAGTTGAGTGCGCTGTTCGTGTTATTGTAGATGATCGCGGCTCTGGCACCCGCCGTCATGGCGTTGGACACTTTGTCGGAAAAGAACAGCGTGCCTCGCTGAATGAGCGCGATGTTGTTCGAGACACCGGGGGGAAAATTCGTTGGATAGCCTAAGCCGCAGTTGTAGATCAGCCCGGTGACGCCGGTCGTTTGGCCCGCGTAGGTAAGGCCGATCGCAAAATAGGTCGTCGTGTCCCTGGAGACCGAAGCGACAGTGTTATTGGTTACCCAAACGGGAAGGGTGGAGAGGATGTTGACACCTGGGGCGGCGAGATCGACGGTAGTCGCCCCGTAGTTGGAAAAACTGGCCAGTGCGTCTTTTTGATCGCTGGCGGCCACGACGATCATGTTCGAGAGACGGTAGCTGGCGGGATAGGTATAGTTTGTGGATTGATCAGTGTTGAGGGAGTCGTTTCCGGCGGCGGCGCAGAAAACGATGCCGGCGTTCCCGGCGGCCTGGATGGCCGACTTTCCCATCTTGGTATAGCCGGGTCCCCCGTAGGAAGCGTTGATCGCCACGATGTTGACCCCTCGAGCGCGCATCATGGAGGCATAGTTGACCGCGGCGTTCAGTGCCGAGTCGGTGAAGTTGCTGCCATTTGCGGATGCCTTGAGGACCATGATCTGGACCAGGCTGTCCACGCCGATCACGCCCACGCCGTTATCACCGGTGGCCGCGATGGTTCCCGAGACGTGTGTTCCGTGATCTCCCGAATCCACGGGATTGCCGATCCCCGTGGCGAAGTCGAATCCATGCACGTCGTCAACATAACCGTTGCCATCATCGTCGACGCCATTGTTTGGGATCTCATTGGGATTGATCCAGAGATTCCCGGCCAAGTCCGGATGTGTGTAATCGATGCCCGTATCGATGACCGCGACCACGATATTCGTCGCTGGGTTTCGGGCCAGTGGCAGTGCGTCGAGGAATGAGATGTCAGAATGTGCCGTACCAGAGACACCATTGACGGCCTGGCCCGTATTCAGCAGCCCCCATAGCTGGGGAAAGAACGGATCGTTCGGCGCGGAGGCGCTGGTCGGCCAGCGCAGGTAATTGGGCTCCGCGGTTTCGACGTCGGGGTCTTGGCTGAGTTCGGCGATGAGCACTGCGGTAGTCTTTTTCTTCGCTTTCACCAGACCACAAGCCTGGTTGCGCTGCGCCGAGAGCCACCGGAAGTGCGCTGCCAGTTCTGAGGCATGTCGAGAGGCCGCCACTCTTGCCGTGTCGATGGTTGACCCCGTTTTGAAAATGACAAGCGCCTCTCCCTCGACGTACTGCGTCGGAGGTCGTGCGGAGAGGGTTGGTGCGCCGAACCCGGGCACCATGAGACCCGCGAGGCATATGGTCTTTCGAATCAAGGTCATTCTGGATGTTCTGACACGTTGTAACGACTACCCTAAGAATTAATATACCATCCTTTCACGTTCGCACCATGCGACCGCGTTGGCTTTGGGGGCGAAGGGCCAACGCCCTGGGAAGTCACAGGACAGCTGGCGGTCGAAGGGGACCCGGATGCAGAGTCGGGCGGCATTCTCATTCGGGTATTAGCCGCACCTCGCGCTGTTCCCCAAACCACGCCCGGTCGAGGGCGGTCATCTCCAAGGTGACGTGGGCGGGATGTTCTGGTGCGCGGCACAGAACGAATTCCCCAAAGTCCGCATCACCGAAGCGGGGGATGTCGCGGGCGACGGGCTGCTGGAATCGGATTTCGCCCTTGCGGGAGGAGATGTACACGCCCCCGGGGCCGGGGTGGTTTTCTGGTGCAAGCCATAGCGCCTCGCCGAGGTTGCCGACGCTGACCTTCGCCCGCACCGGCTGGCCGCGCCGCACGCGCACCTCCGCACCGTCGGGGCCGATGCTCACCCACTGCTCCCGCGCGTCGCAGACGACCAGATCATTGAACTCGGCATTGAGGTATTTTGGAGGATTGGTCCCGTTGTAGGTCGTATTGCCAACGGCCGTCAGGGGCACGTTGCCGGAGTGAGTGCCGGTGGCGTCGGTTCGGATACCCAGCACAGCCCCGGCCTGCCGCGCCTTGCGGTAGCTGGCCGCCCCCTCGTGGAATACGATGTGCCAGTAGCCGCCGGGATGCGCGTCGCGATCAAACTGGAACCAGTGGTCTGGGGCCCGGTCTGGGCCAGCGGCCTGTAATCTGGGCCCGTATTTTCGGAAAAGCTCCGCGGAGGGTCGTGGTGTGCCATCTGGGCTGATGATGCCGTAATCGCTTCGCTCGTTGACCCGGTATCCTCCTGGCCACCACCACGGGGCGAGGCCGTTGGCCCCCGCCTCGATCGCCATCCGGTGAAAGAGCTCGTGGTAATCGGCCTGCGCGCCAACCATCTTCGGATCGACTGCCATCCCGACCTGATTCCAGACGCTTTTGCCGAATTCGGCCCAATACACGGGCTTTCCTGCGGTGGTGAATTTCACGTAGCGCGTGATGAATCCACTGGCGTCGTACCCGTCCTCGGTGTGCGGGATGGCATAACCCTCGGGTGAAATGAAGTCGATGTGTTTGACCGGTCCCGTGAGCGCAAAATCGTAGAACAACGTGTTACCCTGCCTGAAGCTGACAAGATGGTTGGGATCGATCGCCCGGAGCGCGCGCGAGGCGTCGTTCCAGCGCCGGCTGGTGATGTCGTCCATGAAGCGGCGGTATGCGGCCACCATGACGCGCCACGGGCCGTCCTCCTGCATCTGTTTATCCGAAGGTGCCGTGACCTTTCCGCCCTCGCTCGGTGCCGCCATTCCCCAGTCCTTTTCGGCGCACTCGAGACTGCCGTATCGCTGGATGATCCACCGCCGCCAATCGATGTCCCACGCCTTCCGCTGTGGCGATTTGAAAAGGTGGTTGCCCGCCTCCCAGATGGTGTCGTACGCGAACAGGGTGGGGTTGTCCCGCAGTCCGGCCCCTTCGATAAACGCTCGCGTGGCGGCTTCGTCAAACGCCATCGGCGACGCGGTGCGAAGAAAACCGTTGACCCAGATGCCGTGCGCACCGCACCTGCGCAGGAAGTCCCTTAGGTTGGGAATCTCCTCCGGCGTGCCCAGCTGGATGCTCACCAGGTTCATGCCCAGTTCCCGCATGAGCGAGAGATCATCTTCGATGAGGGCCGGGTCGTAGAACTTCGGGTCAAGCCAACCGCCCGCGTACTGGTCCGGCTCGAGCCCCGCGGCGTAGAGTGGCCAGTAGTTGACTCCGATGGGATGCCAGGGTTTTCCGCGCAGCACGAACTCCCCCCCGCGGACCATTATGAAATCCTCGCGGACTGGAACGCGATCTGGCTCGATAGACAGGTCATGCGCCGCGGAATCCACCGTCACTCCGTCACGCGTCAATTCGGTCCGCACCGAGAGTGTCACCGCGGCATCCTCCGGCGCCCGCCAGGGGAACCGCACGGTGCGGGTGCCACTCGGCGGCAGATTCAACCCGGCGGTCTCGCAAAACAGAACCTTGCCAGGCCCGGCGATCTCGATGCGCACCGTGGTGGCGGTTTCCGCGTCGCCGCAATTCAGTACCCGAGCGCCCACTTCCAATGCCTCCCCCGGACGGCAGGTGAACCGACTGGCGCCGGCTTCCGTCAAGAACAGCCCGGCCTTCATCTGCCGAGCGATCGCCCCGATCAATGCTCGGCCGCCCGTACCGTTCGCCAGGTCGGCACCATCGATGCCGATGGTGCCCATCACGCACCCTCGGTAAGGGGGTGCGATATTAGCCAGCAACCAAGCCGCAGAACCGCTGCGGTGCCCCTTGGCATCGAAGGCATCCATCAGCGGCAGAAAACGCCAGGGTCGCCCGGTCCCGAAGCCCGCCGCACCGGGCCGCCGGACCGGCGCGAATGCCGAGCCCGATAGCGGCGCCGGAAGGTCGGACGCCGGAAGTTGTACGCCGGCGTGAGGCCGCAGCGCCCGAACGTCCACGAGGGGGTACGTTTTGTAGGAAGGGCTTACGGTTTCAAAGATGGGCACCTCTGGTGCGCCTAGGCCCGCGAAAACACCGATCACATTCTTTGCCGTGCCGAAGTCATCGATCCAAAAGACGTGCCTGCCCGGGGATGCCTGTGCGATAGCGTTTGCCAGCCCGATCTGCAATCGCACGACCGCCGCGGGATTGCATCGGTCGCGGGCGCCGCCGCGCCGCTTGGCGGTCGGGGAATCTTTCCAGTACTCGAACGAGGTGACAGGCACCGCGCGCCGCGTCCAGTCGGGCGGCATCGGAACTGCCACCATCCAGCGCGAGCCATCCTTCTCGATGAGTTCGATGGTCAACGGTGGCGAGCCCACCGTGCCCTTTGCGCGGAAACATACGGTGTCGTGCCCCGGCAAAAAAATTGGTGTGGGCGGTTGGCAGCCGAACATTGCCCAACCGTCGAGGTTGGCGACTTCGTACTTGAGGCATTTGGCGTCACCATCCGTGGTCTGTTGCAGGCTTGCGCCGCAGTTCGTCGCTTTCGCCGACATCTTCCAGGCGGGCCCGGCTGCATCGCCATCGAAGAGGATCTTCCCGGCGGGCAGCGCGGCGAGGCGCGCATCGAATGCCGCACGGTCCAGCCAAGTGCCATCGACGCGCACCAACAGGTTGTTGAAGGCGGACCCGCCGACAAGGAGAACATCCCCGCCATGGCGCGCGTAGGCGGAAAGCGCGGGAAATCCGTCGCGGGGGTACGATGCGGCGCCCGGCACGGCATAGAGGTTGAAGGTGTGGGAATGGAGCACGGCCGTGTCGCACGCCTGCTCAGCGGACAACGTGCTGACCCCAAATCCAGCCTCCCGCAGCGCCCCAACCACAAGATCCACCAGTCCCGGATCCGCCCCAGGAAAGCCATCCTTCAGAACCGCGGCGGCGCCGGCGGGGCCGCGCGCGGCGGCGATCTCCTTGCGGCGCATGCCCCCGGGGAGCGGGGAGGTCACGCGCAGGTCGTCGAAGACAGATGCGCAGCCGCGCGTCAGCAGGGCGGGTTGGCCGCTGCGCACGGCATCTGCTGCCCCAAACTCAAATCGTCGCGCGACGAGGATGGTCCCGTCTGGACCGACCACCGTGCCCGTGATGCCGTTTTCGTCCAGCGCGAGGCGCAGGGTGTGGGCCGCGTCGCGCCGCCAGTCACCGCGACCGCCCTCCTGGAGGATCTCTCGCAGCGTCGCGCCCTCATCGCGTTGGGCCTGCCAGCGGCGGTGCCGGCACTCGATGAAGTCCACCGAACGCGCGCCGCGCGCATCCTCGTTGAGGGCGAGCACCCAGAAGTCATCGGGTCCCTGAAAAAGCGCGATGCCGGCCAGCGCCCAGCCGGTGGCCGCCAATCTCTCGCCCATGAGCACCCGCGCTTCGATCACGCCGCCATCGATCTCTGCGCAGTCAGCCGGCATCGCCATGGCATTGCGTCCCGGATCCTGTTCGCGTCCGTGGAATGCGCCATCGCGCGCGGCCCATTCGCCGCCGGTGGTCAGCCATTCGTGGGCGCCATCGTTGAATCCGTCAGCGAAGAGAACTGGGTTCTCGCTGGCGGCGAGCGGAGACGCCCCAAGGAAGCAGACCAGTGAGAATGGATGCGCCCAATGTATCATCATCGGACCCTATTAGGCCATGCCGCCGTGCGCGCCAAGGGCGGACCTGTGGGCCGCCGCGATCGGGCGGGAGTGGATCGGGCCGCCGACGGGAGCCTCGGGCACGGAGCTCAGGTGGGCCCCCGACGGCCAAACCATCGATTCAGCCGACGCGACCACCGCTTGCGGTCGGTGGCCTTATGCCAGAGCGAGCGGCGGCCCTTGCGCTTCTTCGGATCAGGCTCCCGCGGTCCGGGTTGCTCCGCTGCGCGCCGATGCCGCGCGATCCCCTTTGTGCCGGGAGGCGACTGCTGGCCGTGGAATTCGAAGACCAGATATCGGGCCATGGCTTCGCCGGGATTGTGGATGCCGTGCTGTTCGCCAGCGGCGTAGAAGATCACTCCGTTGGGGCCGACTTCCTTTCCGAGGGTTTCGACGCGGCCCTCGAGCACAAGGATGATCACGTCATACGCATCGGCGTGGGGTTCATAGCCCGCGCGTGATGCGAGCACCGTGGAGTGGCAACGAAGACGGCGAAGCCACCGGGTGTGACCTTTGAGGAGGCGATGCGTTTGGAAGGGATGAGCGCCAGTAGCGGCGACAGCGGCCGGGGTTTCGAAAGGCGAAAAGACGCCGAAGGACAGGGGGTCCGTGATCCCCGTGGGTTCGGACATCCACTTTAGCATCAGGTAATGAACGGGTTCGCGGCTGGCACCCACGAGGGTGTGCGGATAACCGGCGGGATAGTAGACGAACTGGTGTGCCCGGAGTCGGAATGGTGGTTCGGATTCCCGCGTCCCCTTGCGCTCTGGCAAAATAAGGTCGGCCTCGCCCGCCAGCACTATGAGTATCTCTTCCTCGGAGTGCCGGTGGGGCGGATGCGGCGATCTGCCTTGGTCCAGGACCGAGACATGACAGGCGAAACCCGCCAGGCCGGGGGTGGGGCCGCGGAACAGTCGGTGGGGGCGCCAGCCCGTTGCCGGATCAGGCTCGAATGGCAAGAGCAGTTGATGGACTTGGCTGGCTAGCTGTGGGCGAGGGGTGCTCCACCGCGACGCCTTCCTGTGAACATGGCGGGGACGCAGCGCACCGGACGGATCCAGGTTGCCCGTGTCCAGCATTTCCGCGATGGGCCGGTTCTGAAGCGACATGAATTCCGCCCTCGCGATCTGCTGGTGCGGAAACGGCTTTCCAAGCGAGCCCGTGCAGTGGGAGCACGCGGCAAGAGGCCGATCATCTTGAATGTAATCAAGAAGCCGCTGGGTGGTTGCCGTGGCGAGTGGAACGCCGTCATCATGCGGCAACGGCAAGAGCCGGCCCAGGAATGCGGCGCGCATGCACTTATAGAATCTTCCCCCCGCCACGCCGAAACATGAGTTCCTCACCTTGCAGGTGGTCCAGATTCTTTCGATCAGCGCAGGGTCGTCGTTGCGCTGAAAGGTGAACATCTCCCGGAAAGTGCGGATGTTTCTTGCCCTGATCTTATCGGCGAATTCGTCTGGCCACGTGGCTTTGGTTTGCGGATACACGGACACCCGAACCGCATCGACGGCTGTCCAGAAAGACGGTGACATCCGATGCAAGAGGGTGCCGTTCGTGACGACGTGCACTGGCCCGACTCCCGCGGCTTTGGCCGCCGCGCACAGCTGATCGATGTCGGGGTGGAGGGTCGGTTCGCCCCCCATCAATTTCACGCGCCGTGCGGTGATCCCCAGCCTCTTGATGTGTTGGAGGGACTCGTGGAATTCGCCCACGGACACGTTGTCTCTAGCCTTTGCGGGCGATGCGTGATTGCACGCGCGGCATTGAAGATTGCAGTGCGCCCCGACATGCAGTTCCAGGAACCGCAGCTTCAAACGTCCCCCCGTGTCTCGATCCGTTCCGGGGCAAGCGCCCGGGTCGGATCGATCGCGCGACGGTGCCCCCGGGGACTCGCGCCCGGCCGCCGGTGCTGCTCCACGATTCGCATCATCGGAATATAATAGCCGAGGGTGTGCAGAAGAGAAGGGATCGGGATCGTGTCCGTCGCGGTGGGCATCACCGCTCGCTCACGCACCCGATCACGCTCATATTCCGCACGACAAGAATGATGCCGGAGTGATGGCGGGCATGCGCGAGTCGTTTTCGGCCGCGGATTTGTGTGCCGAATTAGGGCATGCGTTGTGCATTGTCGCCGTCGGACGACTCCTGTAGAGATCGAGTGGAAGATCTCGTGGGATATGATCGGCCGTTGGCCCAGAGAGAATACAAAGATTGGAGGCGCGCGCTTATGAGCGTTCAGGCTTTGGGATTGCGAGTCGCGGGAACGATATTCGGACTGGTGGCCGTGGCGCAGTTGCTTCGTCTGATGACGCGGACCGAAGTGTTGGTCGGGGGGTATCCGATACCGCTTTGGGCAAGCGCCCCGGCGGTGATTTTCGCCGGTGGCCTAAGCCTATGGCTGTGGAAACTCTCCAGCATCCGCACCCCCCCCGGGTCCACCCGATGATGTCGCGTGGCTGGGTTTCGTTAGCGGTCCTGATCGCGGCGTCGGTTCTGAGGGCGGAGGAGTACCCACTCAGTCCAGAGATGGCGCTGCTGGAGCGGGACACGGCTTCGGCCGACTATCGGGCAACGCTCCCGCCAATGCTCGTGACGGATCTTGCGGCAGAGTGGCAGCGGGCCGTTAATCCAGACGACGCAATGAACTTCGCGGAAGGGCACGGCGGCATCGATAAGGTTCTGGCGGATTCGAGGCTGAAAGCCGCCTACGAGCGGCGGGACAGAATCGGGAAGAACTTTTTGGCGGTGATGCGGGGAGAGTACGAGCGACGGAAGCTAAAGGCGCCGTTTGACCAAGAGGGGGCGGTGACCTTGACCGCGCCGAAGGGATCTGGGCGGTCGGTCGCTGGCGCTGGAGACCTCAGCGTCGTTCACCCGAATGACGAGGCCGCACATCAGTGGTACCGTTTTCGTGGGCCGTCCGGCCAGGGGACGGTCGATGATCCGAATGTCCCGATCCGCTGGAGCGCGACCGAGAATATCGTTTGGAAGACCCGGCTTCCGGGCCGTGGGAATTCCTCGCCCGTTATCTGGAATGATCGCATTTTCCTCACGTTCGCCGATGACAAGGGCACGGTTCGCTCAATGCTCTGCGTCGACCGAGACAGTGGCCAGGTGCGGTGGCGACGCGACCTGAAGGTCGAAACGATCGAGCGGATGGTGCGCGATAAGAACGGCTTCGCCTCCGCCACCCCCGCAGTCGATGGCAAACAGGCGTATGTCTTCTTTGGGAATCTTGGCGTTGTCTGCTTCGACTTCGAGGGGAATCAGAAATGGCGGACCGATTTGGGCAAGTTCGACGGGACGTGGGGCCCCGGGGCGTCGACGATCCTCTACAAGGATTTGGTGATTCTCAATCAAGACCAGAGCAGGCCATCGGCCTCGCTCACGGTCGCGCTCGACCGTAATAACGGAAGCGTCGTGTGGCGCGAGGACCGACCGGCCTCGATGGGCTGGTGTACGCCGATGGTTTTTTCGGTCGCCGAAGCCGGGCGGGACGAGATGATTTTCGCCAGCAACGAGCGGCTTCTCGGTGTCGACCCCGCCACGGGCAAGGGACTGTGGTCATGCGCTGGGCCGACCCGCGAACCCATCCCGTCTGTCGTGATGGGGAACGGCCTGATCTTCGGCACGTCGGGACGGAACGGCCCGACCCTGGCCGTTCGCCCGGGCGGCGAGGGCGACGTCACGGGCTCGCGGCTCGTCTGGAGTGTTTTGCGCGGGGGCCCACACGTTCCTTCGCCCGCCCTGGCGGCCGGCAGGATATTCCTCATCAACGACCATGGTATTCTCACCTGCCTAGACGCGACCTCAGGCGCCACAATTCTCCAGCGGCGGATGGGGGGTAAGTTCTCCGCTTCCCCCATCGTGGCCGGCAATCGCATCTATCTCTCGAATGAAGACGGACTGACGACCGTCATCAGGACTGACGGCGATCTCGACGTCGTGGCCGAGAACAAGCTCGGGGAACCGATCCTCGCCTCGTTTGCGACGGCAGACGGGAGATTCTTCATTCGCGCGCCGCAGACCCTCTACTGCGTTGGCGGGAAGTGACGTCGTGATGCCACGGTGCTGGCGGCCCGTTGCAGAATCCGTCTGTGATCACGATCGGCGCGGCCCGCGAGGCCACCGGCCTTCCGACATAATCGGGGGGACACCGGCCTCGGCGTCCGAAGGCGCTTTTCAACGGGCTATTAGGGCGCGAGTCGATCGTGGAGTCGGTGGACAAGGCCCACGATCCGGTCCTCGATCTCGGGTCTGTAATCAGGCGCCTCGTAGCCACCCTCGGCCAGCACACGGCGGCTCGGGATATAGCCGCCGTAGTCGTTCGAGTAACCCGCCACCCACACGATCGCTTTGCCAGCCAGTTCGCGTTTTAGCCGCAGCGAGTAATCCACGACCACCTCGCTGCCGAGTGCCACGAGCGACAGGTCATCCCCGAATCGGATCACCTGCACTGGGTACTGGCGGGGGGGTGGGGGGGATTGCGCCTTCGGTGGGTTTGGCGCCTTGGCCGGCAGGGGTTGGCGTTCGAGGGCAACGTATTCAAGCGCGGCGCGGACGGGGCCGCGGATCGGCCGGACATGCGCGGCCATGGCGGCTTCGACGGACATGGCCAGCGTGCGGCCGTGCAGCTGCGCGAACTCCAAGGGTTTGACGAACGGCACCATGAAGTGGCGCGGATAGGGATTCTGGTCGGCGCCGCAGCCGCTCAGAAACATCGCCGTCAGACCGGGTCGCCCGGCCTGGAGCGTCTCCTGCGCGAAGCCGGCATAATCGCCGTTGAACTCGAAGCGCGGGACGTTGTTCGTCATCGAGACGGCGCTGAGCGTCGTGTTGTGGCAGGCGTAGCCGAAGAGGACGGCGCACAGGTTGGTGTTTGCTCCCTCGACCATGAGCACCGGCACGTCGTGATCCACTGGCCCATCAGGATTTGGGGCTCTCTTGGCATTGGGATCATCCGGTGCCAGGGCGTAGTTGCGGCGGCGGTTCATCGCAAAACCGCACCGGGCATGGGCGTAGAGCAGCCGCGCGGGTTTCCTTTGTGCGAGGGCCTCGCCGATTACGCGCAAGAGCCGTTGCTCCAAGAAACTCGTATAGTCCTTTGCCTCTTGCTCGTGCCCCGACCGCACCCGGTACTCAGGCCCGCAGTGCGTGTGCGAGGCGTTCAACAGGAGATACTCCGGGGAAAGCCCGTGTCTCTCTTGGACCTGTCTCTCCACGGACTGCCGCAGCGATGGCAGGACGCCGATCAGGTCCATCGTCACGAGCACCAGCGGCGTGCCTTTTGCGTCCTCGAGGGCCAGCGCTTTGGCGAACAGGTCCTGCGCGGTCCCGTCGGATGGTTTCTTGCGCGCCGCGTAGCCGGCCATCCACATGTTTGTTTGCGGCGTGATCACCGCCGATGCCGCACCGGCCTTCCAGTCGAGGCCGATCTGGTCCGCCGCCGCGGCGCGCGCCGCAATCGTGGCCAGGCACAACGTCAGAGATCCCAGCCATCGCATCGTTCTCATTGTCGCCGCACCTCCGGCGCGTCGGCATCCGGCACGACGCTCCGACCCAAACAAATGCCAGAATGCCCCGGCATGGGCAAGACCGGGAGTTTCCCGTGGGTCAACAGTGGGTGGGAGATGTGGGGCGATGATAGAACCAGCCATTTGCAAGAAAGCAGAGCAGGGCGAACAGCGTCATTCCGGTGTAGGCCCATGCCGGACTGCCGAGATTGTCCAGCGTCCAGCCCAGCAGCAGGGGCGGGACAAATCCCCCGAGCGCCCCGATGCAACTGATGATGCCGATGGCGGCCCCGGCCTCGTTAGTGAGCACGAGCGGGATTATTTTGAAAATGCTGCCGTTGCCCAGGCCCGCCGCGGCGCAAATGATCAGGATCACCGTAAAGAAGCCAGCGAACTGGTCGGGTTGCAGGAATCCCGACAGGCTGAATCCACCTAACGACATCGTCCCAATGGAGATCGACGTGATCAAACCGGCGCCACACTTGTCCGCAAGCCAGCCGCCGAGCGGCCGCATCAGCGTGGCGATCGCGGCGGCCCATGGCGCGAACAGCAGCGGGTTTGGGGCCCCCCCGGGTGCCTCGGCGAACACTTCTTTGATCATGAGCGGCAGCGATGCCCCCATCGCGACGAAACAGCCGAACGTCAGGAAATAGACGAGCGAGAGCACCCACGTGTGCAGTCGCTTGCCGGCCACGAGCTGCGACGCGAGGGTCCTCGGCTGCGCCGGATAGTCTTTGGTGCCAAACCAGATGGCGCCGGAACACAGCAGGATGAAAGGGATCCAGACAAAGGCGGCATTCTCGAGGTGGATGGGGCGGGGGCGGCCAGCACCCGACGCCTCGGGCGCGCCCGCGAGAGAGAATCCGATGACGAGGGGGACCGTGAGCTGCGCGATCGTGACGCCCAGATTGCCGAGGCCATTGATCCCGAGGGCGGTGCCCTGTGTCCTCTTGGGAAACCAGAGGTTGACGACGCCCATCGAGGTCGCGAAGTTTGCGCCGGCGATGCCCGTCAGCGCGGCGCACGCGAGCAGCACCCAATAGGGCGTGGCCGGATTCATGACGGCGAAACCCGTGGCCAGGCATGGCAACAAGAGCAGCAGCGTGACCACCGCATAACTCCGGCGACTGCCGAATGTGGACACGATGAGCCCGTAGGGAATCCTCAGGAACGAGCCGAGGATGACCGGCGTGGCGGCGAGCCAAAAGAGTTGCTGCCGCGAAAGGCTGAACCCCGCGTCCTTGAGCCGGATCGGGATGGCGGACCACATGAACCACACCGCAAACGCGAGCGCCAGGGACACGGCGCTGATCCCAAGCGTGCGCCACGCAAGGGCGGCGTGGGGGAAGGCCTCCTGGATCATCGTGCGCGCCGGCAGGCGTATGGGCGGCGGGAGATACCGCAATAGTGCCACCCCTGAAACGAAAAGCGCGAGTGAGCCCCAGAATGCGGGCCATTTGATGGAAGTGTGACCGCCCAGGGTCTCATTCAGCGCCGCCGTCAGCAGCCAGACCTGCATCGTGAGGATCAGGATGAGAACACAGATGACGCCGAGCAGCAGCGTATTGGTTTTCGTCGGGTGGGCCTGGCGCTGGGCTTCGCGAAATGTGCTCATGGGCTCACGCGTCTTTGGGTTCTCTCACGAAAACGTCCTCGCCCTTTAGGACGACATCGAGGCGAGGGAGGGGCCGGGGAGGGGGTCCCTGCAGGACGTTGCCGGTGCTCGCGTCGAAGTATCCGTTGTGACAGGGGCACTCGATCCTGTCCTTGTCGGGCGAGTAGTAGACCGCGCATGACAGGTGCGTGCATTTCTGCCCGTAGGCGCGCCAGCTCCCATCGTTGAGATGGATCAGGATGAAGGGCGTTCTTGATCCGGGCACCGTGAAGCCACGCGTCCCCCCGGCGGGGACGTCGGATTTCCTGCAAACGAAAACATCACCCTGGATGCGGTGCGGTGGGAATAGCCTGTCCTGCACCGCCACCCAACCACTGCCGACGGCCATGCCCCCGGAGACCAGACAGAGGAACTTGGCGAAGTCGCGACGCGCCACGTGCTCGGCCTCGACGCGCTCGATGGGGAAGTCCACCTCATGGGCGGGCTTTCGATCCCTTTGCCGGTTTCCTGTCCCTGTTTTGAAATATCGTGAGCCGCGTGCTGTTCATGAACCGCCGGTTGGCGTCGATCATTTCGGTGATGGTCTCATGCAGTGGGCACGGGTCGCCCCTGCCGCACCAGTTGTGGCCGAACGGGCATAGGGACGGCGGTTCCGTTTGCTCGAATAGCGTGGCGATGTCCATCAGGCAGATCCTGTTGGCCGGCTTGGCCAGCGTGTAGCCACCGCCGGGTCCCGGTTGCCCCGTCACTAGGCCTGCCGAGGCAAGCTGGGTCAGCAGCTTGGCGGTGAGGGCCCGCGATATGCCCCGCGCCTTTGCGATCTCGCCGGATCCGGCGCGCCGCCCAGGGTCCGCCGCGAGATAGCTCATCACCGCGATGGCGTTGGCCGAGGTCTTTCCGTAGATGAACATGGCTATGGGGCTGTGGTGCGTCTTTCTTGCGCCCCCCTGGCGCCGCCGTCAATTCCTCATCATGGCCTGCGCTGCAGGGAAGAGGACGGAGTTCTCCAGGTGGATGTGGCGATGAAGGTCTTCCTCGAGTTCAAGGAGCCCGGCGAAGAGGGCACGGTAGGTGTTGCATGCCTCAGGGGGAGGTTGAAAACCGCGGCTGAGTTCGCGCAGGCGGGCGAGCGCCGCACCGGCGATATCGTGCTCGTGGACCATCTGGTTGATGGGGCAATCCAGCGGCATCGGGGGCGGCTCGCCGTGGCTGAGGGCGACGATCATGGGAAAGAGGATCTGCTCCTCCTTCATCATGTGGCTCTCAAGTTCCGTCTGGAGTTCCACCGTGACGTGAAACACCTCTACCAGGGATGGGGTGTGGCCGCCATGGACCTTCGCCACGCGCTCGGACATGGCGCGCAGCCGTGGCAGCTCGCGGCGGAGATAGCCGTGGTGGGTCTCGACGATGTAGGTCGCCAGGTCGTGCGCGGGCAGGCCCGCGGGGTTTTGCGTCGGGGTGGCCTTGTCGGCCAACTCGACCTCGAGACGCGCCATGAGCGTCTCCAGGGCGAGGCCCTTGCGCTCGCACGCCTCGCGCAGGGTGCGGCCCCCCTGACAGCAGAAATCGATGCCGAGGGATTCGAAAACGCGGGAGCGCCCGGGCCTTTCCGCGACGAGTTCTCCGACCGTGCGGTCGGCCAGCGGGGTTCCCGGGGGCGAGATGACTGTGGGCGAATGGCTCATGCCCAGGACCCTATCGCCGGACGGCGCGATTTCAAGAGAAAAAAAGATATGGAATTCTTTAGTTATTGCAAAATGGCCGAGTTCCTGTGAACTCACGGGCATGGGCGATCCCTCGTCGGACGGCGGGCAGGTGCGGGTCCTGTTTTTCAGCGGCGCGCGGGAGGCCTGCGGGCTTGCCGAGGCGATGGTCGCGTGCCCTTCTGGCATGAGGATCGGGGATCTCTTGGAGGAACTGGTGCGGCGGCATGCGGGGCTCGCGCCGTTGCGGGGGCAGGTGCGGCTGGCGCGAAACGGTGAGTTTGCCCGCATGGACGAGGGCGTTTTTCCGGGCGACGAGGTGGCGCTGATTCCGCCGGTATCGGGAGGCTGACGGTCGTGGAGACGGAAGTTGAGATCACCGGGGAACGAATAGGGGGCGGCCGCGGGACGGGGGGGGGCGGCGTTGGCGCGGGGGGAGGAGCCGGAGCCCGGGTGGAGTTCGTTGGTGTGGTTCGGGGGACGGAGGGGGGGCGGGCGATATCGGCGTTGCGCTATGAGGCCTATCGCCCGATGGCCGAGAACCAGATGCGCAAGATCCTGCTGGAACTGAATCGATCGCACCCGTGCTTGCGGGCGCGCGTCATCCACCGCATCGGGGTGGTGCCCGTGGGGGAGGCGGCAATCCATGTGAGCGTGGAGGCGGTCCACCGGGCGGAGGCGTTCGCGCTGGTGTCGGTTTTCATGGATCGGCTCAAGGAGGACGTCCCGATATGGAAAGCGGCGGTCTTGGGGTGAAGACGGTGGAGGAGACCTGGGGGCTGCTCGATGCGGCAGTGGCACCGCTGGCGCCTGAGGCGGTGGGGCTGTCTGGGGCCGGGGGGCGGATCTTGCGGTCGGAGGTGCGGGCCGATTCCGACCAGCCGCCCTTCGCGCGCTCGGCGATGGATGGGTACCTGGTGCGGGCGGGGGAGACCGCGGAAGTTCTGCGACTGGCGGGCGAAGTTGTTCCCGGAGAAGCGGCAAAGATGCCGGGGCCTGGGTCCGCGCTCCGGGTCTTCACCGGGTCGGCGGTCCCGGACGAGGGCGCGGTCGTGGTCATGCAGGAGGATGTCGATCGGGAGGAGGGGCAGGTTCGATTGCGGGCGATGGTCGGCCGTGAACATATCCGCGCTCGGGGGTCCCAGGCCCGGCGCGGTGACCTCCTGGTGGATGCGGGGACCAGATTGGCGCCGGGCGCGATCGCGGTTTTGGCGGCGGCAGGCGCCGCGCGTCCGATGGTGTCTCCGGTGATACGGGCCGCGCATGTCGCGACGGGCCGGGAGCTGGTCGAATGCGATACCGTGCCGGGTGAAGGTGAGATCCGCGACAGCAACTCGCCCATGATCTCGGCGCTCCTCGGGGAGGCCGGTGCGGATGCGGTCTGGCACCGGCGGGTGGATGAGGATCCGGCCGCGCTGGCTTCCGCCATCGCGGCGGCTTTGGGGGCGAGGCCGCACCTGCTGCTGATCAGTGGCGGTGCGAGCGTCGGCGACCACGACCACACGGGGGGCGTACTGCGCGAATCCGGTTTCGATCTGCTGGTTCGAGGCGTCGCGACCCGTCCGGGCAAACCGCTGATCGTGGCGCGCCGCGATCAGCTTCTGGCATTTGGCATGCCGGGGAATCCGCTCTCGCATTTTGTCTCTTTCCACCTTTTCGTGCGAAGGGCCATCGACCGGCTATCGGGGGCCGCGCCGCGCCCGCTGGTGCGCCTGCCCGTGGAAGATGCCGCCGCTATTCGGGCGAATCCGCGCGAGAGTTGGTGGCCGTGCCGTTTTGTGCGGGCGGATGCGGGATTGAGGGTGGCGCCATTGCCCTGGAGGGATTCGTCGGATATAACGGCGCTGGCACGAGTCGAGGGATTGCTGCGGGTGCCGCCCGATGGCATCGGACCGTCGGGCGCGGCGGAGGTCTTGGCGACCGGAGTTTGGGACAGATGAAAATGCGACAGCGGCGCGAAGGCGCACGGAAATTCAGCCACCTCGATGAATCTGGGGCGGCCCGGATGGTGGACGTGGGCGCCAAGCCCGCCCAACGTCGGACGGCCGTGGCGATGGGGGAACTGCGCTGTCGGCCGTCCACGCTGCGCGCCTTGAAGGCGCGGGCTTTGCCCAAGGGGGACGTGTTGGCCGTGGCCCGGATCGCGGGAATTCAGGCGGCAAAGCGCACCGCGGACCTGGTGCCGCTTTGCCACACGTTGCCATTGGACAGGGTGTCGGTGGATTTCGCCGTGAAACGCGACCGGATCGAGATCAGGTCCGAGGCGATCTGCCGCGCCAAGACCGGCGTCGAGATGGAGGCATTGGCCGCGGTGAGCGTGGCCGCGCTCACCCTCTATGACATGATGAAGGCCGTGGACAAGACCATGAGTATCGAATCGATCCGCCTATTGGAGAAGATCAAGGAATGAAATTCGGACGCCTGACGGCCAGCGACCGGGCCAGCGCTGGGATCTACGAGGACAAGAGCGGGCCAGAGATTGAGGCGGCGATGGGCGAGGTCTTCGCGGACGCCGCCATCGAATGGGAGCGGGCGCTCGTGCCAGACGACCAGAGCGCCATCCAGGATGCCCTCCGTTCGATGGCCGATGAGAGGGGCTGTTCCCTGATCGTCACCACCGGCGGCACGGGACCGGCCTCGCGCGACATCACCCCCGAGGCCACCCGCGCAGTCATCGAGAAAGAGCTTCCCGGCTTCGGGGAGATACAGCGGGTGCGCACCTTCGATGTCGCGCCCACCTCGATCCTCAGCCGCGCCACCGCCGGCGTCCGCGGCCGATGCCTCATCGTCAACCTGCCCGGGCGCCCCGCCGCCGTGCGCGAGTGCATCGCCGTCCTGGGCCCCGCGCTCCGCAAGGCCATCGAGATCATCGCCGGCTGAGGCGCCCCCCACAGCGCCGGAATCCAGACGGGGGCGAGGGACCGGTCCAAACAAAGAAATAAGCATCTTTTATTCTTGCAATCCCGGCCCGGGGGCCCATGCTCTGCCAAGATTTGCCATGAGCGCCGCCGACACGCCAGTGGTCCCGCAGCCCGAAACACGACGATCGCCCGCGCGGCCATCGATGGTGGCCTCGGCCTTCCTGCTCTTGGGCGCGGCATTTTTCGTGGTGTTCTGCGCGGGGATGGTATTTTCGCCGGGGGAGGTTTTTTCGGTGGGGCGGTCGCCGAGGGCGGCGGCGGCGCTGCACGCGGCGATCCTGGGATGGCTGTTGCCGACGGGTTTCGCGGTGACCCACCTGTCGCTGCCGCGGCTGGGCGATGCGGGGACGCGGGATGGGCTGGGGGCGCAGTCGCACTTTTTCCTGCATGGGTTGGGGCTTTGCTGGATCCTGCCGGCTTTTGCTCGCTGGGACATTGCGGCCGTGGCCCACGCGGGGTCGGTGATGTTGCTGGGCCTTCTGGTGTTCCTCGTGCTGGTGGCCCGGCGGCTGGAGAAGGGGGAGCGGCTCCCGATGGTGCAGATCACGGTGGCGAGCAGCATTCTGTGGCTGATGCTGACGATGTTCATGGGGGTGCTGGCGGCGGCAAACCACTATTGGTTTTTCCTGCCGATGCAGACGCTGACGGCGATCCACGCGGGGATGCACGCGGGTTTCGGCGGCTATCTGTCGCTGCTTCTGATGGGGCTTTCCTATCTGGTGTTTGACGTGGCGGTGTGCGGTGGCGGCGAGCGCAGGCTCTGGGCCTTTCTGCTGTGCAACGGCGGGCTGTACGTCGTGGTCCTCGGGCTGGCATTTGGGCTGCCGGTGGTCCTGCCGGGGGCCCTGTCGGTCGCAGGGGGGCTGATTTTTTATGCGGTCGAGGTGGCCTCTGGTGTGGCGGCGCGCGGCGGGAAGCTCGACGCGTGGAATCACGGGTATGCGGCAGGATTCATAGGGCTATTCTTGCTGTTGGGTGTCGGCCTGCTGATTGGCGAACTCGACATGGTCCCCGCCGAGATGAGGGGATCGATGAGGGTGCTCTATGGTTTTCTCTGGATGGTGCTGGCGACGGGACTGCCGCTGTGGTGCATTGCGGGGAGGGCCCTCGGCGTGACCGGGGGCGAAGGGGCGCGGAGTCCCGGTTTCGCGGTCTTTCTCTATCTTGCGGGCACAGCGATCGGGGCGTGGGGGATTGCGCGCGGGGATGCGGTTGCGGTGCGCGTGGGGGGCTTGCTGTTACTTGCGGGAGGCGCGGGGGCGTTGGCCGCGATCGTGCCCCCGTGCGCGAGGGCGATTCTTGCGCCGGGGCGGCATACGGATGACTCATGGGGGTCGCGCCCAGCTGCGGCCAAATCGGTGGGCGAGGCGACATGAAGACATTCACTCGCGCATCGATTGCCGGGCTCGCCGTGGCGGCGGCATGGTCGGGGATAGCAAGGGTGTCGAGGCCAGCCAGGTTGGCGGCCACGCCAGGCAAGGCCGATGTCCGTTTCGGGGACGAGGGGCCAGCCTGCCCGATGCGGAAGGTCTTTGGGGTGAAAGATGAGCCGTCCGTGCGTGGCAAGGCGCTCTACGCATCGCACTGTGGCTCATGCCATGGCGCGAACGGCGACGGGCGTGGCCCTGCTGCAGTGTTCCTGTACCCGAGGCCGCGGGACTTTACGGCGGGACAGTTCAAGATTCGCTCGACGGCCTCCGGGATGCCGACCGATGAGGATCTCTTTGGTGTAATCACCGCCGGCATGCCCGGGTCGTCGATGCCAGCGTTTGAGTTCCTTGCGGAGCGCGACCGAAGGGACCTGATCGCCTACGTCAAACAGCTCAGCGCGAAGGAGGAGGACGGGCGCAGGATCAATCATTTTGCCGAGAACCCTGCCGGATCATCGATCCCGATGCCCGCGGTGCCCGACTTCACCCCTGAGCTGGCGGCCAAGGGCGCCCGCGTTTACGCGAGTCTCGATTGCGCCAATTGTCACGGACCAACGGGTGCGGGCGACGGGCCGCAATCCGTGGGCATGAAAGATGCCTGGGGCGGCCAACTGAAACCACGGAGCTATTCCCGCGACAGATTCGTTGGGGGTGATTCGCCGGAAGCGATTTATATGCGGATCGCGGCGGGAATCGGCGGCACGCCCATGAATGCGTATCCCGACAGTCGCATTTCGCCGCAAGACCGATGGGCGCTGGTCGCCCACATCTTGGCCCTGCGCAAGGCGGCCGGCGGACATGGCGTCGGACAGGCGGACGATGGGACGAGTCTACTGGCGACGCGATGCGAAGGAACGTTGCCGACAGACCCGGCGGACGCCGCTTGGAATAGGGCCGCGCAGCACGCGGTCATGGTGAATCCCGTTTGGAGAAAGAATGAGCCGACGCGCTACGTTTCCGTGCGTGGGCTGCACGATGGCAAGCGGCTCGCGATGCTGCTGGAGTGGGCCAGCGCAAGCCCCACGGGCAGCGCTGCACTGCGCGTGCAAGACTTCGCGGACTCTGCCGCGGTGCAGTTCAGTCTGACCGACAGACCGGGGTTCCTCGGCATGGGCGATCCCTTTCACCCTGTGAACCTCTGGCAGTGGCGGGCCGCCGTGCCAAAGGAGGATCCCCTCGCGCAGATGGCCGGAATCTACCCGCAGAGGAAGCGCGATATCTACCCGGGCGCCGGGGGCCAGTATTTCTCCGCCGCGATGGCGGGCAATCCGCTGGCGGGCGAGCGCAGGTCGACGGTGGAAGAGGCCAACGCGAGCGGATTTGGCACCCTCTCGGTCCAGCCGGCCGCCGAACAGGACCTAGCCGGTTCTGGCGCATGGGTGGACGGACGGTGGCGGGTGGTCTTCACGCGCCTGCTGGTGCCGATGTCCCGGCGCGACGCGAATCTCTCGCCGGGGCGCCGGGTGCCGTTGGCATTGGCCATCTGGGATGGCCGCAATGGCGATCGCAACGGCCAGAAGAATGTCTCGGCCTGGCATGTCCTCGAGGTGGAGAAATGAACCGATGAGCACCGAACCCGCAGCGCCCGAAGCCGCGCCCGACAGCGCGCGGATCAACCGTCGAACCTTCCTCTACCTCACGGGTGTGGCGGGGGCAGGGGTGCTCCTGGCCCAGTTTCTTCCAACGCGCTTTCTGAAACCCGCGCGATCTATCGAGAACCCGCTTGCCTACTACCCCGATCGCGACTGGGAGGCAGCATATCGTAACCAGTACGCCCACGACGGCACGTTCTCTTGGGTCTGCGCCCCGAACGACACGCACAACTGCCGCGTGCTCGCCCACACCCGCGGGGGCGTCATCGTCCGGATGGGCGACCAGTACGATGTCGGTTCCTATGCGGATCTCTATGGCAATAAGGCCACGGCCTCGTGGGGCATCCGGCAATGCGCCAAGGGTTACACCTTCCACCGGATCGTCTATGGCCCGTTTCGCCTGAAGCACCCGATCGTTCGCCGCGGCTGGAAACAGTGGGCCGATGCGGGTTTTCCGGACCTTACCCCGGAACTGCGCTCAAAATTCAAGTTCGACGACCGGGGCAACGATGAATTTGAAAAGGTCTCTTGGGACGAGGCCAACCGGCTCATAGCCCGCGGACTGAAGTCCATCGCAACTCGGTACAGCGGCGAACAGGGCGCCTCGCGCCTCCGCGCCGAGGGGTATCCCGAGGAGATGATCGACGACATGGGCGGCGCGGGAACCCGCACGATAAAGATGCGCGGCGGCATGGGGCTCCTCGGCGTGATGGGCAAGTACGGGATGTACCGGCTCTGCAATTCGCTCGCCCTGCTCGACCAGCACGTGCGCAAGGTGCCGGACGCGGAAGCGCGCGCCGGCCGCATCTGGTCCAACTATACCTGGCACGGCGATCAGGCCCCCGGCCACCCGTGGGTCCACGGGCTTCAGAACAGCGAGTGTGACTTCAACGACATGCGGTCGTCGAAGCTCATCATCATGAACGGGAAGAACCTCGTCGAGAACAAGATGACGGAGGCCCACTGGTTCATCGAGTGCATGGAGCGCGGCGCCAAGATCGTTGTCATCGCCCCGGAATATGGGGCCCCCTCCACGAAGTCCGATTATTGGATTCCGGTGCGGCCATCGACCGACGCGGCGCTCTGGCTCGGGGTCACCCGCGTGATGATGGACCGGGGCTGGTACGACGAGGCCTTCGTCAAGGGATTCACGGATTTTCCGCTGCTCGTGCGCACCGACAACCTCCGGCGCCTTCGCGCGCACGAGGTTTTCCCCGGCTACAAAGCGGGGCTGTCAAAGGAGGGGAAGAGCTTCAAGGTCCAGGGGCTCACCGACGAGCAGTACGCCAAGCTCGGCGATTTTGTCGTCTGGGACAATGCGTCGAATTCCGCGAAACCGATCACCCGCGACCAGATTGGCGATAACATGAAGGGGGTGGACCCCGCCCTCGACGGGCGATGGAAGCTCCGGTTGGTCGATGGTTCGGAGGTCGAGGTGTTCGCCCTCTGGACACTGTATCGAACGCACTTGGCGGACTATGACCTCGATACGGTCTCCGAGGTCACCAGTGCGCCGAAACACCTCATCGAGCAATTGGCGCAAGACATCGCCACGATCGCGCCGGTCTCGATCCACCAGGGGGAGGGCATCAACCACTGGTTCCACGGCACCGAGGCGAACCGTGCCGCCTACCTGCCGCTGATGCTCACCGGTAACATCGGCAAACCGGGGGCGGGGTGTCACGGGTGGGCAGGAAACTACAAGGCGGCCCTCTTCCAGGGATCGAAGGAGACCGGGTACGGATTCAAGGGTTGGGTGGCCGAGGATCCGTTTCACCCTCTGCTGGATCCCTCCGCCCCCGGCAAAGAGGTTCACGCGCACCCGTATTGCAAGGACGAGGAACCCGCCTATTGGGACCACGGTGACGTCCCGCTGATCGTGAACACGCCCGCCGAGGGACGGAAGTGCTTCACGGGCAAGAGCCACATGCCGACGCCGACGAAGGCGATCTTCTTCACCAACGTCAACCTCATCAATAACGCGAAGTGGTGCTACGGCGTCATCAAGAACGTCAACCCCAAGGTCGAACTGATCGTCTCGGTGGACATCCAGATGACTGCCTCGGTCCAATTTGCGGACTTCGCTCTGCCGGCGAACTCCTGGGTCGAGTTCGAGGATCTCGAGATCACCGCCAGTTGTTCCAACCCGTTCCTGCAGATATGGAAGGGGGGAATCAGGCCGCTCTACGACTCGCGGGACGACCTGCGCATCCTCGCGGGCATCGCCGCCGCGCTCGGCGAGGAGACCGGCGACAGGCGTTTCCACGATTATTTCAGGTTCGAGCACGAGGGGAGGCGTTCTGTCTACATCCAGCGGTTGCTCGACACGTGCACGACAACCCGCGGCTATAGGCTCGCGGACATCATGGCCGGGAAATACGGCCCGCCCGGCGCGGCCCTCATGCTGTTTCGGACGTACCCGCGGATCCCATTCTACGAGCAGATCCACGATGGCGAGCCATTTCACACGGACACGGGGCGCATGCACGCCTACAGCGATGATCCCACGGCGATCGCGTGCGGGGAGAACTTCATCGTCCACCGCGAGGGCCCAGAGGCCACCCCCTATCTTCCCAACGCCATCCTGTCGAACAACCCCCACGTCCGACCGAACGACTACGGGATCCCGCTCGGTGCCGAAGGCTGGGACGAGCGGAGCGTGCGCAACATCAAGGTGCCATGGGGCGAGCTGAAGGCATCGAAGAATTTTCTCTGGGAGAAGGGCTACCAGTTCTACTGCCTCACCCCGAAATCACGCCACCGCGTACATTCGACATGGTCGAACGTGGACTGGCACCAGATCTGGGATTCGAACTTCGGCGATCCTTACCGCATCGACCGGCGCCTGGCGGGCGTCGGCGAACACCAGATCCACCTGAACCCGCAGGCCGCCCGCGACATGGGCATTCAGGATGGTGACTACGTCTATGTGGACGCCAACCCGGCCGACCGCCCGTATTATGGGGCCACGCCCGCCGATCCCTTCTACAAGATCAGCCGCTGCATGCTCCGCGTCACTTATAACGCGGCCTATCCCTATCACGTTGTGATGATGAAGCACGGCACGTACATTGCCACGCCCAAGACGGTGAGGGCCCAGAAGGAACGCCCGGACGGAATGGCCGTGAGCCCCGACGGCTACATGGCCAACTTCCGCTTTGGCTCGCAGCAGTCCATCACCCGCAACTGGCACATGCCGATGCACCAGACAGACACGCTCTTCCACAAGAGCAAGGCCTTCATGGGATTTCTGTTCGGCGGGGAGGCCGACAATCACGCCATCAACACCGTCCCCAAGGAATGCCTCGTGCGCATCGTCAAGGCCGAGGACGGTGGCCCCGGTGGGCGGGGGCGCTGGCAGGGCGCAACCGACGGCCGATCGCCGGGTGGCGAGGATGATCTCATGAGGCGCTACATCAACGGGGGGCACATCGCCTGACCGATTATGCCCAAAGACGAATTAGATGCCGACGACCCGCTGGAACTGAATGGGGCGGTCGTCCCTTGTGCGGAGGACAACGATGAGGCGATGGCCATCGCCTTTATAGAGGAGTTCCTGCTCTTGAATTTCACCGCCGACGGGATCCTCGATCTGTTTCTGAACCCGGCCTACATCGGGCCCCATCGTGTTTTCCGGAACAAGGGCGGGGACTATGTCCGCGATCTTATCGCCCAAACCCTCGAACCATGGACCCGTCCCAAATGAGCAATCGCGCCTACAACTGGCAATTGGGCCGCGAGATGGCCTACCCCTATGACGCGGTCTATCCCGACAGGCAATTCGCGTTTGTCTTTAACATCAACCGCTGCATCGGATGCCAATCCTGCACGATGGCCTGCAAATCCACGTGGACCTTTTCCGCCGGACAGGAATACATGTGGTGGAACAACGTGGAGACCAAGCCCTACGGCGGCTATCCCCGTCACTGGGACGTCAGGCTGCTGGACATGCTCCACCAGGCCAACGGAGGCCCCGGCGCGTGGGCGCGCCCCGCCGATGCGCGCAGGGCCCCCTACGGGGAATTCAAGGGCAAGACCATCTTCGAGTCCGCGCCGGAGGCACCTGCCGAAAATGGCTCGCAAGTCGCCTTGGGCTATTTGCCGAACGACGAAGAGTGGAACACGCCCAACCTGTTCGAGGACAACCCCACGGGCCCACCGGCCACGAGGCGGGGGGAGTATTTCGACAAGGGCGCGGAGCTGCCAGCCCACGACGCATGGTTCTTCTATCTGGCGCGCATCTGCAACCACTGCACGTACCCGGCGTGCCTCGCGGCGTGTCCCCGAAAAGCGATCTACAAACGACCCGAGGACGGCATCGTGCTCATCGACCAGAAAGAATGCCGAGGGTATCGCAAGTGCATGGAGGCATGCCCCTACAAAAAGACGCATTATCGGGCCACCACGCGAACGAGCGAAAAGTGCATCGGCTGCTACCCGCGCATCGAGGGCAATGACTCTGGTGCCAACGGTCGGCCTCTCACGACACGCTGCATGGCCGCCTGCATCGGACAGATTCGCCTTCAGGGCTTCGTGGGCCTCAACCCGAACGGGACATGGATCGAAGAGCGCGATAACCCCATCTACTACTTGGTCCACGTGGCCAAGCTGGCGCTCCCGCTCTATCCTCAGTTCGGGACCGAGCCGAACGGGTATTACATTCCGCCTCGGTGGGTCCCGCGCGCCTATCTCCGGCAGATGTTCGGGCCCGGGGTCGACGCCGCGGTGGAGAAATACATGGCGCCCGACCGCGAGACGCTCGCGGTGCTGCAGCTCTTTGGCAAAGACAATCACATCTGTCACCGCTACGAGATCAAGGAGGGCCCCAAGGTATTTGACAGGGAGATCCGGGGCCGGCGCGTGCAGATCTACAACGACACCGTCATCGGTTACGATCGCGATGGGCGGGAGATCATCCGATGCACCGTGGAGGAACCGCTCCATGTCCGGAGCGCGAAACATGCCAACAGCATCTGAGGTCAAGCGACTGAATAGGAATCCGGCGGACGCCTCGGCCAGGGCGTTCACTTACCGTTTTCTTGCGGAGGCCTTTGCGTATCCGGAACCCGAGGGGTGGGTTTGGATCCGCGAGCCGGCCACGCGCGAGGCGCTCGACGCGGCGGTCCGGGAGGCATGGGGGTCGTTGCCGGAAACGAGCGCTTTGGCGGGCATCGCAGCGCTGGCGATCGCGGGCATCGGGCTGGAGGCCGCGCGCGCCGATCACCTGCGCGCATTCGGCTACACCGTTCGCGGGGCCTGTCCGCCGCACGAGATCGAATATGGTGATGCCAAGGCCGACGCGCTCTTTCGCCCGCACCGCCTCGCCGATCTTTCGGCCCTCTACCGTGCTTTCGGTTTAGAGATGGACGATCTGGCCCATGAGCGGCAGGACCATCTGGCGATCGAATGCGAATTCGCGTCGATCCTTGCCGCGCGCGCCGCCCACGCCCTGGAGAACAATCGGGCGGAGTGGATCGATGCGTGCGAGAGAGCATGGCGCCTGTTCCTCCGAGAACACCTTGGCCGCTGGGTCCAGGCGTTCGCGTCGCGCCTCGAGGGCATGCGGCCCGCGCGCTGGCTCCTTGACTCCGTTGCCCTGATGCTCGCGGTGGTCCGCGCCGACTGCGCGGCCCTGGGAATCCGACCGGGTTCCGACGATATCCAGCTTGTTTCTTACGACGGATCGGACGAAGCGTTTTGTGCGGATCGATGCGGTTTGAACGGTGCGCCAACCGATAGCCCTCCGGAATCTGGCCTAGTCCCATGAAGCTCACGTTTGACCGGGACCTGATCGAGGCGGCATACCTTGCGCAAGGGCCGCGCCTCGACCCACGCCGCGAGGAACTTTACGAGATCGAAGATCCACAGCGGCGCGAGGAGGCATTCTCCGCGCACCTCGCCGCCTGGTTTCGGGGTGCCGGACTTGAACAGCGGTTGCGCGACGCTTTCTACGAGTGGCCTCTCGTCGTTGGCGCGTGTGCCGAAGGGGTGCTCAGGCGGGTCCGAAATCCGGTCGATGAAGTCGCCGAACTCTTTCGCAATGATGAGGGCATGGATCGCGTGGGCGTCGGCATTCGGTCGGCTCGGATCGGCGATGGCTCATTCGTGGGATTCCTGCGCCACGAGCTGCAGCACATCCACGACATGCTTGATCCGGCATTCGGTTATCCTGCGCCTGGCAGGCCAGATCCGGCGCCCGAGGGCAACCTGCGCCGCGACCGCTACGGTCTCCTGTGGGACATCTCCATCGATGCGCGCCTGTCTCGTCGCTTTCCGGCCGCGCCGGAGTTTCCCCGCGCCCTTCGAAGACACCGCGACGCGTTTGATCGCACTTTCTCCTTTTTGCCAGATGACGAGCGAGGTGCACTATTCCTTGAGTTATCCGGTGGGGATGCGCCGCGGCACGGTCGGCTTTGGGAGGTCGCGTGCGATCCTCGCCGCTTGAGCTCAACTGCGGGAAGCCGGCTCTCCGGTGCGGCGTGCCCCGTGTGTGGGTTCGCGACATTCCATTGGGCGGATGAACGGGCATTGGCCATCGCGGCATCCGGCATCCGTGCCGAATTCCCCGATTGGGGGCAGGAATCCGGCTGCTGCGAGCGCTGCGCCGAAATCTATGCGGCGATCTTCAAGGCTTCGATACCCGCCACCGTCCTGCTGCCGAGCCGGGAACAGAGAGACGTTTGGAGCAGGATTGCTTCAGTGCGATGATTATGCTTTGAAAGGTCAGAGCCCAATGGTGTCAAAATACCAACTAGCCCGGATATTTCACAGCCTGCCGGCTGTGAAATTCCGGGCTCTGGGAAAACCGCGCCATGAAAGCCATTTATTGGGAAAGGTCAGGCAAAGACTGGGTTTTTTCGCGGTTGCGGAGTGTGTTTCGCGGACCGGTGGC